>CAZQBS010000082.1:0-2128 GCA_964591835.1 uncultured Sphingorhabdus sp. | reverse complement strand
CTTGCGCCAAGATCTCGGCACCCAGCCCACCCGATTGAAACGCCTCGGTGACGATACCCGCAGCTTTTGCTCGTGCCTCGTCCATCAGGATTTGGCCTTCGACATGGCCTTCTCCTTCTTTTTCCTCAGGCGCGGCCTCGCTGACAGCTTCGGTTGACGGCGCAAACATTGTGCGACCGAGCATCACGCCACCACCGCCAAGAACGAGCGCCGCAACGGCCGCTCCTGCAATGAGTTTGTTTCTGTTGTTTTCGGTTTCCATAAGATTGTCCTTTACAGCGCGTTGGCGCGGATAAGCGCAGCGAGCGCTTCGGCGCGGTCGAGCCGGGCCTGGATGAGATTGAGTCTGGCGGCATTCAGCGCATTTCGCGCATCCAGCAATTCGAGCAGCGAGAATTTGCCGGCGTTATAGCCAATCTGGGCCAGCCGGAGCGCCTCCTCTGCTTGCGAGATGCCAAGGCCTGCCAACGCTTCGTAGCGCAATTCGGCGGCACCAAGGAGCATCCGAGCATCGTATCGGGCCCGGTTGGCTTCGTTGCGGGCGAGCATGGCGGCTGCCTCGGCTGCCATACTTTCCGACTGCGATGCCTCGATATTGCCTCGGTTTCGGTCCCGAAAAGGCAGAGCGATCGATACACCGGCCACTAACGCTGTTTCCCGGCCCTCGGCAAAACGCCTGACGCCGCCACTTGCCGTAACATCGGGCACGGCGTTCGCGCGGGCAAGCCGCACTCTGGCAAGCGCAGCGTTTTTTTGCGCAATCGCTAGCTGTTCGTTCAAGGTCGGTGCTTCAACCGGCACATTGGCAGGCGCCGCTTCCTCCACAAATGTGGCTGACAGTTCCGGGTCGTCACTCCAGATCAGCGCCGCGAGGAGGCGGCGCGAACTAAGAAGCTCACCGAACGTACGCGCTTGCTCTGCTCGAGCCTCCGCCAAAGCGGCTTCTGCGCGGAGCTGGCGAAGCGGTGGTTCGCGACCTGCATCGACCAGTACTCTCGCCGTCCTTGCAAGCTCTTCGGCTGATGCAGTGTTGTCGCGTGCCAACACCGCGCGGTCTTCGTCGGCGCGTAGCTCGGCATGAGCCACACGAATATCGCGATCCAAATCGGCCAATGCCGTTTTGTAGGACAGAAACGCAAAATCACGCTCGGCGCGGGCGACGTCTACCCGCGCGCCGCGCTTGCCGCCCAGCTCGATCCGCTGGCTCAGCGCAAGCGTCGTTTCGGTGCTGCGAAGCCCCTGAAATGCGCCGGACCCAGCAAAATTCTCGACCTCGATGCCGAGTTCGGGATTGGGTGACACGCCCGCTTGCCGTGCGCGTGCCTCGGCTGCGTCAGCCTGAGCCTTCGCTTGGGTAACGCGCGGCGAATTTTGCGCGCCTTGGGCCAAAGCGTCTGCAATGGCGATGGGTTCGGCACGGGTGATAGACCCCGTTGCCATGAGCGCGCCCGCCAGCAAGGCGGCGCGCAAAGATATAAGCATGATGTTGAAACTCCTGAAACCAATGTCACAGACGCAGAGGCAAACATGCCTCCACGCAAAGCAGCATGGTTCAGGCGGCGGGTGGCTCGGTAGGTGGCGCTTGCGAGAGCGACGCCAATTTGGCCGATGACAAAGGAATCGCTTTAAGTTGCGCCGACATAGGCGTCATCGCGATGGCTGGAAGGTCCGCTCTCAGGGCAGCACTACAATGATGATGCACAACAGCATGACAGGGCTTGTCGCTGTCGCGCTCTTGTGAATCTTCGTCGCTCGATACGTCATGTTCGTGACTGTCGCGTGCTTCGGCTACATGACCGACCTGCGCTGCTTGTGCATGGGCAATAGTCGGCATGATGACGTTGCCAAACAAGATGGCAAATACCAGCATCAATGAAGTCAACATACCCCGCATGTCTCGCGAACTAGCAGTGATGCTTTGGAACGGCAACCGAACAATCATGATGACTTGCCGTAAATCTCGCGTTGCAAATCCTCGGGCAAGTCCATTGGCAGGAATGCACTGACATTGGAGCGCCCAGTGTTGCCGACGGGACCGCGCCCGGTCATCGCACCCAACGGTGCCAAGGCCAAACGATTGATCTGGCCGAACATTTCCTTTGGGTCACGCTCACGCGCGGCACAGCCG
>CAZQBS010000081.1:8794-9957 GCA_964591835.1 uncultured Sphingorhabdus sp. | reverse complement strand
GGATTGGGCAGGTGCGATCGTGCTTCGACAGGCTCAGCACGAACGGGAAAGGGTTATGATAGGCCGCGCCTTTAGCGAAGTTTGTGTTGCGGCGCAACACGTGTCCAGCCAAAAGCGACGGATGACCAGCCTCATCCCCGACCGCTTTGTCTTAATGCTGCTTGGTGCGGTGTTGTTGGGGTGGGTGCTGCCGGTGTCGGGCGCTGGCCTGCCGGTCGCGCAGAACGTCAGCTTTGCCGGCATTTTCGCGCTGTTTTTCCTACACGGTCTGAAGCTGCCGCGTGAGGAAGTGCGCCGCGCGGCGAAGGGCTGGCGGTTGCAGGTGGCGATGCTGGCTTTCACCTATGCCGTTATGCCGCTGGCCGGACTGGCGGTTTCGAAAGTGGCGGCGACATGGTTGTCGCCGTTGCTCGCGGCAGGCCTGCTCTATTGCGCGATTTTGCCGTCCACGGTGCAGTCGGCGATCAGCTATTCCTCGCTGGCCAAGGGCAATGTTGCCGCGTCAGTGGTTGGCGCGGCCTTGTCCAACCTTTTCGGGATTATCGCCACACCTGCCTTGTTTGCTTTGCTGCTCGGCGGGGTGGCGGGGAGCGGCCTCGGCAGCGATGTCTTGGTGAAAATCATGACGATGCTTTTGCTGCCCTTTGCGTTGGGGCAGGCAGTGCAGCGCTGGCTCGGCGCATGGGCGGCGAGGGAGAAAAGGCTTCTCTCCTTTTTCGACCGCAGCGTCATCCTGCTGGCGGTCTACGTTGCATTCAGTGCGGCGGTGTCGAGCGGCGCGCTGGCGCGGGTGAAAGGCTTTGATTTGTTGACGTTGATGGTCGCGGCTTCTGTGCTGCTGGCATTCGCCTTTGCAGCGGCATGGCTGGCGGGGGGCGCGATGAAGTTCGAATATGCCGACCGCGTGTCGTTGCTTTTTGCCGGCGCGCAAAAGAGCCTTGCGACCGGTGCGCCGATGGCGGCTTTGCTGTTCCCGGCCGAGATTGCAGGGGTGATGATCCTGCCTGCGATTTTCTATCACCAATTACAGCTGATTGCTTCAGCACCACTGGCGGCGCGATTGGCCCATAGGTCGGAGAATATGTAAAAAAGGCGAGAAGGCACAAAGGCGCGAAGATGTTGTGCCGACATCAATGGCCGAGCACCTCGCCCCTTCGTGCCTT
>CAZQBS010000081.1:0-8694 GCA_964591835.1 uncultured Sphingorhabdus sp. | reverse complement strand
TCGCCCCTTCGTGCCTTTGTGCCTTGCTCGCCGAAGGCGAGCCATCATTCTGAAAGTTACAAACTGCGCAATGCCTCGGATGGACGCGCCGCCAATATCGGCAGCGAACCGATGATGCCCAGAACGAACGTCAAACCAGCACCGCCCACCAAGGTCACCATTAGTATCAAAGGGTCGGGCGCGAATGTGAAGTCGAAGATTTGCACCACAACATACCACGCCGCCGCCATGCCGAGTGCCAGCGACAATAGCCCCAGCACTACCGCCAGCAGGCCATATTCCATCGCCTGCGCCCCCAGTATCTGGCTGCGTGTGCCGCCAAGCATCTTGGTGATCACCGCGTCGTAAATCCGCGACTGGCGGGCTGCGGCGATGGCTCCGACCAGCACCGCGATGCCAGCGAAAATGGCGATCGATGCGGCAGCGGCAATGGCTTGCGCCATTTGGGTGAGCAATGTCGTGATTTGCGCAGTCACTTCGCCGACTTCGATCAGCGAGGACGACGGGAAGGCGGGGGGGAGCGCTTTGGCTAACTTCCGTTCGGCTTCCTTCGAAACCGTCAACGTGGCGACCATATTGTGCGGCGCGTTGTCTAGGCTGCCCGGCGAAAACACCATCACATAATTGAGGCCGAAATTCTCCCAGTTCACGGTGCGGAGCGAGGCGATTTTGGCCGGGACTTCTACGCCGAGCAAGCTGACAGTCATGCTGTCGCCGATGCCCACGCCGAGTATTTCAGCGATTTCCGCATCGAGACTGACCAGAGCAGGGCCCTTGTAATCGGCGGCCCACCATTTGCCTGCGACAAGTTCGCTGCCCTTGGGCACGGTGGCGCTGTAGGTCAGTCCACGATCGCCGTTGAGCACCCATGCGCCTTCGGGGATTTCCTTGAGCTCGTCGACTCGCTGGCCGCCATATTCGATGATTGTCCCGCGCAAGGCAGGTATCAAGTTGATGCTGCCCTTCGGGTCGGCTTCGCGGACCATTTGGCGGAATTGCGAGGCTCCGTCGCGCGGGATGTCGAGGACAAAAAAGCTCGGCGCGCGTTCGGGAACGCTGTTTCTAATCTCGTTGTTGATGCTTGTCTGGATCGCTGCCAACGTAACGAACAACGTCAGTCCAAGCCCGAGCGCGACCACCAGCGCCTGCGTCTGCGCACCGGGGCGGTGGAGGTTGGCGAGCGCAAGTCGGGGAAGCGGTGCCTTTGGACGCGGCAGGCGAATGGCGATGAATCGGAGCAGAAAGGCGATGCCGGTGAGGAGCAGGAGCAAGCCAAAAGCTGCGCCGATGAAGGTGAGCGAGAACCAGGGTTCTCGCGCGGACAGCACCGCAAGCGCGACGATGGCCGCTATCGCCGCCACCACCCAGATTGCGCTGCGTCGGTCGATGCGTGCGTCACCTTCGACTATCGCGCGGAACAGGCCTGCGGCAGCGACAGTGCGCGTGCGGGCGAGCGGGGGGAGGGCGAATGCAATGGCGATCAGCAGGCCATAAATAGCGCTGACCGCGAGTGGCATCGGGTGGAGGGTGAAGCCGGGGGCGACCGGCAGGATATCGCCCGCGATCCAGCTTATCGCGATCGGCATGACGCTGCCGACCGCAAGGCCGACCGCGATGGCGACCAAGGCAACCGCAAGTATCTGAAGCATATAGATGCGGAAAATCGTACTGCTGTCCGCGCCGGTGACTTTCAGCGTTGCGATGCTTGCGCGCTTGCTCGCGAGATAGCTGCCGACGCCGTTCCCGACGCCGATGCCCGCAATGACCAAGGCGGCAAGGCCTACAAGGGTCAGGAACTGTCCCATCCGCTCGATAAACCGCCGCGTTCCCGGCGCGCCGTTGGAGCGGTCGGTGATGTCCCAGCCCGCCGACGGAAACTGTGCTTCGAGCTGTTCGCCGACTTTGGTGGGGTCAGCAGCAGCGGGCAGTTTGATGCGGTATTTCGCCTCATACATGCTGCCGGGCTGGATCAGGCCGGTGTCGGGGAGCGATGCCATGTTGATGATCGCTACCGGGCCGAGGGCAAAGCCTTCGCCCAACCGGTCGGGTTCTTCATCGATGATCCCGGCGACCTTGAAGGTTGCCTCGCCAAAGCGGACGGTGCCACCGGGTTCGATATCGAGCCGTTCGGACAGTGTAGGGCCGATGTAAACTTCGCCTTTTGCCGGCGCCTTGACCGCCGTGCCACCACGCAATTTCAGCGCGCCATAATGGGGATATATGCTGTCGATAGCCTTCAATTCGGCAAGCAGGCTGTCTTCGCCGATAGCCATAGCGCGCAAACGGACGGTTTGTGACACCGTTCCGGTCTTTTGTAGCGCTGCCAGCTCCGCCTCGCTTGCTTCGCGCTGCGCTATCCCAATCTCCAGATCGCCGCCAAGGATCGTTTGTCCGCGTCGCGCGAGTTCTTCGGATATGCCTGCGGTCAGGCTACCAATCGCGGCCAGCGTTGCCACCCCCAAAAACAGACAGATGGCAAGCAACCGCAACCCCCTGATCCGCGCCGAAAGGTCGCGGCGGGAGATGCGCCAGATGGCTGCGAGCGAGAGGCTCAAGCCACGCTCTCCACCACATGGCCGTCGTGCATCGCGATCACCCGGTCGCATTTTTTTGCGAGGTCGGCATCGTGGGTGATGATGAGCAGCGTTGCACCCAATGCTGCACGACGCTCGAACAGCAGATCGATGATAGAGGTCCCAGTGGAACCATCTAAGTTGCCCGTTGGCTCATCGGCGAAGATAATCTTTGGCGCGGCCGCCATTGCGCGGGCGATGGCCACGCGTTGCTGTTCTCCGCCTGATAGCTGCGACGGATAATGCGTCATCCGGTGACCGAGGCCGACGGCCTCCAGTTCAGACGCCGCACGTCCGAACGGATCGTCGAGGCCCGCCAGTTCCATGGGGATTGCAACATTTTCCAGCGCAGTCATCGTCGGCAGCAAGTGGAACGCCTGCAACACGATCCCGATTCGCCCGCGCCGCGCCCGCGCCAGTTCGTCCTCGTCGAGCTTGGTGAAGTCCAGCCCGTCGATCAGCACCGTGCCGCCGCTCGCCTGTTCCAATCCTGCCAACACCGCCATGAGCGAGCTTTTGCCCGAGCCCGACGGCCCCAGCAACGCAACGCTGCTGTCGTAAGGCACCTCCAAATCGACACCGCGCAAAATCGAGACTTCGGCGTCGTTCGAGCCAAGGCTTAGGGTGACATTTGCCGCGCGGATGGCCATATCCGGCGATGTGCTTACGGGAGCGTGCAAGGAGAAGTCCTAATGAACAGAGGTTTTCGGCTATATGGTGCGCTTGCCCTGCTTCTCCAAGCGGTTGTTGGCTGCGGACCGGCCGCTGATTCGACGAACAGCGAACCGGCTTCGGCAAAACGCGAGGCTTCAGCGCAATATGACAAGCTGGTCGTGGCGTTCGGCGACAGCCTCTATGCCGGATACCGCCTTGCGCCTGGCGAAGGTCTTGCGCCGCAATTGCAGGCCGCGCTCAAGGCGGATGGTATCAAGGCCCGCGTCCACAATGCAGGGGTATCGGGCGACACCACAGCAGCGGGCAGGACGCGACTTGCGTTCGTACTCGACAATCTGGAGCGCAAACCCGATCTGGTCGTGCTGGGCCTCGGTGGCAACGACATGCTGCGGGGCATCAAGCCCGAACAGACCCGGTTGAATATGGCCGCGATGATGGACGAACTCGAGAAGCGACAAATTCCTGTAGTGCTCACCGGTATGGTCGCCGCACCAAATCTTGGCGCCGATTATGGTAATGCTTTCAATGCGATATTTCCCGCCCTTGCCAAAGAACATGACGCGCCACTCTATCCATTTTTTCTCGACGGCGTGGTCATGGAGAAGGCGCTAATGCTGCCCGATGGCGTCCATCCCAACGCCAAGGGTATATCGCGGGTTGTCGAAGGATTATCGCCGCTGGTCGAAGCAGCTTTGATCGCGCAGAGCGATACTGTATTAGAAAAATAACACAGCTGGGGGCGGAAGTGCTTGAATTGGTCGCGCGCTCGTTCCATCTGTGAGCGAAGATAGGACAGAGGGAATTTGCGATGTCGACCGAAACCGTTACCCAGACCGTCAGCGACTTGAAACTGACCCCGCCCGACCCGGTGCCGGTCGTGGCGCCGACGCAGGCGATGGGACTGGTACCAGTTACCGACGACCAGAAGACCAAGCTGGAGGAGCGAGTCGAAGCTTATATCGCGGACCTGATCGCGCAGGACGTCAATAGCCCCGAATTCGGCAAGCGCGTCGATCAGCTAACCAATATGGGTCGCAAGGAAATCATGGACGCCGCCGGGCAATCCAACCGTTTTCTCGACAAGCCGATCCGGCGGATGGACGAAGGTTCGGGCGTCGGCGCCGACCTCGCCGAACTCCGCCGCACCGTTGAGGATCTGGACCCTTCGAAAAAGGGCAATCTGATGACCAAGGAGAAGCTGTTCGGCATTATTCCCTGGGGCAACAAGCTGCGCAACTATTTCGACAGCTATCAAAGTTCGCAAACGCATATCAGTTCGATTTTGGGGCGTCTCGCCAATGGCAAGGACGAGCTATTGATGGATAACGCCGCGATCGACGTCGAGCGGCAGAATTTGTGGGCGGCGATGGGGCGGCTCGAACAGATGATCGTGATGTCGAAGCAGCTGGACGCAAAGCTCGAAGAGAAAGCCGCCGAACTCGAACTGTCAGATCCGGCGAAGGCAAAGGCGATCAAGGAAAGCGCGCTGTTCTATGTTCGCCAGCGCACGCAGGATTTGCTGACGCAGATGGCGGTAACGGTACAGGGTTATCTCGCGCTTGATCTCGTCAAGAAGAACAATGTGGAGCTCGTCAAGGGCGTCGACCGAGCTTCGACCACCACCGTCGGCGCGCTGCGCACCGCAGTGACGGTCGCGCAGGCAATGACCAACCAGAAGCTTGTGCTGGACCAAGTGACCGCGCTCAACACGACCACGGCGAGCATCATCGATGCGACGGGCGCGCTGCTAAAGGACAATACCGCGCGCATTCACGAGCAGGCGGCCAATGCAACCATCCCGCTCGAAACATTGAGCCGCGCCTTCCAGAATATCTACGACACGATGGATGCCATCGACACGTTCAAGATGAAGGCGCTCGACAGCATGAAGCAGACATCGGTCGCGCTGGAAAAAGAGGTCGAGAAGTCGAAGGGCTATATTGCGCGTGCCGAGGGCCAAGCACAGGCGCTCAAGGCTACGCAGGAAAGTGGGCTGTTGTCGGCGCTGGAGGCATAACGCTTGAACAATATTGCATCCCAATCCGATGAAATAATCCACAACTCACGCCGTGCGTTGAGTAACGTCCGCATGGCCCCCATCGGTATGAAGTCGCGCGCCATGCGCCGCGCGTATCTGTGGGGTAAAATCAGCCGCGCCGCCGTTGCGGTCGGTGCAGTGCTGATCGGGGCTGGTATTGTCGGTGCAATTATCGACGGTATCGGCTTTTGGGGGGTGATGATAACCGGCATCGCAGGGGCCGCCGCCGCTTACGCGCTGATGCGCTACCCCGAAATGCCGATGCCGACCACCGAGAGTCTGCGCCAGACCGATCTGGCAACGCTCGCGGGCAAGACGGAAATGTGGCTGGAAGCGCAGCGCCCGGCCTTGCCAGCACCCGCGATAACCCTGATGCAGGATATCGGCCTTCGCCTAGACCAGCTAGCGCCACAGTTGCAGACGCTCGATGACAACGATCCTGCTGCGCGCGAAGTGCGCAAGTTGGTCGGCGAGCATCTACCCGAACTAATCAACGGCTACAAACGCATCCCGGAAACACTGAAGCGCAAGGAACATGGCGGCAAAACGCCGGAACAGCAACTTGTAGATGGTCTAAAGTTGATAGACCGTGAGATCGAAACAATGACCGGCCAGATATCGCGCGGCGAACTCGACAAGCTGGCGACGCGCGGGCGGTATCTGGAACTAAAATACGACAACGAGGTTGAGCAATAATATTGTAAGCGTCGGAGGGTCATGCGCCAGTCACCTGCTTATCCCCAAGGAATAGATAAGAGTCATTTGAGCGCAAAGGGCTGGCACAGGCACGCCAATCCGGCATCGCTTATTGGCATCGGCCTTTTGCTCGCGATCGCGTTAGCCGGTGTTTTCGGAGGGCAACCCCACCCAACGCGAACAATCCAAACACCTTCAGCCACCGTTACACTGCAATTTCCCGAAATATTGCGAAATGGCGAATTTTTTGAAATGCGCGCGACCATCAAGGCAAAGAGGCCGTTCAAAGATGTGCGATTAGGAATTTCCTCCACCTATTGGCGCGACTTGACGATCAATACGATGATACCCGGACCCTCGGAGGAGGGCTCCGAAGGTGGGCAATATCGATTCAGCTACGGACCGCTGAACAAGGGTGAGAGCGTTAAGGTAAAGATCGACGGGCAGGTCAATCCGCCGATGTTTGCCGGAACACAGGGCGAGCTAACCGTGCTCGATGGCGACGCGGTCGTTGTCAACATTCCCGTCAAATTGCGGGTGTATCCCTGATGGATATCGTCGGTCGGGCAGCGGTGATGTTTGTGGTGCTTTATGCCCTGCTCCGCGTCATGGGAAAACGTGAACTTGGTCAGCTGACGCCATTCGAACTGGTGGTGATGATCGTACTCGGCGACCTGATCCAGCAGGGCGTCACGCACAATGATTTCAGCCTTACCGGTGCGGTGTTGGCAATTACAACTTTCGCGTTTCTCGCTATTGCGATGAGTTGGGTCACCTATCTGTTTCCGAAAGCCGAGAAATTGCTGGACGGCGAACCCCGTGTCGTCATCCGCGACGGTGTTTTGCTGAGAGAAAACCTGCGCCGCGACCGCATCACGCAAGGCGAAGTCGAATCAGAGATGCGGCTGGCCGGTATTGCAGATATGCACGATGTCGCTTGGGGTATTCTCGAACCACAGGGCAAGATCAGCTTCATTGAAAAGCATGGTCCCAAATCAGATTCATACAAACGAAGTTCCGAAAAGCCGGTTTGAACCGAAAGACCTGGTCCAAGATAATAGAGCCGTTTTGAGCACACCGCCGTCCGAAACAGCACTTTAGGCCTTCAATGGCCACACACAGCACCGGTATAACCTTCGTAATAGTTCGGCTTCGGGCAAGTGTTGCCGTGAGATTTACTTTGATTATTGCGCAGACTCGAATGCGCATGTTACGCAGCCCTAATATAAGAGGTTTTTCACCGACTTCAGGGGATTCTTCGACATGTCTGGTTCTGTTTCACTGCGTATTCGTGGCGCACTTTTTGCGTCAACCGCACTTCTCGCATTGCCCGGTGCAGCGTTTGGCGACGATTTTTCTAACCGTCCCGACGGCGCGGTTGAAGAGGCGCAGAACGATGCTGCACTAAGCAATGCCTTGGCAAATGCGGCAAACGACATGATGCATCAGGCCAACGCCCGCGCGCCGATCATTTCTGCAGTCGAAGAACCGCAAATCACGATAAACAACAACTTTACCCCGACGCAGGCACTCGACCCAGTGAATATTAACGGCATCGGCCAAATTGTCGTCGATGCGGGCGGAGGTTCGGTGGGGCTGTGCACGGCATCGCTGATCAACCCCCGCGTCGTGCTGTTCGCCGCGCACTGTGTGAACACGCGCGCCGCTACCGCTTATGGGGCTGGTTCTGGGGGGGTCGGAATTGCGATCGGGTTCGAAACCAATACCCGAGCGAATGCAGCGGGACAGCCCGACGAACTGGTGAACTGGCTATTGGGAGCCGGCGCTGGACCCGGCCGGTTCCAGACCAATCGCGCGCAGCAGTTATACAATATCGACCAGGTATTCTGGAATCCGGCATCGACGGCAGCAGCATCGTGCACCGCGCCCACATCGTGTTTTCTCGAAGCCGATATCGCGACCGCCGTGCTCGACGCACCGACGCGCAATGTCCCGACTTGGGCGCTGTTGTTCTCGCCGCTCTCAACGCCAGCCGCGATCAATCCGGCAACCGGCACGGGCTACCATGTCAGAATATCGGGCTACGGTCGCAATGGTACCGGCACGACCGGCTCTGTCGGCAACGACTTTCGCCGCCGCGCCGCCGAGAATATGCTGGGCGCGCTGACCTCGATCAACGAGCGCAATCTGTTCCTGTTTGGCACCACAGGCACGCCCTCGCGTCCGCAGTTACTTTATTGGCTCGATTTCGATGATCCAGCGCGCGGCACCGCGACAGCAAATTCGCGAGATTTTAACGGTTTTCGTGATAACGCACTGCCGCGTGAAGGCTCTACCGGCCCGGGCGATTCGGGCGGTCCGCTGATTCTCGATCAAGCATTCTCGAAAAGCGTAATTCTCGGCGTCCTCTCCGGCGGTTCGACGTTCTTTGAAGATCAGCCCGGCGGTAGCTATGGCACCCAGAGCTTTTACCAGCCGCTATTCCTCTATTGGGATTGGATCGTTGCGAATAACCCATATCGCTATGTCACCGCGACTGCAGGCAACAGGAATTGGGAAGATGCAACCGCGTGGTTCACGACGATCGATCCAGCGTATAACATCATTTCGGGCGGCGCGCTGGTCAATGGCGTGCCGACCGAATTGGGCGGCACCAATGTAGTCACCAAGCCGGGATTTGGCGAATTTTGTGATCAATTCGGCGGCGCAAACAGATGCCAGAATATTGCGACTGGCGCTATCCGCAACGGC
>CAZQBS010000080.1:0-10188 GCA_964591835.1 uncultured Sphingorhabdus sp. | reverse complement strand
CGTTAATAACCTTCTCCTTCTTCAACTGACTGTCTCGGAAACGCTGTCGCTTGATTTGAACCGAAACCAGTAAGTCATTCTCAAAGTGGTCAAACCGGCTCCGGTTTGCGCCAGCGACTTTCAGGTCGATACGAAAAATGGCGTTGATGCTGGTGCCAATGGCGAGGTTGTGCGCGTTACCTACGGGATGATGGGTTACGTCGCCGACGACGACGAACTCGCTGCCGTCGTCGCGCATGAATTTGCGCACAACATTCTCGGCCACCGCGCCCGGCTCGCCGCCGTCAAACGCGGCAAGATCAAGGCTATCCTTGCCACCGAGATTGAGGCGGACCGGCTTTCGGTGTGGCTGATGGCCAACGCGGGTTATGATCCAGCGGCGGCGCTTCGTTTTACCGGACGCTATGGCCGAAAATACGGTCTGGGCGTTTTTAGCGACGGCACACATTTGCGCTGGAAGAACCGCGTGAAGGTAATGAACGCCGAAATCGACCTTATGGCGCGGACCGGAAAGCAGGGCGGCATGTTACCGCCGCCGCTGCTCACCAGCAGATAAGGCGCAGTCCACAACAAAATCCAGTTGCATATCAGGATGCTGTTCCATCGCGCGCAAACTTCGCCTATTGCTGGGCGCGGAGCGACGAGGGGAGTTTATTTTGGCGTACCGCACGCGCATACTTGCCGGATTAACGCCGCTGGCGCTGCTCGTCGCGTGCAGCGGCGACACCGCTGCGAACAAGACCGCCGCCGATGAAGTTTTTCCCGTACAGGTCATGCGTGTGCAACCCGAAAATCTGCTGCGCACACTGAACGCGGTCGGCACCGTCCGCTATCGCCGCGAAACGACGCTTGGCTTTACCTCTTCGGGCAAGGTCGCTTCGGTCCGTTTCGACGAAGGCGATTTCGTGAAACGCGGCAGTTTGCTCGCCGCACTCGATTCGACTGTTGTCGGCGGTGACCTGAGCGTCGCCAGCGCCGAACGCGACCGGACACGCACCGACCTTGAGCGCATCCGCACGCTCTACAGCGAGGGCTGGGTCACCAAGGCGCGCTTCGAATCAGCAGAGGCAGCCGCCAAAGCCGCTGATGCGCGCGTCAGGCAGGCCGGTTTTGCCACGGGCAACGCGCAACTCTATGCGCCGTCGAGCGGCGTGGTGCTGACGCGTAATGTCGAACCGGGGCAGGTCGTGTCTGCCGGAACGCCGGTTTTGACCATCGGCGAGAATGACGAAGGCTTTGTCTTCCGTGTGCCAATCGTTGACCGCGAAGCATCGAAGCTGCGCGTCGGTGTTGCGGCGGAAATCAATATCGAAAGCCTCGAAAGCGGACCTATCAGCGCGACTATTTCCGAAATCGACGGCCGCGCCAATGAGGCGACAGGCGCGTTTACCGTCCAGTTCCGCCTCGCCAACCGGCCACAGCTTCGTTCCGGCCAGATCGGTACCGCGACGATAAGGCTACCCGCCTCTGACAGCGGTTCGCTGCAAATCCCGGCAAGCGCCTTGTTCGGCGTGCGCACGGGGGAGGGACTGGTCTACATCGTCGATGCCAAAAACCGCGTCGAAACCCGCAATGTCGCCATCGAGCGGGTAACCGACGATTATGTGATAGTCGCGGGCGGCATCAGGCCGGGCGACGTTCTGGTCGTATCCGGCGGGGAGAAACTGCGCACCGGATCGAAAGTGCGCCCGGTCGCTGTCGCCAAATGATCGCCGGGCCGCGTAAGCCATGAAAATCGCCGAAATCGCGATCCGCAAGTGGCAGCTCACATTGGTGCTGTTCGCGTTGCTGATCGCGCTCGGTTATTCGACCCTGAGTTCGATACCGCGTGCAGTCGATCCGCATTTTCCGCTGCCGGTCGTGGTGGTTCTCGCCGGACAACCTGGAGCCGATGCGGCGGAGGTCGAACAGACCATCGTCAAGCCCATTGAAGAGATCATGCAGGGGCTGGAAGATATCGAGGAGATCAACTCGACCAGCAACGACGGCAGCGCAGTCATTCGCGCGCAGTTCGACTGGTCGGGCGACCCAGACCAGTATTTTAACGATGCGGTACGCGAAATCACCGCGATCCGATCGCGCTTGCCAGCCGATCTGGCGCGGTTGGAATTCCGCAAGGTGCGCACCACCAATGCGGCTGTGATACAAATCGCCTTGGTCAGCAAAACCGCAAGCTGGCGGCGGATGGACAAATATGCACGCGATATCAGCGAAGCCCTTTCGCGGTTCAAGGATGTCCGGGCGAGCGAGATCGTCGGGCTGCCGCAGCCCGAAATCACCGTTGCGATCGATCCCGGCAGACTGTCCGAACTGCGTTTGCCCGCGACCCAGATCGTCGATGCACTGCGCGCGGGCGGTGCCGATGTGGCGGGCGGCGGCGTCACCAGCGGCGCACGGCGCTACAGTGTCGAAGCAGGCGGTGCGTTCCGCGATCTCGAAACGATCCGCAACTTGCCGCTGCGGAGCAACGACGAGAGCATCTTGCGGCTGTCCGAAGTCGCCGACATCGCCTGGGGTGCCGAAGAGGCGCGCTCTCGCCTGAGCCATAACGGCGAGCGAGCGATATTCATCACCGCCAACCAGAAAGCGGGTACCGATGCGACCCGGTTACGCGATAAGCTGGTGATCGAACTCGAACGGCAGAAACAGTTCCTGCCCCCCGATATCGAAGCCGTCGTCCAGTTCGACCAGAGCCGCGATATTTCCAAACGTCTGCGCGAGCTTGCCCGCGATTTTGCCCTCGCGTTGTTCCTGGTGGCGTTTACGTTGTTGCCTCTGGGATTCAGGGCCGCTGGCATCGTCATGGTCTCGGTCCCGCTGTCGCTGGCGTCGGGCCTGCTCGCCATCGACGTAATCGGATTCAATCTCAGCCAGCTCGTCGTCGCGGGGTTTATCCTCTCGCTCGGATTGCTCGTCGACGACTCGATTGTCGTGGTCGAAAATATCTCGCGTCATTTGCGTATGGGCAAAAGTCGGGCGCTGGCGGCAATCGACGCCACCGGAGAGATCGGTCCGGCGGTGATCGGCTCGACCGGGGTGCTGGTATTTGCCTTCCTGCCGATGTTTTTTCTGCCGGGCGGCGCGGGGCAATTTGTCAAAAGCTTCATCGGTACGATTGTCGCAACCGTGATCGCGTCGATGATAATCTCGCTGACCATCATTCCCTTCCTTGCCAGCCGGATATTGAAACGCGACGAGGATCCTGAGGGTAACGCGCTGCTCAAATGGCTGATGCACAACATCGAACGTTTTTACAGCCCGTGGCTGCACAGGGCGCTGGCCGCGCCCAGGCGGACGGTCTGGGGGGCGATGGCGATTACCATCGGCGCGTTCCTGCTCGTTCCGGTGCTGGGCTTCAGCCTTTTCCCCAATGCCGACACCTCCTATTTCCGCGTGATCATCGATGCCGAACAGGGTGCCAGCCTTGACGAGACCGGGCGGATCGTCGCCCAAGCATCGGCGATACTGGCGAAGGAACCGGCGATCAAAGTGCGCGCCGAAAATGTCGGGCGGCGCAATCCGGCGGTTTTTTACAACACGCTAGACACTGCCGAATTTACCGGCACCGGGGAAATCCTTGCGGTGATGGATCAATGGGAGGGCGAGCGCAGTATGCGCATGGTCGAACGGCTGCGCGCCAAGTTCGACGCAATTCCCGGCGCTCGAATCAAGCTTGTGCTCTTCATGAACGGTGCCCCGATCAATGCGCCCGTCGAATTTCGCGCCGTTGGCCCCGATCTGGACAAGCTGAAGCTGCTGGCGGCAAAAGTCGAAGCTGCATTGCACAAAGTTCCCGGCGCGCGGGATATTGTTAATCCGGTGGCGACCGACCGGATCGAACTCGACATGCGCCTCGACGAGGGCAAGGCGGCATTGCTAGATATTCCCGCAGGCGCGCCGCGCCGTGCGATACGGCTGGCGCTGAGCGGGGAGCGCGGCGGCACCTTCCGTGATGAAGAGGGTGACAGCTATCCGGTAACGGTGCGCTTGCCGCTCGACGGCTCGCAGCCGGTCTCGGCGCTTGAAAAAATTTATGTGCCCAGCCGTTCGGGGCAGGCGGTTTTGCTGGGGGAAATCAGCAACCCGACTTTGGTGTCGGTCCCGCCGGTCATCCGCCGCCACGATCTCGAACGCGTGGTCGAAATTACCGCGCAGGTGCACCCCGGAGTGCTTCCCGCCACGGTCACCAACAAGGCCAAGGCTGAGATCGACAAGATCAAGCTTGAACCCGGCTATTCGGTCAATGTCGGCGGCGAATCGGAGAAGATCGACGAGACCGTTTCGGGTTTCGGTCCGATCATATTGATGGCGGTGTTCTGCATCTTTGCCATATTGGTCGCCGAATTCGGGCGGTTCAAGGAGGCGCTCGTGGTTGCCGGCGTCGTGCCACTCGGCACGTTTGGCGGGTTGCTGGCGCTGCTGATTACCGGCAATAACCTGTCGTTCCTGGCGATCATCGGCTTCATTGCGCTGGTCGGTATCGAGATCAAGAACTCCATCCTTCTGGTCGATTTTACCAGCCAGCTCCGCCGAGAGGGGATGGGGCTGCTGGAAGCTATCGAGCGTGCGGGTCAGGTCCGGTTCCTGCCGGTGCTGCTGACCTCTGTGACTGCGATTGGTGGGCTGCTGCCGCTCGCCTTGTTCGGGGGCAGCCTTTACGGGCCGCTGGCGATTGTTCTCATCGGGGGGTTGATTTCGTCGACGGTGCTATCACGTATTGTGACACCGGCGATGTACCTGCTGGTGGTGCGCGGCGACGAAAACAAGAATCTGCGCGATCAGGACAACCAAGAAGGAATCTCCCATGCCTGAACAGATAGCGATTTTTGCCGGGGGCTGTTTCTGGTGCACCGAGGCGGTGTTCAAGCAGCTCGCAGGCGTGACCAGCGTCGAAAGCGGCTATATCGGCGGCCATGTCGACAACCCCGATTACAAGGGCGTGTGCAGCGGCAATACCGGCCACGCGGAGGCGATCAGGATCGGCTTCGACCCGGACATCATCAGCTATGCCGACCTGCTCGATATCCACTTTGCGACGCACGACCCGACTCAATTGAACCGGCAGGGCAACGATGTCGGCACGCAGTATCGCTCCGCACTGTTCCCGCTCGACGATGAACAGCGTGCCGAAGCGCAAGCCGCGATCGAACGCGTCGCCGCCGACCATAAGGCCGCGATCGTCACCACCATTGAGGGTCCGGCGACCTGGTATCCGGCCGAGGATTATCACCAGCAATATTGGGACGGAGAAGGCCAGCGCAATCCCTATTGCCTCGCGGTCATCCCGCCCAAGCTGGCTAAGTTGAAAAAGAATTTTGCGGACCGTATAGACGCCGCATGACGCACAAACCCATTCGCAAGGCGGTTTTTCCGGTTGCCGGTCTCGGCACGCGCTTCCTGCCTGCCACCAAAGCCATTCCGAAGGAAATGCTGCCCATCGTCGACAGCCCGCTGATCCAGTATGCGGTCAACGAGGCGCGCGAGGCGGGGATCGAGCAGATGATCTTCGTCACCGGCCGCGGCAAGAGCGCGATCGAGGATCATTTCGATATCGCCTACGAACTCGAAAAGACGATGTCCGAACGCGGCAAGGATCTGTCGGTACTGGAGCCAACACGGCTTGGCCCCGGCAACTGCGCCTATGTCCGCCAGCAAGAGCCTTTGGGCCTTGGACATGCCATCTGGTGCGCGCGCGATATCGTCGGCGACGAGCCGTTCGCGATATTTTTGCCCGACGAGTTCATGCACGGTTCCCCCGGCTGCATGGCGCAGATGGTCGATGCCCATCACCGGCTTGGCGGCAACATCATCAGTGTACTCGAAGTGCCCCACGACAAAGTGTCGAGCTATGGCGTGATCGCGCCGGGCAAGAGCGAGGGTGCGGTAACCGAGGTGCTGGGGCTGGTTGAGAAACCCAAGGCCGACGATGCACCGTCGAACCTGATCATTTCCGGACGCTATATCCTCCAACCCGAAGTGATGCGTGTTCTTGAAGGTCAGGAAAAAGGGGCAGGAGGCGAAATCCAGCTGACCGACGCGATGGCGCAGATGATCGGTAAGCAGCCCTTTCATGCGGTAACCTTCGATGGCAAACGCTATGACTGCGGTTCGAAGGTCGGCTATATCGAGGCCAATCTGGCAATTGCGCTGGAACGACCCGACATGGCCGATGAAGTGCGCGCGATTGCGCTTGATTTGCTACGCTGACAAATTGATATTCAGCGAGCGCTCATCAAATCTGCTGTAATCGGGTCGGGGCATTCGGAATTGGGAGCGATTATGCGGCATCTGTTGATATTGGGTTCGGCGGTTTTGCTGTCCGGTTGTGTGTCGCTGGTCAAGGACGTCGTAACCGCGCCCGTCAAGATCGTGTCGAAGACCGCCGATGTGCTGACCACCAGCCAGTCCGAGTCCGACGAAAAACGCGGGCGCGACCTGCGCAAGCGCGAAGAGGCGCTGGGCAAGCTTTCCCGCCAGCGCGACAAGGCGCGCTCGAAATGCGAAGACGGCAATGAGGAGGCGTGCAGCAAGGCAGCTGAAATCGACGGGCAAATTGCCGCAGAGCAAGACCGGCCTTACTAAAGCACGACGACCAACCGCCGAAACGTTTCGACCAACGAATATTTTGGCCGAATCCATGCATTTGGTCGAACGCGCGCCGCGTTTGTCGAACAGCGCTGCATTACTCTCGTTTACGGATGTAATCGCAACTTCAGGACGGCGAAAGATGCAATAAATCATCTGCCTCCGGGAGGAATGATGACGTTTTTGCGTAACTGTATCCCGACCCTGTTCGCCAGCGCGGCGGTCGTCGGGCTCCCAGCCATGTTGTGCGCACAGGACGCGACAGCTCCAGTCGTGCAACCCGTACCGGTTGACGGCAAGCGCCAGTTTCGCGCCGATTTCTTCGCAGCCTACGCGCCGGTAACCGCGCTCGACATGGTCCAGCGCATCCCCGGCTTTTCGATTGCTGGCGACGAGGGACGCCGCGGTTTCGGCGAAAATGCAGGAAATGTATTGATTGACGGCGACCGGCCATCGACCAAATCCGACGGCATATTCACCATCCTCTCGCGCATTCCGGCAACCGAAGTCGATTATATCGAACTGACCGAACAGGCCGGTGCCGATGCCGAAACGCAGGGGCAGGGGCAGGTGGTCAACATTATCCGCAAGGTGTCGGCGAAGGTCAGCGGCACATACGAAGCCAATATCGTCGCGGGAACGCGCTACGGGTTTCAGCCGTCGGCCAACGCGTCGGCGACGCTCCGGCGCGGTGACACGAGCTATGAGCTGAATTTCTCCTCCTACTCCGAACGGATCTACGGCTTCGGACCGGAAGATTTCAGGACAGGCACCGGTGCGCTGATTGAGCGACGGCATTACAAGGGCAAGGGTGGTTTCGATCAGGCCGCGATCGGCGGCGCGATCAAGACGCGGCTTGGCGGGGCCAAGGTCAACGTCAACGGCCAAGTGAGATGGAGGGACGGCTTCGACCGCAGGGAGGCGGATTATTTCAACAGCGCGTTTGTGGACATAGGCGACGAATTGCTGCTGCGCGGCGGCCCCATTGACGATATCAGCTATGAAGCCGGCGGCGATATCGAATTCGGCGTGGCACCCAAGCTCAATACGAAGATCATCGGGCTCTTCCGCACAGCCGAGGAAAGCAACGACAGTAGCATCGAGATTGCGCGCCCCGGCCAGCCGGTGACTTTGTTCGAAACACGGAGCCGCAACAAACCGACCGAAGGCGTGGGACGCATCCAGAATGACTGGAGCGGGATCAATGGCCACGCCATTCAGTTCGGTGGGGAGATCGCCTACAACAAGCTCGACGCGCGCTTTTCCGCCGCCAGCCAGACCGCGGGTGCGGTGACCAACTTCCCCGCATCGAACGTATTGGTCGAGGAAACACGGATCGAACCATTCATCACCGACGTCTGGACGGTTAGCCCGTCATGGAAAATCGAGGCTGGCGTCATTGCGGAATTTTCCAAGCTGACATTATCGGGCGACAGCACCGCGTCGCGCAGCTTCAAGTTCATCAAACCGCGCGCGATTGCAACATGGACGGCGGGACCCTCCACCACGCTCGAATTCCGCGCCGACCGGCAGGTGGCACAACTCAATTTCGGCGAGTTCGCGACCTCGGTCGATGTCACTTTGGGCAACCAGGTCGATGCCGGGAACGCCGATCTGGTGCCCGAAAAGGTAACCACATTATCGGCGCTGGTCCGTCACAAATTCCTCGAACGCGGCAGCATCCAGTTCAAGGGCGAGTATCAGTTCGTCAGCGACACGCAGGATCTGGTGCCCATCACGCTACGCGATGCGATGGGCAATATCACCGCGCGTTTCGACGGCGCGGGTAATATCGGCAACAGCAAAAGATGGAATGGCGAACTTGAAATCACCTTGCCGTTCGACTGGCTGACCAAACCAATCGGCGTAACGGGCGTCGAGCTGAAATATGTCGGCCATTATCACGGCAGCAGGGTCACCGACCCAGTGACGGGCCAAAAACGGCGAATGTCCAACCGGCCGATCTGGCACCAGCAATGGGATTTGCGCTATGACGTAAGCGACCTCGGGCTCGTCTATGGCGCATCATTCTACGCACAGGATTCGAACAACGCGTTCTTTATCAACGAGTTTCGTCACCAGAGCGACGGCGTGCGGTCGAGCGTGTTCGTCGAATACAAGAAGTTCAAACTCGGCACGCTGCGTTTGCAGGTGACCGACCTCCCCGACTTCCGCCGCGACCGGTTTATCTACAATGACACCAGGGCGTCGGGGATGCTGACCCAGATTGTGAACCGAAAACGCTCGTTGGACCCGTTGATCCAGCTGACGTTGTCGGGGAGGTTTTAGCGAATCCAGCAAATCGGGCTACAGCACGTTTGTAGGAGAACGAAACGAGGCAGGCATTTGCGGTCAATCATAATCATGGGGCGCTGCGCTTTTGTCTGTGCAGCCGTCGTATGCAGGGCCAGTACCCGCGCGGGAGGTAGGCGATACTTTCGAAATCCGGATCGAATAAGAAACTGCTGAATTCGGCGATAGCGGTTCTGGTTCATCGAGCGGTCGGAATGTTATCTCTGAAAGGGTCATTGCGCTACGCGAAGCCGATGGCAGCGTGGAAAAGCGGACCATCACCGAAACAACCGAACGACGGAAGATTGGGCCGGTTGAACCTGCGCCCCAACAAAAAGCCCGCCGGAATCACTCCCGGCGGGTTTTTGTTTGCGCCTTAAACACTAGCGAAAAAGTCTTACTCTTCCTCGCTCGCTTCCTCGACTATCACGTCGCTGTCCAGCATGTCATCGACCACGTCGTCGGTGGTGAAGTCATCGGCGATGACCTTTGCCAGAACATCGTCGCCGATTGCTGCTTCCGGGCCTTGGGCCAGTTCGGCAGCGTGTTCTTCGGCGGCTGTATCGGGCGCGATCAGGCTTTCCTGAAGCTTCTTGTAAGAAGCGCGCAGGGCGGCATCGCGGCTGCTGGCGGTGACCCGCATACGGTGCATTGCCGAACCCGTACCCGCCGGGATCAGGCGTCCGACGATCACGTTTTCCTTAAGGCCGGTCAGGATGTCCTTCTTGCCCTCGACCGCCGCCTGCGTCAGCACGCGAGTGGTTTCCTGGAACGACGCAGCCGAGATGAAGCTGCGGGTTTGCAGCGACGCCTTGGTGATGCCGAGAAGGACCGGATTGCCAACCGCCGGCTTCTGCTTTGCCGTCAGCTTCGAATTGATCGCATCCATTTCTTCACGGTCAACCTGTTCGGCGGCCAGCAAAGTCGTGTCGCCACCGTCGGTGATTTCAACCTTTTGCAGCATCTGGCGAACAATCGTTTCGATGTGCTTGTCGTTGATCTTCACGCCCTGCAGACGGTACACTTCCTGGATTTCGGCCACGAGATATTCGGCCAGCGCTTCGACGCCCATGACTTCGAGAATGTCATGCGGGTCGGGCGAGCCCGAGATCAGGTTATCGCCCTTACGGACGAAATCGCCTTCCTGCACGTCGAGAACCTTGGTTTTCGGAATGAGATATTCAATCCGGTCGCCTTCCTCGGGCACAATCGCAATCTTGCGTTTCGCTTTATAGTCACGGACGAATTCGACGCGGCCCGATATCTTGGCGATGACCGCACAATCCTTTGGCTTACGCGCTTCGAACAATT
>CAZQBS010000079.1:9597-10328 GCA_964591835.1 uncultured Sphingorhabdus sp. | reverse complement strand
ATTTCTGCGCAAATCAGTCGGATGGTCAGATGCGCCGCGCTTCACCGAATGCTGTCATCGCCTGCTCTCCTGTTTCACTGAAATCATTGTCGGTACTGGATCAACCATAGGGTTTGCCGAAGGGCGGCGGGGCCGTCTCGTTGAGCGAGAACCACACACTCTTGGTCTGTAGATATTCTTTGATCGCTTCGAGGCCATTTTCCCGACCGAGACCGCTATTCTTGTAACCGCCGAACGGGGACATATAGCTCACCACGCGGTAAGAATTGACATAGACCGACCCTGCCTCGAGCTGATGCGCGACGCGGATCGCGCGGCGCATATTCTCGGTCCACACGCCCGCGCCGAGACCGAAATCGCTGTCATTGGCGATCCGGATCGCGTCTTCTTCGTCCTTGAAACGGATGACGCCCATAACGGGTCCGAAAATCTCCTCCCGCGCGATGCGCATCCCATTGTCGACATTGCCGAGGATCGTCGGCTCGATGAAATAGCCATCTTCCAGCCCCGGCCGCCGCGACGCCGACCCGCCGAGCAAGACCGTCGCCCCCTCCTCGCGCGCGAGATCGAGATACCCCAGCACCTTCTCGAAATGCGGGCGGCAGCCCATCGGTCCCATCTCGGTGGCGGGATCGGTCGGATCGCCCATGCGCGCCGCCGAGGTATGGGCGATCAGGCGTTCGACGAATTCGTCATAGATGCTGTCCTGCACCAGCACGCGCGAACAGGCG
>CAZQBS010000079.1:7980-9587 GCA_964591835.1 uncultured Sphingorhabdus sp. | reverse complement strand
CTACACCAGCGTCGATCTCGACTACCACGGCGGATTGGCCGATGCACGCCTGGCCCGACGTATTAAACATGCCGAGCACGCTACCCTTGGCGGCGTTGTCGAGGTTAGCGTCCTCGAACACGATGTTGGGCGATTTGCCGCCTAGTTCGAGCGTGACCGGTTTGAAGTCGCGCGCGGCGGTCTGATAAATGGCGCGGCCGGCCAGATCGCCGCCGGTGAAAGCGATCTTGCGGACCTTGGGATGGGTGACGAGCGGCTCGCCGACTTCGGACCCGGTCCCGGTGACGACATTGACGACACCCTTGGGAAAGCCAGCTTCGGTGAAAAGGGCAGCGAGTTCGAGCGTGCCGACCGAGGCCACTTCATGCGGCTTGAGAACAAATGTATTTCCGGCGGCGAGCCCCGGTGCGAGTTTCCACACGACGAGCAGAAGAGGGCTGTTCCAAGGCGTTATCGCGGCGACGACGCCGTACGGCTCATGCCGAGTATAATTGAAATAGTCCGCCTTTTCGAGCGGCGGTACGGCGCCTTCGACCTTGTCGGCCAGTCCGGCGAAGTAGCGAAAATAATCGGCCAGATAGCCGACGATACCACGCATGTCCGACAGGGTGCGGCCATTGTCATTGGTTTCGAGCAGCGCGAGGCGGTCGACATTGGCCTCCATCAGATCGCCCATGCGCCACAATAATTTGCCGCGCGCGGAGGCGCTCAGCTTGCTCCAAGGGCCATCCTGGAAGGCTGCGGACGCGGCTTGGACGGCCCGATCGACATCCTCGGCGCCGCTGCGTGCGATCGTCGCCCATGGGGTGCGGGTATCGGGGTTCTCGGTGTCGATGACCTGCCCGCTGGCCGGTGCAACCCACTCCCCGTCGATGTAATTCAGATAATGATTCATCTGTTAATTCCGAGGCATGATAATCGGGGCGCATGACATCGCGCAACGCAACAGGCGGTAGCACGCTGTCGAAGGGCTACGAAACACATGCTATGTGGGCAAGCAGATTTATCGCACTTATTAATCGGAAAACCTACATAGTATGCGATTGTCCAGACGGTTACGCGATGCCTCCGTATGATGCGGATAACAGAACAATTCTTCCAATAATTTCACTTGTTGAAATAGCGCTGGACGGTAGCGTCGGGTATAAATTCGAACCGGGAAGGCTGGACGAGTGATAGGTAGCCGCCCAATGCAGCGGTCGGACTGAGCATGGCGATCGACTATCGAAAGCTGATGGCCTGGCCGATCCCCGACGCACGACAGGATTATGGCGAGAAGGATTGCATTCTCTATGCGCTCGGCATCGGCTTTGGGACCCATCCGCTCGAGGCCAGACATTTGCGCCACGTCTATGAATCCGGGCTAGAGGCTTTTCCGGCTATGGCGATGGTGCTGGCGACCGGCGGGCCTTGGGCGCGCAACCCGGAAACGGGGATCGACTATTCAAAAGTCGTTCATGCCGAACAATCGTTCGTGCTGCACCGCCCACTGCCGGTCTCCGGCGCCGTGCATAGCCGCCCGCGCCTGACCGGAGTGGTCGACAAGGGCGCGGGCCGCGGCGCACTCGTCACCGCCCAGCGCCAGCTGTTCCTCGTTGGCTCCGCTA
>CAZQBS010000079.1:0-7970 GCA_964591835.1 uncultured Sphingorhabdus sp. | reverse complement strand
CGGCCGGCTGCGGGTCGAGGCGATGGTGGTGGGCGGCCTGCCGGCGCACCTCTGGACCTGGCCGGACGGACGTCGCGTCGTCGCGTTCCGCGAGCGCCCGGCGCCGGTCCCGTCGTACGCGCGGCACCCGGCGCCGGCCGGGCCGTGCACCGCCACCGCCCCGCTCGCGCCGTACACCGCTCGCGCCTGACCGGAGTGGTTGACAAGGGCGAGGGCCGCGGCGCAATCGTCACCGCCCAGCGCCAGCTGTTCATCGATGGCTCCGCTACGCCGGCGGCGACGCTGACATCGAGCCTGTTTTGCCGGGCCGACGGCGGGTTCGGCGGGCCCGCTGCGGTCGGCCCCAAGTTCGAAGCAATGCCCGACCGCGCCCCGGATATCGTCACGCAGCTGAGCATCCCCGCGCATCTTGCACTTATCTATCGCCTCAGCGGCGATTATAACGCACTTCATGCCGACCCCGACGCGGCGCGGCGAGCCGGCTTTCCGGCGCCGATACTGCACGGCCTGTGTTCGTTCGGGATCGCGCTGCGCAGTGTCGCGGAGGGGCTCGGCATCGCGCCAAAGGAAATTGTCGGCGCCGGGGTTCGCTTCACCGCGCCGGTTTATCCAGGCGAAACGCTGGAGACGTCGATCTGGCGTCAGGGAGAGGGCGCAATGTTTCGGACGAGGGCCGTAGAGCGCAACGCGATCACGCTCAATCTGGGAAGGGTTCAACTTGGTTAGCGGTACATCCTCCACCAGCTTTGTCGCCTCGGCCGAGGAGATCCTCGCCGAAGCGGCCAATGGCCGGATGGTCATCCTCGTCGATGACGAAGACCGTGAAAATGAAGGCGATCTGGTTATTCCGGCGCAGATGGCGACGCCGGACGCCATCAATTTCATGGCTCGGTTCGGCCGTGGGCTGATCTGCCTTGCAATCGGCCGTGCGCGCGCCGATGCGCTCGGGCTTCAGCTGATGGGCGGACCGAAGGTGGGGCGTTATGGCACCGCGTTCACCCAGTCGATCGAGGCGCGCGATGGCGTCACCACGGGTATTTCCGCCGCCGATCGGGCGCGGACCATCGCGGTGGCAATCGACGGCAGCCGCGATGCTGACTCAATCGTCTCGCCGGGACATGTCTTTCCCTTGGTCGCGCGCGATGGCGGCGTGCTGGTCCGCGCCGGTCACACCGAAGCCGCGGTCGATGTCGCGCGGCTTGCCGGGCTCAATCCGGCGGGCGTGATCTGCGAGATCATGAACGAGGACGGCACGATGGCGCGCCGCGACGATCTGATCCTGTTCGCCGAACGCCACCGGTTGAAAATCGGGACGATCCGCGACCTGATCGCCTATCGCCGCCGCTGGGACCATCATATCGAGCGCCGCGCCCAACTGGATTTCACCAGCCGCTGGGGTGGCGACTGGACCGGCATCATTTTTTACAACAAGGCCACGCAGAGCGAGCAGATGGCAGTCGTCAAGGGTGTCATCGATCCGGCGCGACCGACGATGGTCCGCATGCACCGCATGTCTCATTTCACCGATGTGTTCGGCGAAATCTCGGGTCGCTCCACGCTGGTGTCCGGGGCAATGGAGATGATCGCGGAGGAGGGCAGCGGGGTGGTCGTGCTGATCAACCGACCGATGCAGGGCGACCTGCTCAGTCGGCTGGTCCTGGCACGCGCGGCGGGGGCAGGGATCGGCGACCTCACCGACTTGGACGAGGTGCGCGACTATGGCGTCGGCGCACAGATATTGTCCGAACTCGGCGTGCAGGAGATGATCCTGCTCACCAATACGCACAAGACGATGGTCGCGCTTGCGGGTTATGGCCTGTCGGTGGTCGAGGAGCGACCGATCGCCGGTGGCGGCGAGGACTGACGCTGCTGCCGCTCCGCCGATCAGCGTAAGGGAATAGTGACTGGGCCCGATAGGGCAGCGAGGAAAAGCAAATGCGGTTTGACGGCAAGAACGCGATCGTCACCGGGGGCGCGTCCGGGATAGGTGCCGCCACGGCACGGCTGATCGCCAGCGAAGGCGGCCGTGTGATGATCGTCGACCTGGACAATGCCGCCTGCGCGCGGATGGTGACAGAGCTTGGCGAGGATCGTGCCGCCTACCGGGTCTGCGATGTCGCCGAGATCGATCAGGTCGATGCGATGGTCGCGGCTACTGCGGAACGGTTCGGCCGGATCGATATCCTGTTCAACAATGCCGGCATGGTCGGAATGGGATCGACTACCGGGACCGATCCGGCCTTGTGGCGGCGCGTAATCGAAGTCGACCTGTTCTCCATCTTCTACGGTTGTCGCGCCGCAATCCCGCACATGCTGAAGGCCGGTGGCGGCGCGATCGTCAACACCGCCTCCATCTCGGGGATGGTCGGCGATTTCGGGATGAGTTCCTACAATGCTGCCAAGGGTGCAGTGATCAACTATTCGCGCAATCTTGCGCTCGATTATGCGACTTCGGGAATCCGGGTGAATGTGGTCTGTCCCGGTGTCACCAATACGCCAATGCTGGCGGGTGTCGCGGAAGTTCCGGGCCTGCTCGACGCGTTCATCGCGCCAGTACCGATGGCGCGGCTGGGTGAACCCGAGGAAATTGCCGAAGTCGTTGCTTTCCTTGCCTCCGACGCTGCGTCTTTCATGACCGGTGCGGTGGTGCCCGTCGATGGCGGATTGACCGCGAGTTCGGGCCTGCCCAATCTTAACAGGTTCATGGACGGCCTGAAGGATCAATACGGCTAGGTGGTGGCAGCGAGTACTCGTAGCGCGTGGTGCAGGTGCAGCCGCTCGACCATCTTGCCGTCGACCCGGATAGCGCCTTTGCTGGCGCTTTCGGGTTCGTCGAACGCAGCGATGATCCGCCGCGCCCAGGCGATCGCTGCGGCATCGGGCAGAAAGGCGGCATTGCACGGATCGATCTGGCGCGGATGGATCAGCGTCTTGCCGTCGAACCCGAATTCGACAGCCTGGCGGGCTTGGGCGACGAAGCCCGCATCGTCGTCGATCTCGTTATAAACACCGTCAAGGATGGCGATGCCGTGCGCCCGCGCCGCCGCCACCGCGAGACCGAGGGCGCCGACGAAGGGCAACCTGTCCGGCCCCGGCTGGGCACCCATTTCCTTTGCCAGATCGTTGGTACCCATAACCAAAGCAGCAAGCCGGCTGGCCTTGGCGATCTCGTCGAGCCGGAACAGCGACGCCGTCGTCTCGATCATCGCCCAGAGCGGCGTTTCGCCCGTCACCAGCGCGGCATAGCGATCGACATCGTCGCCCCGCATGATCTTGGGCACCAAGACCGCGTCGGGCGGACAGGCGGCGAGCGCGGCCAAGTCGTCGGCACCCCATTCGGTTTCCAGGCCATTGACCCTAACGACCAATTCGCGCGAACCGAAGCCGCCTTCGCGCACCGCCGTTGCGGCCTGGTCGCGCGCCGTCTCCTTGGCATCAGGCGCGACTGCATCCTCCAGGTCGAGGATCACCACATCGCACGCCAGCGTGCGCGCCTTGGCAAGCGCCTTGGTGTTGGAGGCGGGAAGGTAAAGCGCGCTGCGGCGCGGACGTGCGGTCATGACTGGTCTCCGTTGGGTGGTAATGGCGATGGTGCCGTCTGGTCCGGATCCTGGCGGGCTAGGGCGGCGCGAATATAGCGCGCGAGCCGCCCGGCGGCGGGACGGAGCGGGGCGCCGTGCAGCGTGACGATACCGATCCTGCGCGTCATCGCCGGGTCGATGATCGGCAGCGCGACCAGTCCGGGACCGAGCGTCGCTGGCAGCGCCAGTTGTGGAACGATCGCCGCGCCGACGCCCGCGTGCACCATGCCGATCGCGGTCTGCACATGGCGCACCTCGCTTTGCGACTGCAGCACCATGCCCCGTGCAGCGGCGGTCTGTTCCAGTTGCCGTTGCAGCAATACCGACCCTGACAAGGTGATCAGCGGCAGCGACACCAGTGTTGCAAAGGGCATCCCGCCCGCCGCCGCTCCCACTTCCGCCGGTGCCTGATGGACGGACAGCAGCACGCACAAGGGTTCGTCGAGCGTCGCAGCGAAGGCGATCTCCGGCGGCGGATCGACACAGGGACCGATGCCGAAATCGATCCGGTCGGCGAGCAGCGCAGTCACGATCTCGGTCGAGGTCAACTCTTCGACGTCGATCCGTGTCGCCCGGTCCTTGATGCGATAGGCCGCGAGCATGGCCGGCAACACGACACCCGAAAGCGACGGGACGCAGGCGACGACGATCCGCCCGCGCCGGCTATCGGAATGGTCGCGCACCTTTTCCAGACCGTCATCTATCAGCCGAAACGCGCACTCGAGTACCGCCGCCAGATCTTCGCCTGCGACGGTGAGCGACACTCTGCGTGATGTCCGCTTCATCAGCGGCACACCCAATTGCTGTTCCAACCCGCCTACTTGGCTGCTGACCGTGGCTTGCGACCGGCGCAATTCGCCCGCCGCTTTGGTAAAGGACCGGTTGCGGGCGACGGCCTCGAATGTGCGGAGCAGCTTGAGGTTAATATCCACCGCCATCGCAGCGTCAGATTTTCGGCTTCGCGATACCCAGATTCTCGCGCAGCGTGGCACCTTCATAACCCTTGCGGAACAGGCCGCGACGGCGAAGCTCGGGCACCACCATCCGGACGAAATCGTCGTAAGCGCCGGGCGCATGGCTGGCCGCGAGTACGAACCCGTCGCAAGCGCTGCCGAACCATTCCTCCATCTGATCGGCGACCTGGGTCGGCGAACCCATGAAGACGGGGAATTCGTCGAGCGTGCCGCGACGGGTGAATTCGACGAAATCGCGCGGCGACGGATTGGCCCGGCCGCTAAGCGCGACGACGCGATCGCGAAACGCCTGGATACCGGAAATGCCGTCCATTTCCTCGGTGGTGAAGGGGTCGTCATAGCCCTTCGACGCAAAGTCGAAATTGAGCACTTCGGACAGCAGGACGAGGCCGTCGATCGGTTTCACCAGTTGGTCGATCACCGCGCGGCGATCCTCCGCCTGCGCTTGGGTTTCGCCGACGACCGTATAAACGGCGGGCGCGACCCGCACCGATGCGGGGTCGCGCCCCTCATCGGCCAGCACCTGCTTGAACTCGGCATAGGCTTTCTGTCCGACCTTGAGATTGGGATAGATCACGAACGCCAGATCGCCCCATTTCGCCGCGAATTGCCGTCCGCGCCCGCTTTGTCCTGCTTGGATCAGGACCGGTTCGCCTTGGGGCGAGCGCGGAACGGTGAACGGCCCGCGCGAGTTGAACCACTCGCCCTTGTGATCGAGGCGGCGTACGCGATCAGAATCGGCGAACAGTCCGGTCTTGTCGAGCACCAGCGCATCATCATCCCAGCCGCGCCAATGACCGCGTACAACCTCGAGAAACTCTTCAGCTCGATCATAGCGCAGGTCGTGCTCCAGCACCTCGCGCGCCCCCATATTGGCGGCTTCCGAACTGTTCAGCGAGGTGACTACGTTCCATGCCGCGCGCCCCTTGGTCAGCTGGTCGAGCGTCGCGAAGATACGCGCGACATGGAACGGCTCGTAATAGGTCGTCGAATAGGTCACACCGACCCCCAGCCGTTCGGTCGCGTTGCCCAGAGTCATCGCGCATAGCATCGGATCGAGCTTCACCGCGCGGATGCCTTCGCGCATCGTCACCTTGTAATCATCGGCAAAGACATCGGGGATGGCCAGGCGATCGTCGAAAAAGGCGAGATGAAAGGCGCCATCCTCCAACGTTCGCCCGATCCGCCGATAATAATCCGGCGACAGGAAATCCTGCGCCGCCGCCGGATGCCGCCACGACGCGGGGAAATTCGAGCAATTCTGTGCCTGCAAAAAGGCTACAAGCGCCATCTGGCGATCAGTGGTCATGGTCAGTCTCCGTGGTGCCGTTGTCAAATGATCCGGCGCTGCTTGAGGTCCGCCAGCGCGGCAACGTCGATGCCGAGCAGGTCGCCAAGTATCTCGTCATTGGCACTGCCCAGAGCCGGCCCCGCGGAACGCAACGCAGACGGTGTGCGCGACAACCGCGGTAACGGTGCGGGCAAAACCAGACGCCCGGCGCGCGGGTCGTCGATTATATGTAAATTCTCGCGCGCGGCATATTGCGGGTTCTCGAAGATGTCGGCGATGTTGAGCAGCTTGGATGCGGGCGCTTCATTCGCCTCGCACACCGCGAGCAACGCATCGATGTCGAGTCCGCGAGCCCAGTCTGCAACGATGGCGTTGACCTCGTCCCGGTGTACATCGCGTTGCCGTGTGGTCGCATAACGTGGGTCCGCTACGAGTTCGGGCCGCCCCATCGCCTTGCAAAGCCGCTCCCACATCCGCTCGTTGGAGCAGGCGAGCGCGACCCAGGATCCGTCGCGCGTTTCGTAGTGGCTGTGCGGCACTACGTTGACCGTATCCGGTCCCATGCGCTCTCGTTGATAGCCGAACTTGTCGTAGGCGGGGGCAAGCTCGTCGAGCACGCGAAAGATCGATTCATACAGCGCGATATCGATGGACTGTCCTTCACCGGTGCGTTCGGCGTGGCGCAGCGCGATAAGCACCCCGACCGCGCCAAACAGGCCCGACATATAGTCGGCGAGCGAAGTCGATCCGGGCACCACGGGCGGGCGGCCCGGTTCACCGGCAAGATAGGCGAGGCCGCTGAATGCGTGTGCGATACGGGCGAAGCCGGGCTTGTCGCTGAGCGGCCCGGTCTGGCCGTAAGCGCTGACCTGAAGCATTACCAGACGCGGGTTGATCGCGGCCAGCGCGGGATAGCCCAAGCCCCATTTTTCCATCGTGCCTGGACGGAAATTCTCCAGCACGACATCCGATTCCGCGACCAGCCGTCGAAACAGATCGGCACCTTCAGCGGTGCGCAGATCGAGCGTGACCGACTTTTTGTTGCGCGCTTCGCTCAACCAGACCAGCGTGTCTCCCGTATCGGTCATGGTACCGAAGCGGCGCAGCGAGTCTCCCTCGCCCGGCTGTTCGATCTTGATTACCTCTGCTCCGAATTCTGCCATGATCGTGCCGCTGAACGGCGCCGCGATGAAGGTGGCGATATCGAGAACGCGGATGCCGGACAGTGGGCCAGGTGTCGCAGGCTCCATCACGAATTCTCCAGTCCGGCGACGCGCGCTCGGCGCAAGATCTTCTGCGACAGCAGCACATGGGCGCGGTCGACCAGCACCCCGTCGATCCCGATCGCCCCCTTGCCTTCGCCGCTGGCCGCTTCCATCTTGGCTGCGATATCATGCGCCCAAGCGATCTGCACCGCACTGGGCGTGAATACCTCGTTGGCGATCTCCACCTGGCTCGGATGGATCGCCCATTTGCCCTCGAAGCCGAGCGCGCGCGCGCGGATCGCGCTGTCGCGATAGGCGTCGGGATCGCCATAGTTGGTGAACGGGCCATCGATCGGCCGCAGGCCATAGGCGCGGCAGGCATTGGCGATGCGAGCGAGCGCGAAATGCCACTGGTCGTTGCAATGGCCAGATACGGCATATTCCGGATTGGGTGAGCCGAATATGATGTCGAAATTCTCGAGCTCAATCGAATAGTCGCCGACCCCGAAGATGATGCCCTCCAGCCGCGATGAGGCGGAGGCGATCACCTCGACGTTGGCCAGCCCTTTTGTCGTTTCGATCAGAATCTCGATCCCGAGCGGACGATCGCGCGGCACCTCCAACTCAAGTCCGGTGAGCAGCCGGTCGAGGAAGATGACGTCGCCCGCCGTCTCGACCTTGGGCAACAGGATCATATCTAGCCGCGGGCAGCGCGCCACCGCAAGGATGTCCGCTATCGACCAGGGCGTGGTCAGTCCATTCACCCGCACCGACACCGTCTTGGTTCCCCAGTCAATCTGGTGGAGAGCGCGCACAGCGTTGTCACGCGCCTCGACCCGCCGATATGGTGCGACAGCGTCCTCCAGATCGAGAAACAGCGAATCCGCGGGTCCGCGCGCTGCTTTCTCAAAAAATTGCT
>CAZQBS010000078.1:0-10333 GCA_964591835.1 uncultured Sphingorhabdus sp. | reverse complement strand
CCGGCGGCAATGCCCTTGATCCCGCCGATATAACCGGTGTGATGGTAATAGATCTTGTCTTTCAGCTTGTTGCCGGTGAACTTCACCTTGTCGGCGTTGATGACGACAACATGGTCGCCGCAATCGACATGCGGGGTGTAGCTTGGCTTGTGCTTGCCGCGCAGGATATTGGCGATGATCGAGGCGACGCGGCCTACGACCAGACCGTCGGCATCAATAACATGCCAGTCCTTCTGGACGTCCTGCGGGCGGATCGACTTGGTAACTCTGGATAGCGTTTTCATCGCTAATCGAACCTTTCGAATTTGGATAAGTGCGCAGAATCGTTGACGGTCCTGCACGCGAAGCGGCGCTAATGACTATGAAGGACGCAATAGTCAAGCAAAAGCGCGGGTTTGGCGACGGGTAAAATAATACCTTTGGGATATTCAGGCCGTTTCGCTGGCCACCCATTCGGCAAACGAACCGTGCGCCTCTGCCGTCGCAAGCCGGATAATCGCTGGCACATCGTAACGGTGGAGCCGCGCTATTCGCGCCATCGCAGCGTCGGCCTTGGCAGGGCTGGTCTTGAAAATCACCGGATGCTCCTCGCGCGCTTCAATCTCGCCTTCCCAACGGAAGTGCGAAATCACCACGCCCAAGCGGTTCGCGCAGGCGACGAGCCCTTCGTCGAGCAGCTTGCGGCAGACGTCATGCCCCTCGCCCGCTGTCGGGAAGACCGCGTAGATCAGCGCAACTTCAGCCATTGGCATTCGACCTTCCCAAACTATGCGCGCCCCACACCGTCGCTGCGACGAGCAATGCTCCGACCGCCTGATGCGAAACCGCCAGTATGATGTTCACGCTGGTCAGCACCGTGGCGATGCCAAGCAGGATCTGCACACCAAAAGCGCTGTGGATTGCAATGGACGCGCTACGCGCGCCTGCGCGTCTGGTCCGGCGGGCAAGCATCACCAAGGCTATTACCAGAACCCATGCCCACCAACGGTGCACAAAGTGGGTTAAGAACGGATCGTTGGCGAGCGCGTAGAGCGAGCCTTTTGCCATGTCGATCCCGTCGGGCACAAACCGGTCATTCATCAGCGGCCAACTGTTTGAAACATAACCCGCATTCAGTCCGGCAACCCAAGCGCCGAACAATAATTGCACGAACAAAATGACCAGAACGGCAACCGAAAAGCCGGTAAGCTTTGCCGGTTTTGCATTGGCATCGCGCGCCAGCAGTTTCAGATCGAGCGCGGTCCAGACCAATCCGCCAAGGATGAAAAGCGCGGTCAGCAGGTGCACCGCAAGCCGGTAATGGCTGACATCGGTGCGCGCCGACAGCCCCGACGACACCATCCACCAGCCAATCGTTCCTTGCAACCCGCCCAATGCCATCAGCGCCAGCAAGCGCGGCTTGTATCCGACAGGGATTGCCCGCTTCACCCAGAACCACGCCAACGGCAGGGCAAACGCCACCCCGACCAGCCGCCCGAGCAAACGGTGCACCCATTCCCAGAAATAGATGAACTTGAACTGCGCCAGGGTCATGCCCGCAGGGCCGTTGATTTCGGTATATTCGGGGATCGCCTTGTATTTCTCGAATTCGGAAGCCCAAGCGGTTTCGCTAAGCGGCGGCAACGCCCCCGTCACCGGCTTCCATTCGGTAATCGACAGGCCGGATTCGGTCAGCCGCGTAATCCCGCCGACAACCACCATTGCAAATACCAGCAGGGCGATGAACATCAGCCAACGCCCAATTGCATCTGGCCGGCCTGGCTCGGTGTGCGTCGATAACGGTGAACTGAACCCTGCTTTCATCCACGCCGGTATGCGCGGCGGCGCGCCCACTGGCAAGCCCGGCGTCGTTGCATTCTATATGCCGATAATTGCAAAAATTGTCAGCGCCGCGCTATTTCATTGTCGCCAGTACATAGAGGAATTCGGCATAACCCATTGTCGCATCGACCAGCCCTGCAACCTTGGGATTTGTCGAATCGATCAGATAATATTCGTCTGGTGCGTGCGCGCCCGAACCGTGACCGATGCCGAAATGGCCGGCCGGGATCGACACCGGCGGTGCGGTAAAGGTCGCACCGGGCCAACTGCCTGCAAGCCTTGCGTTGAGGTTCGCCTGCACGCCGAGCTTTTTGTAAGTCGCCAGCTCGGTCCGGATCAACATGCTATTTTCATCGGTCTCGGTCGGGTCATAACCGCCGCTGACGTTCATCTCGATATCGGCGAAGCCGTTTTTGTCGAGATGCGCGCGCAGCTTTTTCTCCGCTTCGGCGCGAGTCTGGTTGGGGACAAGCCGAAGGTCGAGTTTTGCGACGGCACGACCGGGCAGGATCGTCTTGCCGCCGGGGCCGGTATAGCCAGCAACCAGCCCTTCGATATTGACGGTCGGTTCCTGCGCCAGCCGGACGAGCGCGTCCGGGTAGGACAGGTTGTCGATCCAGTGCTTGACGCCTAGGATCTGCTTTTGCTGCGCCTCGTCGCCGAGTTTGGCGGCCTCGGTGATCAGCGCCTTCTCGCGCGTCGTCAGCGGGCGGACATTCTCGGCCCATCCTTCGATGGCCGACATATTGCCGTCGGCGCTAACCAGAGTGTTGAGCGCCGCAACCAGCCGCCATGTTGGCGAATCGACCATCGCTTTCAGGCTCGAGTGCACATCGCCCTTGGGTCCGCGGCCCCATTTCTCGCCGCTGGCGACCAGCTCGAGTTCGATTACGCCTTTTGACCCCAGATTTACCGAAACATTGCCGTTCTTGTCCTGCCAGCTCGCGGGAATGAAAATGCCGTCGCATTTTCGCAAGGCCGCAAGGATATTGGGCTTGGTTGCGATCTGGCCGAAATGCGGCGAGCCAATTTCCTCCTCGCCTTCACAGATCAGCACGATGTTGACCGGCAGCTTGCGCCCCGCCGCGCGGATTGCGTGGAGTGCTGCAAGGAAGGTCGCCTCGGGCCCTTTCTGGTTGACCGCACCGCGGCCCATGATGGCGCTGCCAAAGCCGGGCCGCTCTACCATCCGGCCCTCGAGCGGCGGCGATGACCATTCGGCGGGGTCATATTGCTTGACGTCATACATGAAATAGATGCCCAAAGTCCGCTTTGCACCGACGTCGATGGTGCCGAACACGCCAGGATGGCCGTCGGTCGGGACGATCTCGATATTACCGAAACCGGCATCGCGCGCGAGTTCGGCCATATAGGCCGCACCCTCGGGCATGTTACGGTTTTCCGCGGCAATCGATGGCAAGGCAATCCAATCGCGGATTCGCTTCAATGAAGCCTCGCGGCCCGCCAGTGCCGCCTTGCGCACATCGGCCATGCCGCCGTCCCTGGCAAAGATCGGAAGCGGCCGCATCAAAGCCGCGCCCGCACCCAGCATCGCGGCACCACGAATGATGTCGCGGCGCTGCATTCCCGCAACCGACCCAGCTCTTTTTTTATCGTCCATGCTGCCTTCTCCAATGCCTCTTGTCTGACGACCAACTTTGGCCGAATATTTGTATAAGGCAAGCCGGTATACCGCCTCAACGTTCCGAAAAAAGAAAGGCCATCTATGACCGAACTGCGAACCCCCTATCCCCCGATCGAAGCCTACGAAACCGGCATGATCGACGTCGGCGACGGGCACCAGGTCTATTACGAGCGGTCGGGCAAAGCGGGCGGCAAGCCAGCGGTTTTCCTGCACGGCGGACCCGGCGGCGGGATATCGCCCTCGCACCGGCAGTTGTTCGACCCTGAATTCTATGACGTCATGCTGTTCGACCAGCGCGGATGCGGACGCTCGATGCCTTATGCCTCGCTGGAGGCCAATACGACATGGCATCTGGTCGCCGATATCGAGCGGCTGCGCGAACTGGCTTGTGTCGACAAATGGCTGGTCTTCGGCGGCTCGTGGGGATCGACGCTGGCGCTCGCTTATGCACAAAAGCACCCCGAACATGTCAGCGAGCTCATCCTGCGCGGCATTTACACGATGACCAATCCCGAGCTCGCCTGGTATTATCAGTTCGGCGTCTCAGAAATGCACCCGGAAAAATGGGAGCGCTTTCTCGCGCCTATTCCGCAAAGCAAACGCCGCGACCTGTTGTCCGCTTATTATGAAATCCTGACCGGCGACGACGGAGCCGCGCGGATAGAGGCGGCGAAGGCGTGGACGATCTGGGAGGGCGAGACGATCACCCTGCTTCCCGACGAAGCCTTTTCAGCACCCTTCCGCGACGGCCATTACGCGCTCGCGTTCGCGCGCATCGAAACGCATTATTTCGTGCATAAGGGCTGGATGGATGAGGGGCAATTGCTGCGCGACGCAGGGCGACTGGCAGGCATTCCCGGCACTATCGTCCATGGCCGTTATGACATGCCGTGCCCCGCGCGCTACGCCTATGCGCTCCACAAGGCATGGCCCGATGCCGATTTCCAGCTGGTCGAAGGCGCAGGCCATGCATATTCCGAACCGGGCATATTGGACCAGCTTATCAGGGCGACCGACCGCTTCGCCAGAGCCTGATTGCGCCCCTGGCTTACGTCGGGCTGAACATGGTGTTCAGCGAACCCTCAGGAACGAGGTGCGATACGCCAGCGCATAGGAGCTTGTATGCGTTATCCAGTCGCCTTAGGTGCTTTCTGTCTTGCAATAGCGGCCATTGCTGTCGGTCCCGCCGGGGCTGCCAGCGCAGACGCGTCAGGCTGGGAAATCGGCCCGGACGTTCGCGGCCGGAACTATTCGGTGGGAATGCCGTTGCAGCCGACGCCCGCAGGCAGAAAAGGCTGGTCGTTCGAATTTCCTTATCCGCACGCAGGCGTAGGCCATGTTCACGCGGTCACATATAGAGCCGGCCCGCTCATAAACGCATCGAAAATCGTGATGCGTTACCGCATCGACGCGTCACCACGCGTCCGCTTTGCGCCTCAGGAAACCCCTGATCAGCCCGCTACTGTTTCCATCTACTTCCAGCGCTACGGCGATAACTGGAGCGGTAAGCGGCAATATGAGTTTTACCGCTGGTATGCTCCGGCACAGACGGTAAAAGAAGTTGCACGAGGAGAGTATGAGGTCACGGTCAGCCTGTCTGACCCGAACTGGATTTCTGTCATGGGCAGGCCCGCTGCGACAAACCCTCGAGCATTCGAGGCTGCGCTCGCGCAAACCGATCGCATAGGGATTGCCTTCGGATCGGCAAGTGCTCGCGCTCACGGAGTGTACAGCACAAACTCCGCGCGGTTCACCTTGATCGAATTCAGCATAATTTAATTGCCGCCCAACCTCGTGTCATTGGGACGCGTCAAAGGAATTTTTCGCATGTGATGTTGTAACGTGCGCCGAATCATGCCACATAGGGCGTGCAGATGACTCAAGTATGGACAAAATGGCGCTGGGACGGGCTCGGTTTGAGCATTGCCGGGCTGTGCCTGGTGCATTGCCTCGCCACCTCGGTCATCCTTGTGTTTATCGCTTCTGCCGGCGGCGTGTTGCTCGATCCGGCAATCCATGAAGCCGGGCTTTTCCTCGCAATCATCTTCGGCGTACTGGCACTTGGCAAAGGCCTGTGGGGCCACGGCTTCATCATGCCCGCCGCGATCGGCGCGCTGGGCATCGGGATGATGGCGGGTGCATTGACGTTGCCGCACGGCGGCACCGAAATCCTTTGGACCATCTTGGGCGTTGCCGTTCTGGCGCTTGGCCATGATCTGAACCACCGCGCGTCGCGTTGACGCTTGGGCGCAGAGCGCCTACATTGAAGGTCATGGCAGCTCATCATCATCACGAACATGGCGGCACCGCGCTGGCCGAGGCCGCGCAGACCGCGCTTACCGACGCTGGCGAGCAGTGGACGGACATGCGCGCCGACATTTTCGATGTGCTGGCCGCTTATGAAAAACCGGCATCGGCTTATGATATTGCCGATCAGGTTTCGCAAAAGCGCGGCAAAAGGGTTGCCCCCAACAGCGTTTACCGCATCCTAGACCTGTTTGTTGCGACCAATCTGGCGCGCCGGGTCGAAAGCGCCAATGCCTATCTCGCCAATTCGCACCCGGGATGCCTGCACGACTGCATTTTCCTGATTTGCGACAGTTGCGGCACCGCGACGCATATCGATGACGACCGTTTGTCAGGCAGCGTGCGTGCTGCCGCTGAAGGTGCCGGATTTGCCGAAGTGCGCCCGGTCATCGAAGTGCGCGGGAAATGCGCCGACTGCGACTGACAGGTCTATTGGCCGTTTCTGACTGACAGCACCCGTTTTCGGCGCTAATGCTGTGCCTTATGAACGATAAGCCACAAACGCCGTTGCTCGATACGGTCGATATTCCAGCCGATTTGCGTGAATTACAGGTTTCGCAACTCCGCCAGCTTGCTGATGAACTTCGCGCCGAAACCATTTCTGCGGTCTCCGTGACGGGCGGCCATCTTGGCGCAGGGCTGGGCGTTGTCGAGTTGACTACCGCGATCCATTATGTCTTCGACACCCCGCGCGACCGGCTGGTCTGGGATGTCGGCCACCAATGCTATCCGCACAAGATTCTCACAGGCAGGCGCGACCGGATTCGCACGCTTCGCACCGGCGGCGGGCTTTCGGGCTTCACCAAGCGGAGCGAGAGCGAATATGATCCGTTCGGCGCGGCACACAGCTCGACCTCGATTTCGGCTGCTTTGGGCTTTGCCGTGGCCAACAAGATGGCTGGGCAGCCAGGCAAGGCCATCGCGGTAATCGGCGACGGCGCAATGAGCGCCGGCATGGCCTATGAAGCGATGAACAACGCGCAGGCTGCGGGCAACCGGCTGGTTGTCATCCTCAACGACAACGACATGTCGATTGCGCCCCCGGTCGGCGGGTTGTCGGCCTATCTGTCGCGGCTGGTATCGTCGAGCGAGTATCTGGGCTTGCGCAGTTTCGCCAGCAAGCTGGCGAAGAAACTGTCGCGCCGGATTTACAGCGCAGCCTCCAAAGCCGAGGAATATGCACGCGGCATGGCGATGGGCGGGACTTTGTTCGAGGAATTGGGCTTTTATTATGTCGGCCCCGTCGACGGCCATAATCTCGACCAGTTGATCCCTGTGCTGGAGAACGTCCGCGACAATGCCGAGGGGCCGGTGCTCGTCCATGTCGTCACCAAGAAGGGTAAGGGCTATGCCCCCGCCGAGGCCGCTTCGGATAAATATCACGGCGTCGCCAAGTTCGACGTGATTACCGGGCTACAGGACAAGGGGCCGGGCGGTGGTCCGCCCGCTTACCAGAACGTCTTCGGCGAAACTTTGGCGAAGCTCGCCGAAACCGACCCAAAAATCTGCGCGATTACCGCCGCGATGCCGTCGGGCACCGGCGTCGATAAATTCGCCGCCGCTCACCCCGACCGCAGCTTCGATGTAGGCATTGCCGAGCAGCACGGCGTGACCTTTGCCGCTGGATTGGCGGCGCAAGGGATGCGACCGTTCTGCGCGATCTACTCGACCTTCCTGCAACGCGCCTACGATCAGGTCGTGCACGATGTCGCGATCCAGAACCTGCCGGTGCGCTTCGCCATCGACAGAGCCGGGCTGGTGGGTGCCGACGGCAGTACCCATGCCGGTTCGTTCGATATCACCTATCTCGCGACTTTGCCCAATTTCGTGGTGATGTCGCCAGCCGACGAGGCCGAACTGGTGCATATGACCTATACCGCTGCCCTCCACGACAGCGGCCCGATTGCCTTTCGCTATCCGCGCGGCAATGGCACCGGCGTGGCCCTGCCCGAGGTGCCGCTGCAGCTCGAAATCGGCAAGGGACGCGTTGTCCGCGAGGGCAAGAAAGTCGCGATTCTCTCACTTGGGACAAGGCTGGCCGAAGCATTGAAGGCCGCCGACACGCTCGACGCCAAGGGGCTCTCGGCCACCGTCGCTGACCTGCGCTTTGCCAAGCCGCTAGACGAAGACCTCATCCGCCACCTGATCGCGACGCATGAAGTCGTCGTCACCGTCGAAGAAGCAGCGATAGGCGGTCTCGGCGCGCATGTGCTGACGCTGGCCAGCGACCTGGGCCTGATGGACGCAGGCCTGAAAATCCGCACGATGCGCCTGCCCGATATCTTCCAGGACCATGACAATCCGCAAAAGCAATATGACGATGCCGGCCTGAACGCTCCGCAGATCGTCGAGACCGTGCTGAAAGCGCTGCGCCACAACAGCGCGGGCGTCGAGGAAGCGAGCGTCAGCGCGTAAAGCGCTAACGACTTAACTCAGCCCGGAATAACCGCCTGCGCGGTCTGGCCGTCGCCCTCTGGCGCGGCGATGATGTCGCGGGTCACCGAGCCCTTGTTGACCGTATTGGTCTTTGGATCGCCGACCGAAGAGCGGATGCCTGCCTCGCCGCTGCCAGCCGATGTCGCAAGCGCGCGTTCGGTGGCCGAGCGCGGGGCGGGGCCGCCGAACAGGGCTTCGAGCACCGTCTCCTGCCCGGCATCCTGCGAACGCACTGCGGTTCCGGGGGCGGGAGTCAAAGCGAAATCGGGCGGTACGAGCAACGGTGCGGCGCGGCTGACGGCGGGACCGGTCGGTGCATTGCCGCGAATGTCCCAATCCCAAAGTGCTTCCGCCGCATTGCCAGCCGAGGCGCAACCCGAAAGCAACAGCACCATGCCGGCAGAACCCAAAAGGACCAGTTTGCTCTTCATCGTCGATCCGTTCTTCATTTGCCGGGCGCAGGTGTTGAAGTGCCGAACATCGCGTCGAGCATCTGCTGTTTGGTGTCGGCTTGTTGCGTAGCCGGAGCGCCCGCTTGCGGTGCTGGCAGCGTGAAATCGGCGGGAACCGACAAAGGCGCGCCGCGAGTCACCGCGAATTCATCGGGCCGTTCGCGGTCGAGCAATCCCGACGAGCCGCAGCCCGAAAGCGTGAGCAGGGCCGCCACCGGCAAAATCAACTTCGATTTCATAGTCACTCCGTTATGTCCGCGCGGCTTGCCGTTTGATGAACGCCCGTCTCTTGCGTCGGCTTTTCGCGCATCAGGAAGGCGCGGGCAAGCAATATCAGCACGCCGAAGGTGATGCAGGCGTCGGCGAGGTTGAAAATATAGAATGGCCGGAATGTCCCGAAATGTAGGTCGGCATAATCGACAACATAGCCATAACGAATCCGGTCGACGATATTGCCCGCCGCGCCGCCCAATATGAGCGAAAGCGCAAGCACATCGCCGCGCAATTTCTCGCGCCACATCCACACCGCGACGATGAGCGCAATGACGGCGGTCAGCCCGACGAGCATCCAGCGCTGCGCATCGCTCCCGGCCTCAAGGAACCCCATCGAAACCCCGCGATTCTCCGCCCAGGTCAGCGAGAATTGCGGCAGGATGACAATCTCCCGCCTGCTTTGCAGCGCCAGCGGGCCGATCATCGCATATTTGACGATCTGGTCGGCGATGAAGACCAGCGACGCTAGCATGATGCCCTGAAGGCGGAATTTGGGTTTGGGGTTCATGAGATCGTCTTACTCACCTTTTCGGCCACAGCAATCATCAACTCTGCGTTCTCTGCGCGAACCAAAAACCTAGAATTGTTCACGCAGAGAACGCAGAGCGAGTTAGGCACTGACGACATCTTCACACCGCCCGCACAGCGCGCCATCCTCGGCAACCTCGGGGAGATGCCGCCAGCAGCGACCGCATTTGTGGTTGGTGGTACGCTTCACGTCCCAGTCACCTTGGTGAACCGTCGAGGAGATGAATACTTCGGCTAGATCGACATCGCCAGCTTCGCCCGGATGCCAAATCTCAGCTTCGAGACTGGATCCCAAAACTTTTTCACGGCGCAACGGCTCGATACGCTCTGTGGCCAAAAAGCGAGAGCCGCGTATGCTCGACCATTTCGAACCAATGCCGTCATCAAACCAGGCCGCATCAACCTGTGGCCAATCCGAGAAATGCACACTGTCCGCATCCGCCCCAAACCGCGTCTGCCAAACCTCTTCGCTGGTGAACACCAGCACCGGCGCGGCGTAGCGCACGAGCGCGTGGAACAGGATGTCGAGCACTGTGCGATACGCCATCCGCTTCGGATCGGTCGCCGCGTCGCAATACAGACAATCTTTGCGGATATCGAAGAAGAAGGCCGACAGGTCTTCGTTGGCGAAATCGGTTAGCAGGCGGACGTAGGTGTTGAAGTCGAAGTCGTCCACCGCTTGCCGCAACTTCGCATCCATATCGGCGAGCAAGTGGAGCATATAGCGCTCCAGCTCGGGCATTGCTTCATACGTAGCGCGGTCAAGGACTGTCCCATTGGGGACAGTCCCTAAAGGGACAGTCCCTGTGTCAAACCCGTCGAGCGCGCCGAGCAGATAGCGGAAGGTGTTGCGCAGTTTGCGATACTGGTC
>CAZQBS010000077.1:0-10343 GCA_964591835.1 uncultured Sphingorhabdus sp. | reverse complement strand
GTCGAAGCCCAGTTTGCATAACCTGCCCTTCGACAAGCTCAGGGCGAACGGTTTGGGGTAATTCTCTGCTTCCTCTGCGACCTCGGCGTGAACCCCTTGAATCGCGGCAGCATCAGCCCGACGCCGCTTGCTTTTCTCGGCCGCTTCCCGTAAGCGCGCCGCTTCGCTGATGAGAATCAGCGAAAACCCGTGCGGGAGGCTTTCTTTGGATCGCTGTTTGACCGCTTAATTTGATCTGCCTTCAACCCGCTCATCCTGAGCTTGTCGAAGGACGGAGAAAGAATGAAAGGAGCCAACTCATGGCCAAGAAAATCGACGGCTATATCGGCCTGCAAGTACCGGCGGGCGCCGCAACCCCGTCTCCGCCAATCGGCCCGGCTTTGGGTCAGCGCGGCGTCAATATCATGGAATTCTGCAAGGCGTTCAACGCTGCAACCGCTGATCTGGAAAAGGGCACGCCCATTCCGACCAAGATTACGGTGTTTTCGGACAAGAGCTTTACTTTCGCGACCAAGTCGCCACCCGCAACCTTCCTCATCAAGAAGGTACTCGGCCTGAAATCGGGTTCGAAAGAGCCCGGCAAGCTCTCGGCTGGCAAGATCACGCGCAAGCAGCTCGAAGAAGTCGCGACCATCAAGATGGCCGACCTCAACGCGAACGACATGGACGCGGCAGTGAAAATCATCGCAGGCTCGGCTACCGCCATGGGCCTCGAAGTAGTGGAGGGCTGAACCGATGGCCAAACTCACAAAAAAAGCAAAATCGCTCGCAGGTCTGGACGCTGAAAAGCTTTATGGCGTTGACGAAGCGATCAAAACCATCAAGGAACTGGCGACTGCCAAGTTCGACGAAACCATCGAAATCGCACTGAACCTGGGCGTCGACCCGCGTCATGCCGATCAGATGGTGCGCGGCATGGTCTCGCTTCCAGCCGGTACCGGCAAGGAAATGAAAGTCGCTGTGTTCGCACGCGGTGACAAGGCCGATGCAGCAACCGCTGCCGGTGCCGACAAGGTCGGTGCCGAAGACCTGATGGAAGATATGCTCGCTGGTAATCTCGATTATGATCGCGTCATTGCAACTCCCGACATGATGGGCATCGTCGGACGTCTCGGCAAAACGCTCGGCCCCAAGGGCTTGATGCCTAACCCGAAGCTCGGCACCGTCACGATGGACGTGGGCGAAGCGGTGAAAGTCGCCAAAGCCGGACAGGTTGAATTCCGCGTTGAAAAACAGGGCATTATCCACAGCGGCATCGGCAAGAAAAGCTTCTCCGACGCCGATCTGCGCAAGAATTTTGATGCGCTGGTCGATGCGGTCATCAAGAGCAAGCCGTCGGGATCGAAGGGCAAATATGTCCGCAAGGTCGCGATCAGTTCGTCGATGGGGCCGGGCTTGAAGGTTGATCTGGCGGATGTTGCCGGGGCGTAAGCAAGCCAACATTGCGAATTAAGCGGGGCTGGAGGGCAACTTCCGGCCCCTTTTAACTGGAAATTACCCCGATCTCACCCCTCCGGCAATGCCCTTGGTCGGTGGTTTTCATCGAGCGCGACGAAGGTAAACAGCCCCTCGGTCACCTTCACCTCCGCCTGGCCCCGTGCGCGCGTTGCGATTACTTCGACGCGAACCACCATGGAGGTCCGTCCCCGCCGTTCGAGGTTCGCATAGACCGAGATGATGTCGCGCAGCAGGATCGGCGCGATGAACTCCATCTTTTCGATGGCCACGGTGGCGCACGGTCCCTGCGCCACGCGGCCCGCCACGATACCGCCCGCCTGATCCATCACGCCAAGCACCCAGCCGCCGAAGATGTGGCCGTTGGCGTTGATATCGGCCGGTCCCGGCACCACGCGCAACACCGGATCGTTGCGTTTGGGCAGATTGCGGATGGCTTCAGTCACGGTCGGCTTCCTCTTCGAACGGGTCTTCGATGGCTTCGTCATGTCCCGATCCGCTGGACAGGAACACCAGCCCCATTAACGCGGCGGTCAGCATGATCGACGCGATAATCGCGAGTGCTGGAGCGATGAAAAAATGGATCGAAAGGAAACCGTTCTTCCACCAGAATGCAGTGAGCGCGATTGTGGTCACGACTACGGTAAAGCCCGCCATCCAGCGCATCAATCGCCAGTAGCGCGCCCAGGCAAAGCCGCTATATTCGGGGTCATCAAGGCGCGATTGGCGAGTCATATTTTTTTCCTGCGCGGCCTTTATGCTATAAGCTTGGCAAGGGAAAGCGATAGAGGAGCAAACGATGACGATAGCGGCAATTATCGGCGGCAACGGCGGCCATGAAGTGTTCACCGCCGGACAAAGCGAAAGCGTCGGTGAGGTGGTGACGAGGCTAGCGCAACACCGGATCGGCGCATTGCCCGTGGTCGACGGTGACGCGGTGGTGGGGATCTTTTCGGAGCGCGATATCGTCTACGGCGTGGCGATGCACGGCTCGGCTTTTCTGGCCAAGACCGTTGGCGAGGTGATGACATCGCCCGCGATCACCGTCACCACCGACACCGCGATATTGTCCGCGCTGTCGATGATGACCAAACGCCGCATCCGGCATTTGCCGGTGGTTGAAAACGGGCGGCTGACAGGATTTGTCTCGATCGGCGATCTGGTCAAGCACCGGATCGAAAAGATCGAGGCCGAAGCGGCAGCGATGCGCGACTATATCAGCATGGCCTGAATGGAGTGCGCCAATGTCAAAAATAGATTTCTACACCAACCCCATGTCGCGCGGGCAGATCGTGCGCTGGGCGCTGCACGAGGCGGGCGCGGATTACGAACAGCACCTGCTCGAATATGGCGGATCGATGAAGGCACCCGAATATCTGGCGATCAACCCGATGGGCAAGGTTCCGGCGATTGTCCATGACGGCAAGGTGGTGACCGAATGTGCCGCGATTTGCGCCTATCTGGCCGACACCTTCCCCGAAGCCGGTCTGCAACCTACGCCTGCCGAGCGCGCCGATTACTACCGCTGGATGTTCTTTGCAGCCGGCCCGGTCGAAGCCGCGATCACCAACCGGCATATGAAGTGGGAGCCGACCACCGAGCAGGAAATGATGGCGGGTTACGGCAACTACGATCATGCCGTCGCCGCGCTCGAAGGTGCTCTGTCGGGCAAGGATTATATCTGCAGCGACCGCTTTACCGCTGCCGATATCTATGTCGGTGCGCAGGTCGATTGGGGGCTGCAATTCGGCAGCCTGCCCAGCAACGCGGCCTTCGAAGCCTATGCCGGACGGATCCGCGAACGCCCGGCATATAACGCCGCCAAAGCAATCGATGGCGCGCTGATCGCGGAGATTCAGGCGGCCCCAGCGTAAAATCGTCCAGACCGGCAGCGCTGGTTAACGGGAATTTTACATGGGCGGCCTAAGCTCCGTCCATGCGGGGTACAATTTTCCATATTTGCCGACGGGTGGCAGCAATGCTTGCGTTGTACCTTGCCGTCATCATGTCGGCGGCACCTGCATCTGCGAAAGTGACCGACCTGACGCCCTGCGTCGCCCCAGCGCTCGACGGCGACACGGTGCAGAGTATCCTGAGCCAACCGCAACGTTTCGACTGCAACGCATCGCAAAGCCACCACAAAACCGGCGATTATTGGGTCAAAATGCCGATCCCGCCCGAAGGCCGGAAGCACAATTGGCGGCCCATTCTCAGGCTGGCGAGCTTGTGGGATGATGGCTTTGCCCTAGCCGCCATTTACGAAGACGGCACGATCACGCAATATTCGCGCGACCAGATATCCGAACGCTCTGCCATGCGCCTCGGGCCGAGCATCATGGTGCCGCTAGATGCCGACAAGCCACCGATCAATATGCTGGTTGCTCGAGTGGAAAACTCGCAAATTATCCGCGGTGTCATGCTCGCGCCGCAAATTTCGGAACCCAATGGAGCGATGAACACCGAAATGGCCTTGGGCGCATTATACGCCAGCTTCGGCGGCCTGTGCCTTGCCATGCTGGTCTACACCCTCGCCTTGTGGCGGGCAATGCGACAGCATTTCCTGCTCGCCTATTGTGCGATGGTGGCCGCAATGGCGTCCTACGCCTTTTTTACCACCGGTGCAGTGCATTATATTATCGACGGGATGACCGGCGGCGACCGGTTACGGATCACGATTTCGCTGTTGGCATTATCGGCAAGTACCGCCTTGATATTCGTCCGGCATTTTTTCGCAGCCTCGGTAATTCCCGTATGGCTGGTGCGCGCGACCTATGTCCAAGCGGCCGCGATGACCATCTTCGCCATCGTCTTTTCGCTGGTCGCGCCGAATTTCATCCGCGTGTTGGACACGGTCTACATGTTCGGCTTTGTGCCGATCCCGTTTTTGATGCTCGCTTACGTCCACACCGCATGGCAGCAGAAGGATCCGTTTCTCAAATATTTCCTGATAGCCTGGTCGGCACCGCTCATGTCTGTTCTGGTACGGTTCCTGCACGGCGTAGGTGTCCTGCCTTATCATGTGCTGATCGAAAACAGCACGCTGATCGCTTTTGCCTTTGAGGCGCTTGTGAATTCGCTGGCGGTCGGAAGGCGCGTATGGCTGCTGGCGCAAGCGCGTGACAGCGCCAAAAGCGCCGAAGCGGTCGCCAAGCAGATGGCCGACACCGATCCGCTGACCGGGCTGCTTAACCGCCGCGCCTTCATGCGCAAGCTGCTCGAAGGCCACAGCCACTGGACGCTGATCCTGCTCGACATCGACCATTTCAAGCGAGTCAACGACAGCCTGGGCCACGCCGGCGGCGACGACGCGATTACCAGTATCGGCGGCGTTTTGCGCAAATATACCCCAGAAGACGCAATCGTCGCTCGGATGGGCGGCGAGGAATTTGCCATCGCCTACCCTGCCGACCTGCCGCTGACACCCGACCCCGAGCGGTTGCTAGCCGATGTCCGAACTATCGTCCTGCCCGAAGGATATCGGATGACCGCCAGCATTGGTATAGCCTCGCGCGCCGTCGGTGACGAGAATGACTGGAAAATCCTTTACCGCGCCGCCGATATGGCGCTCTATCGCGCAAAATCGAACGGACGCGATTGCTTCATCCGCCACCGGGACGAACGTGCCGCCGCCTAGCCGGGCGTGGCTGTCGTCGGTGTCATTATTGGCGGGGCGGGTTGCGTATTGGGCACAAATACCGGCTGAATAACAGGCTGCGTATTGGGCACGAACAGCGGTTGCGGCGCGGGCGGCGGAGCGTACTTCATATTCCATTCGGCCAGATTGCGTTCATACAGCAAATAGGCATCGAAGAAGCGGATGAAGATGCCATCGACCTCGGCCAGCGCGCCGATCGAAAAATCGGTTAAAGTTGCCGACGGCACGACATTCCCCTCAGTCAACTTTCGCAGCGAGGTATCGCAAAACTCCGCCTTTACCGGTGGCAGCGCGAAATAATTGTAGAGGTCGGTCATGGCGCTGTCCCGCACGCGGAGGCCGTTCTGCCCGGGATAGCGGGCGACATAGGCGCGGTCGATCGCTTTACCGACCTGAGTCAGCCGCTTTTTGTGGACGACGATGTACTTGTTATACTCGACGGCGATCTGTCCCCAGACCGGCCCCTGGCAGTTTAGCGCGGCGACGTTGAACGCGGAACGCAAATGCCAGATATTCTCGTCGGGGGTGAGCAACCGGTTTGGCGTGTTTCGGATGCCATCGAGAGCCAACGGCGGAATCGTCATCGAAGATGCGGCACCGCCCGGCGGGTAAGGCATCGGCGGCGGGGGCGGGGGCGGGGGCGGTGGCACGATGATCGGCGGCGGCGCGACCTTAACCGGCGGCGGCGCACAGGCCGCAACCGCGGTGATCATAATGATGGCCGCAAGATTTTTGACGCCCATTCGCATATTTACTCGCTCCAGAAACAACTACGTGCCTTACAACAGGAATTAACGCGCAAAGAAAAGCCTTGTTCGGCCAACCGCAAAAGAAAATGGCCCAGCGGTTTCCCGCCGGGCCATATATCGTTTGGCTAGCTTAACGCAGCGTGACTTAATCGCGGCTGCCCATGAAGCTCAGCAGGAACTGGAACATGTTGATGAAATCCAGATACAGGCTGAGTGCGCCCATGATCGCGGCCTTGCCGATGAAGTCAGAATCCGAGCTGCGCAGTTGCAGATAGGTGTTCTTGATCATTTGCGTGTCATAAACGGTCAGACCCGCAAAGATCAGCACGCCGACTCCGCTCACAACCCAGTTCAATGTGCTCGACTGGAACCAGAGGTTGGCAAGCGACGCAACGATCAGGCCGACAAGGCCCATGATCAGGAACGTGCCCATGCCGCTCAAATCCTTTTTGGTCGTGTAGCCAACCAGGCTAAGACCCGCAAAAGCCGCTGCGGTTGCAAAGAACGTCGTTGCAATCGACTCGCCTGTAAAGACAAGGAAGATCGTCGACATTGACAAGCCCATCAGGCCAGCGAACGCCCAGAAGCAGGCTTGCAGAGCCCCGGTCGAAAGCTTGTTCAAGCCAAAATTCATCACCAGGATCAGCGCCAGCGGCGACAGGATAATCACCCAGCGCAGGATGCCACCGTTGATCATAACGTCCTGTCCAAAAGCGCTGTTTGCAAACAACATCGCGACGATGCCGGTGAGCAGAACACCCGACGCCATGTAATTGTAAACCTTGAGCATGTGCGCGCGAAGCCCTGCATCGACTGCAACCGCGCCGGCACCATAACCGATGCCCTCAAGACTTGACTGGGTCCCGGTTACCCGTGGATCGGACCACTGTGCCATGATCTAATACTCCTCAAAAAACGGCAATATAGCCGCATGGCGACAATATCGTGATGTTTGACAGTTTTTTCAAGCGAAACACGACATTGGAGGTTCGGGAAATTTTACCATGAAATCGGCAGTAATGATTATTTCGCGCGAAGATCGCGAAGGAGCGATCACGTTTACGCGAAGTTGAAAGTCAATTCAGGTTGCGCCCTGTTCATGTTCTGCTAGCCATGAAGCGATAAGGCGAAAACAGCCACACAGGAGACGGGCGTGAGCGATTTGGACGGCAACATCGAGCAACCCGAAAAGCCGTTACCCGAAGCCAGCGGCTATAGCTGGTACGTGCTTGGTGTCCTCGTCGTCGTCTACATCCTGAACTTCATCGACCGGCAGATTTTGAGCATCCTCGCGGTCGATATCAAGGCAGACCTCGGTTTGAGCGACGGCGATATGGGCTTCCTCGGCGGCGCTGCATTTGCCGTATTTTATGCATTGTTCGGGATTCCGCTGGGCAGGCTGGCCGATAACTGGAGCCGGGTTAAATTACTCTCGATCGGCCTCGCCCTTTGGTCGATCATGACCGCGCTATCGGGATTTGCCCGTAATCAGGCGCAGCTGACGGTGGCGCGCATGGGCGTGGGCATCGGCGAAGCTACCGCAAGTCCGACTGCTTATTCATTGATTTCCGACTATTTCCCCAAGCGCCAGCGCGCCACCGCGCTCGCGATTTATTCGTCGGGTCTGTATATCGGCGGCGGCGTTTCGCTGTTTATCGGCGCGTTGATCGTCAAGTCGTGGAACGAAGCCTTTCCCGGCGGCGGTCCCTTCGGACTTGTCGGTTGGCAGGCGGCATTTCTTGCGGTGGGTATGCCGGGTTTGCTCGTTGCCTTGTGGGTCGCGACACTGCGCGAACCTGTTCGCGGCGCGATGGACGGAGTGGCCACGGGCAAAAACCCGGCACCCTTCCGCACCTTCGCCAGTGACCTGTCGATGATCGTCCCGCCCTTCACCATTCTGGGCGCATGGCAGCGCGGGCCATCGGCGCTCATCATCAATCTCGCTACTGGCGCAGCAATCGCTGCCTTTGCCTGGTGGATGATCCAACTGACCGGCAATTTCCCGCAATGGTCGGCGGTCGGCTTTGGCTATTATGCGGTGTTTTCCTGGGCCTCGGCACTGCGCGCGCGCGACCCGGCGACGTTTAAGCTGATCTGGGGTACGCCAGCGTTTATCTGTACAACGCTTGGTTATGGGCTTGTCGCACTTGCTGCGTATGCCCTCGCCTTTTGGTCGGCACCTTATGCCGAAATCGTGCTTGGTTTGCCAAAGGCCGAACTCGCGTTCATCCTCGGCGCCAACGGCGCGCTCAGCGGCTTTATCGGTGTAATTCTTGGCGGCCGCATTGCAGATGCACTTCGCGCGAAAAATCCAGCCGGGCGATTATTGGTGGTCATGTTCGGTGTGGTCGCGCCAATCGTTCCCATCGGCATTGGCTACACCACCGACAACGCGACCTTGTTCTATGTCATGAATTTTCTGGCGGGGATGTTCGGCGCAACCGCGCTTGGTGCGGCGGCAGCGACCACGCAGGATCTGGTTTTACCCCGGATGCGAGGCACCGCGACTGCCGCCTTCTTCCTCGGCACAACGCTCGTCGGGTTGTCGTTCGGACCGTATATGGTCGGGCAGATTTCGGACCTTGCGGGCACGGTCGTTGACGGCAAGCCGATCGGAAACTTGCGCGTCGGGATATTGTCGCTGATCGGTGTTGCGCCGATTGCGCTTGGGCTGCTTATCGCGGCATACCGGATGCTGCCAACCGCCGAGCGAACCATCGTCGAACGGGCCCGCAACACTGGAGAGCCAGTTTAATCGCGCGATTAAATTTGGCTTGACGCTAGCGTCAGCTAACTGCCAATGAAGCGGAAGTTCCACAGGAGAGATTCTATGTCGCTCGATACGATTCCGCGCAGCGCCTACAACGAAGACCACGAAGCATTCCGCCAGTCTGTACGTCAGTTCCTTCTGAAGGAAGTCGCGCCCAATGCAAAGCAGTGGCAGGAAGACGGCATCGTCCCCAAATCGATCTGGCCAAAAGCGGGCGAAGTCGGGATGCTCTGCCCGACAGCACCCGTCGAATATGGCGGGCTTGGCCTCGATTTCGGTTACAACGCCATCGTCGATGAAGAGAGCGCCTATTATGGCGGTGCGGCCACCGGCTTCTCGCTGCAATCGGATATCGTGGTCAATTATATCACCAGCTATGGCAGCGAAGAGCAGAAGCAGCACTGGCTGCCCAAGATGATCTCTGGCGAAGTCATCACCGCGATTGCGATGACCGAACCCGGCACCGGCAGCGACCTTCAGGGAATGAAAACCACTGCGCGCAAGGACGGCAACCATTATGTCATCAACGGCAGCAAAACCTATATTACCAACGGCCAGAATGCCGATCTGATCCTGGTTTGCGTGAAAACCGACACCGAAATCCAGCCCGCGTACAAGGGAATGTCGATTGTCCTGGTCGAAGCAGACCGCGAGGGTTTCAAGCGCGGTCGCAACCTCGACAAGATCGGCATGGATGAAGCGGACACGTCGGAGCTGTTCTTCGAGGACGTCCGCGTTCCGATGACCAACTGCCTTGGCGAAGAAGGCAAGGGCTTCATCTATTTGATGAGCGAACTGCCGCAGGAACGGCTGTCGATTGCCGTTTCGGCGATGGCCAGCACACAAAAGGCGTTCGACGAAACCGTCGCATTCTGCCGCGACCGGATCGTCTTCGGCAAGCCATTGCTCGATTTCCAGAATACGCGCTTTGTGCTCGCCGACATCAAGTCCAAACTGCAAGTTGGCTGGGCGCATCTCGATTGGGCGCTCAATCGCCATTACAAGAAAGAGCTGACCGCCGAGGAAGGTGCCGCTGCCAAATTGTGGCACACCGACCTGCAGTGGGAGGTCGTCGACGCCTGCCTGCAACTGCACGGCGGCGCTGGCTATATGAACGAGTATCCCATCGCTCGCATGTGGCGCGCCGCCCGCGTCACGCGCATTTTCGGTGGAACAAACGAAATCATGAAGGAACTGATCGGGCGGGGGCTGTAAATGCCCAAACCCCAAACCTGGCAACTCGACCCCGCCAGTTATCCCTTCAGCCACTCGACCGAAACGCGGTTCGCCGACATGGACCTTCTCGGCCATATCAACAATGTCGCGATGGCGGGGCTGTTCGAACATGGCCGAGGCATGTTCAACCACGCCATTGGGGTGCAACGCCGCGCGCCGGGGCAACGCTGGCTGATTGTCAGCGTCAATCTGGACTATATCGCCGAAGCGCACTTTCCCGAACATGTCACCATCGCCAGCGGGATATTGCGCATAGGCAGCAGCAGCTGGGACATTGCCTCGGCAGCATTTCAGGGTGGCGAGTGCAAGGCGACGTGCATTACGACCGTCGTGCTGACCGATACTAACGGGCCGACAGCATTGCCCGAAGGCCTGCGCGAGGAATTCGAGCGGTTGCGGGTTGAACAAGCCTAATCGGCGAAGTTCGCCGCGCGCTTCTGCATCCCGGCCATCACCGCCTCGATCTGGTTGGGCGTCC
>CAZQBS010000076.1:9341-10494 GCA_964591835.1 uncultured Sphingorhabdus sp. | reverse complement strand
CTCTATGTATGCAATGTCGAGGAAGCCAGCGCAGCCAATGGCAACGCATTTTCGGCACTCGTGTTCGAAAAGGCCAAGGCCGAAGGCGCCGAAGCCGTCGTCGTTTCTGCCGCGATCGAGGCCGAAATCTCGACCATGCCCGCCGAAGACCGCGAAGTTTTCCTCGAAGACCTGGGCCTAACCGAAACCGGCCTCGCCCGCGTGATCCGCGCCGGTTACGAGTTGCTCCACCTGATCACCTTCTTCACCGTCGGCCCCAAAGAAGCGCGCGCATGGACCGTCCATAAAGGCGACACCGCACCCAATGCGGCAGGCGCGATCCACAGCGATTTCGAAAAAGGCTTCATCCGCGCCGAAACGATGGCTTACGAGGATTACGTCCAATATAATGGCGAAGCCGGAGCCAAGGAAGCGGGCAAATGGCGGTCGGAAGGCAAGGATTATCTCGTTAAGGACGGCGATATCATGCTGTTCCGGTTTAATGTTTGAGGATTGGCATGATCTATTTCGAAGATATTGTTATCGGCACCAAGTCTGCATTCGGCAGCTATCACGTCACCCGCGAAGAGGTGATCGCGTTCGCGCAGAAGTACGACCCGCAGCCTTTTCATCTCGACGATGAGGCGGCGGCCAAGACGCATTTCGGGCGGTTGGCAGCGAGCGGCTGGCATACCACTGCGATGACGATGACGATGGTCGTCGAAAATCTGACTTCTACCCGACAGGCGGGGCTAGGCTCGCCGGGCGTCGACGAACTGCGCTGGCTGAAGCCCGTCTTTCCGGGAGATACGCTGCGGTGCGAAACCGAAGTGCTGGAAAAGCGGCAATCGAACTCGCGCCCCGAAATGGGCAGTTATCGTTCGCAGATGCAGGTCTTCAACCAAAATGACGAGCCCGTGCTGAGCTTCATTTCGATCGGCCTGATCGCGGTGCGCGGCGATTAGGCCGCTCACTCCTCGTCAGGATCCTTCACCTTGAACGGATCGGTGACCAGCGGCTGAGTCGGCAGCGGCTGGCGCGGCAGGGTTTTTGCGCTGTTCGCCGATTGCCAGAGCATCCCGGCCATCACCACTGACGCCTGCCGTAAGTCTTCGGCCTTCAAATGGTCGAAAGTGTCAGCGTTGCTGTGGTGCGTGCGGGTCGAATAATCGAG
>CAZQBS010000076.1:0-9241 GCA_964591835.1 uncultured Sphingorhabdus sp. | reverse complement strand
TCAAATGGTCGAAAGTGTCAGCGTTGCTGTGGTGCGTGCGGGTCGAATAATCGAGCGGGTCCTGAATGAATTGGTAAGCGGGAACACCGACCTGTTGCATGAAGACATGGTCGGTGCCGCTGGTATCGGCGGCGGCAACCCGGTTGGCGTCCATACCGGCAAACGGCGTTAGCCATTCCTTTAGAAGCGGCACGGCGGCGGCGTTACCCTCGGCGTAAATGCCGCGAAATCTACCCGAGCCATTGTCAATGTTGAAATAGGCTTTGAGGTCGTTGTAACCAGGCTGCGCTACAATCGGGTAGCGGTATGACCAGTCGTAGAAGGCTTCGAGCCCGTTTGGATCCTGCCCTGGCTTGGCCTGCCGCCGGGCAAGATATTTCTCGGTGTAGGCGCGCGAGCCGATCAGACCCTGTTCTTCGCCCGACCAAAGCGCGAAGCGGATGGTGCGCTTGGGTGTGCCCATCTTGCGAAGGATGCGTGCCGCCTCCATTACCACCGCGCTGCCCGCCGCATTGTCGGTCGCGCCGTCGCCCGCCACCCAGCTATCGAAATGCGCGCCCGCCATGACATAGCCTGCCTTGGGGTCGCTACCGGGGATTTCGGCGATGATGTTATAGCCGTTGCGGTCGCTGTCGTCGAAGCGGACATTGTTGTCGAACTCGATCACAGGCTTGCGGCCGGTCTTTGTCAGCCGGACAAGACGGCGATAGTCCTCCGCCGAAAGTTCGATGGCGGGCAGAGCGAGCGTGCGCCCCTCACGGAAATTATAGCCAGCGCCGTGCACCAGCTTGCCGTCACGGTACGACATCCGCACCCAGCCGATTGCCCCTTCGGCTTTCAGGAAGGCATCGAGCTTTTCGACGAATTCGACCCGCTTCAACCGCGCGTTGAGTTCCTCGGGATCATATTCGGGCTGATCGAACGCATCGAGCTTGCCCAGTTCCTCCGACGTGTAGCGGCGGAAGGCGGGCTTGTCGGGCTCGGACCCTGTGCCCGGTAGCGAGATCATCACGATCTTGCCCGCAAGCTTGCCCTTCCACTCGTCGAAATGGCGCAATTTCGACATCGGCGCGATTACAACTTCGCCCGACAGCGCACCATTGGTCGGTGGCGTCCAAGCGACGGGGATCGCGGCTAGCTGGAGCGGGCGCGGCACCGTCATCCGCGCGCTCGACGAGACTATTTCCCACCCGCGCCCGAAGTCGAAGGCATCACGGCGGACATTTTGCAGCCCCCAGCCGCTGAACTTGTCGATTGCCCAGGTCTCTGCACGGCGCATCGCGGGCGAGTTGGTAAGGCGCGGGCCGAGATCGTCGGTCATCTCCTGCGCGAGGCTCATCACCTGCGAGCGGTTCATGCCCTCATCGACCAGCCGGTTGGTTTCGTCGACCTGCGCGGCGGCGGGGACGGATACACTGGCGAATGCCAATGCCAGCAACGTTTTACGGTAAATCATGAAGGCTCCTCATACCTAAATTTTAAGGTGTTTAGAGCGAGTTCAATGCTCGGAAGCAAGAGCAATAATGTTGTGCTGTTGCGTATAAATCAATTGCGGCGGCGTTATTTTCGACCGAAAAGTTTCTCCACATCGCCCATCGACAGCTTCACCCAGGTCGGCCGACCGTGATTGCACTGGCCGCTGCGGGGCGTGACTTCCATTTCGCGGAGCAGCGCGTTCATTTCGGGGACTGACAATATGCGTCCGGCCCTGACCGATCCATGGCAAGCCATAGTGGCTGCGACGTGGTCGATGCGTTCTTTGAGCGAAAGCGCCTCGTCATAGGCCGCCAGGTCATCGGCCAGATCTTCGACCAGCCCCTTGGCATCGCCCTGCCCGAGCATCGACGGAGTTGCACGCACCAGCATCGCGGCGGGGCCAAAGCGTTCGAGTTCAAGGCCGAATGCCGAAAGCTCCTCGATCCGCGCCTCTAGCCGGTCACACGCCGGTTCGTCGAGTTCGACAACTTGCGGTAGAAGCAATGCCTGCGACGGCACCGCGCCGCCCGCCGCTGTTATCGCCGCACGCATCCTTTCGAGCACCAGCCGTTCATGCGCGGCGTGCTGGTCAACGATGACCAATCCGTCCTCGGCCTCGGCAACGATATAGGTTTTGGCGACCTGCCCGCGTGCGACGCCGAGCGGATAGCGGACGGATTCGGGTACCGGCTCGGTAGCTTCGGCAGCGCGACCCAATAACGGTGCCAAATCTTCGCCTTGAATCGCAGCCATGTCGGCAAAACTGCTACGGTTTTCAGCAAGCGATGGAAATGCAGGTCGAGGCGCGTAATTGCCTTGATACGCGGTGTATGGTGCCGAGAAAATATCGCCCTGCGCTGTGCGGATCGGCTCCCGCTGCCAGTTACCCTCGGCGGCGCGTTGCACCGCGCGAAACCCAGACTGGTCAAGCGCGTGGCGCAGGCCCGAAACGATCATGCCTCGCACCAAAGCAGGTTCGCGAAACCGCACTTCGGTCTTTGCCGGATGAACATTCACATCGACCTCGGTTGGCGGCAGGTCGAGGAACAACGCGACCACAGCATGGCGGTCGCGCGCCAACATTTCGGCATAGGCACCGCGCACTGCACCGATCAGCAAGCGGTCCTTCACCGGACGGCCATTGACGAACAGGAACTGGTGGTCGGCGACGCCTCGATTATAGGTCGGCAGGCTAGCGATGCCGCCCAGTCGTACGCCCTCGCGCTCAAAATCCAGCCCCACGCTGTTGTCGATCAGCTCGGCGCTGGTCAGCGCCGCAACGCGCTCGGGCCGCGACATATCGGGCTGAACCGAAAGCACGCGCCGCCCGTCATGCTCCACGGTAAAACCGATATCAGGCCGCGCCATCGCTAGCCGCTTCATGGTATCGAGTGCTGCGGCATATTCGGCGCGCGGGCTGCGCAGGAATTTGCGGCGCGCGGGGACTTTGCCGAACAGATTCTCGACACGAACGCGTGTTCCGGGCGGCAAGGCGGCTGGCCCTTCGCCAGCCAGAACGCCATGATCTACAATCCGGCTCCAGCCTTCGGCACTTCCGACACGGCTCTCGACCGTCATCCGCGACACGCTGGCAATCGACGGCAGCGCCTCGCCGCGAAAGCCCAAAGTCGCAACCAGTTCGATATCTTCGTGCGGAAGTTTCGACGTCGCGTGTCGCTCAAGCGCCAACGCCATATCGGCAGGCGTCATTCCGCAGCCATCGTCGGTCACTTCGATCAGATCGATGCCACCCGAGGCCAGCCTTGTGACAATCGTCCGCGCGCCTGAATCAATGGCGTTTTCTACCAGTTCCTTTAACGCGCTGGCCGGTCTTTCAACCACTTCACCGGCAGCTATCCGGTTGACCAATGCTTCGGGGAGTCTTCTTATTGACATCGGCGCGTTCCTAGCCCAAGCGCGCAACCCAAGCGACTCCTTAATCGTTCGCATTCCAGCCAAATATCTGTTTTCTTAAAACAGCAAATTCCGCTAGGACCGCGCGATTATTCGGGACGTCGCAAAACGACTTTTTGCTGCTTGGACTGGTTGGACTTCATTACATGGTATTTAACAGATTTTTCCGCTTCGCCTCGCAAGATATGGCGATCGACCTCGGCACCGCAAACACCGTGGTCTATGTTCGCGGCCAAGGCATTGTTTTGAACGAACCGTCGGTGGTCGCCATCGAAACGCTGAACGGCATCAAGCGCGTTAAGGCTGTCGGCGACGACGCGAAATTGATGATGGGCAAAACCCCCGACAGCATCGAAGCCATTCGCCCGCTTCGCGACGGCGTGATTGCCGACATCGACGTCGCCGAGCAGATGATCAAATATTTCATCCAGAAGGTCCACGGCAAGCGCCGGATGTTCAGCTATCCGGAAATCGTGATCTGCGTACCGTCGGGTTCGACGAGCGTTGAACGCCGCGCCATCCGCGATGCAGCATCGAATGCGGGCGCGTCCGAAGTGTTCCTGATCGAGGAACCGATGGCCGCGGCAATCGGTGCCGATATGCCAGTGACCGAACCGATCGGTTCGATGGTCGTCGACATCGGCGGCGGCACGACCGAAGTTGCGGTGCTTTCGCTTCGCGGACTTGCCTACACCACCTCGGTTCGGGTTGGCGGCGACAAGATGGACGAGGCAATCGTCTCATACGTCCGCCGACATCATAATTTGCTCATCGGCGAATCCACTGCCGAGCGGATCAAGAAGGAATATGGCACTGCGCGCCCACCGGCCGACGGCATCGGCCATACCATCCACATCAAGGGCCGCGATCTTGTCAACGGCGTGCCGAAGGAAATCTCGATCAATCAAGGCCAGATTGCCGAAGCACTGTCCGAGCCCATCGGCACGATCCTCGAAGGTGTGCGGATAGCGCTTGAAAACACCGCGCCCGAACTTGCAGCCGATATTGTCGATCAGGGCATCGTCCTGACCGGCGGCGGCGCGTTGATGCATGGGATCGACGAATATCTGCGCGATGAAACCGGGTTGCCGGTGACGGTCGCCGAAGACCCGCTTACCTGTGTTGCCATCGGCACCGGCAGGGCCATGGAAGACCCGATCTTCCGCGGCGTCCTGCTGACGGCCTGAACTAAGGCAACCTCAGCATGGCGCCGCCGCCCAACCGGCGCCCGGGTTTTTCCCGCAAGGCGCAATATAGTTTGTTTGCTGCTTATGTGCTTGCGGTGGCTGGCGCAGCCTTTGCCGCGCTGTTGCTGGTCATTTCGATCGCCGATCCGACCGGATTTAACGCATTGCGCAGTGCAGGAGCCGAAATCACCGCGCCAGTCGCACGCTTCTTTAACAGTATCCGCCGCACCACAAACGACGCAGCGGCCAACATATCGGCCTATTTCGATGCAGCATCGAAAAACGCAGCGCTCACCCGTGAAACCAAACGCAACCGGACGAAGCTTGCCGAGGCGAAAGCCATCAAAACCGAGAATCTGCGCCTTCGCCGCCTGCTCGGAATTATCGACGACACACCGGAAACCGTCGCGGTCGGCCGCCTGATCAGTTCGACCGGATCGAGCAGCAGGCGCGTTGCAACGCTTTCCATCGGCTCGAACTACAACATCGTCAGCGCGCAACCGGTGCGCGGGGCGGAAGGGTTGATCGGCCGGATTATCGAGGTCGGGCCTACGACGGCGCGGGTTCTCCTCATCACCGATGCCGAAAATCTCGTGCCTGTGATGCGCGCCAGCGACGGGCTGCCTGCTTTCGCCACCGGGCTTGCCAACGGCATGGTCGTCATCAAGCCGATCAATCTCGGCGAAAGTCCGTTCAACCCGGGCGACCTGATCGTGACCTCTGGCAATGGCGGCCTTTATCCGCCCAATATTCCGTTTGCTTATGTGCTCAAGAAAACAAGCGAGGGCGCGCTAGCCCGTCCGGTCGCTGACCCGTCGAACACGCCCTACGCCATCGTGCTCAAACCCTATCAGGCGCGCGCGCGCGATGTACAGCAGGCGATTGCGCCCGACGGCAAGATCGAAGAGGTGGCCGAGTGAAGAACCCGGTGGTGACGGCGCTGCGTCTTCCTCTGCGTCCGGGCCGCGAATATGAATCGCGCTTCGATCGCGAACCATCGACGCTGAAGATGCTGGCGATCCCGATTGCATCCATCGCTTTGTGCTCAATGGTCACCACACTGCCGTTCCTGCTGTCACAGCCCTTGCTTCCGCCGGTGGGTCTGATGATGTTGCTCGCATGGCGCCTGATGCGGCCCGGCTTGCTGCCGATGTGGGCCGGGCTGCCGTTCGGATTGTTCGACGACATTTTCAGCGGCCAGCCTTTCGGCAGCGCGGGGTTGCTCTGGTCGCTCGTCATGATGACAATCGAGCTGATCGACTCGCGCGCGATCTGGCGCGACCATTTTCAAGACTGGATCATCGCTTCCATCCTGATCATCGCCGTCTTGCTCGCAGGCTTGTTCATCACGGGCCTCGCCCACGCCGCGCCGCAGCCGCTGATATTGTTGCCGCAGATCGTCCTGTCGATATTGCTATATCCGCTGGTCGTGCGAATATGCGCTCGGCTGGACAGTTGGCGATTGGCGACATGAGAGGCGAAAAGCAGGTAACGACGGGACAGCTGGATTTCACCTTCACGCGGCGGTCGATGTTTATTGGCGGGGTGCAGGCCGCCATCGGCCTTCTGGTTGCCGGAAGAATGTCGTATATCGCGGTCGCCGAGAACGAGAAGTACAAGCTGCTCTCCGAAAGCAACCGGGTCAACCTGACCATCGTTCCGCCACGCCGGGGCTGGTTCATAGACCGTTATGGCAAGCCCATCGCCACCAACCGCGCCGACTTTCGCGTCGATATCATCCCGGACCGGCTTGTCGACAAGGACAAGACAATCGCGACGCTGGCGGAACTACTGGCGCTTACTCCCGACGATCTCGACCGCATCAACCGCGAGTTGAAAACTGCGCAGGGATTCCAGCCTGTGCAGGTCGCCGACGGTTTGGATTACGAACTCTTCGCCGCAGTCAGCGTCCGCCTGCCCGATCTGCCGGGGATCAGCCCACGGCAGGGCTATTCGCGCTATTACCCGACCGGCGCGGCGGTCGGCCATCTGATCGGCTATGTCGGCACGGTGTCAGCGGAGGAATATCAGAAGAACAAGAACCCGTTGCTCATCACCCCGGGCTTCAAGGTCGGCAAGGACGGGCTGGAAAAAACGCTTGAGGCCAAGCTCCAAGGCGAACCCGGGGCAAAACGCACCGAAGTTACAGCGCGAGGCAAAATCGTCCGTGAACTGACCACACGTCCTGATACGCCCGGTAAACCGGTGCAGCTGACCATCGACATCGACTTGCACAATTACGCGGCGCGCAGGCTTGGTCTCGAATCGGGTTCGGTCGTGGTCTTCGATTGCCAGACTGGCGACATACTGACGATGGCGTCGATGCCTTGTTACGATCCCAACAGCTTTTCCGACGGTATCGGCCGGATCGAGTGGAAGATGCTCAATTCGGACGACCACATCCCGATGCTGAATAAGGCATTGCAGGGGCTGTATCCGCCCGGATCGACGCTGAAGCCCATGGCCGGGCTGGCGCTGCTAAAACACGGCGTCGATCCCGAAGAACGCGTCAATTGCCCCGGCGGTTACAGGCTGGGCAACCGCGTGTTCAAATGCCTCGGGCGGCACGGTCCGATGGATATGGCAAGCGCCATCATGAAAAGCTGCAACACTTACTTTTATTCTATGGCGCACCGCATCGGTTACGACAACATCGCGCCCGCCGCGCGCGAGCTGGGACTGGGGCAGGAATTTGTCCTACCCTTCCCGTCGCAGCGTTACGGGACGGTGCCCGATAGCGAATGGAAACTGCGCAAATACGATCAGGAATGGACCGCATCGGACACGCTGAATGCGGTCATCGGTCAGGGTTACATCATCGCCAGCCCGTTCCAGCTTGCACTGATGGCAGCGCGGATTGCCTCGGGGCTGGATATCCAGCCCGAAATTCTCCTTAAAAAGCGCGCAGCGCCCAAGCCGCTCTCCTTTCCGGCGGAGCATCTGGCGGTGGTCCGCAACGGCATGGACCTTGTCGTCAATGGCGCGGGGACAGCGGTGCGCAGCAAGTTGCAACTCGAAAACGTGCGCATGGGCGGCAAGACCGGTACTGCGCAGGTCCGCCGCATCGCAGGATCACAGCGCGGGCAGTCGGGCGAATGGAAATACCGCGACCACGGCCTGTTCGTCTGCTTCGCGCCAGTCGATAATCCGCGCTACGGTGCCGCCGTTGTCATCGAGCACGGCATGGGCGGCGCGCGCGCCGCAGCACCCATTGCCAAGGACGTGCTGACCTTCCTCTACGACCGCGAACAGGCGATGGCCGCGCTCGAGGCATTCGAAGCTGGCTGGGGCGGCAATATCGATCAGCGCATGGCTGCGAAATATGCTGCGTTCCAGAATATGCCGGCAGGCCCCCCGCCGCCAGTGGACCCGACTGGATGAACAGCATTATTCCAGCCCCCATCGCCGACCTCCCTTGGCGGGTGATGGTCATCCTGTTCGCGCTCGTCGGCTTTGGCGCGGCGATCCTTTATTCAGCGGCAGGCGGGCATCTTGAGCCCTATGCGGGCAAGCATGTCGCTCGTTTCCTGATGTTCATAGTGATGGCGCTCGTCATGTCGCGGCTGTCGATAGAATTCTGGAAGGGCATCACCTTCCCGCTCTATCTCATCCTGCTCGTTATGCTCGTGGTTGTCGAACTGATGGGCTTTGTCGGCGGCGGCAGCAAAAGGTGGATCGACCTTGGCATCATCACAATCCAGCCATCAGAGTTGATGAAACCTGCAATCGTCCTCGCTGCTGCCTGGTTTTTCGACCGCCTGCCGCCATCGAAAATCCTCGGGCTCGACGCGGTATGGCCGGTCGCGGCGTTGCTCATCATCCCCAGCATCCTTGTCATCATCCAACCCGATTTTGACGCGGCGATTGCCTTCGGTTTTTCGGTGGTCGTCGTTGGTTTCCTTGCTGGCTGGCCGATGCTCTATTTCTTTGCAGGTGGCGCGGTTCTAGCAGCGCTCGCCCCGATCGTGTATTTCTTCGGTCTCAGACCATATCAACAGGACCGGGTGCTGATCTTCATCAACCCCGAAAACGATCCGCTTGGCGCTGGCTATCACATTACACAGTCCAAGATCGCGATCGGCTCGGGCGGAATCTTCGGCAAGGGTTTCGGTAATGGCACGCAGAGCCATCTCGATTATCTGCCCGAAGGCCATACCGATTTCGTCTTTGCAACCATGGCGGAAGAATGGGGGCTGGTCGGCGGCTTTTTCGTACTGTTCCTATATTATCTGCTGATGCGCTGGGGAATGAATGTCGCGCTGCAAAGCAGAACGCGTTATGGGCAACTGGTCGCGGCCGGGCTGACCTGCACGATATTCTTCTACATCATGGTCAATCTATTGATGGTCGTTGGCCTCGCCCCCGTTGCGGGCCTACCACTGCCGTTTATAAGCCACGGCGGATCATCGATGCTGACGATGATGATCTGCGTCGGCATCATCATGTCCATCGAACGCCACCCCGGACCGAAGCGCGGGCAATTTAGCTGAAAACCGCAAACCCGCGCTTGACAAAAGCGCCGAATCCCAGCAAAGGCCCGCTTCCAGACGGGCATGCGCAAATGGCCAGCCCGAAGTGGGGACGCTTAGCTCAGTTGGTAGAGCAGCTGACTCTTAATCAGCGGGTCGTGGGTTCGAACCCCTCAGCGTCTACCATTACCAATC
>CAZQBS010000075.1:0-10540 GCA_964591835.1 uncultured Sphingorhabdus sp. | reverse complement strand
ACGGCGTTGCGGGCGCGGCTGCTAAAGGCGTAGCGGAGGCGCCGACGGCTGCTACCGGAACAGGTTGCAGCGTCATCTGGACGGCGGCAGGTTGCGGCAACGGGCTGTCGCTGCTGACGGGCGTTCCCGCCAAAGCAGGCAGTTCGGAATCCGCTTGCGCTGTCGCCGCACGCGAACTGGCCAGGATCAGAAACACCAATATTCCAAGCAAGCCAAGTCCGCTGGCAACGACCCCGGTCGGAACGCGCCGGGGTGGGCGCGCTATTGTCATTGTCTTGATCGGAATGTCGTGGATCATTGCTCGTTTCCATTTGAACGTCGCACGGTGGCAAAACGTTTGCCTTCGCGCAAAGTGAAGATCGTGCCTAGCTGTTGCACCACCACCGTCCGCCCGCGCATCGTCGAATTGACCAGCGCCTCGTTTTTCCCCGGCTTGCCGATGAAGATCGCGGGCACCGCCACATTCTCGGCAAATTCAAAATAAGTCATTCGCCCGTCATCCCATATCCGCGCCGGCAGCAATCCGGCATCGCCCGACTTCACATAATTCAAATTCTCGACCGCCGGCGCTTGTTCCTCGAAGACCTCTTCGGAAAGGACAACGGGCGGCGGCGGATATTCGAAACGAACCACCCACGGTGTTGATGCTCGCCGTGGCCCGGTATCGAGCGCGAATATATAGCGGCGGCGGTCGGTGATGACCGTCATGTTAGTCGCGGCGTTCTTTAACAAAGGCTTCAAAAACAGATTGCGGGCGCGCTTGTTCGGTACCACCTGCCACGCCAGTGCATCGCCGATTGCGACATTCTCGATCCGCTCGTCAGGCGCAAATTCAACGGTAATCTGCCAACCCGGCGCACCGGTTACGGTGATGATCTGATCGGGATCCCAGAACACCGTTTGCACATGCGCGTCGGGCATTTGCGCCTGTGCGGGAACCGCAAGCAACAGGGCGAGTGCAAGCAACCGCTTCACGTCGCAAACCCTTCAACATCGCGGCGGTAACGGGTGACCTGAAAACCGAGCGGATTGTCGAACCGGTCGGCTGCGCGCAAGGGCCTTCCGCTGAACCCGAAGCTGATCGCCGATACATAGGAACCCGCTGCCGATACGGTTCCGCCCGGCGCAGTCCGCGAAACATCGAACCGGACGATAGCCGAGCCGGGCGCGATTAGCGAAACACTCTTGATCGTAACCGTAAGTGTGTCGCCACGATCAAGCGCATTGAGCGGGCTGGCAGGGTTTTTCGCCGACATGAAGCGGATATAGGCCGAGGACACGTCGCGCGATGACATCAACTGGACCTGCCGGTACATCCGCGCGAGATCAGTCGAGTCGAACGTTTCGCGGGCTCTGACGTAGCGGGCCAGTTCAGCCTGAATGACCGCATCGTTCTGCATGAGTTTGCCCGGTTCAATTCCGCTTGCGACCTGAACCGCCCCATTTTGGCGGTCGACCGTCACCACGTAAGGCTCGACCGATTTTAACGGCAACAAGACGAGAAGCGTAATGGCGAGGATGACGGATACCGCAGTGGCTATCCCTGCAACGATCCACGCGATCTTGCGTTCGCGCAGCACCGATCCGTTTTGCGTTTCGGCCCAGCTTCGTGCGTTCTCGAAATATTCTTCGCGGTCGGTCATGCATCCCTCCGAGCCGAAGTTCGGGTGCGGCGCTGCGCCCTTGGAAGCGTTGCCCGATTGGACGATTGAGCAAATACAGTCTCGACCGACGCGCTCGCATCGCGCCGCGCTCTGCTTCCGGTGGAGGTCGAATTAGAGCTTTGCATGAACGACGCGGCTCCGGCAATCGCTGGCGCAGGCCCGGCGTCTCGGCGCGCAGCGCGTTCAAGCATCTGCGCGATATGGACGGCAGACGATTGTTGCTCGGTTGCGATAGTCGGTGTCATCGTATTTTCTCTCAATAAAATTTCCTGCATCGGTGCGGGCTTCGCTACACCCTGCAGCCGGATGCCCGAGGCAATTTTGCTGCCCGCCCAAACGGCGGCGAGCATCGAAAGCGCGAATATGATCGTCACCAGTCCGATCGGTGTTACAGCCTCGTTCTCAAACCGTTCAAGGGCTTGTTCGGACAGAAGTCGCGTGATCATCGGGTTCAGGATGGACAATTCGACGGCCGCAAGCACAAGCACGAACATCGGCACGATCGCGGTGGCGGCCATTGCCGCCAGCCACCGGGCCGCCATACCGCGCGTTGCATCGAACAAAATGAACCCCGCGATCAGCGGCGTAATCGCCAATAGCAGCGCCAGCAATATCCGCGCGATGACGAGCAGGCCTAGGATTGAGAGCGTCAGGAAATAACTCGAAACAGTGAGCGTCATGGCCGAAGCGGCCGGGCCGCCAACGAGTGGCGACGCAATCCCCGCCCGTGTGCGATAACCGATACTGGCCTGCTCCAACCCGTCGAGCGCAGCCTGCAAGCCTGTGATCGGGTCGGTGGCATTCAGCGCGGTCAGCATTTCGGCCGCGACTCGAACCGGCGCGCGGGCGAAACTGTCGTACGCAATTGCCTGCCACGCTTCCCATGATGTCGCCAGCAACAGCACCACGCCAATTTTGATCGCGAGGCTGACCACATCGACGAGCAGCAATCCGCGCCCGAGGAGCAACCTGTAGCCGAAAAATGCCACCGCTAGGACCAGCAGGCCGGTCAGCAATGCGGCCACCGGTCCGCCGGGTTGTGACAACGCCATATAGCCGCGTTCGACGAGCCCGAACGATTGGCAATCGGTATCGGCGAGCAATCGTGCTGCGAGCCCGGCACTATTGGGGGCGACGCAAAAATCGGCTCTCATGCCGCTTCCAGCAACAAAGGCAGCCACAAGGCGGGATCATCGCCAACCTCGGCGCGCAAACCGTCTAGCAGGCGCACGGTGCGTTCGCGGCCCGACAACACGGTCAGCAAATCGCGTTCGGACGCGAGGTTAAGGCGGACGACAACGCTGTCATTGCCGTGCTTGACCAGAAACGCACGCGCAGTTTCGGGAATATTGCGGACGAGATCATACTCATGCTGGGTCAGCCCGAAGCCGTCCATATAATCATGCGCCTGCGCCGACGCGTTTGCCATGAAGATTTGGGTGCCAGCCTGCTCGACGATTGCCGAGGCGATCCGACTTTCCAGCGCATCGGACGCCGACTGTGTAGCAAAACCGACGATGCCGCCGCGTTTACGGATGGTCTTTTCCCAATCACGAATGCGGGCGACAAAAACATCGTCGTCGAGCGCCTTCCAACCTTCATCGACAACAATGATCGTTGGCCGACCATCGAGCCTCTCTTCCACACGGTGAAACAAATAAAGCATCGCTGGCGATCGAAGAACCGGCTGATCGAGGATTGCAGTCATGTCAAAGCCGATTGTCTCGGCCTCAAGCTCCAACCCATCGGCTTCATTGTCGAACAGCCACGCATGTTCACCGTCCGAATGCCACGGCGCAAACCGCGCGGCGAGATCGCTTCCCGAAGCGCGGCCACGCCCTCTGAATAATTCGGCCAAATAGCGAAGGCGCCGATGTTCGGCAGGTCCGGCATAAGCGGCATCGACGGCCTCGGCGATCCACGCCGATTCCTCGACGGTCGGTCCTACACCATTGACAGTAACCAGTGTCGCCAGCCAGTCCGTCAGGAAGCCACGATTGGCCGGACTGTCGGGCAGCGACAAAGGGTTGAGTCGAGTGGCCTCGCCGGGTCGTAAAGTATCGTACACGCCACCAATTGCGCGAAGAAAAATCTCTGCACCGCGATCCTTGTCGAAAAACACGATACGCGGAGAAAAGCGGCGCGACTGTGCTAGTAGGAAACCGAGCACTACGGTTTTGCCCGATCCGGAAGGTCCGATGATGGTAAAATTGCCGAGATCGCCGCGGTGGAAGTTGAAGAAATAAGGACCCGCCGAGGTTGTTTCGAAAAGCGTCACTGCGTCGCCCCAAAAATTGTCCGATTGCTGGCCGATGGGGAAATTATGTGCACTCGCGAAACCGGCAAAATTGGCCGAAGAAATTAACGCTTTTCTGGCGATGTAACCAAAATTGCCTGGGAATTGCGCCCAGAAAGCGGCTTCCAGTCCCAGATCTTCGCGCACCGCGGCAAAGCCTGCTTCGGACAGCATCGCCTGAACTTCGCCTACAGCCACATCGAGCTCGTTTAGTTGCTCGGCGCGGATCATGACGGTCAGGTGATGCTCGCCAAAAGCGGCGCGACCTGCGGCGACCTCATCCTTGGCAAGGATCAATTCGGAACGGAGCGAGATCGCAGCATCGTCAGCAGAGCGCATCCGCCTTAGCGCCAAGTCCATCCGTTCCAGCGCTGGACCGCGATCGACCAACGCGAAGCTTTGCGTAACCGTCATCTCGAACGGCAGCCGGTACAAATCGTCAAGCATCCCTGCGTCGGTGTTCGACGGATAATCCTTGATCGACAATATGGCAGCAAATTCGGCTGGATCGCCGTTCATCGGACCGAATTCGACAGCGTCCGCCCCGAACCCGATTTGCCGGCGTGCGATTGCATGTCCCAAGTCGCCGGTCGGTAACAACATCGGCAGCGATGCGCCATTGGCAAGCGACGCCAGAAATTCCAGCGGTTCCGAGGCAAGCCCGGTTGGGAGATCATAAACCGAAAGCACTTTGGGCTGATAAGGTTCGAGCGCCGACAAAATCGCCTCGCGCGCCTGGTTGAGCTGGCGCAAATCTGGGCCTTGCTCTCGTCCGGCCGAACCACCGCCGCCAAACAGCCTGAGCATCTTTTCAGCCGCGCCAGCACGGCCCGCAAGTGGACGGATGATGAGCGTCAGATAAAGATCATTCACATAAAGCCGCCGCGTCGCCAGCCGAGCCTGCCATGCCCTATCCAGCCCTTCGCTGAACGGGTCGCAGAAATTGCCTTCAAAAGCCGGCGACACGGCGCGCCTAACGACATGGTGCACCAGCGCAAAGCGCGCCGATGCGACCGATAGCAGCATCGCATCTCGGGCATTTTTCCGCGCCTCTAGCGTGAGCGCATCGATAGTTTCGAACGGTAAGCCTTCGAGCCGGATTACCTGAAGCGCCAGACCATCGCGCGTTAATATCGTATGATCGTCGATTTGCGCCGCATAAGGAAGATGATCCCCCGCCGCCGCTTCCCGACGCGCAAATCTCTCACGGACGGTAAGCATTGGCCCCCCAAAGACGACGATTCTTGACAGGAGGCGTGCGGCGAATCTTTACCATCCATATTGCCATGATGTTGGCATCGCGCAGATGCGCGGCATAGCCGATGGCATGGATGAACAGCGACGGCAGCAACGCCAGCGGGGTCTTGAAAAGCAGGAAAAACTCGGCAGCGATAATGCCGTTGAGCACGAAAAACGGATAAGTGACACCCGCCACCATCTGCGGTCGCGCGAGCGCGCGGAAGAGCGGATCGCGGTTCATCCCGCGACCGAACGGATGCCGCCAACGATCGACGCCGCGCCGAACAGGATGAACAGCCCGAGGACTACGGTCGCACCGTATTTCCAGTTAACCCGACCCGTTAGCATCATGAAGCCAACCGCTGCGACCGCGATCACCGCAACGGCGGTTGCGACATTGCCGAGTAACGTCCCTTGCAGCCAGTCGACTGCGCCTGTGATCGGGCCGGATCCAGCCGGATCGGGCGCAGCATATTGTGCAGCGGCGGGCGCCGAAAGCAAAAGGGTGAGAAGCGTTATCAGGCGATATTTCATGGCTCGGTTACCTCGATTAGGAATTCATTGTGGTTGATGACTGGGGCTGCCGGGAGGGCTGCGTTTGACGGAGCGGCGGTATGCGACGGCGGTTGCCACCGGCCCAATATCGTCGCCACATAATTTTGCGTTTCGCGGTAAGGCGGAATACCGCCGTAGCGAAGTACCGCACCGGGTCCGGCATTATACGCGGCAAGCGCTAGCGGGATGCTACCAAACCGGTCGATTTGCTGGCGAAGATACCGCGCGCCGCCGCGAACATTCTGGTGGGGGTCATAGGGATTGACGCCAAGCTGGGCGGCGGTCCCCGGCATGAGCTGCATCAGCCCGAGCGCGCCCTTCGCGCTGACCGCGTTCATCCTGCCGCGCGATTCCTGATAAATCACTGCGTCGACCAGTCCGGACGGTAGGCCATATTCGCGTTCGACCTGCGCTACCGACGAGGTTGCGGGCGACCAGGGGGACGTACCCGGTATTATTCCAGCAGCGCGTTCGAAGACCGGCGAGCTCCCCTCATCGGCAAAAATTGTTGGCGCGTCGTAAACCGTTGCGTTCCCCTCGGCGCCGATTTCAATAACCTGCGCATGGGCTGGCATAGTCAAGCCCGCGAAGATCGCGCAGTGAGCAAAGAGCCGCGCCATCATCATTCCATATGGTCCGGCGCATAGCCCGGAACGGGACTGATCGCGACCATGCCGGCGAGGATGCTGACCGCGACAATCCAGCTTGCCATGATCTTTACAGGCGCGCCCAGTTCTTTTTCCAGCAGCCACGCAGCAGGTAAAAATAGCAGCGCCAAAGGCAGTCCCGAAGCAATGCCCGCAACACCGCCTGCAGAGTCGGCGACAACGCCGACCCATATCCCTGCATTGATGCTCGCCAGTAAAATCCAAATAGGATCTGCGGCGCGCCGCAGATAGGTAAGCCCCGCAGTAATGGCTGCGCTGACCCAAAGCGCAACGAGCGCGAATGTCTCCCACCGGTCAGACGGTATGAGAGCATAAGACAGCAACGATGTTGCTATGAGCACGGCGATTGCCTTCGCGGCGATCTTGAATGGCGTCTTTGCCATTGCCAAACCCAAGGCGGCGCAGAGTATCGCAAGCGGAAGAAATCCGGCGTTCATTGTGACAACCCAGAGAACAAGAATGCCCCGCCAGCGACTGCAGTCACTGCACCAGCCGCACGCAACGCGAGTTCGCCAAAGCGAAGCGTCTTGAGCAAGCCAAGACCGATACCTGCCAGATGCAAAAGCCCGGTGGCAAGCACAAAGCCGACGCTGTAACCTACAGGATCAGCGGTTGCGGGCAGTTCGGTGCCATGGGCATAGCCATGGAAAAGCGCAAATATGGCAACCACTGCACATGCCACAACGGGCACGGCGCGCGCGGCGGTGAGGATCAGTAAACCAAGCGCGATCACCGATGTAGCAATGCCAAGCTCGACCGGCGGAAACGGCATACCCGCCATTGCTAAGGCTGCTCCCACGGTCATCATCACCGGAAAAACCATAGGCAAAATAACCAGCAAAGGTTTCCCCAGAAATGCACCCCAGATGCCGACAGCTATCATCGCCAGCATATGATCGGCACCCAAGAAAGGGTGGCTTAAACCGGCAGCGAAGCCGCTCGCTGCGCCCGCTTCGTCATGCGCGTAAGCAGGCACAGAATATATAGTCAGCAGTGATGTGAAGACCAATCCGACCGCCGTCCAGCGAACATTGCGCCAATTTGAATTGGACAAGCGCAGAGCTTCGCCCCTAGGTGGGCCCGAACGATAAAATCCCGAAGGTCTTCGTCCACCATGCGCTTCGCTCTTGCCAAACTGTCGCTCGTCCTGGTTGCCACATCGGCTGCCGCGCATGATTTCTGGCTGCAACCACAAACTTTCCAAATCAAGCCGGGGGTCGCATTGCCCATCACAGCGTTGATCGGTCATGGTGACGATCGCGGACGGTGGGAAGCCGACTCCAAACGCGTAGTTGTGCTGAAGTCGATCGGACCTGACGGCACCGTCGATCTCCGCAGTGGCTTTAAACAACGTGGAGCCGGATCGCATTTCGCGCCGACTTTCGCCAAGTCTGGCGTCCACGTTGTGGCGATGCAGACCAATCACGCCGCGTCCGAATTGCCGGCCAAGCGCTTTACCGATTATGCGCAGGATGAAGGACTGACGCCGATACTCGAATACCGGAAGCGGACAGGGACCACCAACAGCGTCGGACGTGAGATCTACAGTCGCCGTGCCAAAGTGCTGATCCATGTCGGCGACAACACCGGGCGTGCCGACGCGCTTACGACCAAAGCCGTTGGGCTGACGCTTGAAATCGTTCCGGAGCGTGATCCTTACGCGCTCGGCAAATCTCGCAACCTGCCGGTTCGCGTGTTGTACGAAGGCAAACCGTTGCCCGGGGCGACGGTCAAAATGACCGACCTCAACCTCGACAAAAAGCCCGTGGCCATTGTAAAAACGGACAGAGCCGGGCGCGCCAACTTTCGCATTCCCGAAGTCGGATCCTGGCTTTTGAATGTTGTTTGGACCAAACCCATCAAGGGACGTCCGGGTGCCGATTTCGATACGATATTCTCCAGCCTGACGTTCGGTTACGGTCAACGCGTCGCCAAATAGATAATCCGGAACGGCTAAACCGCCGCTCCGGATCATCGACGCCTATTTTATGTTGCTAGGTTCCGTTGTTACACTGAGCGGTATGATATCACCGTCTTTGGGTTCAATCGGCGTCGCGTTCGGGTCGGCGCGAAACGCTGTACCGAAAGCAACGCCAAACGTATCTTCTTGAACCACGGTAGTTGGCGGCGGCGGTGGCGGTGTCGTGTTGTCGGCACCGCCGCCGCAGGCAGCGAGCGTCGATATCGGAACCGCGAACAGAAGCAGGTTGAGGTTCTTACGTTTCATCTGACTGCTCCTTATGGCTGGGTTTGCGGACGGGGAGCGCCGCGCAAAGGAGCGTTCAAATAAGGAAATGCATTCTGGATATTGGCAGCATTGCTCGGTGCTCCATCCGTATATGCCACTGTGCCTGTCGGCGCTTGTGCAGGCGTGCACAGCCCCAGATTGGTGGGCGTCCCTGCAATCGGAACAGGATGACACAGCCGACCCATTGCTACGCGAAGAACGATATCGACGACGTCATCGCCGGGTCTGCGTCCGTTGGGGAAACCTGCCAGATCGTCCGCGACTACGCCCAAGGTTTTCTGCGAAGCCTGCGGCGTTGGATTGACGCCCATATTCAATCGCAGCATTTCGGACGCCGTCACCGTGCTCTGCTGGTTAAGCGTTGCTATCCCGGTCAGGAACGCAGCTACCAAGTCGTTCCGCGGAAAGTTCGTCGGAGCAAGATTGGTAAACGATGTGCCGAGGGTGGTATTGACCGGCGCGCGGAACAATGCGTCAAGAATTGCAGGGAATGTAGGGTTCGTGACGTAAGTTGCAAGCGCACCGTCTTGTGTGGGCTTGGCTGCATTGAACAGATCTTTTTCAGGAAGTCCGATGACAACCTCGTTCACCAACGGCATGCCAAGGCGCGAAACCTGGACCAACGCACCGCCTTGAAGATCGCTCATTCGCGTATTCGGGGTCGGTCTTAGCAAACGTGCTTGCGGTAGGCTGGCAGTGCTCCATACGCCGATGACGCCGTTGCCAGTGCCGCGAAGGCAGGCAATCGGAATTTCGATTGCCAACGAGGTTACGTTCTTCTTACCGATCAGCTCTTGGTTGTCCTGGCTCTGGGTGATGCCCCCCGGAAATGCCGGGCCGCTGCTATATACCGGGTCGGCCTCGCCTTGGATCGGCACCATATTCACCAGATCGAATATCGGGCCCAGATTCACTGCGAAATATTCGGCGCGCTGGCCGGCAAAGACTCTGCCTTGGGTTGCGCAGCCTGGAATAGCTACGTTGTTATATACAAACTGGTTGGCATAGGCCGGGTAATTGGGGATCGTTTTATTACCGGCGTTGTCGAACGGTTTCACAAAAGTAGCGCTGCCGCCGCTGGTCAACTGCGCACGTGCGCCCGAACGCTTGTCTCCAGTGATTTGCGTGACGGTATAAACCTCACGCTCGCCAAGATCGGCATCGTTGGCGCTGGAGATCTGGCCGACATGCCGTAACGCTATTGACTGATCGACGCCGCCAACGTTCAATGTTATGCCCTTTGGGCTACTGAGCTGGTTTGCGAATTTGAACTGGTACGTCAGGTCTTCTTTGGCATCGCCGTTGCTGTCCACATGGATTTCGTAAACCGCGTCGGGATCCATCGTATAATAATTCGGTCCGTCGCCAGGATTTTCGCCCGGCTGGAAGTTCGCAATGATCGTGACATGATCTTGGCGTCCAGGTTCATAACTGCGAAATGCATAGACATCGGTGTTATCGACTTTGGGAATTTCTGTAATCCCGGGAGCCTCCCGATGGCTTGAAGCCCGCACGGTGGAGTTCGCACCAACTGCCATAGCGATAGCGGTGCTGACCATTAACAAACGGCTTAAATTCACGTCACTTCTCCTCGATGTTGGCTCCCTTTGGCCATATCGAAACCGAACCCGGCGCGGCATGACGGTGCAGCTACGGACGTGATCGTGCTACGGATGCAATATTATCTTCGCTTCATCATGATGTCGCCACGCTTCATCGGAAATGAACGCATTGTTCAGAATGTTCGCGGCGAACCAGTGTCAGCGAACAGCTCTTCCCAAGTCCAATCGTTTTCTTGTGTCGCGGCAGTCTCACCGGCAGGCTTCATTAATTGCTGCCACGACCATTCGCCCGAACCGAAAGCCAGAAA
>CAZQBS010000074.1:1532-10592 GCA_964591835.1 uncultured Sphingorhabdus sp. | reverse complement strand
AGGTAAAGTCGGTCTGCCACAACTGGTTGATGGCGGTCGTCTTGTCCTTGAACTCAGCTGCGGCTTTCATGACGATGAAGGCAGGGCTGGTAATTAGGTCATGCGCCTTTAACAGGCGGTACTCGCCTCGGCCCCAGACGACTTAGCCCATTCACGTTCGGCAGATAGGGATGACTGTCCCATTGGTTGGAAACCTTGTCGGAAGAAAAGTTGCCGAACGGGTCAGCCAACTCTATTGGACTGATACGATTGACTGGCCGGCTCGGCCGATCGACTTGGTTATGAAAGGCGGGCGGTGCATCGATGGCCGCTAAGGCGCATTTCAACAAATGTTTATCCTTAAAAGTTAACAAGGAAATTGAGCCTTAGGCGGTTAAACCAGCCGTCAGCATCGTTTGCGCCGACATTTACGGCGTTCTCGGGTCGGTAACGGTAAAGCGTGGCATTGAGGACGATCTTGTCCCGCGGCACGTAGTCGATCGAGAGGCTGTGCTGCCGGTAATTGGTGGCGATGCCGAGATTATCATGTGAGAAGGCAGCAAACACAGCATCGGTTTCGGCTCTCGCAAAGCCATAACCGAAGCGCCAGTCTCCGCGATGGCTCGCTCGTCCAAGGACGAGGTCGACGGAATAGCCGGTGTCGGCTAACGTCGCGGCGCCGAAGTTATGCACATAGTCGCCGGAGATCCGAACCGGCCAGCGTTCTCCCAGACCATCGTAGGTCAATGATCCGATTGCATCGAACAGGTTGAAATCGGAAAGATAGCGACCGTCCGACCCAATCAAGTTCGATCGAACATCACCCGCATCCGCTCCAGCAATGCTGAGCAGCGTGTAGTCGAAATAGCCCGCCGCGAGATCGAGCTGCCAATCGCGCCCCATTTTCGACGAAAGGGTAAGCTGGCCGCCGACCATATCGCTGTCGGGACCGGCCACTGACTCGTCGATCAGGAAGTACACCGCGTGCGCATCGATCCGGGTTCCTGGCGCGAGCGGCAAGGCATAGGTCGCCGATACGCCTTGCGGACTCACGTCACCGTCCCAGACGAGATCGGTCCGGCTGAACACCTGTGGAATCTTGCCGCCGTAAAGCGTGAGCGCGCCAAAATTCAACCGCGCATAGGCCTGATCGAGACTGACGATAGCATCGTCATCGAAATTAGACAGAGTAAGATCGGTGCTGTTGGGATCGTCCGGGTCGCCTGTGGCGAGCTGGCCGCCAACAGTGAGGAAATCGGTGACTCGATAGCGGCCGCTCAGTCTTGCGCGCAGCGCCACACGACTCCGGTCGCGGGCACCGGCGTCAGACCAGTTTGTTTCGTAACGCAACCGGATGTCGCCCGAAAGGTCGAGCCTGGATCCGGCGCCAAACTCGGTGGCAGAACCGGACACCACACTTGCTTTGAATGCCGTTCCGACAAGCCCTTCCATCGGACCAAACCGCTCAGCAGATTGAGCCGAGGCGGACGCGGTGGATGGCGACGGCAGCGTGATATCGGGTTGTCCGCCGATCCGGCCCTGTCTCGCGAGCAGCGCCTCAAGTTCGGCGATCCGCGCGTCCTGCTGCCGAAGGCGCTCCTCCAGCCGCGAAATGCGCGCGTCCACATTCTGCGCATGAGCTGGTGCTGTAAGTGCTGTTGCCCCGATCAGGATTGCGATTATCCTGCCTCTCCCCACCGTGATCATCAGCTGGCTTATGTTCCTTGGAAAGAAATCACCGAAGGTTCTCCGCATTCGGAAGGTTTGGTCGGTGCGCCCTCCCGTCATAGGTCAGCCAAAAAACCGGACAGTCTGGCGAAATAGGCGTCCGGCTCCTCGTAGAAGGGCATGTGCGAACTTTGGTCGAAGATCGCGATTGATGAATTCGGCAGCGCTGCGTGCATCCGGTGGGCACAGGCTGGGGTTAGCTCGTCATATTTTCCGGCGATCACTAGACAAGGCGTCAGGATCGCCGACATGTCGGGAACCCGATTCCAGTCTTTCATGTTCCCGGTGTAGGTGAACTCGTTCGGCCCCTGCATCGTCACATAGGGCCCCATGTTCCAGTCAGCGAGCGATGCCGTCAGGCTTTCGGGCCAGATGGGCAGGCGGCAAACGTGCCGATAGTTGAGCAGCGTGATTGCTGCCTGATATTCTGGATGATCGATCGTTCCCGCCGCCTCGCGTGCGATCATCATCGCAACGGTTTCGCTGCCCAGCGCACCGCGCAGGCGGTTTAGTTCGCTGACCAGATGGGGAATGTCGCACGCGCCATCGGCGATGATGTAGCTCGCCACCCTGTCGGGGTGAGTCAGGCAATATTCGGTTCCGAGCCAAGTTCCCCAGCTATGGCCGAGAAAATGCACGCGTTCGGCGCCGATCGCGGCGCGGACTTGATCCGCCTCGGCGACATAACGATCGAGAGTCCACAGCGCGGAGTCTTCCGGGCGGTCGGACGCGCCGCACCCAAGTTGATCCCAAGCGACCACGCGAAAGCGATCGTCAGCCAATCGCGCGTGTGGCTCGAGCAGGTAGCGGCAAGGGAGGCCCGGGCCACCATTGGCAAGCAACAGCGTCTCTGGTCCGTCGCCATGAATGTAGACGACGACGTCATGGCCTTCTGCCAAACAAACACGGCGGGTCTCCATTGCGGTCAAGCTGCCGCTTCCGGCGCCAGCGTGCGATCGGCAGCCAGCGACGGTATGGCCGCCCGAAAACGCTCTACTTCGGTCAAGTCGAGCGTGGCCATAATAACACCCGGCTCATCCCCCGCCTCCGCCATCACCCTGCCCCATGGGTCGATAATCAGCGAATGACCGTAGCTGCTCCTGCCGGGGTAATGATCTCCGCATTGAGCGGGCGCGATTATAAAGCAGCCGGTCTCGATCGCCCTCGCACGTAGCAGTGTATGCCAGTGAAGCGGGCCGGTGAAGCTGCTGAACGCCGCCGGCACCATGATAATGCCTGCGTCGCGACGGGCGATCTGGCGGTAGAGATAGGGAAAACGGACATCATAGCAGATGCTAAGTCCGATCCCGCCCCAAGGCGTTTCGGCCACCGTTGCGCAGTCGCCGGGACGGTACAGGTCAGACTCGCGGCTTGAAACGCCGTCTGGAAGATCGACGTCAAACAAATGAATCTTGTCGTAGTGCGCCGCCATCCGTCCTTGCGCATCGAGCAGAACTGAGCGGTTGACGGGCACACCATCGGCAGCGCGCATCGATACCGATCCGGCAAGAATCCAAAGCGATAGTTCGGCGGCCAGTGAACCTAGTTGCCCAAGCGCCTTATGCTCCGCTTCTTGTCGCGCATAGTCGTGGACCGCGGCTGTTTCCGGCGCAAGGAAGTCGAATGCTTCGGGCAGCGCGACGAATTCAGCGCCACCCATCGCAGCCTTGCGCACCAGCAGCTCGGCATTCGCGAGATTGGTCGCGGCATCGGGAGTTGCGCTCATTTGCGCGCATGAGATACGGAGATTTTCGAGCATGTTGGCCTCAATGATCTGGACTTATTCAGTGGGTCGGCATTTGTCGGAAAATGAACTTCGTAAGGGTCGCAGCAGCCACATTACGAGCCCAAACGTCGAAGTAGCGAAGAGCAATATACCGGCGAGCGCGAGGATAATGCGCCCAGGCGTACCAAGCCATTCGCCGTTGTGGACCGAAAACAGCGCATTGAGGGCGGCGTCTCCCCACAACGCCTGCCGTGAATCGAGCTGCGAAAGGATCCTTCCATCACGGCCGTCGATGGCAACCGACGTGGTACCGAATACGGCGCGGAACTCGTCCGGTTGACGCAGCTGCACGACATAATCGGCTGCCCCGGACGCCGGCAGATTGATCCGGACGAAACTTGCGCGCGGAAAGGTGCGCATGGCTTTCGCTATCGCAGCATCTGGCAAAAAACGGAGAGGGGCATCGGCTTTTGTTGACGGAGGCGCGGGGCGGGCGAGGCCAGCATGGCCAAGCCATTGGCGCATGTCCTTGGACCAGACCATGCCTGCGCCGCTTAGCGCCGATAGCATCACGACTCCACCCACCATCAAACCGACGCTGCGGTGGAGTGCATAGAGCTTTTGCCAGGGTTTACCGGCAATCCGTGGCCACAGTGCTCGCTTCCATTGTCGTCGCTTAGGCCACGCGAGCCATAGGCCCGCAATGACCGTTACGAGAAGGAAAAGTCCGCTCGCACCGACCAGCAGCTCCCCGCTGTGGCCAAGCAGGAGTTGCTGGTGCAGGCGGTAGATAAAACGAATGATTCCTGTTCGGCTCATACCGCCGTCGAGTGGCGTGACCGACAATATCCGCGCAGACCCGGCGTCGATGGTAACAACATGCGGGACGTCGCGCACATCGATGAAGACGCGCAGCGCGCGCACCGGTGCATCCTGTATCAAAACACGGGTTGCCCTCCCTGGCAGCGCCTCGCGAGCGGAAGCCAATGCCGGGCCAACCCGCACCGGACCCTCTATCGCCGGGCCCGCGCCAATCCATGCTGTTTCAATCTCACGGTGGAAAATGAGCAAAAGACCGGTGAGCGCGAGCAGCATCCAGTGCAGCCCCAGAGCGAGCGCTGTCCAGCGATGCATCAAAACCCAGTGTCGGCGGGTCATTTCAGCTGCTTTTCTGAGCGAGACGACCCGCAATCATGGCAGGACGACGACGGCATGCTCGGCCTCGAAGCTCGCATAGACTTCGGGCTGGTCGATCAAATCCTCGGTTTCCACCGCAATCGAAGTTCCTGCGGTGTCGATCGTATATTGGTAGCGGGCGCCCAGATAGCTCCGTCCGGTAATGCAGCCCGTCAGCAGGTTGGGGCCGTTTGCGGTAGGGCGAGAAGCCGCCAGCCGAATATGCTCGGGCCGCACGGCGACCAGCACTTCGGTGCCCTCTTTGATGTCGGGTACCCAAACCGTTTTGATAGGCAATCCGCCTTCAAGGGTCACCTCGGCGGAGCCATCGCTGTTCCGTCGCTTGATCCGGCCGCTCAGGAAGTTACTCGACCCAATAAAGTCAGCGACAAAGGCGCCTGACGGACGGGTATAGACATCATGTGGCGAGGCGAGTTGGACAATCGATCCCTTGTTCATCACCGCGATCCGGTCGCTCAGCGCCAACGCCTCGATCTGGTCATGCGTGACGTAGATGGTGGTTATGCCGAGTTTTTGCTGGAGCTGCTTCAGCCAGTTGCGCGCCTTGATGCGCAGCTTGGCGTCGAGATTGGACAGAGGTTCGTCGAGCAGCAGAAGCGCCGGCTCGAAAACCAGCGTGCGGGCCAGCGCGACGCGTTGCTGTTGGCCACCCGAAAGCTCATGCGGATAGCGTTGGGTATATTCGCCCATCTCGACCAGCTCCAGCGCCGTCATGATCCGGCGTTTTCGGTCCGTTGCGCTCACCTTGCGGATGCGCAACGGGAAAGCGAGATTGTCCATCACTGTCATATGTGGCCACAGCGCGTAAGACTGAAAAACCAGGCCGCAATTGCGCTTTTCAGGCGGCACCAGGATGCCCTGCTCACCATCGAAAAATGTCCGGCCGCCGACGCGGATCACGCCGCCCGTCGGCGTATCGAGCCCTGCAATCGCGAAAAGCGTCGTTGACTTGCCACAACCGCTCGGGCCGAGCAGTGTCAGGAATTCGCCTTCGGCGACTGTAAAGCTGATTCCGTCGATGGCGCGGACGTTGCCGAAATGCTTGGTGAGATTTTTGATCATTAATTCAGACATTGTGAGGATCCCGCAAAAACAGACGCGCGACGAAAACGAAAAGCGCGGTAATGATGAGCTGGATCACGGATAGCGCCGCAACCGGCCCCGTGTCGCCATTGGCCCAGAAGGATAGCATCGTGGTCCCGATGATCTCGCTCCCCGGCGCGAACAGGAATACAGCCGAGCTGTATTCCTTAAGAAACGAAAGGAAGAGCAGCACATAAGCGCCGAAGATCGCGGGCTTGAGCAACGGAATCACAATGGTGCGCGAGGTCGTCCACCAGTCGGCGCCACAGGAACGGGCGCTCTGATCCAGTTCACGTCCTATCTGAAACAGCGCAGGGGAAATCGCGCCGAACGCTGTCGGAATGCCGCGCATAGTAAAGGCCAGGATCAGTATCCAGATCGTGCCATGCAGCATATTGACGCCCGGCAGCAGCAGCATCGCCCAGAACAGGCCAATACCGGCAACGATGCCAGGCACGGCGCGCGGGTAGAGAGCCACATATTCCAAGTGCTTGCGCCAGCGGAATTCGGACCGATGGACGACCAATGTCACCATCACGACGAAAGCAGTGGCGATAGCGCCGCCCAGCGTTGCGATCACGAGGCTGTTGGTCATCGACCGGACATAGGCCGGGTAGGCGAACAGCAACGCGAAATTGTCGGTCGTAAGCAGCTCAAACGGAGCCATCAGCGGCGTCAGGAAAGTCGTGATCGAACGCATCACGATTCCGGCCAACGGGATTACCAGGATAATGATATTGTAGATCAGGAAAAGCGCGAACAGCGGCCAACGCGCGGGGCCGAGATCAGCAACCTTCTGGCGCTGCGCCTTGCCCTTGACGGTGACGAAGCGACTAGCATTGCGCAATAGCAAACCCTGGAGCGCCAGCAGTACGGAAATTATCACCAGCAATATTGCGGCAGCTGCGCCAAGCAGACCGTAGTCTGGCGTGATCCCACCGAACCCGCGGCTGTAGAGAAAGGTGGTGAAGAACTCGAGGCCAACCGGACGCCCGAAAACCAGCGGCACCGAGAGCATCTCGAGCGAACCGATGAAAACGAGCAGGCTGCTGTAGATGATGGCCGGGCGCATCAGCGGGATCGAGATGGACCAAATCACGCGCAGCGATCCTGCACCCATCATCCGGCCTGCATCCTCGAGCGTCGCGTCGGCGGCCTTGGCCGAGGTAGCGCAGAACAGATAGACCAGCGGCGCCGCCCCGGTGCCCGCGACCACGGCCATTCCGGGGATGGTGTAAAGATTCCAGATCGCCGTTCCGAACCATTGCTGGAATAACAGTGTCAAGTAGCCGGAGGGACCGTACATGATGAACCACGAGAACGCTATCACCAGGTGCGAGATGTACATCGGCCACAGCACCACGGCGCGCAGCATGCTTCGGCCGGGCAGATTGGTCCGCTCGAGGAAAACCGCAAACGAGACTCCCAGCACCACCGCGATGACTGTGGTTTCTAACGCAAGCAGCACGGAATTCCAGATCACATCGTGGAAGCCGGAATCGCTCAGGAGCCGGATATAGTTCTCTGTCGTGAACAAGCCGCCCGCTTCGTAAAGCGGCCGGTCGACAAGCGATTGCCACAGAATGGGGGCCAGCGGCGCTACAACCAGTACAATCGTCGCTATGGCGACCAACGACTGGATGACCAGCGCGCGCGGAAAGCGATCGTCGCTTGCCGGCGCTGCCGAAACCGGAACGGGGATGGGGTGCGAGGCCATGATCGTCTTTCCGGGCCGCGCTCAGCGCTTAGTCTTGAAGAGAGCGTTCCACCGAGCGATAAAAGGCTCATACTCCGTGACCATGTCGGGATCGTAGCCGATGATGATCATGTTCTGCTCTCCGCCCAAGCGCTTCGCGACCGCTCCGTAAGTGAGATAGGGCACCTCGTTCGGCGCGACATCCGAACGATAAGGGGTCATGCCGCCGCGCCCCGCTGCAACCTGTCCATCATGCGACAGCATGTAGTCGAGAAAGAGTCGTGCCGTGTGTGGACTGCGCGCGGCCTTTGTGATGGCCATACCCCGAAGCATCATCGGGGTTCCGTCCTTAGGCAGCGTCCATCCGACAACGCGGTCGCGCCCCCGATCCTTCATGCGCGGAAAGACAGTGATCCCCGATGTGTAGTAAGCCGCCAGATACTCGCCGCCCATGACCTTGTCGAGCATGGTCGATCCGCCCGATTCTGGACGCGTCAGCGGGCCAAGGCGCTCCATCAGTTTCCATCCGGCAGGCTTGCCATGATCGACCACCGACCAGTGAATCGCATAAGCGAAGGAATGGCTCGACGCGTCATAAGTGGTCAACTTGTTGCGGAATCGCCCAGGATCCAGGCTCGCCATCGCAGCGAGTTGCTCCATGCTTTGAGGATATTCGGCTGGCTTCAGCAAGAGCTTGTTGTAGACGATGATCATCGGATCGGTTGCGAGCGTGTAAAGGCCGGGAAAGGGTTTGCTCCAAGCGGGTAGCTTGCCGCTCTCCGGACTCACATAGGTATCCTGTTCGCGCTTGGCGATGAAACGCTGCCAAGCGTCGGGCGCGCCGCTTACGATAAGATCGGCGGTCTTGTTGTTGGCCGACGTTTCAGCATAATAGCGTTCGAAAGCCTCGCCCGGCCCAAGATCGAGCGTGGCGACCTTCGACCACGGATGTTTCTTCTTGAACCCCTCCAGTATCTCGCGCCAATTATATTCGGCGACGTTGGAGTAGACCAGGAGCTCAGGCTCTTTCTTCGCATCCTGCAACAGCTTGGCGTAACTAGCGGGGTAATAGTCAGGGTAAAGCGGAGCAGTCGCTTCCCGCGAGGCGGTCGTAGCGTCGCCCGCCGCGCCGGACTTAGGCGCCTCGCTGCCGCAAGCCGAAAGCATTACACCTGCGGCTGCGAGCCCGGCTACAGAGATACAGCGAATTAAAATGGCTTTCATGCTTGCTCTCCTAAGTTCAAAAAATTCGATCCCGCTTGGGCGGCCGTCAGAGCGCCGTCACGCAACAGAGCGACGTCGCTTGCAATCGTCACAAAGCGATAGCCCCGCTCGAACAACGCTGCGGTAGACGCACCCGGATAGGTCGGCCCGCCGAGTACAAGGCCGGCCTCGATCGTTCGACGCTCCGCCTCATCGACCAGCTCGCACATGGCCGGATCATCGTAGCGGGCCAGCCGATCGATGCTTGCCGACAGATCTAGCGGTCCCAAGAACAGCATGTCTATGCCGGGCACGCGCGCGATTTCGGGTATCGCGATTCCGGCAAGTTGCAATCTCGCCGCCTGGGGTAGTGCAGCAAACAATGTCCACACCATATTCAATTTTGCCTGGGTAGACACTCCTTCAACTTTCATCACAGCCTGAATCA
>CAZQBS010000074.1:0-1522 GCA_964591835.1 uncultured Sphingorhabdus sp. | reverse complement strand
GCGGCGACACCGCGCGCCGACTCGATCATTGCGACAACGAGCAGATTGTCGTTGATAGACTCGGCATAACTTGTCGCGTCCACCCCCCAGCCGGCGGCCCGACTCACCGTGAAATGGGCGGTGCGGCTCCCGATCGGCGGATAATGGCTTGAATCCACAAGGCGTTCTGCGTCAGTGGCGGTCTCTACGTTTGCCGCGAGCAGGCCTTCGGCGCCAGCGTCGAGCGCGTGCCTGATCGGCGTCGGCTGGTTATCCGCGAGGCGCCAAAGCATCGTCACGTCGGTGCCCGCCGCGCCGCGCAACTGGTCGATACCCGTCTCGAGGCCGCCCGGTGAATGCTCTTGGTCGATGATCAGCGCGTCGAAACCGCAGCGCGCCATAATCTCGGCCGCGGCCGGACTGCCCATGAACAACCATGCGCCGAGCGCTCGTTCGCCGGCGTCCAAGCGGCGCTTGAGGCGGTTAGGCCGAAACATGCGCCGCGCGATTCTGGATGGCTTCGGCGCGTCGGCGCTCAAAGAACGCCGACGCGCTAGCAATAAGCGGGCCGGACTCGTGACGCACGCCCGGCAAAATGTCGATTTCTGCCGCAACGCCTCCGGCGTGGAGACTTGCGGCGAGCATCTTTAGCCGTTCGACGCGCGTGCCACCGCTATCGTTGGCGCCCGTCATCCAGTGCGGACTGCCGGTTGCGTGCGTGATCTCGTGAGTATCGGTGTCGTCGGCTCCAACCGCGAGGTGAACCGCGACGCGCCGCAAGGCCGCCTGGTCGAGCTGACGACCGAAGCGTGCCTCGAGGTCGCCAACTCCGACCCACCAGTCGCGCGAATGATCGAGCAGTGTCGGCGATCCCGGCGCGCACACCGAGACCGCGTCTAGGCGCTCAGGGTGCAGGTAAAGGAACCGGTGTGCGAAATGAGCGCCGCCCGAGAAGCCGAACATCGACACACGCTCGACGGGCACGCCGTAACGCGAGTTCACCTCCGCGAGCATTGCAAGCACGACGAGATCAAAGCGAATTCCCTCGTACTCGATATACTTATAGTTGTCGCGATCAAGCGGATCAACGATGCCGCAAGGAAACAACGGTGCGAGCACAATAACGCCAAGCGCATCAGCGAGCGGCATGAAAGCATCGCGTATAGCCTGGTTGCCGCGCCCGCTGCCATGGACGGCAACGAGCACTGCGGCCCGTTCACGCGCTCCCGGCTCGTTCAGCGCGGGCGGCACATAAAGGCAATAGGAAAAGCGCTGGTCGGCTTGGCAGGCCACGACTGTCGTCTGCCCGAGTTCGTATTCCGACAGTTCAGCCACGCGCGCGATTTTGGTCAGTTTTGACATACAGTCTTTCTAACGAAGAGTTCGCGCTCCGCCGGAGCGCGAAAAGCATCTTAGCATCTATCCAATGCTCATCCGGCGGCTTGAAGGCGAACGTCGTAGTCTGGCCTCACGAGACCAAAACCTGCTCAATAATCGATACCAACCTGGAGGAAGACCGTGCGGCCAAGCGCTTTGCTATAGC
>CAZQBS010000073.1:0-10885 GCA_964591835.1 uncultured Sphingorhabdus sp. | reverse complement strand
TACGACAGACGCGTCGCGCGCGCCATCGGCCACCTCGATTGCGGCGACCAGCCGCCAACAAAGTTGGTGCAAAATTTCCGGGCGCAACGCCTTATGGCTCAGGCCTTTTGCGCGCCGGTGCAGGCTGTCTGCGGCCAACAAGGCCTGAACTGATTCCGCGACATGCGGATCGGCATGATCGAGCAATTGCGCGGTCAGTTTCGGTGATTTTCCGGATAGTCTTGCCTCCAGACGGTCTTCCGCCACTCGAGCAAGCATGTAATCTATGAGGTCCGGCTCGCGCAAAAACCCTGATCGTGCCAAAATCTGCCATATTCCAGGCAAAGTGGGCGCCGGGATTTCCGAACGTGCGCGCAATACCATTTCGATATCAGAAACCAGAGCGACCAACTTGCCCGTGACCGCGCTTATCGTCGCTTCGGTTGGTGGTGTAATGGCCGATGGAAAGATTACGGTCGCGACATCATTGCATAACGCATGGACGTCGCGGGCGTGTATTGCCCCAACGGTCATTAAATCCTGCTTGCTGTCGGGCAATTCGTCCAAGTGCGGTTCCATGCTGATAACAGCCAGAAGCATAGGGATTTTAGGTTAATGCGTCTTTAAGCGTGAAGTGGTTTTTAAGGACGAATTTTGTGGTCCCATTTGGCCACGATCAGCAATAGCAACTGCACTATTGCAACCGCTTTGGCGGCCGTTGCGATTCCACTGATCGAATGAGTGAGCATCACCGACAGTACAATCAAAGCCGGCGACTGAAGGGTTTTTTTCGCCCAATCCGGCAACCGCAGCTGCCTTGCCAACAGCGCCAGTCCTGCAACCACGCTCCCGGCGAACAGGCCTTCGCTCGATTGAAACACATCGGTGCTGGTTGCCAAGATCAATGCGAAGGCCAGCAACAACCACAGAACGGTTTCGACAAAATCCAGTCCTCGCTGATTTTGCTCGGCATTTCCCAGCGCGAGTCTGACCGCGTTCGCCAGCATGGCAGCGATTGCGGCAACGGCGGCACCTGTGACAAATCCGAAACCCGCTAGTGCTCCGCTCGCTGCACCTAACAACAACGTTGCCCCATCGGACAATGCAATGCGTGCGCTTATCGGCCAGAGTATCTTCGCCAGTCTCGTCGCCACCGGCGCGAAAATCCTTGCCTCGACAAAACCCGGTTCGCGAGCAGCCCGTCTGGCCATTATTTCAGAAGTGAGCTTCTCGGCGTCCGCCGCCAAATCGATCCGGCGCAGGTCGCCGTCCTGCAAATAGCTCTGTTTAAGCGGCAATTGCGACACATTGTCTTGCATGGCCTGCCTGAGCAGCGAAGAGGTTATGCTCCAGCCCTCAGGCAGCGCGCCGATTTTGGCAACGCTATTAATCGGTATGACCCCGAGGCCTGCCCAGCGGGTATTGAGGTCCATGCGTTCGAACGCTGCATTTTCCGTACGACCATCCACTGTACTGATGAATGCACCGGAGTGTTCGAGCAAAGTCGCAAGCAATTTGGGGGCAATATATGTCCCTTCGGCCAGGACGATCAGAATGTCACTGCCGTGCAATTTGGTCTGCAAATCCGGAGCCAACCGGATAAAATCCACGCTGTTCCCCGCTTTGGTCAGCCGGTCGGCCATAGCGAGCAAAGCACCCGATACATTTTCGACCTCAATCAGGAATTTACGGACACCGACGCTGCGCAGCGCAGCAATCTGATGCGCCAAAACTGACTGTTCGCCCGCGTTTGGCAGCGCTGCCCCGCCCTCGCTTGCCGAAGCGGCCGACAATAATGCAACGCGGGATGGCTGATAAGTTTGATCGACCGAAGACATGGGGCCGATATGGACGAAATGATCTTTTTGCCAAGTGGATTGTGCCCGACCGGCGATTAATGCAGGTCGTGATGCTCGATTTCCGCGATTGCCTTGTCGAGTTTGCGGATTACGACGGGGTCGCCTGGGGCTCCATCACTCGCTTCGTCCGCAAGCGCCATTAACCGCGTCGCACCGAAACTTGCCGCCAATCCCTTCAGCCGCCAACTCGTATACTGCCAGTTTGCATCGCACCGCGACCGCGAAAGCAAGCTTAGCTGCCGTTTGGCACTCTCGACAAAACTGGCGCGCAACTCGGCAATCAGCGCCGAATCCTCTCCGGCAGCCGCCTTCAATGCTGTGTCAAAAGAGCCATAATCCATAGACATTCGACGTGCTTAGCATCAACAGGGTTAAGTTTGCGTTTCTCTGTGGAAAAAACATGGTAAACTGCTTGACATGACCACGCACTCGAAAATCGTCGGGCTAACCCGACAGTTGCCCGATGACAACGAACCGGATGGGCAGAAAATTGCCCCGGGTCCGACCCGAGTCGATGAAAGTAATCTGTTTGCAGAAACGGATACCGAATATGCGGGCATCGAGGAGCCTGTATATTACGAGGACGAAGTCGCGCAAACGCGGCGCTGGACAGCGTTTGTCGCTCCCGCCGTCTTGAGCCTCACGGCCCTCGCGTGGACCGGATTTTTTGGCTGGACATATTTCGGCGAGGCACGGTCGGGATTGAGCGGCGAACGGATTGTTGCGCTCGTCGGCATGTGGGCGGTTCCGGCACTTTTGGTGGCCGTGCTGTGGCTGTTGATGATGCGCAACAGCCGCGCAGAGGCCGATCGCTTCGGTGATGCGGCAAGGATGTTGCGTACCGAAAGCGAAGCGCTCGAATTGCGGATGCGGACGGTAAACGAGGAGATTGCGCTGGCGCGGGCCTTTCTGGCGGAAAACGCACGCGAACTCGAATCGGTGGGGAGGCAAGCGGCGCGCCAGTTGACTGACGCAGCGGAGCAACTGGGTGCAGCGCTTGCCGACAGCGATGAAAAAGCCAAGACTCTCGAAGTTGTCAGCAACGCGGCGACAAGCAACCTCGAACAGCTACGCAAGCATTTGCCTGTCGTGACCAGTGCGGCAAAAGACGTAACCAACCAGATTGGGAGTGCGGGTAACAGCGCGCAATTGCAGGTCAAGTCGCTGATCGCTGCACTCCAGCGCGTTGGCGAAGCGGGCAAATCGACTCGTGAATATATCGATGACATGGAAACTCGGGCAGAGCAGGCTAGCGACAAATTGGCCGAAGCCATTGGCGTAAGCGCCGCAACCTTGTCCGAGGCAACCGGCTCGGCGGAAATTCGCGCCGGCGAAATGGCCACGTTGCTTGCCGACGCGTCGAGCGAGTTGACCCGTAATGTCGCCACCGCGTCAGCTGAGGTCGACCGGGTGGTTGCCGATAGCGGGATCAAGCTCGATAGCCAATTGGCCGCCCTGCGCGCTGGCATTGCCGGTTTGACCGAACAATCCGCAGAAGAAGACCTGCGTATTTCCGACATATTGGCACGAATTTCGATGCATATAGAGGAAAGTGCAGGCCGAATTGCCGATGTCGACGCCACCGCCACCGATCAGACCGCGCGACTGGCATTTGCTGTTTCGGCCTTGGGTGAAAGCACGCGGGAAGTCGGGGTTGCGCTGGGTAATAACCAGAATACGACCGACCAGTTGCTTAACCGGTCCGAAAAGCTGCTGGTCGCACTCGAATCGGCCAATCGCGAAATCGACGAGGCGCTGCCTGCCGCGATGGATCGGCTTGATGGCCGGTTCGCGCAAAATCTGGAGCAAATTGCGCTTGCAGCGTCGAACGCCGAGGCACTCGACCAGCATAGCGACAACATGCTGTCGAAGCTGACCTCGCTCGAGCATCTGATCGACGTCCAGCGCGCCGGCGTCGAAAAACTGATGTCGGAAAGCGACGAGCATTTTGCCGCGCGTCACGAGCAAGCCGATGCGCTGGCGTCTGCACTCCAGCAAACACGCGCGTTGGTCGAGGAAATGGCGGATACTGCCAATGACAAGCTGGTCAACTCGTTGCTCCGCGTCCGTGAGACCACCAAGCAGGCGGCCGAAAGCAGCCGCAAGATTATGGACGAAGAACTCGCCAATGTTGCCGAGCGCCTGTCCGAGCAGAACAAGGCCGCTTTGTCCGCTGCCGTCGATGCTCAGGTCGCCGATCTAAACGATATGATTCAGACCGCAATCGAGCGCAATATTTCGATGTCTGCCGCTGCGACTCGAAAAATCACCGAACAGTTGGCCGAGATCGACGAGATGACGGTGAACATTGAACAGCGCGTTGCCGAAACGCGGAACGGCTTTGACGGTATCGACAATGACAGCTTTGCACGACGCATGGTCCTGCTCACCGAATCGCTGAATTCGACTGCGATAGATGTGGCTAAAATCCTGTCGAACGAAGTCACCGACACGTCATGGGCCGCTTATCTCAAGGGCGACCGGGGTGTATTTACACGTCGCGCTGTCCGCTTGCTCGACGCAGGCGAAGCCCGTGCAATTGCCGATCATTATGGCGACGACAGCGAATTCCGCGAACATGTTAACCGTTACATCCACGATTTCGAAGCGATGATGCGTGTGCTTCTGTCGACCCGCGATGGCAACGCGATAGGTGTGACATTACTTTCATCGGATGTCGGCAAGCTTTACGTGGCACTGGCGCAAGCCATCGAGCGGTTGCGCAACTAGTCTTTCGGCGACCCGCTGATCAGGAAATCGAAGCTGTGGCGATCGATCCAGCCATAGACGTAATTTGCATAATATAGCGCAAACAGGGCAGCGGACAGCAGTGTTGTTCGAAGCAGGATGACGCGCGGACGAAAATTGCCCGGAGCGCTGTCGGCTTGTCCCGCGATCTTCTCCAGACCCAATTCTTCATGCGTGCGCACGCCGATGGGCAGAATGACGAACGCCGTCAGCACCCAGAACAGCGCATAAATCGCGATGATAGATACCCAGTTCATGCGGTTTCGATAATCATCACTTCGACAACCGGTTTTTTGCCGGTCCAGCTCGTGGCGACACGACGTACCGCAAGCCGTACGCTTTCCCGCAGCTTGTCAAAATCGCCTTTGCGTTCCCGGATCGCCTTGACCGCGGCCTCGGTTGCCTCGTCCAGAAACTCGTCGATATCGGCTTCGATCGGCACACCGTGAAGGCGGATTTGCGGATCGCCCGCCAGCTTGTCATTCGCGTCCAGAGCAAATGCCACCGCAATCAAGCCATACCACGAAAGCCGCCGCCGTTCGTTGATTGTCTGGCCGTCCGCTGCGATAATGGTATCGCCATCGAGAATGAGCCGACCGGTTCGTTCCTTGCCGATAATCGCGGGTTTTCCCGGGGCCAGTCGCACGACATCGCCGTTTGACTGAACAAGCGCGTTCTTGACCCCATGCCCGAGCGCAAAACGGGCTTGCTCGGCCATATGGCGGCGTTCACCGTGTACGGGGATCAATATCTCCGGTCTGATCCAGTCATAAAGCGCCGCCAGCTCTGGCTGCCCCGGATGGCCCGACACATGCACATGCGCCTGCTTTTCTGTCACTGTCAGGATATTGCGCTCGGCCAGCTTGTTCATGATGACGCCGATAGCGATTTCGTTGCCCGGGATCTGCTTTGAGGAGAAGATAACGGTGTCGCCCTCTTCCAGCTTAACCGGATGATTGCCCTCGGCGATGCGCGCGAGCGCCGCGCGCGCTTCGCCCTGGCCGCCGGTCGCCACAACCATCACCTCATGCCGCGCCAGCCCGTCGACTGCGTCCATGTCGACGGTTTCGGGCATGTCCTTGAGATAGCCATTGGCCTGCGCCGCCTCGATAATCCGGTGCAGCGAGCGTCCGGCAAAGCACAATGTGCGCCCGGTCTCCCGCGCGACTTCTCCCATCGTTTGCAGCCGCGCCGCATTGGATGCAAAGGTCGTGAGCAGTACCCTGCCCTTTGCGGCGTTAACCGACTTCAGCAAATCGGCCTTCACGCTGCCTTCGCTACCGCTGTCGCCTGCGTTGAAGGCGTTGGTGGAATCACACACCAATGCGAGTACGCCTTCATTGCCGATTGCGGTCAGTTCGTCGGCCGTTGATGGCGTGCCGATTACCGGCTCTTCATCGAGCTTCCAGTCACCGGTGTGGAAAATCTTGCCGTAAGGCGTGTCGATGACGCAGGCGCTCATTTCAAGGATCGAGTGCGCGAGCGTCTTGAAGCGGAACCCGAACGGGCCGAGCGCAAAACTCCCCTCCATCGGGATCACATTCAGTTTGACGATATCGTCGATGCCCTCTTCGACCAGCTTTCCGCGAATCAGCGTCGCTGTAAACGGCGTTGCATAAAGCGGCACACCGAGTTCTGCGGCGAAATAGGCGACAGCGCCGATATGGTCCTCATGGCCGTGGGTGAGCACGATGCCGAGCAGATCGCTCTTGCGCTGCTCGATAAATTCAAGATCGGGAAGGATAAGCTCGACACCGGGATATTCGGCATTCGCAAAGGTCAGGCCCAGATCGACCATCACCCATTTGCCCTGGCAGCCATAGAGATTGACGTTCATGCCAATCTCGTTTGACCCGCCAAGCGCGAGAAAAAGCAATTCGTTCTTCGGGGTAGTCATTATGTTTTGTCTCTATTCTTATACAACAACGCCAGCCCCCGCAGCGTCAAATCCGGTTCTACCCGGTCAAATAAATGGCCATGCTGCTGAAACAGGATGGCAAGACCGCCGGTCGCAATGACGGTCACTGGTTTGCCGATTTCAGCTTTCATTCGCGCGATCATCCCTTCGATCATCGCGACATAGCCCCAATAGATGCCAATCTGCATTTGTCCAACGGTTGTCGTGCCGATAACGCTGTCATTAGGCGGCGGTTCGATGGCAATGCGCGGTAGCATCGCCGCCGCCGCATAGAGCGCGTCGAGTGAGAGATTGACACCCGGCGCAATGCTACCCCCGCGATAGGAGCCGTCAGGGCCGATATAATCGAATGTCGTTGCCGTGCCGAAGCTGATGACGATTTTCTCGCCTTCGGCCGTTGCCTGCGCCGCGATGGCGTTGACAGCACGATCTGCACCGACCGATTGCGGCTCATCGACTTTCAGCTGGATACCCCACCCCACCTGTCCCCGCCCGGCAACTAGCGCCTCGCAATCGAAATAGCGCGAGGCAAGCAGTTGTAGGTTATGCAAAGCGCGCGGCACAACGGTTGCTACAATAACTGCCGTGACGTCTTCGCGCTCATGCCCAGCCATGCGGATTAACTGATCGAGCCAAACGGCATACTCATCCGCCGTCCGCCGCGCGTCGGTGGCAATGCGCCAGCGATGGACGATCTCGCCGCCCGCAGCCACAAGCGCGAATTTGACATTGGTGTTGCCTGTATCGATGGCTAGCAGCATCGCTCAGTCCTTAAATGAGAAACACATCGCCAGCATGGATGGCACGAATCGACCCATCCGCCAAGCGTAGCTGCAATGCACCATCGTCGTTCAGCCCCGCATAAAGGCCTTGTTCAAGGCCGCCGTCAGGCATGTTGACGGTGAGCGCGGTACCAATCGGGTGAGCCACCTTCTGCCAGCTTTGCGCGACGCCGCGCATTCCGCCCATGCGCCAGCGATCGAGCCATATCGAAAAGGCATTGGCAAGGATTTCAACCACCGCCTGCGGATGCGGCGGACGGGTGCCGAGCGCGACAAGGTCGGTGGCAGGTCGAGCTAGCCCCTGTGGATGCGAAACAAGGTTCACGCCGACGCCGACGACCACCGCGTCACCGGTGCGTTCGAGCAGCATCCCGCACAATTTTGCACCGTCGCCTGATAGCAGATCGTTCGGCCATTTGATTTGCACGGCCACTTCGGGCGCGATTTGTTGGACGGCATCATATGCAGCGAGCGCCGCGACAAAGGTTAGCGTCGAAGCGGGCGGGTCGCTTGCACGCATCCGAACGATAGTACTCGCGAGGAGATTTCCGGTAGGGCTTTCCCAAGTCCTGCCCATCCGCCCACGCCCGCCATCCTGCACCGCAGCGCGCAGCCACAGCCCTTCGGGTGCGCCCTGTGCCGCGCGTTCCAGCAGATCGGCATTTGTCGATCCGGTGAGCGCGATTTCTTCAAAAATCGGCGTCAGAACAGCGCCTTTGCCGCTTGTGCGGACAGCGCAGCGAGCACCGGAATGGCGAAATAGCCGAGCGGTGAGACCGCGACCGCCAATGCGCCGCCGGTCCACACCAGCGTCCTGTCATCGCTGGGTGCAATCACGTCGCTGCCCTCGTCGAAATACATGACTTTGACGACCTTGAGATAATAGAAAGCGCCGATCACCGAAGCGGCAATACCGATGACCGCAAGCGGGAGGAGGTTCGCCGCGACCGCCGCGTTGAATACCACTAGCTTGCCCCAGAAACCGAACAGCGGCGGAATACCGGCAAGACTGAACATGAAAATCGCAAAGACGGCGGCCAATGCAGGACGGGTTTTTGACAGTCCGGCAACATCGGCAAAAGTCTCACGATATTCACCGTCACGGCCTTTGAGTTGCATCAGCACGATGAAGCTTCCCAAAGTCATCGCTACATAGATAGCGAGATAGACAAGCATCGCCGCGACGCCCTGCTCCGTTCCTGCGGCAAGGCCGATCAGGATGAAACCGACATTGTTGATCGAGCTGTACGCGAGCAGTCGCTTCAGGTTCTGCTGCCCGATGGCACCGGCCGCGCCGATGATGATCGACATCAGCGCAACAACGATCACGATCTGCTGCCAGACCATCGTCTGGTTGCCGAATGCCTCAATCACAACACGGATGGTCAGCGCGCTGGCGGCGACCTTGGGCGCGCTGGCGAAGAACGCGGTTACCGGCGTAGGTGCGCCTTCATAGACGTCGGGTGTCCACATATGGAAAGGCGCGGCGCTCATCTTGAACGCGAGTCCCGAAAGCACGAATACGATACCGAAAATCATGCCAAGACTGATTTCGCCGTCGAGGGCGGTGCCTATGGCAGCAAAGCTGGTCGAGCCGGTAAAGCCGTAAAGCAGCGACATGCCGTAGAGCAATATCCCGCTGGCAAGTGCGCCGAGAACGAAATATTTGAGGCCCGCTTCTGCCGAGCGACCGTCGTTACGCACAAAGCTCGCCAGCACATAAGCGGCCAGGCTGTTGAGTTCGAGGCCGATGTACAGCGTGATCAGATCGGTCGCCGACACCATGATCCCCATCCCAACGCAGGCGAGGAGGATCAGCACCGGATATTCGGCCCGCATCGCGCCTGCTTTTTCAAGGAACCGCGGTGCGATCATCAGCGAAATCGCGGCGGCGATATAGATTAGTATCTTGGCATAATTGGCGAATGCATCGTTGCTGTAGAGGCCGTCGAATGCGGTAGAATCGGTGCCTGCACAGATAAAATACGCCGCATAAGCGCCCGCGCCGACCAAAGCAGCAACCGCCAATATGCAGACCAACCGTCCGGCCTCGGCGCGCCATGCAGCGACCAGCAAGAGTGCTAATGCGGCAAAGCTGATTATGGCCTCTGATCGGACGAGGAAAAGCGAAGTGTTGAGGTCCATCAGTTGTGGCCCTCCGCAGCCGCTTTCTTTTCGCTATGGCCGCCGACGCGGTATTTCGCGGTGGTCGCATCGACGGCTTTCAATTTGCCGTCACCCGCCGGTGCCGCGCGTTCGACGCGCTCGACAATCGTCGCGACATCACGGCGGATCGGCGCGAGAAAGCTTTCAGGGTAAACGCCCATCCAGATCACGACTGCGGCAATCGGTGCAAGCAACCACATCTCGCGATTGTCCATGTCGGACATCGCTGCGGCATCGGCGTTGACCTGCGTGCCAAAGGCGATGCGGCGGTAGAGGTAAAGCATATAGCCAGCGCCGAGAATGATGCCGGTGGTTGCAATAAGCGTCGCCCAGGTCGACACCTTGTACGCGCCTGCAAGCGAAAGAAATTCGCCGACGAAACCGCTGGTGCCGGGCAAGCCGACGCTTGCCATCGTGAACAGCATGAACAGCAACGCATATTTTGGCATGTTGATGCTGAGCCCGCCATAACGGCTGATCTCGCGGGTATGCAGGCGGTCGTAGATCACGCCGACGCACAGGAACAAAGCGCCCGACACAAGGCCGTGGCTGAGCATCACGATAATTGCGCCCTCGATGCCCTGCTGGTTGAAGGTGAAAAGCCCGATGGTCACAATCGCCATATGCGCCACGCTCGAATAAGCGATCAGCTTCTTCATGTCGTTCTGCACCAGAGCGACAAGCGAGGTGTAGACCACCGCGACCATCGACAGGCCGAAGACCAAAGGAATGAAGTCCGCGCTCGCCTCGGGGAACATCGGCAGCGAGAAGCGCAGGAAGCCGTAGCCGCCCATTTTCAGCAGCACGCCTGCCAATATCACCGAACCCGCAGTAGGCGCCTGAACGTGCGCGTCGGGCAACCAGGTGTGGACGGGCCACATCGGCATCTTGACCGCAAACGAGGCAAAGAACGCCAGCCAAAGCCACCACTGCGCCTCGACCGGGAAGTCGGTGGCGAGCAAGGTCGGGATATCCGCCGTCCCTGCAAACTGGATCATCCACAGCATCGCGATCAGCATCACGACCGAGCCGAGCAGCGTGTAGAGGAAGAATTTGTACGACGCGTAAATCCGCTCCGCCCCGCCCCAGATGCCGATGATGAGATACATCGGGATCAGGCCAGCTTCAAAGAAAATGTAGAACAGGAGCAAATCCTGCGCCGCGAACACGCCGATCATCAGCGTTTCCATCAGCAAGAACGCCGCCATATATTCGCCAACGCGGCTTTGGATGGCGTGCCAGCTCGCGCCGATGCAGATCGGCATCAGGAACACCGACAGCATGATGAGCATTAGCGAAATGCCGTCGATACCGAGCTTCCATCCTATCGGCCCGAACAGCGCCGCGCTTTCGACAAATTGCCACTGCGCCGCCGCCGGATCGTAGCTGCCCCACAGCCACACGCCCAAAGCCAGGTTGAACAACGTCGCGGT
>CAZQBS010000072.1:0-11743 GCA_964591835.1 uncultured Sphingorhabdus sp. | reverse complement strand
CCGCTTTAACGGCCGCCTCAACGCAAGAACCCCACCCGTTTCCGGGCGGGGTTCCTGTGTGTCCTCGTCAAACCTGCTAGGGGGATTTTAGGACACGAGCCTTATTCGCAGAGAGGCAAATTTACTTCATCAGCACCGCGTCAACGGTGTGCGCGACGCCGTTCGAGGCAACCATATCGGCGCTGGTCACCGTCGATTTATTGCCCTTGCCGTCGGTCAGCACGATCTTTTCGCCGTCCATGCTGGCTTTCAGCGAACCGCCCAATGTCGTGACGGTCGCGGTGCCGCCGCCGTCCTTGATCATCTTGGCCAGATCGGTCGATTTCACATTGCCCGATACGACATGATATTTCAGCAAATCGGCCAGCTTCGCCTTGTTTGCAGGCTGCATCAGGTCGCCCATCGCTTCCTTGTTGACCTTGGAAAATGCCGCATTGGTCGGCGCGAACACGGTATAGGGTCCGGTGCCCTTCAAGGTTTCCTCGAGCCCGGCAGCGGTGATAGCAGAGACCAGTGTGGAAACGTCGGAATTGCCCTGCGCCATCTCGACCATATTCTGCTCGGTCGAGACAGCGGGGGTCATGTTGGTGGCGGTTTCGTCTTGCACGACGGTGGTGTCGTCGGCGGCAGTCTCGGCGGACTCGGAACCCGAGCAAGCCGCTAGAGCAAGCGCGGACAGTCCCGCAAGCAGGGTCAGGTTGAGCGACTTCATGATAACGCATCCTTTTAAATGGTGAGCAACAACAACGCGCGAAGGGGCAAAAGGATGCAAGGCGTTCGCAAAATAACGCAAGACCGGGGCGGTTCGACGAGTTAACGCAAATGCCATGAGTGCTCGGGTCATCACCATAAGCGAAACGCTGCACGCCGCGACTGCGCGGCTGGAGCCGGTTAGCCAAACCGCAAGGCTCGATGCAGAGATATTGATGGCGCACGCGCTGGGGCTGTCACGAAGCGAGATGCTGATGCGGCAGCGCGAGCTCGCGGTGCCTGATGGTTTTGCGATCCTGGTCGAACGGCGGGCAGCGGCTGAGCCAGTGGCGTATATCAGGGGCATGCAAGCCTTCTGGGATCTGGAGCTGACGGTGACCCCCGACGTCCTGATCCCGCGCGGCGACAGCGAGACATTGATCGAGATGGCAGTGGAGACCTTTGCGGGGCGCACCGGGCCAACGCGGATATTGGACCTCGGCACAGGTTCGGGGGCGCTGTTACTGGCGGCGCTGTCGGTCTTTCCGGACGCGCTGGGCATCGGCACCGAGGCCAGCCTGCCAGCGCTGAATGTGGCCGAGGGCAACGCAAAACGGCTTGGCTTTGCGGACAACGCGGCGTTCCGGCAGCTGGACTGGATGGAGGCGGGATGGGCTGGTGACCTTGGCAAATTCGACCTCATCCTGTGTAACCCGCCTTATGTCGAGACCAATGCAGAACTCGACGCGACGGTGACGGACCACGAGCCGCACAGCGCGCTGTTCGCCGGGGTCGACGGGCTCGACGACTACCGCGTGCTGATCCCGCAAATTCCTGCGCTGCTGGCAAAGGACGGAGTCGCGATATTTGAAATCGGGTTCACGCAGGCAACAAACGTTAGCGATTTGGCAACCAAAGCCGGGTTATCCACCGAAATGCGCCGTGATCTGGCCGGAAATCCGCGTGCCCTTCGCTTTTCGCTTGGAATCGGTAGGACTCACCGCTAGAGCGGTCGTTGCATCGCAGCGAAATGCCTGAATTCCAGCATTTGCGCGAAGCCGCCCCCCAGCGCACGGCATTGAAAACAAGGCTTGGGACAGCCTTGGCGCAACCCGAAAAGAACAGGGTTTCAGGGGCATCACACATTAAAGTTTGAGGACGGGTTAGCCCTTATGAATAACAACAACAGTCGCCAGCCGAATAATAATAACAACCGGCGTCGCGGTCGGAATAATAACAATAATAGCCGGCAGCAGCAGAACAATCGCAGCGGTTTCGATTACAACAACAGCATCGACAACCGCGCGCGCGGCAACGCGAGCCAGATGCTCGAAAAATACAAGAAACTCGCGCAGGACGCGCAGTTCAACGACGACCGCGTCAACGCCGAATATCATTTGCAGTTCGCCGACCATTATTTCCGCGTGCTCGCCGATTTCCGCAGCCGTCAGGAAGCGCGCACGGAACAGCAGGGCGAACGCCGCCCGCGCGATGATTCACAGGACCGCGACGACTGGCAGAACGAAGACCGCGCGCCGTCCTATGACGAGCAGGGTTCGAACGAAAGCGCTGACACCGAAACCGCGCGCGACACCGACGGCGAAGACCGCCGCCCGCAGCGCGATGTCAATAACCAGGACCGCCCGCGCCGCAATGACCGGCAGGAACGCTATGACCGCGGCCAGAATGACCGGAACACTGGCGACCGGAACGCCAACCGCACGCCGCGCCGTCACCACAGCGAAGAAGCGGCCGACGAACCGGCTGGCCTCGATCTGGCTGTACTGCCGCCGTCGATCGCCATCGCCAATGATTTCGACGATGTGGAAGGCAATGATGAAGTTGGGGCCAAACCGGCACGCAAACCCCGTGCCCGCAAGCCCAAGTCGGCGAATGACGAAGATGTTGTAACTGCGGCGGAATAACGCTTCGTCGCTGTTAATATTCTGGTCATATCACAAAAACTAGTTCATCCCATGTGATAATGTTACAGGGAGGATGAAATGCGCAAATTGCTGCTACTCGGATTGGGGAGCGCATTTGCCCTTCCCTTGCTCGCCCAGACGCCGACCGCAACCAGCGTAGCCATCCCCGGCGAGGCGACCGCGCAAGGCGATGTTGCGGTTACGATCTACCAGAACGGCCAGAGCCTGGTTCAGGACACGCGCCGGATGAATCTGCCTTCGGGCCGCTCGAAACAGGAATTTCCCGACGTCTCCGCGCAAATCCGCGCCGAAACCGTCACGCTGACCGGCCCCGGCATCGGCATTGTCGAACAGAATTTCGATTACGACCTGCTGACCCCGGCCAAGCTGATGGAAAAGGCGGTTGGCCAGACCATCACCTTGCTCCGCACCAATCCGGCGACGGGTGCCGAGACCCGCGTCCGGGCCAAGGTGCTCGCGGCCAATGGCGGCGTTGTCCTGCAAATCGGTGACAGCATCGAGGTGCTGCGCGATGACGGGCTGCCGGTCAAGGTGATCTTCGACCGGGTGCCGCCCAACCTGCGTGCGCGCCCGACGCTGTCGGTAATGCTCGAATCGCGCGGCGGGACGGTGCCGACGACGCTGACCTATTTGACCCCCGGGCTTGGCTGGACATCGGATTATGTTACCTTGTTCGACGATGCCAAACAGACCATCGACGTGCAGGGCTGGGTCACGCTGACCAACAATACCGGCACCGATTACACCAACGCCGATGTGTTGCTGGTCGCTGGCGATCCAAACAACGGCGGCGGACGGCGACAATATCAGACATGGAGCGGGAATGGCAGCACAGGCACCATCGACGAAGCGGGGACCGAGAGCAATGACCGTGAACGGCTAAGCGATTATTATCTCTACCCCTTGAGCGAACGCACGACGATATCGAACGCCCAACAAAAGCAGGTCAGTTTTCTCGACGTGAAGGCGGCGCCCGCACGCAAGGCCTATGAATTCAACAATGGCTGGCTCGCCACCAACGATGCCGCCAGCGCATCGTCCGTGCTCAAATTCTCGACCTCGCGCGGTGGCGGGCTCGGCGACCAGCTGCCATCGGGAACGATGCGCGTCTATATGCGCGACAAGCGCGGCGACCCGCAGTTCATCGGTGAAAGCAGCGTCGAGGCGACACCGATGGGCAGCGCAATGTCGATCCGCACCGGCGACGCCTTCGACGTCAAGGTGAAGACCGTGGTCGAGGAACGCACGCGGCTCGGCAACAGCCGCTGGCGCACCAAAATGCGCTATGAATTCACCAATGCCCGCAACGAAGCGATTACCGTCGATTTCGGCCAGTCGGGGCTATGGGGCGACGTCCGGATCACCGAACAAAACCAGGAAGGCAAACGGGTTTCGGCCGACCGTGTCGAATGGAGCGTGCCGGTACCGGCGAGCGGCAAGGCAACGCTGACTGCCACTTTCGACAGCAGGTATTGATGTCCTTCGAGACAGGACTTCGACAAGCTCAGTCCCTCCTCAGGATGAGCGGGCTTACGTTTAAATCCGCTCATGCTGAGGAGGAGCTGAGTCCTGAGCTTGTCGAAGGGTCGAAGTTCCGTCTCGAAGCACTGGGCAGTTTGGCGGTGCTCCTCCTCCCCACCCCCGCGCTCGCGCAAACCATTGTCACGTCCGCCGAGCCCGAAACCGTGTCGCTCACCGTCTATCGCGGCCAGAAATACGGCAATGCGCCGATCAACAAGAACTGGCCGACCGGCTATGCGCTCATCACCGAAACACGCACCGTGACGATACCCGCCGGGCAATCTGTCGTCCGTTTTGAAGGCGTAGCGGAGGGCATGTTTCCGGAAAGCGCGATTGTCACCGGCCTGCCCAGGGGCGTGAGGGAGAAGAACCGCGATGCCCGCCTGCTCAGTCCGCAAGGGTTGGTCGACGCCTATCTGAAACGCGCGGTCACGCTCACCCGCACTAGCCGCGCAACCGGGGTTGCGCGCACGCAGGAGGCGTTCATCACCGCCGGCCCGAGCGGCGGGGTGATATTGCAGACCGCCGAAGGCTATGAGGCGCTTCACTGCACCGGGCTGCCCGAACGGATGAGCTATGGCGGTCTACCCGCCGACCTGTCGGCCAAACCAACGCTGTCGGTCATCACCGACAGCAACCAGGCGGTCACCGCAAAGCTGACGCTCACTTATATGGCCGCCGGTTTCGACTGGCAGGCCAATTACGTGGCGCAGGTGCAGGAACGCGATGCCCTAGGTCAGGGCAAGGTCGATATGTTCGCATGGCTTACCCTGGCAAATGGCGGCAACCAGAGCTTCATCAATGCCAACACGATGGCGATAGCGGGCGAGCCCAACCGGGTGCGCCGCGGTGCACAGCCAAGACCGACCGGCGGCGCGCTCAACATCACCTGCTGGCCGCAGCAACGAACGCATCAGGTGCCGTTCCGGCTGGGTTACGATCCCGAACCCTATCCACCGCCGCCACCCCCAATGCCACCCCCGCCGTCACCTGCCTACGCAATGGATGCGGCCGAAAATATCATGGTTACGGGCAGCAGGCAAAAAGCGGGGTCGATGGCACCGGTCGCGGTTGTCATCGCCGAGCAGGAAGATCTGGGCGACCTGAAATTATACCGCATTCCCGAACCGGTCACGGTCAATGCCAAGGGGCAGAAGCAGGTCGCAATGCTGGTCAAGCCGGGCGCGAAATTCGAACATTATTACGCGCTACCGGTCACTTATGCCGATGTCGAAAGCAGGCCTATGGCGTTGATGCTGCGAAGCGAGAACCGCACCGAAAAAGGCCTCGGCCTGCCGATGCCACAAGGCCAGATGATGATTTTCGAGGACAGCAAATACGGCCCGTTGCTCACCGGCCAGACAACACTTGGCGACCGCGCCGTCGGCGACGAGGTCGAAATACGCGTGGGCACCTCAAGCGATGTGCGGATGGCCGTCACCCGCATTGCCGAAAAATCGAACCGCCAGCGCTGGAAGGTCGCAGTAACCAACGCGCGCAATTCGCCGGTCAATATCGAGGTCGAGATTCCGTATCAGTTGATCGGCAATATAAAGGGTATCGTGAAGATCGACGGTGTGCCGACTTGGAAGACGAGCGTTGCGGGGAATGGGGATGCAGTGTTGTTTTATGAGGTGAAGGTGGGTCCGGAATAATGGGTTTGGGCTAAGCTTTTGACTCGGTGCTGCGAAGTGAAAGCCGTTGGCGTCCGCCGGGCGTTTCGCGTATCGGACGCTCAGTTGAAGATTGAGAGACTGGCGCTTAAAGCGGCAGTTCGTGTTTGTTGACTGGCAGCATTGCCGGATTCGTTCACTCCTTTGTGGCTTCGTGTCTTAGCATGAAAAATTTGGCGGCGTGATTGGGATGACGGTCCTTTTCGCCGACAAACCCTTGACTCTTCCCCCGACCCTGCTAGTGGCAGCGACGTTCGGCGAGGCGACGGCCTTTCCGGACAACCGTCCGAGACAGTTGGTGAGCGGAATCTGCCGTTCTTAATGTCCAGCCTAGACGGGGATAGAGATTTCAGGTGCAGCGTTATTCGCTCACCTTCGCCATCCGCTCCGACCCAATGGTCGCGCAACCGGCATGAAACTTCCCCACGGACTGAAGTCGCGGATCGCCCTGCAGGGTGGTTCGTATTTTCGTGTTGGGCTGTGATGGTTCGTCAGTTTTGGCAACCGGTACCGCCCGAATAAGGAGTAATGCATGAACCGTTCTGAAAAGACCGATGCGGTTGCAGCGCTGAACGCCAATTTCAACCAGTCGGCGGTTGTCGTCGTCACCCGGAATCTCGGGCTGACGGTGGCTCAATCGACCGATCTGCGGTTGAAAATGCGTGACGCGAATGCAAGCTTTAAAGTCGCCAAGAACAGCCTTGCCAAAATCGCTCTCAAGGACACGCAATATGACACGATCAGCGATCTGCTGACTGGGCCTATTGCAATCGCAACATCTACCGATCCGGTTGCTGCCGCAAAGGTAGCCGTCGATTTCGCCAAGACCAACGACAAGTTGGAAATTGTCGGCGGTGCGATGGGTGCGACTGTTCTCGATGTGAATGGCATCAAGGCTTTGGCTTCTTTGCCTTCGCTCGACGCCCTGCGTTCAAAGCTGATCGGCCTGGTACAGGCTCCAGCTACGAAGATCGCACAGGTCGTTGTTGCACCGGCAGGAAAGCTGGCACGCGTTTTTGGGGCTTATGCCACCAAAGAGGCCGCATAATATTATCGTTTAACCGGCGGCGGCTCCAGGCTTTAGAAACCTGTGACCGGGCCCTCAATATATGAAGAAATTGGAGCGTTTTTAACATGACCGATATTGCTAAATTGGTAGAAGACCTTTCGAAGCTCACCGTTCTTGAAGCGGCTGACCTTGCCAAGGCACTGGAAGAAAAATGGGGCGTTAGCGCCGCTGCGGCTGTTGCCGTTGCCGGACCGGCTGCCGAAGCTGGCCCCGCTGCTGAAGAACAGACCGAATTCGACGTCATCCTGACCGGCGACGGCGGCAACAAGATTGCTGTCATCAAGGAAGTCCGTGCGATCACCCAGCTTGGTCTGACCGAAGCAAAGGCTCTCGTCGAGTCCGCGCCAAAGGCGATCAAGGAAGGCGTGAACAAGGCCGAAGCCGAAGAAATCAAGGCGAAGATCCTGGCTGCTGGTGGTACCATCGAAGTCAAGTAATCGGCTTCTTGCCACTTACAAATATCGAAAGGGCGGCCTCGAGAGAGACCGCCCTTTCTGTTTGACCCGAGGGGATCAAACTTTATTCGGCAGGTTCGAACTCGTGAAGCGGCTTGCGCTCGCCGTTCGATGCGGATTGCCAGTCGCGGCGCTTGTCGAACGCCGCTCCCGCTGACGACGAACCGACATATTGTTCGGTGTCCGCGAACATCGGATCGGTTACTGGTGGCAATATCATCTCGTGCATAAACAGCGGATCGGTAATCGGACCAAGCACCGGACGATGCGCGAACAGAGGATCGGTAACTGGCGGCAAATGCGCGTCAGCAAAGCTCGGCCTTGCAACCGGCGCAGCCATTGGTGCCCTGAAACGTTCCACGGGTGCCGCAGTTTGCTGGACCGGAAGCGGACGCGGGTTGGGCGCAGCGACAGCGGTGTTGGGCACAAATAACGTCGGCTCATTCAAAACACGGTTGCGGCGACGACGGCTAGCCAGCACGCCGCCAAGCCCTGCCAAGCCAAGCGCAGCAGCCAGACCGCCGTAAATCATCCAGTCTTCGCTCGTGCCATCGGCGATCGGCGTAGCCGCCGACTGCTCGACCTGTGCCACAGCGGCGGTATCTTCGACAGTAGACGTGACCGTCGATGTTTCGTCGAGAACCGGCGCATTGAAGACCTGGGGCTCGTTAGCCGGAGCGGCGGAAACAGGCGCTGCCGCTGGAGCCGCACGCACCGCAGCTCTGGCAGCAGGCTTCACAGCGTCACGCTGCCTTGCTGGCTCACGCGCTTCAGTCGGTGCTTCGGGAGGTTGCGTTATGGTCGGGGCCATAAGCGGTGGCGCAACAGTCGGGGTCGCAGCCGTGGGCGCTTCGACCACAGGCGGTGGCGCTACAGTTTGCACTTCCGGCGTCGTTACGGTTTCCTGCGCAAATGCCGCAGGGCTGCCGCACAAAAGCGCTGTTGCAATGGCGATATTGGCGGTTGTGAACTTTCGATTTCCTCGGATCATGTCTCATTCCTTTCGTGTCGGGACAGGTGGTGAACCAGCCTCGCGACCGAAAGAGTCAACGATCAGGGGCAAGAAGTGGCGAGCGCCGGACGAGACGAGTTTCTGAACGCGATGTTCATTCAGCGTTCACCTAAATCGTCTGTTCTAGCGGGTTTTTACGTAGCTCCCGGGCGCTGCCTCGAGCGCCTTAAGCGACCCTTCGCCCGGAACGCGCGCACCTTTGACCGCGACCTTTTTGTCGCCATGTGCGGTCAGCCATTGGATCCAGTCGGGCCACCAGCTGCCTTTGGTTTCGGTCGCCCCCTCGATGAAGTCGTCGAGAGTCGCTGGCTTGGCGTCGTTTGTCCAATATTGATATTTCATCTGCGCAGGCGGATTGACGACGCCCGCAATATGGCCGCTTCCTGCCAGCACGAACTTGACCGGCCCCTTGAAATGATCCTGCATCTTCCAGACGCTTTCGGCAGGCGCAATATGGTCTTCGCGCCCGGCCTGGATATAGGACGGGGTTTTGACCCTTGTCAGGTCGATCGGCGTACCAAGCGCCGCCATTGCGTCCGGTACGACCAGTTTGTTATCACGGTAGAGGTCGCACAGATATTCGCGGTGCCATTTGGCGGGCAGGTTGGTGACGTCGCCGTTCCAGTGGAGCAGATCGAACGCCGGATACTCTTCACCGAGCAGGTAATTCTTGACCACCGTCGACCAGATCAGATCCTTGCCCCGAAGCAGGTTGAAGGTCAGCGCCAGAAAGCGCCCGTCGATATAACCCTCCGGCGAGGCCAGCGCCTCAGCCATCTTGATCTGGTGATCGTCGATGAAGTTCAGCAACTCGCCGCCACGGGTGAAATCAACCTGGGCCGTGAAGAAGGTCGCGCTTCTGACCTTGCCCGCTTCGCCCTTCGCCGCAAGGATTGCCAGCGTCGCCGACAACGTGGTTCCGGCAACGCAGTAGCCGATGGTATGAACGTCATCGACCTTGAGCGCTCTCCGGACGGTGTCGATAGCGTCGATCTGCGCTGCGATATAATCGTCCCAGATGACATCCTTCATCGACGCATCGGCCGATTTCCACGACACGACAAAAACCGTAATACCCTGATCGACGCAATATTTGATGAAACTTTTTTCCGCCGTCAGGTCAAGAATATAGAAGCGGTTGATCCATGGCGGGAAAATGATCAGCGGCGTTTCCATGACCTTCTCGGTGGTCGGCTCATATTGCAGCAACTGGTAAAGCGGCGTTTGGTGGACCACTTTACCCGGCGTCGCGGCGATATTCTCGCCAAGCGTGAACGCTTCCGGATCGGTATGGGTCAGCTGCCCGCGCTGCATATCGTGCATCAGATGCTGCATCCCAGCCATCAGGCTTGCACCCTTTGTCTCGACCGCTTTTTCCAGCGCGACCGGATTGGTGAACGGCGAATTGGCCGGGCTCATCGCCTCGACCACCGTGCGGATAGCAAAACCGATTTTCGCTTTTTCAGCGTCGGGTATATTGTCCATTTGCTCGGCTGCACCGAGCATATAGTCGGACATCACCTGATAACCCTGTCGCACCAGATCGAACACCGGATGCTCCCATTGCTCGCCCGAAAAGCGGCGGTCCTTGGGATCGATCTTGTCGCGACCCGCCTTGGCCAGCGGTGCCAGCACCTGCCCCCAGGCATCGAGCGCTTTTTGATAGGCCGTCAATGGATCGGTCGAAACTGCGCCCGCGCCTTCGATCATTTTGGTGAATTGCTCTGGGTCCATAAATGGAGGGAGATTGGATGAATCGGCCATGCCGTTACATAACCCAAATTAAACCATTGTCTAAGCGTCGTTTTATTGTGCGGTGCAGCATTTACATTGCCGCAAAAAGCGCGCAAAGGCTTGCGGCTTATGACATTCGAAAATCTGCCCCCGCTTCTCGACGAAGCGCTCACCGCGCGTGGCTACACGACGCTCACCCCCGTTCAATCCGCTGTGATTGCTACCGAAGCCGAAGGCCGTGACCTCGTCGTCTCGGCCCAGACCGGCTCCGGCAAGACCGTTGCCTTCGGCCTCGCAATGGCTCCACAAATCCTCGACGGCGGCATGGTCAGCCTTGCGCGCGAACCCGCTGCGTTGATTATCGCGCCGACCCGCGAACTGGCCTTGCAGGTCAGCCGCGAACTGATGTGGCTCTATGCCAAGGCCGGGGTTCGCATCGCAACCTGCGTTGGCGGCATGGACGCCTCGAAGGAACGGCGTGCGCTGGGCCAAGGCGCGCAGATCGTCGTCGGCACCCCGGGACGGCTCCGCGATCACCTCGAACGCGGCGCGCTCGACCTGTCGGCCTTGAAGGTCGCAATTCTCGACGAAGCCGACGAGATGCTCGATATGGGCTTCCGCGAGGAACTCGAAGGCATCCTGAATGCAACGCCGCAAGAACGGCGCACCCTCTTGTTCTCCGCGACGATGCCAAAGTCGATCGTCTCGCTGGCCAAACGCTATCAACGCGACGCACTTCGAATTTCGACGGTTGGCGAAGATCGTGGGCATGGCGACATCAGCTATCAGGTGGTGACGGTTGCCCCGCCAGACATCGAAAATGCAGTAGTCAACCTGCTCCGCCTGCATGAGGCCGAAACCGCGATATTATTCTGTGCAACCCGCGAAAATGTCCGCCACCTGCACGCCAGCCTGACCGAGCGAGGCTTCAATGTCGTCGCACTTTCGGGCGAGCACAGCCAGAGCGAGCGCAACCAGGCCTTGCAGGCACTGCGCGACCGCCGCGCCCGCGTTTGCGTTGCCACCGACGTCGCAGCGCGTGGTATCGATCTGCCGAACCTGTCGCTTGTCGTCCATGTCGAGCTGCCCCGCGATGCCGAAGGCTTGCAGCACCGTTCGGGCCGCACCGGTCGCGCCGGTCGCAAGGGGACCGCAGTGCTGATCGTACCCTATCAGCGCCGCAAACGAGTCGAATCGATGCTTCGCGGTGCCAAGATCGAGGCAGACTGGATCAAGGTCCCGACCGCCGCCGACATCCGGGCCAAGGACCATGACCGTCTACTTGAAACCTTGATGACTCCGGTCGACGTCGACGACGAAGACCGCAATCTGGGTGCCAAGCTGCTCGAAACGATGTCAGCCGAAGACATCGCCGCCGCCCTCGTCCGCGTCCACCGCGCCAAAATGCCGCAAGCCGAAGACATGCTCGACGACGGCAGCAGAAACACCGAGCGGGCGAAGGAAAGCCACCGTGAAGGCTTCGACGATTCGGTCTGGTTCAAGATGAACGTGGGGCGGCGCAACAATGCCGATCCGAAATGGATATTGCCCCTACTCTGCCGCCGTGGCGGGGTCACCAAGAACGATATCGGCGCGATCCGGATTGCCGCCAACGAAACCTATGTCGGCATTGCCGCCGCTGC
>CAZQBS010000071.1:11114-11842 GCA_964591835.1 uncultured Sphingorhabdus sp. | reverse complement strand
GGGAAGGATCGAGCCAGGCGTAACCGGATGTTTTTCAGTCGCTTCGTCAAGTATCGCAGCTTGCCGCATCAGTTTGACCGCCTTAGCGGCTTCACCTTCGGCAGCAGCCAGCCATGCAGCCGCGATCTGGCGTTGTATCTCGACTTGCGTGCCCCAATCATATTCACCTTTCTTGGCAACAAGCTGATTACGTATTTCAGCAAGCTTGTCTGTTTCGATACGGGCGGCGGCAACGTCTCCCAACCGAGCAGCACCCACTGCTCGGGCGAAGTGAATATTTGCTGTGGCCCAACCAAACTTTTCCCAAGCCACAATCGCTTTTGCAGACGGCGGCAATTCCAGATTAGCGGCTTCCCGCCACGCTCGTCGTTCGAGTGCGAACCGCGCAGGAACGGCACTGAATGTATAAGCCACCTTGAAGTTAGGTGGGTCGACGCGCCGAATTGACAGCATACGCTCAAGCACACGCTTGGCATCTGCTGTCTGACCAAGTTGTAGATAGCCATAGGCAAGATAATCAATGGCGTGAAGCTGCTCATCCCACGCACCTGACATATTATGAGATTTTGCATAGGAAATCGCGGCTGCCTCGGCCGCAAGATTGGATTTTACTGCTTCTTTCCAAAGGCCCCGTCTGGTGAAGATATGCGAAGGCATATGCTGGGCGTGAGCAGATGCTGGGGCAATACCCGCGTAGACTCGCGCGGCAGGCAAAGCCAAGTGCGCGA
>CAZQBS010000071.1:6487-11104 GCA_964591835.1 uncultured Sphingorhabdus sp. | reverse complement strand
ATCATAACCGTGAATCAGATAGTGGGCGACGCCTGGATGATCGGGTTTCCTGGCCAGCACATCGTTCAATATCTTGGCAGCGCCGATTTCGCGGGCATAAGTTTCATCGGCATCGATTGTCCCAGCGGCTATTAACGCCAGAGCATAAAAAACAGCGGCTTCGTCATCGTGGGGATGTTTGCGGTAAATGCGTTCCATGGCATCCACGAAGGCGAGCGTCCTTGTGCCATGGTCGATAGTTTCGGCATCTTTGTAGAATGTCGAAATCGCCCTGATAAAGTCGCTCTCCAGGTCATTTTTAACCGTAAGCCGCTGGGCTTTTTCCAATGCCGCTCTGGCCTTCAAGATTTCAGCGGGCGCTGGAGGAGCCCACAGCGGATGAAAGTTACTCATCGCTACGCCCCAGTGCGCCATCGCACAGTCATTGTCGGCATCAGCAGCGGCTAAATATTCTCGCTCTGCTTCCTCGTATTCGAACGAATGTAGCCAAGCAGTCGCTGTGTTGAAATGCACCTGCGCTTGCGCATTGCACGAGACGGAAAAGACCACAGTCCCCAATTTGTGATCTGCGTGATCGTTTTCGCCGAGTGCAGGAAGCGCAACAATACCTAAAACCAGAGACAGCAGTCTGAACATGATGGATCCCTCTAACGCCATACTATCATTCAGCCTGTTCGAAGTCGATATCCGGACTGTCCATGGCTTCTGCCCAACCCCCAAACGCTGTTACCGTTCGCGGACATCAAGCGGTCTTTCATGGAGGCGCGGAAGCTGGCGGGGCTCGACGATGTCCGAATTCACGATATCCGACATACGTTTGCCTCGTTCCAAGCAGGCGCTGGTGTCGATCTTTACACGGTCGGCAAACTGCTCGGGCACGTGAATGTGGCAAGCACGCCCGCTATGCCCATCTGGCGAATGACACCTTGATGGCTGCGGCGGAGGTCGGTGCGGCCAAGCTGAATGTGGATTGGTCGCGAGCTGCATAATGTGAATGGTACTGGGCCCGGGCGTCAATCTTAATTGGTTGATGCTCGGGCCTAGGGCGGTCCGCCCTTATTTTTTGCTTTAGAATTCGGTACTTTTAGGTTGCTTCGCGAACGACAGCTTCGTGCTTACGTAGACTATAAAGAGTTGACCTGAAGGCACGCACTGCTCACTTGCCTGCGTAATATCGCAAACTTCGGAGCGAACGAATAAATGGAAATATCGAGCAACATCGCAGCCGTCCGTAGGTCGTTTGTAACACATCTGGAATGCTCGATTACGGGCGAGTTGTATCCGGCCGATCAAATCCATGGCCTTTCGCGCGCGGGACGTCCCTTGCTCGTCCGTTACGATCTTGCCGGAATCCGCGATCATTTGTCGCGGGCTGAGTTGGAAGGTCGCGAAACCGATCTATGGCGTTGGAGAGAATTGCTGCCAGTTAGAAATGCAGACGACATCGTCAGTCTGGGTGAAATCGAGACGCCGCTTGTGCCCATACCAAAATCAGGCGGTACAAATGTACTGGTTAAGGACGAAGGGCGGTTGCCTACAGGCTCGTTCAAGGCGCGAGGACTGGTCATGGCGGTATCAATGGCCAAAGCGCTGGGTATCAAGCGCATCGCAATGCCAACCAACGGGAATGCAGGCGCTGCATTGGCAGCTTATGCTACGCGGTGTGGGATCGAAACAATTGTGCTGTGTCCTGAGGATACGCCGGAGATAAACGTTCGCGAAATAGCCATGCAGGGCGCTAGGGTATGGCGCGTAAATGGCTTGATCGATGAATGTGGCGTAATTGTCGGCCAAGGTGCGGCCAATGGGCACTGGTTCGATTTCTCGACGCTGAAGGAGCCCTATCGGATCGAGGGAAAGAAAACGATGGGCTTGGAGCTCGCCGCGCAGCTCGGCTGGACATTGCCCGACGCGATCTTCTACCCGACCGGAGGCGGAACTGGTCTTATCGGTATGTGGAAGGCTTTCGACGAACTGGAACAGCTGGGCTGGATAGGGCCAAAACGTCCGAAGATGTTCGCCGTGCAGGCATCAGGGTGCGCCCCGATTGTCAAAGCGTTCGAGGACGGCGCCGAACATGCTGAGCGTTGGGAAAATGCACACACAGTAGCTGCGGGGATTCGGGTTCCCAAGGCCGTTGGTGATTTCCTTATACTACGCGCGGTGCGGGAAAGTGGCGGCAAAGCAATGGCCGTAGATGAAGGACAAATCGCAAATGCGGTATCGCAGACGGCAATGCTTGATGGATTGTTGCTATGTCCTGAAGGTGGAGCAACGCTTGCCGCCTACCATGACGCGCTTGCATCCGGCTTGGTGACGCACACGGACAAAACAATATTGTTCAATTGCTCAACTGGCCTGAAATACCCGATGCCCGAAGCGCCGCAGTGGCTAGACCGGCATGCGCCGATTGATTTTGGAGCGCTGTAACATTTTTGGTTATACCGCCAAAATTAGATCAAACTGGCACATGGCGGCAAACATGGCATGACCGACGATAAACGCAGGTTTTCGACGGCCATGGTGGCTCTAAGGGGTCCATGCCGGTCTAAATCGATATAAAATCCGCCACTAGTGCTGGCATCCGGCGCCGCCAGTGAGCGGGTCACTTGGCTGCATATGCCTTGACCAGCCTGTACAGGAAGGTTCGCCCGTCCATTACCGACTTCACCCGGATACGCTCGTTCAAACCATGGGCGCGGCTGCCTTCCTCGTCGTGGAAGAAGGCGGTGATGCCATAGGTCGGGATGCCCACCGGCGTAAGAAACGCGCCATCCGTCCCACCTGCAGCCATTAGGGGCACAAGCGGCACGCCCGGGAAAACCTCGGCAGCGACCTTGCGCGCTGGGCCTAGTATCCGCTCGGTTAGCGGCGGCGGGGGCGCGGTTGGGCTGCGCGTTTCGAGTGTCGTCACCTTGACTTCCGGATCGGCAATGACCCGCTCCAGCGCCTTCCGAATGTCTTCTGCAGAGGTGCCCGGAAAGATGCGACAATTGACATTAACGCCCGCCCGCTGAGGTAGCGCATTGGTCGCGTGACCGCCGTCGAGCACAGTGGCGACGCAAGTTGTACGCAGAATTGCGTTATAAGCAGGGTTCGTCGCTGCAAGGGTAGCTGCCGCCTGAACATCCGCGGGGTTGGCGCCGAAGGCGGACATCGCGACCGAGCCTTCGTCTGGTCCAACGAGCTTGGCCATTGCGCTGAAATAACCGCGAGTTGCGTCGTTCACCTGAACAGGAAAATCATAGGCGCGGATTTTAACGATAGCGTCGGCCAAGCGGTAGATGGCGTTCTCTCTAACCGGGCGGGAGCTGTGGCCGCCGGGGTTGGTGACCTCCAGCCGATAGTTTTGCGGAAACTTTTCGCCAGCCTGAATATTAAGCACAATGCGCTTTCCCCGAGCGTCGAGCAGTCCGCCTGCGCCTTCGTTCAATGCAAACTCGGCGTCGATCAAATCGCGTCGCTGGCTCGCCAGATACTCAGCGCCGTTGAACGCACCCGCCGTTTCCTCGCCGCAGGTCAGCGCCATTTTGACGGTGCGCCGCGGTTTAAAATTTTCCTGCCGAAACCTGATCAGCGTATCGACCCATACTGCGGCCTGCGCCTTGTCGTCACTGGCGCCGCGGGCGTAGAAAAAACCGTCCTCTTCTACCAAGGTAAAAGGATCACGTTCCCAATCTTCACGTTTCGCCTCGACCACGTCGATATGAGCGAGAAGCAGTATGGCCTTCGCCCTTGCGTCGGTTCCAGGGAGCACCGCCACTAGGCTACCTTCTTTCGGCTTGCCGGGTGCCGGAACTATATGCAGGTTCTCATCCCGGTATCCAGCCGCCTTCAACCGCGCAGCCATCCGCTCCGCTGCTAGCGTGCAGCTTCCTGCCGACAGGGTAGTATTCGTTTCAACAAGTTCCTTGTAAATTCCACGAAACGCGGCCTCATCTGCTGGTTGAGCCACAGCCGAGCTAGCAAATGCCAGCGAAGCACCGGTGATGAAGAACTTACCCAAGATCATGAAAATCTCCCGTGCGTCAATGCGTCGATACCGCCCGCATCGGTATAAATCAAAACGTGCACTCGGGCAATCCGCTTGGCGGCTGAGCGAACCGCTGGAGACGTTGTCCGTCCTAGGGATCAATGCTTTCGGCCTTCAAGTGCGGCCAAAACAAAATCCCGCCCAAAGCTGGACGGGATTCCGTTGCTCTCGATTTTCCTGCTAGGGGGGATTGAGAGCAGCCGAGTGTAACCCGTGCTGCCGTGGAGGGGGCAGCAGCACCGGTTACTCGGAAAAAGGTTACTTCATTACAACAGTGTCGATCGCGTGAACAACACCGTTCGTCGCCATCATGTCGGCCCCGGTAACGGTCGATTTCATTCCCTTGCCGTCGGTCAAAACGATGTTCGCGCCGTCCATGCTGGCCTTCAGTGTACCGGTCATTGTCTTCACGGTCGCGGTACCGTTTCCGTCCTTGATCATCTTGGCAAGGTCAGTCGAAGTGACTTTGCCTGCGACCACATGATATTTGAGTACTTCGCCGAGCTTGGCTTTGCTTTCGGGCTTCATCAGGCCAGCGATCGTCGCCTTGTCCGCTGTACGCGTCGAGACGCTGGCCTTCGTGG
>CAZQBS010000071.1:0-6477 GCA_964591835.1 uncultured Sphingorhabdus sp. | reverse complement strand
CTAGTCGACCTTCGAAAAAGCCGCAATCGTCGGCGCGAACACGGTAAACGGACCTTCGCCCGAAAGCGTTTCGCCGAGACCTGCGGCTGTTACTGCAGTGACTAGTGTCGATACATCAGGATTGTCCTGCGCCATCGCAGTAATGGTTTGTGTACCAGCAGCGGACGCTGCATCAGCGGTTGCCATGCTGTTCGAAGCCATGCCGTCATCAGCTACTATCGTCGTGTCATCCGCAGTAGCAGAGGTGTCGGCTGTCTCGGAACCCGAGCAAGCAGCAAGGGCTAGCGCCGACATGCCGACGATCAATGTGAGTTTAAGTGATTTCATGAAACTGCTTCCTCTATTTGTGATGGGATACCCGCGTAAGGAACGGTTGAAACTGAATTTTGGATGCACAAAACCGAAAATGAACTGGGCTTGACCTTCTACATCGCTAAGAGCAGACAGCCCTCTCCCGGCCCATTTTCAGCCATGCGGTTTGCTTGGCGGAGATGGCCCCTCGAAGTGTACGAAGGGCACCATTCATATTTCCGTGCGTTCAGCTAAGGTGAGAGCATCGTCGATGTCTACTCCAAGGTAGCGTATCGTGTTCTCTATTTTGCTGTGCCCCAGTAACCGAACTCTCTCGCGTTCAGTCCAATCGCTGACACCCATTCGTCAAAAAGACGTGCGTATTGCCAGGCGCTCAGGTGCCGGAGGCAGTTAACGCGGCTCGGGAAAACGAAACTGTCCAAAGACCCGCCGCGCCGCTGAAGCCATGCTAGCAGGCTCTTGCGGCAATCTGTCATCAATTCAAATCGGACGGGGCGACCGGTCTTTTGTTGAACGACAGTGGCGCGATTTCGGATACTGCCACCGCTCACGACATCACCAATCTTTAATTTGATGACGTCGCATCCTCGCAACTTGCTGTCGATCGCTAGATCAAACAGCGCTCGGTCGCGCATCCGTCTGTGCTCGCCGAGAAAGAAACGAATTGCCCAGACATCGCGGGGCTTGAGTGGACGCTTAGCGCCTACCAGGCTTCCAACATTCCATGGTCTACGCTCATGCGCACCAGGATCGAGATTAGAAATACCCATTACACTTCTCCTTTGACCGGAATGGCCGGGAGAAAGGTACACCTGTTACTCGACGGCAGTTTTTGGGCCGGGAACCGACTATCCGCTTCTGTGCGTGGATCGATGAATAGCTGCCGTTTAGGCCGGTCAGAACGCTTGGTTATTGCCGCTGAAAAGCAGACATCTCAATTGTGGGCTGACCTCGCCGAGAGCTGCTGTTTTTTAATGTCAGCGGCGGCTCTCCCTCTGCGATTCTCGTTATTCAAATCCTTGAGCCTTGAACGCTGCGGATGCCAGTGCGCGAACATCTTCCGACTTCACCAGAAATGAACGGAAAAATCCTCTCGGGTCAGCATAGCATTTCGACTGCGCACATCATCCGCCCATTTGCCCGCTCCGATTTCAAGTCCCGCAAGCGCATGGGTACTCTGTGCCGGCATCCTTTGCCAACCGGCCTGTGTCTTTGCGGATTTACCCGGACCGGATCGTCATCGCCGCCGAGGGCCGTATCCTGTGCGAGCATGGCCGGATCATCGCACGATCCCATCATCTGCCCGGGCGGATCATACATGACTGGCGGCACTATCTGGCGGTGATCCAGCGCAAGCCCGGTGCTTTGCGCAACGGCGCACCCGATGTTTGCGAAGGATAAGGTTACCCTACCCGTTCAGCCCGCGATTTCAATCAGGTGCATTTGCTTTGACAGCACCTTGAGTGATAGTCGCGCCTTATCCGTTTGTTTGCGTGCCCCTATGGTCTCAATCAAAGGGTTATTGCTCGACACTTGATAGCACTTTGCTCTGACTATCTAATTCAGGGTTTGTTTCTGCCCGCATTCGACGATAGTCTGTCTTTGCACCGGAGGGGGTCAATGGCGGCAATTATGCAATGGCTAGGAAAATTGGGTCCGGCTTTGGCCGGGTTCGTGTCGCTAGCTCTGGTCATACTGCTGCAGCTCGCCAATCCCGGTGCACTTGAGCGTGTTAGGATGCAGATTTTCGATGCCTATCAGGTCGCGGCACCGCGAGCAGACGGAGGTCAAGGTCCGGTTGCGGTCGTCGATGTCGACGAAGAGTCGATTGAGCGGCTTGGCCAGTGGCCATGGCCGCGCACTGATCTTGCCGAGCTGACCCGCCGTCTGGGCGAGGCCGGGGCGGCAGCGGTTGTCTATGATATCGTCTTTTCCGAGCCCGACCGTACCTCGCCCGACGAAATCGCTGCGCGCTACGAGAAAATGAGGCGCGGCGGGGAATTGAGCAGAGCATTGGGCGCAGCGTTCGCCCAGTTGCCCAGCCACGACGCGCTCCTCGCCGAGAGTTTCAGTAAAGTGCCAGTTGTCACCGGGTTCTTCCTGGAAGCTGGCAAACGCGGACGCGCCGTCGAACCCAAGGCGAACTTCACATTGCACGGCTCGCTTCCGGTGCAGAATGTCAAAAGTTATGCAGGTTCCCTGCAGCCGTTGCCAGAACTCGAGGCGGCGGCTACCGGCAATGGCTCCCTCAGCCTCAAAAGCGATCCCGACGGCATTGTGCGCCGCGTCCCGCTGGTAGCGATACACAGGGGGACATTGGTCCCTGGATTATCGCTGGAAGCGGTGCGGGTCGCACGCGGAGCAGGGTCGCCCAACTTGGTGGCGAGCGATGGCAGCGGTGAGACGTCGTCGGCTCCAGGCGCGGCGGTAGCGGTGCGATTGGACGGCAAGGAAATCCCGGTAAATGATGCAGGCGAGATGTGGGTGCATTTCCCCAAGCAGGGCTCGCGTCAGATGCTCCCTGCCTGGCAGATCATAACCGGCGTGATGGCCGATGATACTCTGGCTCGTGCGGTGGATGGCCGGATCGTATTTATCGGCGGTAGCGCGGTGGGCTTGCAGGATCTGGTTTCCACGCCGGTCAGCGATCGGATTGCCGGCGTTACAGTGCACGCCGCAGCGGCAGAACAAATCCTTTCCGGCCATTTCATTGAACGACCCGACTGGGCCTTTGGGCTCGAATTGATGCTCGTTGTGATCTTTGGCGGAATTCTAGCGCTGCTACTCCCGCGCCTTGGCGCAGCGAAGGGAGCGCTGGCGGCGCTGATCGGTGTAGGAGCGGTTGCGGCAGGAAGCTGGTTCGCATTTACGCAGGCAAATTACTTGCTCGACCCGACCTACCCCGCGCTTGCACTCGCGATGATCTATGGAGTGCAGACTGTGGCGGTGTTCTACCGCGAGGAACGCCAGCGCAGTTACATCCACGCCGCATTCGACCAATATCTTTCACCTGAAATCGTACGGCAGATTGCTGCCGATCCGGGAATGCTCGAGCTTGGCGGCGAGGAGCGGGACATGAGCGTAATGATGTGCGACATTCGCGGATTCTCGCGTATTTCGGAACGCTATAGCCCGCGGCAGGTGATCGATTTCCTGATCGGTTTTCTCACCCCGATGAGCGAAATCCTTCTCGAGCGGAGGGCCACACTGGACAAATATATCGGCGACGCAATTCTGGCATTCTGGAACGCTCCGCTCGATGATCCCGACCATCACCGCAACGCTGCACGTGCGGCGCTGGCAATGATCGCAAAGACTGAGCAGCTCAACCGGACCATGCCCGATCGCGCAGGCGTCGTCTGGCCCGGCGAGGTGAAAATCGGGATCGGCCTCAATTCGGGCCTGTGCTGCGTCGGCAACATGGGCTCCAAACAACGCCTGTCCTATTCACTGATCGGCGACACGGTGAATGTGGCCGCCCGGCTTGAAGGGTTGACCAAGACATATGGCGTGCCGATCATCGTCGGGAACGCCCTTGCCGAAAGGCTTGAAGGATTTGCGATACTAGAAATAGACCGAGTGCGCGTGGTGGGGCGCGATGCTAGCGAGAAGATATTTGCGCTGCTCGGCGATGAAGGACTGCTCTCCCAGAATGATTTTGCCCGACTGGCCGGTTCCCATGCCGCCATGCTCGAGGCCTATCGGGCGCAGCAATGGGACAAGGCCGCTACTGCACTGGCCAAAGGATATTCGGAATATGCGGCCTTTGGGATATCTGGGCTGCACGATGTCTTCAGCCAACGCATCGCCGCGCTTCGCTACAACCAGCCAGGCGAAAGCTGGGACGGCGTGTTTCAGGCTAAGCAGAAATAGCGGGGCAGAAATAGCGGCGCTGATCAGTATCAGGGGATCGGGTTATTCGGACCGCCGACTGTGCTGTTGTTATCGTTAGTCTCCGCCGTGGGTTGCCTTACTGCACCGTCGTCGTCATCGCCGCTCAGCAAGACACCAAGGGCCACCGCGCCGATAGCCGCAGGAATCAATTTCCCGAGCAACCCGCCGCCGTCCGCCGCGCGGGCAACTTCGGGTGCAAGTTGGTCCTGGACCTTTGAAAGCCCCTTATTTGAAATGAAGAAGGGTCCGATTGGCTGTGCGCCTGCACGCGGGATATAGGCTGCAAGGCCAGGCTGATCGAGCACAACGGTCTTTCCGCCGCCCTCGACTTCGACGAGCCCGGGCTTCAGACCACCTTCGGTTCCTGCACCTGGCCCCCGCAATACCACCAGCGTCGCCTCATCTTTGTCGCTCTTCACTTTGCCCACAAAATCCTCGTCCTTGGCAATCTTTTCAGCTTCTTTACCGACCAGTAGATCGAGAGCAGTGCCGCGGATACCGATACGCCCGGCGGGAGTTTCGAGATGGGCGCTAAAAACACCGTCCAGCCACCCCGAGAAGAAACGCATGCCACCCTATAAAAAAGAACCGACGAACGAGCGTTCCTTGCCGGGGTCATAAACAAACCGATCGATCCTGATTTGCGACCGGGCGCCGATGCCAAAGCTCGAACGATCGAGTAGCAAAATTTGCATCTGCGAGTGCTTGCCCGTGTCGATCAGATCGCCCCATGCGATGCGCTGTCGCCGCTCTATCTTGCGCGGCTTGGTAATCTTGGCATTACTTATTTTGACGTCGCCAACGACCGTCGCGGCATTGCCAACTTCGACCTGCTGGGCTGCAGAAGGGCTCGCAACCAATGACGATAGGACGATGCTGCCAGCGATCAGCGAGGCGAACAGGCCGTCAGGTTTGCGCATTTTCTCAATCCTCCTCGGTGCGTTCGCACATGGCGCGGGCGTCAGTCAGGAGCTGTTTTTCATAATCCTCGGTCTTGAGCTTTCCGATCTCGACGAGTCCACCGCGCCTATCATCAATCTTGCACAAGTATATCGCGTGGATCAGGCGCGCCTCACCCGACTTTGGGTGGGCTGCCAGAACACGTTCTAGTGTGGCGAGTGCCTCGAGATATTCGCCTCGACCAGCTTGCTCGCGCGCAGCGGCAATGCCCGGCGCTTCATCAGCCGATAGATTAGACAGCGCATCGAGTTCTTCTAGTGTCTCTGCATAAAGGGGAGCGCTGGCTAGGGAGCCAAAAGCCAAGGACGCCCAGGCTAGGGATTTTCGAAATGGCAATCGCAGCATTTAGCGTTCCCTCCTTAGGACGGATTATGTCACACAGGGCCCCCACCTAGCAAGCAGCACTAATGAGGGCGGTGCTGTCAGAGCAAACGAACCCGATTGAAAAGTGAGGCGGATTGAGTAAGGCGATGGTCATGCCAATACCTCAAAAACCCGCCACCCCTTTTCGATATTTCAACTCGTCGCCCGAGATCATCCGCCTGGCCGTGATGTTGTACGTCCGGTTTCCGCTAAGTTTGCGCAACGTGGAAGACCTGTTGTTCGAGCGCGGAATCGATATTTGCCATGAGACGGTGCGGATGTGGTGGAATAGGTTTGGCCCAATGTTTGCGGCTGACATTCGGCGGCAGCGCGATAGCCGCATGCGCGGCTATCGCCAATGGCGCTGGCACCTTGATGAGGTGTTCGTAAAGATCAACGGCGAGCGGCACTATTTGTGGCGAGCCGTTGATCACGAAGGTGAGGTCCTTGAGAGCTACGTCACGAAGAAACGGGATAAATCTGCCGCTTTGACCTTCCTGAAGAAGACGCTGAAGCGGCATGGCCGAGTTGAAGTGATCGTAACCGATGGTCTCAAATCATACCCTGCGGCAATGCGTGACCTGCGCAACCTGGACCGGCGGGAGATGGAGCGATGGCTCAATAACCGAGCCGCGAACAGCCACCTTCCGTTCCGAAGACGAGAGCGTGCAATGTTGCGATTTCGGCAGATTAAATCATTACAAAAGTTCGCTTCCGTCCATGCCAACGTCCACAACCATTTCAACTCGGAGCGCCACCTCGTCGATCGCCAGACATACAAAACACGCCGCTCAGCTGCCCTGGCCGAGTGGCAATCATTCATGGCCTAAAATCTAACCAGCCTAGCGACAGATGCGCCGATCGGTGACGAGTTGCGATTGGACTGACAGCACCCCCATCGCCGATCAAACTGAACGGTGCCCAAGCGTTGGGATGCGCCCAAGTGTC
>CAZQBS010000070.1:0-12145 GCA_964591835.1 uncultured Sphingorhabdus sp. | reverse complement strand
CACGCGCCCGCACCTCGAACGGCAACTGACGACCGCACCCAAGCCCCGTCCGGCATTGCCGGGCGGGGCTTCGTCGTGCTGGTTGTTTCGGATCGGGCACGCCCGCGCTGGCATTTTACGGAATTGCGCCTGCCACGAAGGCATCGCGGACTTACCTTGATTGCGACCATCTCACCTGCGATGTTGGCGCGCATGACTGACTTGAACCTTTCTGCTTGGCCCCGAGCTGCCAACAGGCAGACGATATATCCAAATTCGGCTGGCGTTTATGCGCTGTTCCTTCACGAAGGTGCGACCATACCAAGTGTGCGACCGGGCGAGTTTGGTTTGGTTTATGTCGGATTGGGACAAGGCGCACGGGGACTGGCGGCAAGGTGTCACTTCAAAGGCAAGACTGCTGGTCATTCGCCCCGTCGTAGCCTTTCAGCATTGCTAGCGGACCAACTGGGTTTGCGACCGATCCTCATCCGCAAACCATCCGGGACAACGACATTCAAACTCGACAAGGGATCAGAGCAGCTACTCGACCAATGGATGGAAGACAGCCTCAGCGTTGCATTTCAACTCAACGATAACCCAGACCAACATGAGCGCGAGTTGATTAGGCGTTGGGAACCGCCGCTCAACTGTGACAAGAAAATCTGCCCTTTGAACACCCAGCAATTGTTCGTTCTGGATCGCCGAGAGAAGTTCAAAGCAATGGCAGCACAATTGGCTAGCAACGGTTAGCGACCTCCCAAATTTGCCTCGGAACAGAACCCAATGGCAGCGCCCGCCATCCCCCTGCAAAGAAATTTGCAAGCTGGATCGCAGCGCCAGCGTCTGCACCGGCTGCGGTCGCACACTTGGCGAGATCGCCGAATGGGGGAGCGCGACCGCCAGCCGTCAGCATGAAATCGTCCGGCGATCTTTAGCCCGCTTGGGAAGCAAGGCTTCACATCCAGCCTAAAAACTCAAACCCCCAAGCGCAACCAAAGCTCCTTATTGTCAGAAGTAAAAACCCGCTTTGGGTGCGCTTGTCTTAGGGGGTTTGTCTGATTTGTCTTTAATGCAGGATATGCCTAGCGGCGCGTGTTGTCTTACATTGCCCGTGTTTCACTGGGCATGATTGATGGCGACAAATCCACTACCGAACACAGCGACGCTCACCATCCGGCTCGACGCCGATGCGCTTGCGGCGTTCGACAGGTTCGCGGTCGGTCGTGGCGGACGAAGCGCATTGTTGCGGCAGATGATCGAACAGATGGTGCGCGAGAGCGCCGCCCGCCCCCATATCGACCGCCCCGAGGGCGCGGCGCGCAATCGTGTTTCGCTGCGATTTACCGATGTCGAGATCGCCGTGATCGAGGTTCGGGCGGCGCAGCGTTCGACCGATCGCGCCGGTTGGATCAAGGCATTGGTGCGCCGCCACCTCGCGCTGAAATCGCGGGTCGATGACGGGCTGCTGGCTGAACTTGCGCCGATCAGAATGCAGTTGCTGCGTATCGGCCGCAATCTCAATCAGGCGATGAAAGCCGCCAATGCGTCGATGCTCGAAACTGGTGACAAGCAGATCGAACCAGAGCTGCGGCGCATCGCTGACATGCGTATGGAAATCTCCGAGCAAGTGACAGCCGTTGGCGATGCCATGCGCGGCGATGCGAGCTACTGGGCAGTTGTGGATTGATGGGTTTGGAATCCGCCTTGTGGGAAGCGACCCGACCGGCATTTCGGGTGCGCTATATCCATGACCCCACCAGCACGCCGCGCGTGCCGCTCTATGCCAGTTACGGTATTGCCACCGGCCCGACAGCGCGAGCCAAGCTGGCGCGGATCGTGCGCAAAGCGCCCGAGGTGGTGGTCAAGGTCACAGGTCGCCAACGGGGCGGCAGCCACGTCAAAGCACATCTTGAGTATATCGGGCGCAAGGGTGACGTGGAGATTGAAAACCGCGACGGCGAAATCCTTACAGCCAAGGAAGCCATTACCGAACGCGCGGCGGAGTGGAGCGATACGCTCCAATGGCGGTCGCGGCCAACGGTGTCGTCGGTGTCGCTGATCTTCTCGATGCCCGAAGGCACCGACCCTGATAAAGTGCTGGCAGCCGTCCGCGCACTGGCCCATGCCGAGCTGAGCGACAATCACGATTATGTCCTGGCCCTCCACACCGATACGCCGCGCCCGCATGTGCATCTGACGGTTCAGGCAGAGGGTCTGGATCGCACTCGGTTCAATCCCCGTCCGGTTCAGCTCAATCGTTTCCGCGAACGCTTTGCCCGCGAGTTGCGCGCACGCGGCGTTGCCGCCGAGGCAACGCCGAGACGGGCGCGCGCGCAAGGGATCGCCGGATCGAGCATGGCGTTGGTCAAATTGCGGGCGCGGCTACGAACCGAAGGGAGTCGCCAGATTACCCAATCCGACCGCCGCACCAACGAGCAGGCCATCGCGGTTGCGCGAGGTCAGGAGCAATTGCCGCCGTTCATCGCAGCCGGCACATTCCGCTGGCAAGAGATACGCCGTGCATATGAGCAAGCCGCCGATGCGCTGGACACCACCGGACAAGCGGAAGACCAGGAGCTTGCCAAGGATGTTCGCGCGTTCCTCGACAAGCATCAGGGTATGAATGCCACGCCCGAAGCTTTTGCGGCACATCATGCCCGGATAATTGCGGCTGGCCGAAGCAAAGCGGATGAGCCTGCACCTGATCGACCGCCCAAAGATCACGGGCGAGGGCGATGAGAAGGTTAGGCCAAGCCGCCGACAAAGCCGCCTCAAATTGATGAATGATCACTTAAGAACTGTCTCAATCCACAAACGCGCGTTCGATGACGAACTGGCCCGGCTTGGCGTTGGAGCCTTCCGTAAAACCGCCGGTTTCGAGGCGCTTCGCGAAGTCACGGATCATCGCCATGCTGCCGCATAGCATTACGCGGTCGGTTGCGGAGTCGAGACGGCGCGGGCCGGTAACCCCGTCAAACAGGCACCCGTTGTCGATCAGCGTGGTGACACGCCCCTGCGTGCGAAAATCTTCGCGCGTGACGGTTGGGACATACTGGAGTTGGAGCAGCGCCTCATCGCGCACCAGCACATCATCGGCGAGATGACTTTCGAGTTCGGATCGGAAAGCAAGGTCGCTCACCTGCCGCACGCAATGGACGACAATGATCTGCCCGAAACGCTGGTAGATGTCAGGGTCGCGGATCAGCGACAGGAAGGGGGCAAGGCCCGTACCGGTTGAAAGGAGGAACAGGCGGCTGCCCGGAAGCAATGCATCGGCGACAAGCGTCCCTGTCGATTTGCGACCAAGGTAAATCTGGTCACCAGGCTGGATCAGTTGCAGGCGCGACGTAAGCGGGCCGTCGCGAACCTTGATTGAAAGGAATTCCAGCTCATCGTCATAGGCCGGACTGGCAATCGAATAGGCCCGCAGAACTGGCTTTCTGAAACTATCAAGTCCGATCATCACGAACTCGCCCGAGCGAAAGCGGAAACTTGCCGGGCGCGTGATCCGGAAGCTGAACAGATGTTCGTTCCAGTGTCGCACCGAGCGAACCGTCTCAATAGTCGAGATGGCAGAGGGTGGCAGTTTGCCCTTCATTGCAATTCTATCACTCATAGGTGCAGTCGCTTTCCGTTGCCGGGAGCGCAGGCTTGTCCGGGAATATCCCTGAATCCGCCATTGCGCGTCCGAGCGATGACACGGCCGTGACAAGGTTGGTGATCGAATTTTCATCGACCACGAGCGCAAGCGTTGCTCGCACAACATCGGGACGCGACATGCGGATGCCATGTACAAAGCTGAGGATCAGCGCCTCATGCTCACTGACTTGGTTGCACTCCAAAGCGCAGAATCGGAAGGTTTCCAGCGCATCGCGGTTGAAGATCATCATCATCATGTGAAAATTAGGCAGGCCCGCAATCATCTTCCATTTTGCAAAGGCAGGGCCGATGGCTGTGCAGGGGCAGCGGCTGTCATGCATGGATTGGACCCACGCCCGCATCGACCAGACCAGAAAGCGCCCGCCATGATCGAGTGATGTGACTGGACGATCAACAAAGGCATACATGGCGGAACTCTCCTTCCGGTATTTGCGGACGTGGGGTCGTCAGGATCAGAGCCTCTTGGTGTTGCTCTCGATCAGCTTCACGGCTTCGGCGATCGCCTTGTCCTGCTTCAGCTTGCCGGACTGGATCTCGTCAGCGATTTCGAGCAGGCGGCCTGAGATGATCGTGCCGGTATCGGCCTTCTCCTCGATGCCGATACCGCCCTTGGTGGTGGCGACCTTGTCCCACGCGGTCCGGACGGCAGCCCAATAGCCCTTGGTTGCGGCCCAGTAATCGTCTGCCGCTTTTACATTATAGCCATCGAACTTGGTATAGCTGTTGAGCACATATTCCTGGACAATGGGCACGACCTTGCCGTCCTGTAGACTCATCTTGGTATTGTCCTGCCAGTGAACCCAGCCATCGGGGCTGTTCTGGTGACGGTTGATAGAGAAGTAGCGATCATAGACCGGGTTGCGGGTCGCATCGCGCCGGGCGAGCGGACGCCATGTCCAGTTAGAACGCCAGCGACGAACACCGGCCTGGCTTTCGAACTGGCCCCAGCCGCCATAGCGTGGGCTGTCGTCGACCTGCCAGACAGTCTGCGACCAGCGGCCTGTCCGCATCCGCTCTGGCACATCTTCGAATTTCCATTGATGGCGGTCTGAATAGACAAGCACGCGGGCGGGTTCATATTCCCAATCTTGCCGCCAATGCTTGATGACGTGCGTTTTGCCTTCATGCTCCATGACAAGCATGTGCTGGAGCACGATCTTTCGACCTGTATCTTCAATGACGCGAACAACCTCGTGGCCGCCCGAAGTTTTCTTGTCGAGTGGCGAGTATGTGACATCCCAGCGTGTCGATTCCTGCATGTCGAAGCGGACTTTGAAATTGCCCGCCATGGCAAGAATGTCGGTGCGGTCCTGCTCGAAGCTGGCTGCGGCTTGTTCTGTGGCAATCGGCGGATGTGCAAGCGCCGGACTTGCCGAAAAGGCGAGCGTCAATAAACTGGCACCGATCATTGAAGTGAATTTGTTCATGTCTGTTCTCTCCCTGATTTTCAGAAGCGGTAGCTGAGCGAGACGCTCGCGTTGCGGCCGGGCTGGGTATATGCGTCCGTCACGGTTGACGTGCTGGCGAGGCCGCGCACATCGCTCCACCAAGCATATTTCTTGTCGAGGATGTTGAAGATGCCCGCGCGCAGCGTCAGGCCGTCGATCACTTTGAAGAAGGCTGTCGCATCCAGGATTGTGAAATCATCAGGACGGAAGCACGCGCCCGTGCACAGGCCCGTGGTGCGGCCCAGTTCCTTCTGCGCGCTGTGCGTCATGATCAATTGCCCGCCAAAGCGACCCTGCCGCTCGCGATAGCCAATACCGATAACCAGCTTCAGCGGATCAATTGTGGAGAGCGGTGTCTTCACGCCACTTGGCTCAATCACATCGCCGGTGGCGTATGAAAGGGCGAGCGTTCCGGTTATGCCACTTTGCGTCCGCCCTTCCAGCCGCGCCTCTGCCCCCTTCACTCTGGCTCGGTCCAGATTGATGAACTGATAGATGGCCGGGTCGGACGGCGTGAAGGCCCCGCCCACCACTTCCTGGCTGATGAAATCATTGTAGCGCGCGGTAAATCCGGTGATGTCGAGGCTGACCGCTTTGTTGCCGAAGCGGATGCCCGCTTCAAGACTTTCGCTCTTTTCCGGGCCTAGGTTGGGGTTTGGGCGTGACGTATAGCCGAAGGCCAGGTTCTCGAAGAACTGGTTGACCTGCCCTGGTTCCGGTGCCTTGAAGCCCGTGGCGTAATTGGCGAAGATGCGGACATCGCCGCTGATTTTCCACACTGCACCGAATTTTGGTGAAAGATGGGAATCGCTTTGGCCCGCGCCCGTAAATGCTGGCAACAAGGCATCATTGCGCGGTGACAGCTTATACCAGTCGAACCGGATTGCAGGGTAGAGCATCAGTCGGCCATTGGCGACGCTGATCTCATCACCCACGAACAACCCGCCGCGCGTGAAGTCGGTGGTCGGAAAGGCGCGGGTCGGAAAGACCTCGCCGAAGGGTGGGATGGTCCCATCACGCAATCCCCGCTGGCGGGTTTTGCTGATGTCTCCTCCAAAGACGATGCGGTGATTGATCGCGCCGGTCGCAAAGTCTGAACGGGCATCGGCAGCAAAGCCGAACACACGGTTCTCGAAAGAATTGAGGCGCTCGCGATCAGCGGCGGGCGTGCGATCCTCATCGGTGAACTGCACATCGTCGCCGTCCTGCCAGTAGAGCGCCGCGCGGGCGAAATCGATCGCACCATCGCCTTCCCAACTCCAGTCAAGGCTCGCCCGCTTGCGCTTGCCGGTATCGACAGCTTCCAGCAGTTCGACAGTCGCGCTGCGTCCGGTCAGGCCTTCGGTGAAGAGGCGTGTATCAAGATACTCGCCGGTCAGGCGCAGCTTATGTCCGTTGGCAGGGTCATAAACGATACGCGCCAGCGCGGCATTGGAGCGCCCGTCCTGCGGATTGGGCAGCGTCCGCGCACCGCCAAGTCCCCCGATAACGCCCTTGTTATCCTGCTCCTGATAGTCGCGGCGGGTGAAGGCGGCCATTGCCGACCACTCGCCACTTTCACCGGCGAGTATCGCGGTTTCGGAAAATTCATTGTCGGAACTCGAATAGGCTGCGCGGACCAAGCCGCCGATGCCCTTGCCGCCTTCGAGAAAATCTGACGGGTCGGCGGTGATGAAGCTGACAGCGCCTGCAAGGCCGTCACTGCCATAGAGTGCTGAAGCGGGGCCGCGCAGGATTTCGACCGACTTGATCAGGCCGAGATCGACATAATCGCCGCGCCCCACGCTTTGCGCGCCAAAGCTGAAGCCGTCGGGAACGCGCACGCCATCGACCTGCATCAAAACCCTGTTGCCGCCAATGCCGCGGATGTTGAACCCGTCATTGCCCGAGCGGCCTGTAGCCGACAGCGCCGCGTTGAATCGGGCAGGCTGGCGCTGGACGCTGACGCCTGGTTCGAAGCGGACAAGATCCTCGATGTCGGTGACCAGTTCGTCCGCTATTTGCTCATCGCTCTTTACCGAAACAGAAATTGGCACATCTTCGATCTTGATCGGCGTGCGCGTGGCGGTGACGACAATCGTGTCCTTGCGGGCGATCCAATATTCGCCGTCATTGTCCTGCGCGCTGATTGGCGCTGAAAGCATCGCAAACGCCAACGCCAACGAGGCGCACGCCGGACGGGCAAAATGCGATTTTCCGGCAGGGCGAACATAGCGCGAGCAAGCGCCACTGCTGTGTTTGATGTTGTGCAATTCTGCCTGACTCATGATACCCCCGTGGATGCGAATGATTCGCAATAGCGAGTCAATTCGATGAATCTTAGATTGATGTCAAGGCTATTGCGAATCAGTTGCATTTAAAGAACTTGGGTGTTAGCGGCGCTTGCACGTTCAAATGCATCGAGATTCAGGAAGGACTGTCCCGTTAACACCGCCCGTAAATTCGCCATGCTCGCTTTCACCATATGGATGGGAATCGCGGTTCCAGCGTGGGCGCAAGAAGCGGCGCGGCCTGCTACAGAATCGAGGACTGACGCTGAAGTTATTCGCTCAGCATTGCGGACCATGTTGGCAGTAAAAGCACTGTCTCTGGCGGTAGGCAGCATCGGCAACGACGTTCTTGCGAAGCAGGTTGCAATCTCTGGGTCGGTCACCGACGCAGCCGGGACGCTGACTCCGCTGTTCTCGCGTACCCGGCAGAAGCTGCCTGGGACGGACGAAACTCTGTGTGATCGCTCACGACGACTTCGAGCTTACGAATGACAAGTAACTCCCCTTCTGACGACAACGCACGATGGCAATGGCTTGATACGACACTACGCATCCTGTGCGCTGTGCCGGTTGGCTATGTCGTCGCCAGCTTGTGGGCCATGGCACTTGCCCGGATGATTCCCGGAGAACGCAGTGAAGCGACGGTTACAGGCACGTTGGTTGCTTTCGCGCTCTGCGCTTTTGCCGCCATGTATGCCTTCGGCGCGCGCACTGGCGCGCGAGCGTTCATCGTTTTGCTCATTCTTGGAGCGATAGCTGGCGGCATCACCTGGCTTTCCGTTGCGAGCGGAGGGAGGTTATGAGCCAGGGTTTCCGCCAGTCACAATCGACGCTCCATACATGGTCAGGATTACTGCTCGGCTGGGTTCTGTTTCTGGTCTTCCTGTGCGGCACCATCGCCTTCTGGCGGGAAGGGCTGAACCGCTACATGCGGCCAGAACTGGCCCGCGTCGAGCAACCCATCCAGGTGTTGGCCGGTGCGCAGGCATTTCTGCAATCCACAGCGCCCGACGCCAAAAGCTGGTCAATCACGATGCCCGCCGCCCGGATGCCGGGTGCGCAGGTTTTTTGGGAGCCGCAACCCAAAGCAGGAGAGGAAGCCCCGAAGCGCCGCCGGAGTCGCGACACACAGGCCTTGATCGCCGCTGACGGTCAGGTGGCACACGTGCGCGACACGCGGGGTGGTGATTTCTTCTACCGCTTCCATTTCGACCTTCACTACATGCCTGTCATCTGGGCACGCTGGCTCGTCGGCGTGGCGGCGATGATGATGCTCGTTGCCATTATGACCGGTGTGGTAACGCACAAGAAGATCTTTCGAGATTTCTTCACGCTGCGGCGAAAGAAAGATCAGCGTTCCTGGCTGGACGGGCACAATGCGACCGCTGTGCTCGCGTTGCCGTTTCACTTGATGATTACCTATACTGGCTTGGTGACGTTGATGGCGATGCTGATGCCATGGGCCATCGTTGCCAACTATACGGATAGTGCCAAGCTATCCGATGCCCTGTTTCCCGAGGTCGAGGAGGTTGCGCGCGCAGGCAAACCCGCTCCTCTCGTCAATCTGGCTTCACTGGTCCCGGACGCAGAGCGCCGACTGGGCGCGCCCGTCGGACGAATTCAGGTGTCGGAACCGGGCGATGTATCGGCGCGCATCACGATCGCTGCATCTCCGACAGCGACGCTGAATTCGCGCACAGCCAGCGTCGCCTATGACGGCACGTCGGGAAAACTCCTCTGGGAATCTCCGAAATCCGGCCCGGCGGCGACAACCGCAGGTGTCATGATCGGCCTTCATGCCGGTCGCTATGCCGATCTGGCTTTGCGCTGGATCTATTTTATGTGCGGCGTCGCGGGGACGGTGATGGTCGCCAGCGGACTGGTGCTCTGGACAGTCAAGCGCCGCGATAAATTGCCATATCCCGCCAAACCCCATCTGGGTTTTCGCATCGTCGAGCGCTTGAATGTCACAGTCATCGCCGGATTTCCCTTGGGGATTGCGTGCCTGCTCTGGGCAAATCGGCTGCTGCCTGTCGGCATGAAGGGGCGATCCGACTGGGAAGTCCACACGCTCTTTATCGTTTGGGGACTTTCCCTGCTTTTCGTACTGGTGCGCCAGCCACGGTCCAGTTGGATAGCGCTTTTGCAACTGACGGGTGGGCTATTCCTGGCGGTTCCTGTCTTCAACCTGCTCGCGTTCGATCAGAATCTGCTTTCACCATTTCGTAACGGCGACTGGCTTCCCGCAGGCGTTGATCTGTGCCTGATCGTCGTTGGCGCAGGCTTGATTGCCACCGCGAAGCGCGTGGCCAAATTCGTGCCGAAACCAAAGGCAATTCGCCGGAGTACCGCGTCGTTCACGATGCAACTGGAGCCGGCGGAATGATCTGGGTCGCTTGTTTATGCGCGCAGACTGCATTTCTGTCCTTCGGGCTGGCCACGGACGCCCATTACCAGCGCCGCTTTGGCCATCGCCCAGACAAGCCCCGGCAACAGGTGATGCGCCGGGCAGGGTGGACTCTCCTGCTGCTGTCCTTCGCGCTCACCCTGCTGGCCAGGGGTGCTGTCCTCGGACCGGTTTTATGGATCGGCCTCATCATGCTGTGCGCTGGGATCTCCTTCCTCGCCCTCAACTTCCTTCCCCATTCGCAAGAGAGAAAATCATGAAAACGACTGTATTGGCTGCCGTAATGTCGCTGGCCACGCCAGCCGCTGTGCACGCCCATGAAATATGGGTCGAGCGTGAAGGGAGTGGCCCGGCTCGCATCTATCTGGGAGAGCCTGCACAGCCCTTGCCCGAAGGGGGCGATCCAGAGTTTTCCAAACTCAAATCACCCAAAATTTTGTCTGCATCTGATGCGCCCCAGGTCCGCAAAGCTGGATTTATTGAAGTTGCAGTCCCCGCAGGTGACGTTCGCTTAATCGACGATAATGTGTTCGCCCCTTGGGGAAAGGCCGAAAACCTGCAGTCCGTTGTCTATTATGCTCGCGGCGGACGCAGCGAGGCAACAACCGCGCTGCCCTTCGAGTTCATGCCTGACGTATCAGGAAGTAGCCGCTTTTTGCTCATCCGCGACGGGAAGCCGCAGCCCGTAGTCGAAGTCAATTTCATTGATCCGGCGAGGGTCGAAACCAAGCTCAAGACCGACGAGGCCGGTGCGGTGACGGTGCCGACCAGCGCAGCGGGGCGATATCTTCTGACAGCGTCGATCAAGGATGAAGGTCTGTTCCAGACGCCAGCCGGTCCGGTGGCCGTGCTGCATCACATAACGACAATCAGTTTTGTCGCTCGATAGCCGGGGTCAAAATTCTAAATTTCAAGACACAACAAGGGGATTTTACATGGAATATCGTACAGGCGCGCACCCGCAGAATTCTGCGTTCAGGAAGTTTGCCCGCCGTAACTTGCTGGGGATGACGGCGGCGAGCGCACTGCTATTGCCAGCAATGGCACGGGCAGAGGATGCCGCCGAGGCTGAGAACAGCCGCGAAACAATTATCGTCACCGGCATGCGAGAAGCGCAGGCCAGTGCAGGCACCAAGACCTCCACGCCGCTGATGGAAACGGCTCAGACCATTACGGTGATGGACAGCGAAGAGTTGATCCGGCGTAATGCGCTGTCGATCAATCAGGCCGTCGGTTATGTTGCAGGCGTCGCTGCAAACCAGCGCGGGGCCATGGTCACCCGCTATGACCAGTTTCTGTTGCGCGGTTTTACGCCGGGCACTTTCCTTGACGGCATGGTTATTCTGGCCGGACCCTATTCGCGGCCACAGGTTGATTTCAACCGGATCGATCGGATCGACATCATCAAAGGCCCTGCTTCGGTTCTCTACGGCAACTCCACTCCGGGCGGGCTGGTCAACATCACCAGCAAAATGCCCGAGGCCGAGGCATTTGGCCGCATTGAAGGTCAGATTGGCAATTATGATACGCTGCGCGGCGCGATTGACATCAACCGGCCGCTGACCGGCGACGGCAAATGGCTCGCACGCTTTGTTGGCGGTTGGCAAAAAGCGGACGGTCTCACGCAGGGTACGTTCGGTGAACGCTATCATCTCAGTCCTATGCTGACCTTTGCGCCGGACGACGACACAAGCCTGACGTTGATCGCGGCTTACCAGCATTCGCCCAGCGGCGGTGGCTATTCCGGCGTTCCCGCATTTGGGACTGTCCTTGCCAGTCCACTCGGCACACTGCCGCGTGACCTCAATACCGGCGATCCGGGCTACGAACGCTATAATCACAAGTCCAAATCCATCAGCGCGCTTTTCCGCCATGATTTTGGCGACGTGCTGACGTTTCGATCCAATTTCCGGTTCCAGAACAACAACCTGTCCTACCGGCAGCTTTATGTCGCAGGCTTTGCCACCACTGGCACGGGCACGAGCCGGAATTCCGACTATTCCACAATCACGCGCGGCGGCGGTGGTGCGGATGAGGATTTTGATACGCTGACGATAGACAATAATCTCAACGCCCGGTTCAGCACCGGCGGCATCAAGCATGATGTGCTGATCGGTCTCGACTATCAGCGGATCGATGGCGAGAATGTCCAGCAGTTCAACACGGGCCAGACAGCCAATCCGCTAACCAGCATTCCCAATCTCAGCCTGTTCGCGCCGACCTATGGCGGGGTCTTGCCCAGCTTTGACCTGACCGTGCTTTCCGCATCCTATGTCAATACTTTCTCAAAGCGGGATCAGGTGGGTGCCTATATTCAGGACCAGATGACGATCGGCGATCTGCACCTGATCGCCAGCGGACGGCAGGACTGGTACAGTCAG
>CAZQBS010000069.1:0-12161 GCA_964591835.1 uncultured Sphingorhabdus sp. | reverse complement strand
CCGCCGACGATGCCGACCTGGGTTTGACCATGTTCCGCGGTGCGTAGCCAGGCGACATTGTTCGCGACAACCATGTAATTGCCGCCGCGTGATGTGAGTTGGATGAACTTCATTACTATGTCTCCAGACATTGCCTGCGATATGGCAAAAGAGTCAGGATCGGATTAACGCTCTTGCTAATTTCCATGCTTGACGTTTACGCTAACGTAAACTAGTGACGCTAGAGCAACGAAGAGGGAAGGCGTCGCCGTCATGGACATATCACCACAAAACAGCAAACCCGCCGATGCGACGCTCGATACGCCCGATGCGTTCAACCGCGAATCCTTTACGATTTCCGACCTCTCGACCGAATTCGACGTGACCGCGCGGGCGCTCCGTTTTTATGAGGACCAAGGCCTGATTTCGCCCGAGCGGCTTGGGCTGGCGCGGATTTATTCGAAGCGCGACCGGGCAAGACTGGCGTGGATATTGCGCGCCAAGCGTGTGGGTTTCTCGCTTGGCGAAATCCGCGAGATGATCGACCTGTATGACCTGAACGACGGGCGCAATATCCAGCGGCGTGTCACAATCGAAAAGTGTCGCGACCGCATCGACCTGTTGAAGGCGCAGCGCGACGATATCGAAAGCGCGATTCACGAACTGACCGAATTTGTCGCGACGGTCGAAAAGGTCGAAGCCAGTGAAAAATCGGTGGCGGCCTAAAGCCAACCCTCTCCGTTCGTGTCGAGCTTAGTCGAGACACCGCGAGTTGGTGCACTGCCGATAGGCATCTCGACTACGCTCGATGCGAACGGATTCTTCTTGAACATATTTAGAGGACATAGACATGCCGAGCTACAACGCCCCCGTTCGTGATACCCAGTTTGTCATCAACGAAGTGCTCGGCATCGAGCGTTATGCCAACCTGCCGGGCTTTGAAAATGCCAGCGCCGATATGATCGAAGCAATTCTGACCGAAGGATCGAAATTCGTCGAAGGCGTTTTGTTTCCGCTGAACCAAGTGGGCGACTTGCAGGGCTGCACGCGGCACGAGGACGGCAGCGTAACTACGCCTGAGGGTTTCAAGGATGCCTACAAGCAATATTGCGAAGCGGGTTGGGGTACATTGTCCGCGCCAGAAGAATTTGGCGGGCAGGGAATGCCGCATATCGTTTCGATGGCGTTCGAAGAATATATGGCAAGCTCGAACATGGCCTTCGCCATGTATCCGGGCCTGACGCACGGAGCTGTATCGGCGATCCTCGTCAAGGGTAGCGACGAGCAGAAGGCGAAATATGCCCCGAACATGATCTCGGGAAAATGGGGCGGGACGATGAACCTGACCGAGCCGCATTGCGGTACCGACCTTGGGCTTATCCGCACCAAGGCCGTTCCGAATGGCGACCCTTCGACTCTTCGACAGGCTCAGGGCTCAGGGCAGGCGGAGTCTTATTCAATCACCGGCATGAAGATTTTCATCTCGTCGGGTGAGCATGACCTGACCGAGAATATCATCCATCTGGTGTTGGCGAAAACGCCTGACGCGCCGGATAATGTAAAGGGCATTTCGCTTTTCATCGTTCCAAAATTCCTTGTGAACGATGACGGCTCGCTTGGCGAGCGCAATGCGGTGTCGTGCGGCTCGATCGAGCACAAGATGGGAATCCACGGCAACTCGACCTGTGTGATGAACTACGACGGCGCGACCGGTTACCTTGTGGGTGACGAGAACAAGGGTCTCGCCGCGATGTTCATCATGATGAATATTGCGCGGCTGGGTGTCGGGCAGCAGGGGCTTGGCATCGCCGAGGTCGCGTACCAGAATGCCGTTCATTACGCGCAAGACCGCCGTCAGGGTCGCGCGCTGACCGGGCCTAAGGATCTGGACCAGAAAGCGGATACGCTGTTCGTCCACCCTGATGTTCGCCGGATGCTGATGGATTCGAAAGCGTTTACCGAGGGGATGCGGGCGCTTTGCTTGTGGGGCGCGTTGCAAGCCGATTTGCTGCACCATGCGCAGACCGAAGAAGAGCGGCAGATGGCGGACGACCTGCTCTCGCTGCTGACCCCGGTCATCAAGGGTTACGGCACCGACAAGGGTTACGAAGTTGCGACCAACGCGCAGCAGGTTTACGGCGGCCATGGCTATATTGGCGAGTGGGGCATGGAGCAGTATGTCCGCGATGCGCGGATCACGATGATCTATGAAGGCACCAATGGCGTGCAGGCGATGGACCTGGTCGGCCGTAAGCTCGCGCAGAACGGCGGACGCGCGGTGCAGGCGTTTTTCAAGGTGGTCGATGACGAATGTGCTTCGGCGAAGGCCGGGCCGCTGGCAGATCTGGCCGGTCGGCTGGAAAAGGCGGGTGGCGAGCTGAAGGCGGCGACGATGTGGTTCATGCAGAATGGCATGGCGAACCCCGACAATATTGGTGCTGGCGCTCATCATTATATGCACATCATGGGAATCGTTGCGCTCGGGCTGCAATGGCTGCGGATGGCGGAGGCCGCGCAGGCTGCATTGGATGGCGGGGCGGAGAACAGGCCGTTTTACGAAACCAAGCTGGTCACCGCGCGCTATTTTGCCGAGCGCTTCCTGCCCGATTGCGGCTCACTGCGCCGCAAGATCGAGGCGGGGAGCGAGGCGATCATGGCCTTGCCGCCGGAGATGTTCGCGGTCGCCTGAGGCGGGTTACTCGACGGGCAGGAAATCGGGAACCGACAGATAGCGTTCGCCGGTATCGTAATTGAAGCCGAGAATGCGTGCACCCGCTGGAAGGTCGGGCAGTTTTTGCGCGATTGCGGCGAGCGTCGCGCCCGATGAAATCCCGACCAGCATCCCTTCTTCACGCGCGGCGCGTCTTGCGGCTTCCTTGGCTGCGTCTGGGTCGACCTGGATGACTCCGTCGAGCAACGCAGTGTGCAGGTTGGCCGGAATGAAGCCCGCACCGATGCCCTGGATTGCGTGCGGACCGGGTTGACCGCCGCTAATGACCGGTGACAGGGTCGGCTCGACGGCGAAAACCTTCAGATCGGGCCACGCCTTTTTCAGCACCTCAGCACAGCCGGTAATGTGGCCGCCGGTGCCGACCCCTGTAATCAGGGCATCAATTGGCTCATCGGCGAAATCGGCGAGGATTTCCTGCGATGTGGTGCGGACATGAACGTCTATATTGGCGGGATTTTCGAACTGCTGCGGCATCCATGCGCCAGCAGTTCGCGCGACCAGCTCCATCGCGCGTTCGATTGCGCCCTTCATGCCCTTTTCCCGCGGGGTCAGGTCGAAACTGGCACCGTAGGCCAGCATCAGCCGCCGCCGCTCGATCGACATAGATTCGGGCATCACCAGGACCAGCTTGTAACCCTTGACGGCCGCGACCATCGCGAGCCCGACGCCGGTGTTGCCAGATGTCGGCTCGATGATCGTGCCACCGGGCTTCAGGCTGCCATCGGCCTCTGCCGCTTCGATCATCGCCAGCCCGATACGATCCTTGATCGATCCGCCGGGGTTGGATCGTTCGGACTTGATCCAGACCTCGGCATTTGGAAACATTCGGCTTAAACGGATATGCGGCGTGTTGCCGATGGTCTCGAGGATCGATTGGGCTTTCATGGGGGCGTGGCTCCTTCTTCAAACTGGCTGGCACGGGCCTGTCGCCGCTGGTGATAAGCCGCGATGCGCTGCTCGGCCTCCCGATTTTCTCCTGCGTGCTCGGGCTTCAATAGATCAGCGAGCAAATATAGTCCATAAGGCCAGTCGCCGATACCGGAATCGGCGTTGATATGGCCGAAACGTCCGGCATTGACGAAGCGCGCGCCCCAGCGCCGCGCTAGTTTCTGCGCATGTTCGAAACTGCAATAATGATCGTTTTCGCTGCCCACGAGAATGGTGGGAAAGGGCAGTTTGACCTTTGGTGCCGGTCCGAAGTTGCTGAGCCGGGAGTCGAGCGGCTTGTGGTCGACATTCGGCGGGGCGACCAGCATCGCGCCTGCCACGCCAGCGGCAGCCGCCCCGGGTTCGTGCGCCGCCCACCAAGCGACGGCATGGCAGCCAAGGCTGTGCGCAACCAGAATGATCGGTCTCGAAGACTGGCGGATCGCAAGGCCAAGATTGGTCACCCAGCTGTTTTTGGTCGGATGCGTCCAGCCGCCCAGTTCGGCACGGCGAACCGAGGACGAGCGTTGCTCCCACAAGGTCTGCCAGTGTCTCGGGCCGCTATTGCCCAGCCCTGGGACGATAATTATATGCGCGTCGGAATTTTGCATGATGAGGCTCCAATTCGAGGAAGTTTGGGGCCGCTGTGACGGGTGACGCCACATTAACTCAACCAATATGATTGACAATAGGTTTTCGCCGAAACGTGCTGCAGTTTCGCTATGGCGTTGGCAAGATTTTCTCGTCGTCCACGGGCACTCGCTTCGTTCGGTATTGCGGCTCGAACGTTCGCGCGTTTTTAAGTTCGGGAAACAACCATGCCCAAAGCCCGGTTACCGCAATCGCGCCCACCCCGCCGAAAATCACTGCACCGACGGGGCCTAGGATTGCGGCGGCAAAGCCCGATTGCAGTTCGCCAAGCTCGTTCGAGGCGGAGATCGCGAGGCCCGAAATCGCGCTGACCCTGCCGCGTTTGTCGTCGGGGGTGTTGAGCTGGACCAGCGACGATCGCACGAACACCGATAGCATGTCGGATGCGCCGAGAATGGCGAGCATTGAGAGGGCAATCAGCATAGACGAAGTGACATCGAACAGTTCGATTCGCGCGTTGTCGAACAACCGTTCGCCGATCTCGTGCGACCAGCCGAAACCAATGGTGGCAAGGCCGAAGATGACCACCGCCCAGAGCATTTTTGCACCTACATTGTGCCGCAGCGGCCTGACCGCGAGATAGAGGGCGACGATGGCCGCCCCGAGCGCAGGCGCTGCACGCAACTGACCGAGGCCTTCGGGACCAACTTGCAAGATGTCGCGCGCATAGACTGGAAGCAACGCGGTGGCTCCGGCGAGCAGCACCGCGAACAGGTCAAGCGTAATCGCGCCAAGCAGGAAACGCTCCGACCAGGTATAGCGAAGCCCCTCGATCATTTGCTGCAATGGCCGCCGCCGGTTGGCATCGGGTGGTGGATGGACGGGCGGGATGAAGGTCAGCGCCAGATTGGCCAGACCGAGCAGGGCCGCCGCCAACCAGTAAGGCGATGCCGCGCTTTCCGCATACATAAAGCCCGCCGCCGCAGGACCAATCACCGAAGCCGACTGCCAGGCGATTGAGCTCAAAGCAATTGCGCGTGGCAACGACTCGGGCGGCACCAGATTGGGTGCAATGGCGCTCATCGCCGGACCGACAAAGACGCGCGCCATTCCGTGCAGCGCCGCCATCAAAAACAGGATCGGCAGGTTGAGGGCGTCGTATAGCGTCAGCAACCCTAAAGCCACGGCGACGCCCAGATCGATCATATTGGCCAGCCGCGCCACCGTGCGTCGTTCGAAGCGGTCGGCGGCCCATCCTGCAACGGGGGTCAAGACAAGCAACGGCACGAATTGCGCCAGCCCCAAAAGGCCGAGTTGGAACGCCGCCAGCTTGGGCGACATCCCGTAATCGCTGCGCGCGATGTCATAGACCTGCCAGCCGATAATCACGACCATCGACATCGTCGCGATCACCGCAACAAAGCGGGAAATCCAGTAAGCGCGGTAAGCAGGGAAAGAAAAAGGATGTGGGCCGTTCATCTGGTTTGAGCGCCTAAACGCTTGACTGCCCATGCGCAATCCACGCTATGCTTGGCCGTCGAAAACTTCGCCTATCCAATCCACGCGCGACGCTGGTCGAAATGCGGCTGGCCAAAGCCACATCACAGGTGCATCCTGCCGGCCATCAAATGGGCAGGGAGTCCGAATATGAAATTCAAACATCTATTTATCGCGGCGTCGGTGGCAGCGATCAGCATCACCGGGGCTTGCAAAAAGGTCGATCATGACAGCGAAACGACCACGGTCGCAGCGAGTGACGACAACGCTTGGGGGCAATCGGTGGAAACGTTTCTCACCGGCTATTTCAAGATCAACCCGACCTTTGCCGTCTATCAGGGAAAGCATGAATTTGACGGGCAGTTACCCGACTGGAGTCCCGAGGGCTTGAAGGCAGGAATCGACTACCGCAAGAAAGCGATCGCCGATGCCAAGGCGGTCGACGACAGCGCCATGACCGACGCGCAAAAGTTCGAGCGCGACTATCTGGTGAGTGTGATGGAGGGCGAACTGTTCTTCCTCGAAGACGCGCAAGACCCGATGAAGAACCCCGCTTTTTACGTCGGTGACCTTGACCCCAATGTCTACATCGCGCGACCCTATGCGGACGCAACGACTCGGATGAAGGCCTTTATCGCTTATGCCAATAATGTTCCCAAGGCGGCCGAACAGATCAAGGCGAACCTGAAGCTGCCGCTGCCTGCGACCTATCTGAAATATGGTCAGGCTGGCTTTGGCGGTTTTGCCGATTATTACACTGGCGACGCGAAAAAGGCCTTTGCCGAGGTCGAGGACGAGGCGTTGCAAAGACAGTTCGACGAAGCCGCAGCAAAGGCCGGTGCAGCGATGAAGGACCTGGCGGCCCATATCGGTTCAAAACCGGGTACGGCGGATGGCTATGCCATGGGTGCTGCCAGTTTTTCAAAGATGGTGCTTGCCAATGAGGGCGTGAACGTCTCGCTTGATGAACTGGAAGCCATTGGCCGGGCTGACCTGAAGGCCAATCAGGGCGCGTTAAAAACGGCTTGCGCGACCTATTTGCCGGGTGCGACGATGCAGGATTGCATGAACAAGATGGGCGCGAACAAGGCAGCCGACGGTCCTGTCGCTGAAGCGCGACGGCAGTTGCCGCCACTCAAACAGTTCCTGATTGACAAGGACATCGTCTCGATCCCCGGCACCGAAGAAGCCAAGGTCGAGGAATCGCCTCCCTATAACCGGCAGAATTCGGCCTATATCGATATTCCGGGGCCGTATGAAAAAGGCTTGCCGTCGGTCTATTATATCTCGCCGCCCGATCCGAGCTGGGACAAGGCTACGCAGGACGGGTTCGTGCCCGGAAAATTCGATCTGCTGGGCACCAGCGTGCACGAAGTGTGGCCGGGGCACTTTCTCAATTTTCTCCACGCCAACCGTGCGCAGTCGATCTTCGGCAAATTGTTTGTCGGCTATGCCTTCGCCGAAGGCTGGGCGCATTATACCGAGGAAATGATGATGGACGCTGGGCTTGGCGATACCGTCGGCAAGGACGCCGCCGAAATGAAGGTCGGGCAGTTGTCGAACGCGCTGCTGCGCAACTGCCGCTATCTCTCGGCCATCGGGCTTCACGCAAGGGGCATGACGGTGCCGCAGTCCGAAGAGTTGTTCAAAACCGAATGCTATCAGGATGCTGGAAATTCGAAGCAGCAGGCGGCGCGCGGCACCTACGATCCGGGCTATCTCAACTACACGATGGGCAAGCTGATGATCCGCAAGCTGCGTGACGACTGGACAGCCAAAAATGCAGCGGGGGGCGACCCGAGGACGAAGTGGAAGGCGTTCCACGACGAATTCCTGTCGTATGGCGGCCCTCCGATCCCGATGGTCAGGAAGGCGATGATGAAGGAGGCCGAGGCGAAGGCTGTTTTTTGAGAAGGTGTTTCAGGAAGACCTATTCCGCTCATGCTGAGGAGCCATTGAGCTTGTCGAAATGGCGTCTCGAAGCATGAGCAAAGTAGCTTGTGTTTAAATTTTTAACCCGCATCCTCGGGCACGCCCTGATAGTCGTTGATCGTTTCGAAAATGGCGGTCAGGGCGGCGCGCTCTTCGGTTGAAATTTCGGGACGCCATATTTCAAAAAGCAGGACGACTCGTGTGCTGTCGCTTCGGTTCCACGCCTCATGTTCGAAGCTGTCGTCGAAAATCAGCGCCTCGCCCTCGCGCCATTCTCGCACCTCGTTGCCGACGCGGAGTGCGCAGTTGCCGGGGACGATCAGCGGAATGTGACAGATTAGCCGCGTGTTGAGCAATCCGTGATGTGGCTGGATATGCGTTCCGGGTTTGAGCAACGACCACAAAGCAATCGGTGAGCGTAGGTCAATGCACGGCATCGGCGCGGCTTGGAGTGCGGCCATCGTTGCCGGACAACGCGCAGCATTTTCGGCGACCACTTGGCCGTTGCGCCAGAAATAAAAGGCGCCCCAGCTTGGGTCGTTGATCAGCGGATTGGCCGCGCTCGGGCGCTCCGCCGTCGCCTCGACATAAGGCGTGAAATCCTTGCCGTCAGCGAGCACCGCAAGCAGCTCCTCGCGAATCGCCGGGACCGCCGCCTCGACTTGCGGAAGCCAATCGAATTCGTCGCGTTCGTAGAACTGGCGCTGCGGCAGGCCGGGGAAATAGAAACTCGATGGTTGCTGGACATAAAGCTGCTTCCTACCAAGCAGCAAGTCGATGGCTGTCCCCACCCGGCCTTCATTGCCGACGCCGCTTTCCGCCAGCCGGTCAAGCAAATGCCCCTCAAACCGCTTTTGTGTCTGGGCGATAAAATCCTGCGCGCGGCTGAGCATCGGGTGAAGCTGGGCAGGGACGTCTGCCGTCGCCGACGCCTGATTGAGTGCCGCTTGAAAGAAGGCGTTCGCCGCACGGTCGTCGCCAGCGCGAGCCTTGAATTCTCCGGTCAGTAATAACGCCGGCAGGTTGCGTGGCTCGATGGCGAGCTGGCTTTGCAACGCCGCCTCCTCGCCCGCCGCATCGCCCGACAGGTTGCAGGCCTGCGCCAGCAGCAACCACGGCATCCGGTCTTCGCCAATTTCGGCAAGCAGCCTTCTTGTTTCGGCTCCGTCGCGACGCTGCAGGGCGGCGCGGGCTTCGGCAATTACGGCGGCGGGGTCCATCGCCGCTGCATAGCCGCAAGCCGGTCGCGAAGGCCAGAGGAAGATTGTGCCGCCCGTTCAGGAGAAACACGGGGCGCCTAACTTCAATCCTGCGCAGCTCTCGGCTTTGGAGTGCGCGAAGACCCTGGTTTGTCCCCATCCACCGCCGGGTCCAGCCATCGGTTTTCGATATAACCCAGCACGCTCAGCATGACAAAACCGACGAGCGCTGCGACAACGACCAGGGGCCACTGACCGGCCCCGCAAGCGATGCCGATGACCGCCGCCAGCCATAAATGCACCGCCGTGGTCAGGTTATGCACCTCGCCCTTGCTGACCACGATCAGGCCAGCCGCGACGATACCGATAAAGGCACCCGCGCCTTCGAAAATGCGTAACGGGTCCATCTTCGAACCATCGCTATCGAGCTGCCCGTAAAGCGAGAGAATCGAAACCGTCATCGCGGCGGCGGTAAAACACACGAGACCATGCGTTCTAAGGCCGGCCGAATGCCCGCGCAATTCGCGGTCGAGTCCGAGTGCAAGGCCGATAAACGCGGCGATACCGAGGCGCGTGAGCACCTCGGTATCGATCGTGCGGGGTTCAGCAGCATTGCCGTCAGAACGTCCCCATCGGCAGCACCGGCTCATAGACATGCTCGTCGAGCGGTTTTGTCCGACGCGAGTCGGTGCCGCTGCCGAGGAACGCCATCAGGTCACCGATCAGCCGCTCGCGGTCGGTTTCGAACAGTCCGTGCGGGCTGCCGTCATACTCCATCAACTGCGCGTCGGGAATGGCGAGGGCTGCGGCGCGGGCGGTCGGGTCGATCGGCACGGTCTTGTCTGCGGTGCCGTGGATGATCAGCGTAGGGACATTGAACGACGCGAGGTCGGACCGGAAATCGGTTGAGGAAAATGCCTTGGCGGCTTTCAGCGTCGGGTGAAGTCCCGCCTGCATCGTCATGCCCCACGCCACATCGAGCACCTCGTCGCTGACCGGATGGCTCATGAAACCGATGCCGAAAAAGGTGTTCAAAAAGCCGCGCATGAACTTCGGCCGGTTGTCGAGCATATCCTGCGTCATCTGGTCGAAGGTCGCTTGCGGCACGCCGTCGGGGTTGTCGTCGGTTTGCAACAGGTACGGTACGACCGAAGCGATCAAGGCGGCGCGGACGACGCCCTTGCCCTGATGTCGTGACATATAGCGCGCAATCTCGCCGCCGCCCATCGAGAAGCCGATGAGCGACACGTTTTCGGTCGCGCCCGCCGCCTTCATCACATCGGCCAGATCGTCGGCAAAGCTGTCATAATCATAGCCCTCCCACGTCTGGTCGGATCGCCCGAAACCACGCCGGTCATATGCAATCACTCGGTGCCCGGCATGGGCCAGTGCGTCGGTGATCGGGTCCCAGCTATCGGACGACAAAGGCCAGCCGTGGATGAGGATGACGGGATCGCCGGTGCCCCAGTCCTTATAGTAGATTTTCGCGCCGTCGCGGGTTTCTGCATATGCCATGTTGAATCTTCCTTGGGGAAAGGGGGGGGAGTAAGGGAAACGTGCAAACGGCGACGCGGTTCCATGTGGGAAGTGGCCAGCGCGGTTTACAAAAGTCACGAAAGTCACGGCACGTCGATAGGGGATGTGCTTGCCGGTGAAGCGGTGACGGTAGTTAGGAGGGACAGCAGCAAAGGGGCGGGCCGAGTATGCAGTTTGGCGATTATGGGCGATCCGGTGATGTGTAAGAAGTTGTTTTTTGATTGCCCTTCACCCCACCGTCACAAAACTATCCATAACCCGCTTCCGCCCCGTCTGTTCGAAGTCGATCTCCAGCTTGTTGCCCTCGATCTCCGCGATTGCGCCGTAGCCGAATTTTTCGTGGAACACGCGCATCCCCACTGACAGGTCGCTGCGGCCCTTGTTGCCCAGGCTCACAGCACTTCTGGTGTTTTCAGTTACGCGCTGCGGCCTTGGATTGAAGCCTCCCGAAGTCGCGGCGCGTTGCCAGCCGGGGCCGCGTTGGCCTGCGCGCGTTGCGTTGGCGGCGGCCAGATGCGCGAAGGGGTCGGCCTGTTCGTTCCAGTTGGCGCGCCATAGGGATGCGCCGCCGGTCATGGTTTGCTCGGCCTCGATATGGTCCGCCGGGAGTTCTTCGATGAAGCGGCTCGGGATGCTCGATGTCCACTGCCCGTAAATCCGGCGGTTCGCGGCGTGGATGATCGTGCATTTGCGCCGCGCGCGGGTTATCGCGACATAAGCGAGGCGGCGTTCTTCCTCAAGCGACGCCAGCCCGCCTTCGTCGAGCGCGCGTTGCGACGGGAAGATGCCGTCCTCCCATCCGACAAGGAAGATATTGTCATATTCGAGGCCTTTGGCGGCGTGGATGGTCATGATCGTGACGCTCGCGCCGGGGTCGCCGCGGTCGTTGTCCATCACCAGGCTGACATGCTCGAGGAATTCGCCCAGCGTTTCATATTCCTCCATCGCGCGCGCGAGTTCGCCCAGGTTTTCGAGCCGTCCCGATGCCTCGACGCTGCGTTCGGCTTGCAGCATAGCGTTATAGCCGCTTTCTTCGAGGATAGCTCGCAAGGCATCGGCAGGAGACAATTGATCGGTTAGCTGCCGCCAGCGATGAAGGTCGTTTATGAAGTTGGCAAATGCAATGATTGTTCGCTTTTGAGCCTTATCCATCAAGGCTCCCATTCCTGCGGCAACGCTCAGTGGCTCACCGTGCTCTCGAGCAACGATGTGGAGATTTGCAAGTGCCTTTGCGCCAAATCCGCGCTTGGGCATATTGACTACCCGCTCGAAAGCCAAATCATCGCGCGGCTGGACGACAATACGCAAATAGGCAATGGCATCGCGAATTTCGGCGCGCTCGTAGAAACGGAAACCGCCGACTATCCGGTAGTTAAGGCCGATTTGTATGAAACGGTCTTCGAATTCGCGCGTCTGGTGTTGTGCGCGCACGAGGATGGCGATGCTGTCGAGGCTTTCGCCTTTATACTGCAGCGCCTCGATTTCCTCGCCGACGCGGCGTGCCTCTTCGGGGCCGTCCCATACGCCGATGATCCGCACCTTCTCGCCTTCGTCGATTTCGGTCCAGAGCGTCTTGCCGAGGCGGCTGCTGTTTGCGTCGATCAGGCCCGATGCCGCGGCGAGGATGTGCGGGGTGCTTCGGTAATTCTGTTCGAGCTTGATGATCTTCGCGCCGGGAAAATCCTTTTCAAACCGAAGGATATTGGCCACCTCTGCCCCGCGCCATGAATAGATGCTCTGGTCGTCGTCACCGACGCAGCAGATATTCT
>CAZQBS010000068.1:11778-13020 GCA_964591835.1 uncultured Sphingorhabdus sp. | reverse complement strand
TCATCCCGGTGTTCCGAACAGATTTTCGAGGTCGCGCGCACCGTGAACTATACGCGCAGGATTATCTTGCCTGATATAGTCAGCTATGTCGTCGATGTCCGCCCGAGCGGGGGACGAAATGCGAAACACATACATGGTGAGCTTATTTCACCCGGTATTTTTCACGGAGTTCGGCAAAAACAGTCTCGCCGTCCAAAAATGGTCCTTCTTCAGCTTCGGCAATCAACGCGCGCAACCTGCTTAAGGCCACTTGCCGACGTTCTTGATAATCGTTCCAATCCCGCAATGCTTCTCGGACAATCTCGCTCGTAGTTGCATATTCCCCTGCTTCCACGGCAGCGCGCATTTTGGCGGCCATTTCTTCGGGCATAGTGACAGTAATACGTTCGAGTTTGGCCATCGTCATACTTAATCATACCTTGTATGATGTGTCAAACTCACTCCTCTTCGAACAACCCCGCCAGTTGCTCGATCATCGTGCCACCAAGCTGCTCGGCATCCATGATGGTGACGGCGCGTTTGTAATAGCGAGTCACATCATGCCCGATGCCTATCGCAATCAGTTGCACGGGCGACCGCGTTTCGATCATTTCGATGACTTTGCGCAGATGCTGCTCCAGATAACCGCCATGATTGACCGACAGCGTTGAATCATCGACTGGCGCCCCGTCCGAAATAACCATCAGGATGCGGCGATCTTCGGCGCGGGCGATCAGGCGGTTGTGCGCCCAGAGCAACGCCTCGCCGTCGATATTTTCCTTGAGCAGCCCCTCGCGCATCATCAGGCCGAGGTTGCGCCTGGCGTGGCGCCAAGGCTCGTCGGCTTTTTTATAGATGATGTGGCGCAGGTCGTTGAGCCGCCCAGGCATCGCCGTCCGTCCGGCCGCCAGCCAGTCTTCGCGCGCCTGTCCGCCCTTCCAAGCGCGTGTGGTGAAGCCCAATATCTCGGTCTTGACGCCGCAGCGTTCCAATGTGCGTGCCAATATGTCGGCGCTGATCGCGGCGATCGAAATCGGACGACCACGCATCGAACCGCTATTATCGATGAGCAAAGTCACCACGGTGTCGCGGAAGTCGGTTTCGCGTTCGACCTTATAGCTGAGCGAACTTCCCGGCGACACCACCACGCGTGCCAGTCGCGCCGCATCGAGCATGCCTTCTTCCTGATCGAAATCCCAGCTTCGGTTCTGCTGCGCCATCAGGCGGCGTTGCAGGCGGTTGGCGAGCTTGGTCACCACCGAT
>CAZQBS010000068.1:0-11768 GCA_964591835.1 uncultured Sphingorhabdus sp. | reverse complement strand
TCGTTCAGGTTCACCGCGACGACCGGGAGCGAGTGGTCGAGATAGGCGCGGAGCCGGTTCAACTCGTCTTCGTCAGCCAGCTCGGTCGCGGTAATCGTCTCGTCATATTTGGTCGACCAGGTTTTATAATCGCTTTGCGGCAGATGATCCCAGTTGCGGCGTTGCGGGGTGACCGGCTGCATACCGTCGTCGCCCATTTCGCCGTCGGCACCGTCCTGATCGTCCATGTCCTGCTGGTCATAGTCGGCCTCGGTTTCTTCGCCTTCGCCGTCCTGCTGTTCGCCGCGGGCTTCGGCCTGGCCAGCTTCGCCTTCGCCATCATCTTCGCTCTCGCCGTCCTGATCTTCGCTATCCTCGGCCTCCTCACCACCCTCATCGGCGTCTGACGGGTCGATATCGCCCTCGGTGAGGTTCAGATGTTCGAGCATCGACTGGGTTAGCGCGGCAAAGGCGTTCTGGTCATCAAGCGCGAGGCCCAGCGCGTCGAGATCGCTGCCCGCTTTTTCCTCGATCCAGCCGCGCAGCATCTCGACGCCTTCGACGGCCACGTCCGGGATGGGCGCGCCGGTCAGTCGTTCGCGCACGATCAGCGACAGCGCGGTCGAAATTGGCACTTCATCGGCAGCCTGCGCACGCGATATCGGGTCGGTGCGCAGTTTCAGGTCGAGTGCATGGCCCAGATTGGCCGCAACCCCCGCCATATTGCGCGAACCCAGCGCCTCGACACGGGCATTTTCCACGGCGTCGAACGCTGCCCCCGCAATTGCTTCAGACGGGCGCAAAGCAGCGTGACGGGCGGCGTTGTGGTGTTTCAGTTTGAGCGCAAAACTGTCCGCAAATCCGCGCGCTTCGGCCACCTGTTCGGGTGGCAGCAAGCGTCCCGGCATCGGAACCTTGAAATTCTTCCCCGCCTGACTTGGCGTGTCGGCAGTGAAAGCCAACTCGACTTCGGGTTCATGCGCCAGTGCTCGCGCGGTGCCGGTGAGAACGGACTTGAAATGTTCAAGAGGGGATTGGTCGGTCATCAGTCGAGAACTGCTTTTACCGCGTCGCGCAATGGAGGCAGTTCATCATGAATAGTGTTGTGGATTTGCTGCGCATCAATCCGGTGATATTCATGCCGAAGTTTGTTTCCCATTCCGCGTATCAAAGCAAAAGGAGTGTCCGGCAGAATCCGCCGCATCTCTGCCTCCCCGATTTGAATTACTGCTTCGGTATTCCGCTGTAGACATCGTTCGACCGCATCGATTGTCCGCTGGTCGTCCTTAAACACTGCGAACGGCATCGCTTCAGCGTAGCTGTCGATTGCTTCGATATTGTCGAGAATGTCACGCAAGCGAAGTCGCGTACGTTCAGAAAACATCGATGCGATCCCGGTCTATTTGTGACTGTAGCCGAGCGGCAGACACTGGTTCCGTAACCACATCGACCGGGGTACCCAAAATTGCACCAATCTGCTGCTCTATTTCTACCAGTCGCAACAGCCCCAGTTTCCGACCATGATCCAGCCGAACGGCGAGATCGATACCCGAACAGTCGCCTTGTTCACCGCGAGCGGCAGAACCAAATAATGCGATGTGCAACACCCCCAGCCGTTCAATGTCGGCTTGATGAGATTGCAGTCTGTTTATGGCTTCCTGTTTGTCCATGCCGCCCAGTACCGCAGTTAACCGCTAAACAACAGCCTTAAGCCTTACCGATCACACTCTCTGGCAAATCCTTACCAAACACGCGCTGGTAATATTCGGCGACCAAGGCGCGCTCTGCTTCATCGCATTTGTTGAGGAAGCTCAAGCGGAAGGCAAAGCCTACATCCTTGAAGATCGCGGTGTTTTGCGCCCAGGTGATGACGGTGCGCGGGCTCATGACGGTCGAGATATCGCCGTTGATGAAGCCTTGGCGCGTCAGGTCGGCGACTTTGACCATGTTTGCAACCTCCACCGCGTCGCTGCCGCCAGCTTTTGCCAGAACGATCTCGCTTTCGACGGCTGCGGGCAGATAGTTCAGCCCGACCACGATGTTCCAGCGGTCCATTTGGCCCTGATTGATCGCCTGCGTGCCGTGGTAGAGCCCGCTCGTGTCGCCCAAGCCGACAGTATTGGCCGTTGCGAACAGGCGGAACCACGGATTGGGTCGGATCACGCGGTTCTGGTCGAGAAGCGTGAGCTTGCCCTCGGTTTCGAGGACGCGCTGGATGACGAACATCACATCGGGGCGGCCGGCGTCATATTCGTCGAAAACTAAAGCGGTCGGTGTTTGCAGCGCCCACGGCAAAAGCCCTTCGCGGAATTCGGTGACCTGCTGCCCCTCGCGCAGCACGATGGCATCCCTGCCGATCAAGTCGATCCGGCTGATATGCGCATCGAGATTTATGCGGATGCACGGCCAGTTAAGCCGCGCCGCAACCTGTTCGATATGAGTCGATTTGCCGGTGCCGTGATAGCCCTGCACCATGACGCGGCGGTTGTGCGCGAAACCAGCGAGGATCGCGAGCGTGGTGTCGGGGTCGAAGACATAGGCGTCGTCATGGTCTGGAACGCGCTCGTCGGCTTCGGAAAAGGCCGGGCACTCCATATCGACATCAATGCCGAACAATTCGCGCACGCTGACGGTCTTGTCGGGCGCGGCAAGGATCGTCGCATCGCGGCTATCGGGCTGGATATTGGGAATGTCGGTCATTCGGTGTCTCGTCAGGTGAAGGGGGGAGAGCTTTTAAGGTGCGTATAGGCAGCGATGACGTCTTGCAAAGCCTTTTCATACGACCGGTTGCCGCCATTTTTGTCAGGATGATAGGCGCGGACCTTGGCCGAATAGGCGCTGCGCAGCGCGCGCCGGTCGGCATCTTCGCCAAGCCCTAGCGTCTTCAAAGCGCGCCGGTCTTCCGGGGAAAGCATGTGCCCATCGGTGCGGGGCTTGGGCATCCGGTCACGGAAACGCGTGGAAATAGCATCGAGCGGGTCGTTGAAGTCGGCCCATTTCGGCGGCGAATCGACGCTGCCGAGGCTGCGGAAGGCACGTGTTTCGGTTGGCCAGATGTTGAGCGGACTTTGCGCGTCCATGATTTCCTCGGCGGACATGCCGTCGAACCAGTTATAGCGCGCGTTGAATTCACGGACATGGTCGAGGCAGAGATATTGGTGATCGCCCGGCCCATTAGGCGAAGCGGATTGGCCGTACGGATCGGGCGCACGAAATTCGCCGTTTTCCTTGCATCCCGAATGCGCGCACGACCGCCGCGACCCGCGAATGCGGCCATGAAAGCGGTCAGTTGGACGGTCGGACGCCATAATTCCCCTTGGCGAAAAACTGCTGATATGGGAAGACTGACCGCATGAAAAAAGGCCCCGCCCAAACCGAAATGGAGGAGCTGCTGACTGCGGCTTTTTCGCCCACCCACCTCGCTGTCATCAACGATAGCGCCGCCCATCACGGCCATTCGGGCGATGACGGCTCGGGCGAATCGCATTTCACCATAGAGATCGAAAGCGCGGCCTTTGCCGGGGTAAACCGCGTGATGCGGCAGCGGATGGTCAACAAGGCGCTAGGCGATATTCCGGGCGAACGCGTGCACGCGCTTGCGATCAAGGCGAAGGCGCCGGGGGAATAGTCTTGGACATCATCACCCCCATCAGCCACGATCTAGGAGCCTTCGAGGTGCGCCGCACTTTGCCCAGCAAGGGCCGGACAATGGTCGGCCCATTCATCTTCGTCGACCAGTTCGGTCCGGCGCAATTTGATATCGGTGAGGGTATGGATGTTCGCCCGCACCCGCATATCAATCTGGCGACGGTGACCTATCTGTTCGAGGGGGCCATCGACCACCGCGATAGCCTCGGCACGCTGGCGACCATCAGGCCGGGTGCGCTGAATCTGATGACGGCGGGCAGCGGGATTGTGCACAGCGAGCGCACTCCTCAGCCTGAGCGCGCGACTGGTTCGCCGATATCGGGAATGCAGACATGGCTGGCTTTGCCCGACGGCAAAGAGGAAATCGATCCGGCATTCGAGCATATCGCAAAAGATGACCTGCCCCTGATCGAGAACGACGGCGTTTCTGCGCGGGTCATCATGGGGTCGTTATGGGGCGTGACAGCCCCTACTACACAACATGCCGCGACGGTTTATGCGGATATATTGATGACCGCAGCGTCGAGCATTCCAATTGACGCAGAAGCCGACGAGCGCGCGATACTGGTCGCGCTCGGTTCGGCCAGTCTCGACGGCGAACGGCTTGAAACGCACAGCCTCTATATCCTCAAGCCGGGGCGCGCGATGACCTTGAGAGCCGAAAGCGACTGCCGCGTCATGTTGCTCGGCGGCGAGGCATTTACCACTCCGCGCCATGTCTGGTGGAATTTCGTAAGTTCCTCGCGCGACCGGATCAATCAGGCGAAGTCGGATTGGAAAAATAGATTATTTCCTACAATACAAGGCGATAGCGAAGAGTATATCCCCATTCCGGAAGTGCCCCTGACCCGGAGTGATGTGTGACCGAATTGACCCACCGCCGTTTGTCGCTTTCAACCGGTATCGAGATGGACGCTTTTACGGCAGGTGACCCGGCAAATCCGGCGATTATTTTTCTTCATGGCTTTCCGGAATCGCACCGGACATGGCGACGCCAGATCGCGCATTTTTCCAATAGATTTTACTGCATCGCGCCAGACCAGCGCGGTTATCGCGGGACGTCGAAGCCTCAGGAGGTAAGCGCCTACACCGCTGACAAGCTGACCGCCGATATCTTTGCATTGGCCGATGCGCTTGGCGTGCAGGATTTCACCATCGCGGGCCACGATTGGGGCGGGGCGATTGCGTGGAGCGTTGCGCTGAATGGCCAGCCGGGCGGGTTCAATCAGGATCGGGGGGGGCGAGTAACCAGGGCGATTATCGCCAATGCGCCGCATCCTTATTTGTTTCAGCGGTTGCTGGTTACCGACATGGGTCAGCGTGCATCAAGCCAGTATATCCGCGCCTTTCGCGATCCGGCCAACGACGATTTGATCCGCGAGCGCGGGTTAACCGGCCTGATGCGTGAGGTTGTCAAATGGGACAAGCCGAGCAACATGGAACCCGAAGAACGCGCCGCGTTGCTGAAGGACTGGGAGGATCGCGACGCCTGTTTCGGGATGCTCAACTGGTACCGAGCTTCAGCGCTTTATGTCCCCGAAATGGAGGAAGACGCAAAAATCCCGGCGTTTGCGGCGAACGATTTTCCGAAACTCAATATTCCGACTTTAGTCATCTGGGCGATGGACGACCTCGCGCTTCCGCCCAGCAATATCGATGGTATCGAAAAGCTGGTGCCCAATGTGACGGTAGCACCAGTCCATGATTGCGGCCATTTCGTCATTTGGGAAAAGCCCGATGCGGTGAATTCGGCGATGGAGCGTTTTCTGGCCTAGGCACCCAGCCAGTTTATCCACGCTCCGTGTGCATGGGCTTCGCCGAGCATCACGGCTTCGCCTCCGCCCGGCCAATAGCGGACCTTGAGTTCATGCCGGAATGTTGCCCGGTTGGTTTCGAGCGATATCCATGCGAGCGACTTTTCCGTTGTCGCGCGCAAACCTGCGTCTGTCATCGCCGTTTCGATCCGTTGCTGGACTTCATCGGGCAGATATTGCCAGACGATGCTGTGCATAAGGACACGGGTTGTGCCTATAGGTTGCAACTGAGCAAGTCGCATTTCGACCCAGTCGGCGGCATCGGCCTTGACCAAATCCACACCGCTCGCGCGGATCATTTCGATTCCCGCCTCCATCCGGGCAAAGCGCTCGGGCATTTCGGGCCAGATATAGGCCATTAGCCGGTTGGCGGCGGCATCGTCACGGACGTCGATAGGCTGGATATCGCAGCCCTGCACCGAGTGGATCGTAAACGGTTCCGCGGACGGGGGAGGGCCGTTCCACGTCGGACGGATCGTGACCGGCGCGGCCGCCAGACCGCTGGTGACGCCATCCAGATCATAACGATAACGGTCGATCAACAGGTTCATGCCCGCGCTCGAGCCAATTTCGTCCAGTTCGAAATTTGGTGCGACGCGGCTGGCTAGCCAATGCAAGGCCGCGACAAAACTTGCCGAGCGGCCCGCTTCATTGGTTTGCGGTGGGCCGCCGAACCAGGGCAGCAAGTCTGCGTCATGGCGGGCAACGACTTCAGCAATCAGCGCTTCCACGGCCAATTGGTCGGTTACTTCGCCGCGATATATCTTACCAAGGTCGGGTTCGACGCCCCGGCGGAAGAGGTCGTGGAACCCTCCCGCGATGCGCAGTGGCAGCGCATCACGCAACACCGCATCGGGATTCCAGCTGGCAATCCGCTGACCGCACAAGCTGTCGCCCTCGGCCAATGCAATAAGTGCTCGGCAGATGGCACCGGTCCCCGGCGCGCCGTTTTTCATGACATGATCGGCCTGATCGTTTAGTCCGGTGAGAATTTTCGCATGGATCGCCATATTGCCCTTTCCACCGCCGGTCCCTAAAGCGCGGGGCTTATGACCGAACGCATCATCTTTGCAATCCCCAAGGGACGGATATTGGACGAGGCGCTGCCGCTGATGCGCGCCGCCGGTATCGAACCCGAAGCGGCGTTCTTCGATGAGAACAGCCGTGCGCTTTTGTTCGCAACCAACAATCCCGAAATGAGTATCATTCGGGTCCGTGCGTTCGATGTCGCGACCTTCGTGGCGCACGGTGCGGCGCAGATCGGCATTGTCGGCTCCGACGTCATCGACGAATTCGATTATTCTGAGCTTTACGCGCCGGTGGACTTGGGTATCGGGCGGTGCCGTATCTCTGTGGCGATGCCCGAAGGGGCAGCGGATAGCGCCAATGGCGGGCATATCCGCGTCGCGACGAAATATCCGGCGACGACCAGCCGTTTTTATCAGGCACGCGGCATTCAGGCGGAATGCGTCAAGCTCAACGGTGCGATGGAGCTCGCGCCGTCGCTGGGGCTTTCGGGGCGCATTGTCGATCTGGTGTCGTCGGGCAAGACGCTGGCGGAGAACGGCTTGGTTGAGACCGATGTGATTTCGCAGGTTTCGGCGCGGTTGATCGTCAACCGCGCAGCCTACAAGATGATGAGCGGCACGATTCCGGCTTTGGTCGATCGTTTCCGCGAGCTTTCGGGTGCCCGTGCGGCGGCTTGACTCCTTAGCTAGCGGCTTTGCCGAAGCTTTTGACGCGCTGGTCGACGACCGGCGCGAAGCCGATGCCGATGTGTCGAGCATCGTCGAGCAGACCATCCGCAATGTCCGCGCGCGCGGCGATGTGACTTTGGTCGAGATGACGCAGCGGTTCGATGGCTTTGACCTGAACGCTGAAGGCTGGCAGATCGACGCGGCGCAGTGCAGAGCGGCCTATGATGGACTTGCACCGGATTTACGCGATGCGCTTAAGCTGGCGGCTACGCGGATCAAGGCTTATCACAAGGCGCAGTTGCCAAAGGACCGCGACTATAAGGACAAGCAGGGCGTTCGTCTCGGTGCGCGCTGGTCGGCGGTCGATGCGGCCGGCGTGTACGTGCCCGGTGGTCGCGCTTCCTATCCGTCATCGGTGCTGATGAACGCCATTCCTGCGAAAGTGGCGGGCGTCGGGCGGCTGGTGATGGTAACACCGACACCCGGCGGAGAGATCAACCAGACGGTAATGGCCGCCGCGCACCTTGCCGGTGTCGATGAAATCTGGCGCGTCGGCGGCGCGCAGGCGATTGCGGCGTTGGCATACGGCACCGACCGCATCCAGCCGGTCGATGTCATAACCGGCCCAGGCAACGCGTGGGTGGCAGAGGCCAAGCGCCAGCTTTACGGCGTGGTCGGGATCGACATGGTCGCGGGGCCTTCGGAAATCGTTGTTGTCGCCGACGCCAAGAACAAGCCCGACTGGATCGCCGCCGATCTGCTGAGCCAGGCCGAGCATGACCCTACCAGCCAGTCGATATTGTTCACCGATGATGCCGCATTCGCCGACAAGGTATCTGTCGCGGTGGATGCCCAACTTGCCGGATTGGCGACGGGCTTGGTGGCTGGCCAGAGCTGGGCGGACAATGGCGCGATTATCGTTGTGAAAACACTTGAGGACGCGATGCCTCTGGTCAACCGACTAGCCGCCGAGCATGTCGAGCTTGCAGTCGATGACAACCGCGCCGAGACGCTTTTCGCCCAAATCCGGCACGCCGGTTCGGTATTTCTGGGGCGGATGACACCAGAAGCCATCGGTGATTATATCGCCGGACCCAACCATGTGTTGCCCACAGGCAGGCGTGCGCGCTTTGCTTCTGGGCTTTCAGTGCTCGATTTCATGAAGCGCACCAGTTTCATCGCGCTCGACAGGGCGGCAGTTGAGGCTATCGGGCCAGCGGCGGCGATACTGGCCGATGCCGAAGGTTTGCCAGCGCACGCGCTGAGCGTAAGGAAAAGATTATGAGTAGACGCCGTTCGAAAGCACGCGCCGCGTCGCGGCTGGCCGCAGTGCAGGCGCTTTATCAGCTCGATATGGAAGAAATCGGCCTCGCGCGTTTGCTCGGCCAGTTTCACGACCACCGGCTGGGCAAGGAAATCGAGGACGCGCAGCTTATCGATGCCGATATCGACTTTTTCGACGACGTCGTGGTCGGTGTCGATGGCAGGCGCGCCGATATCGACGCGCTGATCGAGGCCAATCTGGGCGAGCAGTGGAAGATCGGGCGGCTTGACAAGACGATGCTGCAAATATTGCGGGCAGGCACCTACGAAATGATCGCGCGGCCAGACGTGACCACCGGTACCATCATCAATGAATATATGGATGTCGCCCACGCCTTTTTTGACGCCAAGGATGCCAAGTTCGTAAATGCGCTGCTCGATGCGGTGGCGAAGGACAAGCGGAGCTGACCAGCGAATCCACCTTCATTGGCCTGATGCGCGCATTGGCCACCGACCCCGCGGCGCGGGGTCTTCTCGACGACACGGCGGTTATCGAGCGGGGCAACGAAGCCATGATAGTCACGCATGACATGATGGCCGAAGGCGTCCACTGGCTGTCGAACGCCGACCCCGCCGATGTCGCGTGGAAGCTGGTGGCGTCGAACCTGTCGGATCTCGCGGCCAAGGGGGCGCGTCCTTTGGGGGTGTTGCTCGGCTTTATGCTTGGCGAGGACGAGTGGGACCGGCGGTTTGCCGTCGGCCTTCAAGTGGTCCTAGAACGATACGACGTTGCTTTGTTAGGCGGAGACACGGTTTCCAATCGTGGTGATAAGCGTGCGTTGGGGATGACGGCTATCGGAGCGGCAACGCACCGCCCAGTGCCCTCACGCTCCGGCGCGCACGTCGGGGACTTGCTTTATGTCACGGGAACGCTGGGCGACGCGCTTGCGGGATTTGAGCTGATAGACGCGGGGTTTGACGAGGTCGGGCCACTGGCAAACGCTTATAACCGTCCCGAACCGCGCCTTGCGGAGGGGCAGGCGGTTGCACCCTATGTCCATGCCATGATGGACATTTCCGACGGATTATTGCTCGACGCCGAGCGGATGGCTGGCGCAAGCAACGTCGGGATCGCTATCGACCTAAAGCGCATCCCGCTGTCGCCACTGTATGTAAGTTATCGCAGCGACACCCTTGAAAGCCGGATGCAGGCGGCGAGTTGGGGAGACGATTACCAGTTGCTTTTCGCCGCCGCGCCCGACGTTCATATTCCGGTCGCCGCCACCATCTTGGGGCGGGCGACCGAAGGTGCTGGGCTGACGCTCCATGAAGGCGAAAAGCGTCTGCCGCTTCCACCCTCGCTCGGTTATCAACATCATTGAAGAAAAGCGGCCCGCAAGGCCGTTTTTAAGGGTTGCGCTCCCCCGCGCCGTCACCCTATAGCCAGCCAGCTTGCGTGCCTTTCTGGGCACGCCGGGAGAGTGTTTCTAACAAAGAAAAACGGGGAAGGGACAGTTTATGTCTTTGTCAATTATGGCCATATTGTGCGGTTTGGTTGCTGTGCTTTATGGAATCATCACTAGCCGATCAGTCCTTGCTGCATCGGCCGGCACGCCGCGGATGCAGGAAATTGCTGCCGCAATCCAGGAAGGCGCTGGCGCCTATCTGACCCGCCAATATCGCACCATTGCCGTTGTTGGCGTTGTCGTAGCGGTTCTTGTCGGGGTTTTCCTCGGGCCGCTCTCTGCCGTTGGCTTTGTGCTGGGCGCTGTGCTTTCGGGGGCGACCGGCTTTATCGGGATGAACATTTCGGTTCGCGCCAACGTCCGCACCGCGCAAGCGGCAAGCGAAAGCCTTCAGAAAGGCCTGACGATGGCCTTCAACGCCGGGGCAATCACCGGAATGCTGGTGGCTGGCCTTGCGCTGCTCGCGATTGCCGGTTTCTTCTATTACCTCACCGAAGTCGCAATGAACCTTCCGAACAGCCGTCCCGTCATTGACGGCCTGCTGGCGCTGGCATTCGGCGCGTCGCTGATCTCGATCTTCGCGCGTCTGGGTGGCGGTATCTTTACCAAAGCTGCCGACGTTGGTGCCGATCTGGTCGGCAAGGTCGAAGCGAACATTCCAGAGGACGATCCACGCAACCCCGCGACCATCGCCGATAACGTCGGCGATAACGTTGGCGATTGCGCCGGTATGGCTGCTGACTTGTTCGAAACCTATGTCGTGACCATTGGCGCGACCATGGTTTTGCTCGCCTTGTTGATGCCATCGACGATGCCTGCGGCTGAACTGCTCAACCTGATGTCGTTGCCTCTGGTTGTGGGCGGGATCTGCATCCTGACCTCGATCCTGGGAACATTCTTCGTCCGTCTGGGCGGAGGCACCAACATCATGGGTGCGATGTACAAGGGCTTTTTGGTTACCGCGATCTCGTCGATCCCGGCGATCTATTATGTCACCACGCAAACGCTTGGCGATATGAATGCCGTAACCGGCGCTGATATCGACGGAAACGGTGGTTTCACCGGATTGACCTTGTTCTATTCGATGATGGTCGGTCTCGCTGTTACGGGCCTTCTGGTCTGGATCACCGAATATTATACCGGCACCAACTACCGCCCGGTCCGTTCGATTGCCAAGGCATCGGAAACCGGCCACGGCACCAACGTCATCCAGGGTCTGGCAATCAGCCTTGAGTCGACCGCTTTGCCAACGCTCGTCATCTGCGTCGGTATCATCGTCTCGTTCCAGCTGGCGGGCATCATTGGCATCGCCTTTGCCGCAACCTCGATGCTGGCATTGGCTGGCATGGTTGTGGCGTTGGACGCTTATGGTCCGGTCACCGATAACGCAGGCGGCATTGCCGAAATGGCGGAGATGGACAAATCGGTTCGTGAAAAAACCGACGCGCTTGATGCGGTTGGCAACACCACCAAGGCTGTGACCAAGGGCTATGCCATCGGTTCGGCGGCTTTGGCGGCACTGGTGCTGTTCGGCGCCTACACTGCCGATCTGGCGTTCTATTCGGACAAGCTCGGTCTGACCGAAGGCGTCGATTTCACGCTGATGAACCCATATGTCATCGTCGGTCTGCTACTCGGTGCGCTTTTGCCTTATCTCTTTGGAGCAATGGGCATGACTGCGGTCGGCAAGGCTGCCGGTGAAGTGGTGAAGGACGTTCGCGACCAGTTCGCGAGCAACCCCGGCATTATGGACGGCACGTCGAAGCCCGATTATGCGCGCACCGTTGACCTTGTTACCAAGGCGGCGATCCGCGAAATGGTCCTGCCGTCGTTGTTGCCTGTGCTCGCACCAATCGCGGTTTACTTCATCATCAGCTGGGTCGCTGGCCCTGCTCAAGGCT
>CAZQBS010000067.1:0-13543 GCA_964591835.1 uncultured Sphingorhabdus sp. | reverse complement strand
GGCACCTTGTTCGAGCGTTCAAAGGTTCCGCTTCACAAGTGGCTGCTTTGCAATCACCTGCTTTGTTCGTCCAAAAAGGGCATGAGCGCCAAGCAGATCGAACGTATGCTGGGCGTCACCTATAAAACCGCGTGGTTCATGTGCCACCGCATCCGCGAAGCCATGAAGGGTTGCCAGCCTACCGGTCCCCTAGGCGGCGGTAGCGGCGTTGTAGAAGCCGATGAAACATTCGTGGGCGGCAAAGCCCGTAACCGCGCTTATCGCACCCCTGCACCCAAGAAGGCCGTTGTTGCCCTTGTCGAGCGTGAAGGCACTGTCCGCAGTTTTCACGTTGCAAACGTCAATGCCAAAACCGTTCGCGCCCTTATCGTTACCAATGTGGACCGTTCTGCTCACCTTATCACCGATGAAAGCCCCGTTTATACCCGCGTTGGCCGCGAGTTCGGCGCTCACTACACCGTCAATCACAGCGCCCAAGAATATGTGAAGCACGGCGGTTACAAGCACTCCAATACCGCCGAAAACTTCTTTTCTATTTTCAAGCGCGGCGTCATTGGCACCTATCACCATATGAGCGAAGCGCACCTTGGCCGCTATACTGGCGAGTTCGATTTCCGCTACAACACCCGCAAGCTGACAGACGGCGAACGTGCCGTCATTTCGCTTCAAGCAATCGAAGGCAAGCGCCTCACATATCGGCGGACTGACAAACTCGCAGCCTGATTTTTACAAGTCACCCCGCGAGATCGGGACGCCGCGAAAAAGGTGGACCGATTAGGACTCGACTCTTGCTTACGATTTAGGGCAGCATTGGATTTATAGGGGGACTGTTATGGCAAAGAAACCAAGTGGCGGGAAACAGGATGCGGGTCATCGCAGCGCAAAGACGGGCCAATATGTAACCGAGAAGTATGCGAAGTCGCACCCTTCGACTACGGTGAAGGAAACAAAGCCTGGTGGTTCAAAGCCAAGCACAAAATCCAAGTAGCCAACCAGCTATGCCCGCGACTGGCGATAAAATGGCGATGATATGAGCGCGCTCTAACGCTAACTTGTTCGTGCCTAGCGCAGCTTCGTTGAAGGCGATTCGTTCGTCGTAATTTTCCGCTTCGCCGCCAAGCAACATTGCTAGGGCGACAGTCCTAACAGGAAACCATTGGGCCGGTTGGTTGCCGGGAAAATAGAAGTCGCAAGGGCGCGCAGACCAGTGAGCGAAAACCGCAGCGACAATTAGAAATATGCCCGCAAATAGACCTGCGAGTAGGGCGGGATTGCTATCGGCGCTGTCGAAGTAACCGAACCCCGCAGCCAAGACAGCGAGTGCCAATGTGGTGTATAGCCCTGCCATTGCAGTAGCGCGGCCGTCAGCGGCAATCGCAGCTTGTAACTGCGCTTGCATAAAGGTTTCGCCTTGCGCCATAATTTGGCGCGCCGTATCTTCGCTAACGCCAGTCCAATCAATTTCAACGCTTTCTTCGGTCATCGCTGCCTCGCTTTGCTGGATCTGTTTTTTTCGATGAGTGCGGTGTCGGCGGCGTTTCCAGCATCCGCTTAAGCACCGCGTCTTCTAGTTTTTGATCGGTATCTGACATGAAAAAGACCCCAAACGGGAACGAAGTTTTGGACTTTGAACCAGAGCATTTACCACATGACTTCTTAGCGGCGCTAGGGTTGATGAGCGCAAGCGCATCCCACACGGATGGAATTGTTGAAATGGCCATTGCGGGTATGCTGGGCATCGATGGCGAACAGGGTTACGCTGTCACCGCGCATATGTCCGCGCCATTGCGGGTTAGCGTCTTAAAGGCAGCAGCAGAAATCCGTTTCGACAATCCGAAAATTTTAGACGAACTTGATGTCATCATTGATGAAATCACGAATGCTGCGGGGGCAAGAAATGACATGATCCACGGCGCGTGGTGCCTTAAGCGCTCTACCAACGAAGTTATTTTAGTGAAACAGGAAGCGCGAACTCACGTCAATGTGACTTCACGACCAATGACGGTCGATGAGGTCAAACTCAAATCTCGCGCGCTCTATGAAGCTGGAATCAACCTCATGCGTTTTATCCTTGCGGTTGACGTGCTCCCCGCACTGCCCCGCGAAAGGGTCCGAGGGGCTAATTACCCCAAGGCGCGCAAGGCTGCGCGAAAGAAAAAGGGGAAATAAAGCGCCGGCCTGTCCATCCATTTGTGCGAATCCTCGGCTGCTTTGTCAAGTATATAATTGCCGAAATAGGGCTCTTCGGGTTCACTCTCCCCCCGTGGCAAGAGATAGCGGATGAGTTGATCCACGCTTGGCTGGCTCATTGATGTCGGCAAACGCGGGGTCTGACCCGTCGCAGTTTCTTGTATGAGCTGTAGAATTACTTCACCCACCAAATAAGCATCCTCTAGCCGGGGGATCAACGTGGAAAATTCCACTCTATTTTGTGGATCGTAGTTGGGGTATTTCTCAAGAAGCTCATAGCGACGAGCAGGAAACTGCTCGATTGTTGCCGCTATTTGTTCGGCACAAATAGCACTTATCAGGCGCGTCACCCGACCTGGTGTCGCGGTTGGATATGCAAGCAGCATGTCGAGGCGGACATTGATTTCCCACGGTTCGGAGGTCGACGTGTCCAGAACTAATTTATGAGGGCTAATGCTAGTCAACGCACCTGATCTTTACGTCCAATTCGCCTGTTATGGCCCTGTTACTATCCTGTTAATCGCGGAACTGCAAAACTGCGATATTGCCCTGAAATGCCGGGATAACCTGCATTTTTTTGGACATGCGGATCTAGAATACCTGTTTTTCAACCGAAAACAGGCAAAAACAGGTATATATGTGTAGAGACCGTATCGCTCCGGACTGCGCCCCGCACCAAGCCGCTGCAATCAGCGGATTACAGCCTAAGCGATCGCTAGCGTGACCGCGGTTATTGCACGTTGCAGGCTTTTGTCGTCGAATGGCTTGGACAATATCGCGACATCGGCCGGTCGTGCCTCCAAATCGGTCTGATCCGCGTATCCGGTTATGATGATAGCAGGCAAATCGGCCTGCCATTTGCGCACATTATAAATCAGTTCCAGGCCGGACATTGTCGGCATGGCATAATCGGTGATGAGCAAATCGACTGGGGGCTTGTTACTGCGCAGCATGGCCAGCGCGTCCTCCGCCGAACCCGCCGACACGGTCGTGTGTCCCAGTTCGTCGAGTATGGCATGAGTTGAAGCCCTGACTGCCGGATGATCGTCGACCAGCAAAATGCTCATTGGAGCGTCGCTAACGACTATGTCGTCGGGCTTCACTTCTGCTGCCGGCTCCAGACTGTCGGCCCTGGGAAGCCAGAGTTCGAACACGGTGCCCGTTCCCGGCGTGCTCTTTGCGAATACCGCTCCGCCCGATTGCTGGGCAAAGCCATAGACCATGGACAGTCCCAAGCCAGTGCCCTTGCCGACCTCCTTGGTGGTAAAGAAGGGTTCGAAAATTTGTTCGATATCCTGTGCCGTTATGCCAACGCCGGTGTCGGCCACGCTGATCGAAACATAGTCTCCATCGCCCAACGCCTCGTGCTCGGCCGCTGTTTCGTTTCGGGCCGCGACCGTGATAGTGCCGCCATCAGGCATGGCATCGCGCGCATTGATGATAAGGTTGATCAGCGCCAGTTCGGTCTGGTTAGGATCGGCCAGAACTGGCCAAATATCGGGCGAAATCTGCCAGTCGAGTTCGACAAGGCCGCCGAGTGTGTGCTCGAGAAGCACCTTTAGCGACGTTACCAGTTGTTCGACCGGCACCGCCGAAGCCTGAAGGTCCTGCTTGCGGGCAAATGCCAGAAGCCGTTTGACCAGTTCCGATCCCTGTTGCGCCGAATGGCGAGTCAGGTCGATGATCGACTGCTGACTTTCGTCGAGCGGGACTTTCATCTCGATCAGATGCAGACCGCTCAGCACGGCGGCAAGCAAATTGTTGAAATCATGCGCTATACCGCCCGTAAGCTTGCCAACGGCATCCATTTTCTGCGCCTGCGCCAGTTGCGACTCAAGCTTGCGTTGATCGGTAACATCCAGAAGAGTTCCGGCTATTTCGGTCCTGGTGCCATCTCCGTCACGCAAAACCACGGCTTGCTCGAGCAGATGACGGTAATGGCCGTCAGCATCCTTCCAGCGATACTCGAGCGCGAATACATCTGTTTGCGGCAATTTCGAGCGCGCCGCCAATACGCGCTGGCGGTCGTCGGGGTGAATGCGATCGGCCCAGGTTCCGGGGGCCGACTGCACCTCGCTGAAATCATATCCCGTCAGGCCCTTGAAGTCGCCGCTGATAAAATAGGGCAGCCGCGGCGAAGCATCGATCGATTCAAGATAGAGGACAATCGGCAGCGATTGCAGCACAAGTTCCTGCCGCTGCTCGGCTCGGCGCAACGCTTGTTCGGCCATCAGCATTTCCTGATGAACCAGCGCGTTTTCCTCGCGCAGGCGTCGTTCCTGAAGCACTTTCTCCTGAATTTCTCGGTTCTTTTCGTACAGGTCGACAAAGACCGCCACTTTGGCCCGCAATATCATCGGCTCTACCGGCTTGAAGACGTAATCAACCGCGCCCATCTCATAGCCGCGTCGCAAATGGGCATCTTCCTTGTTGACCGCAGAGAGGAAAATTATCGGAATCCGTTTGGACTGCTCGCGCTGGCGGATGAGTTTTGCTGTCTCATAGCCGTCCAGGATAGGCATGAAGACATCGAGCAAAATCGCGGCAAAATCGAACTTTAGCAGAAAGCGGAGCGCTTCGTCGCCTGAACCAGCGGTCACTACCTCCGCGACATCCTCCATCACTGTCTTCAGCGCGAGCAGGTTGCGTTCGTCATCATCGACAATCAGTATCCTTGCCTTGGACTTTCCGAACTCGAACTCGTTATCGATTAAATATTGGCTCACTGCAGGGCAGACATCATAGCAGCCGCTGGCTCACGTTCGCGCGACCTGGCTATCCACACGCGTAGAAGCGCAAGCAGAAGTTCGATATCGACGGGCTTAGCGATATAATCCGAAGCCCCGGCATCGAGGCATTTTTGCCGGTCGCCCTTCATCGCCTTCGCGGTGACCGCGATAAGCGGCAAATCGGCTAAAGCCGGACGTTTGCGAATTTCACGCATCGTCTCGTAACCGTCCATTTCGGGCATCATGATGTCGATCAAAGCCAGGTCCATATGGGGCATCTGCTCAAGGATAACGATGCCATCGCGGCCGCGCTCTGCATGAACGACATTCACGCCGTAACTTTCGAGAACACTGGTCAACGAGTAAATGTTCCGTATGTCGTCATCGACAATCAGGATATTGGCACCGGTAAAATCGAAATTCCCATGCTCCCCTGTTTCGAGGAACGTCGATGGCTCGTCGCCAGTCCCGGCCAGCCACAGGCGGTTCTTTAAATCCTGTGTGTTTTCGGCGATGCCAGTATCGAATTTTTCGGAAAGGTTCTCGCATATGCTGCGCACAAGCGCCCTGTCTGCGCCCATCACCGTCACGCAGACATCGCTTCGAAGTCCGCTTGTCAACAGTTCGGACGTCTGGGCGATGGCAGAACGCGCGCTACTGGCCAGCAATATGATATGCGAAAATTCACCAAGATCGAAGCTGGATGCCGCGTGGCTAACACTTTCGGCGCTCTCTAGCTTGTCGACGCAGCCATTGAGGGCGTCTGCAACTGTCTTTCGCTGCTTTTTGCTGCCCGATAGCAAAAGCGTTGCATCTGCAGTCCGATGGATGAAAGCCCGCAGATCGGCGAAAACCGTCGCCAGATCCTCGCGCCTGGCCGGCTTTTCCGTGATTCCGAACGCTCCCAGCTCGATGACCGAGGTAATCTGGCTGGCACCCGAAATAACGTGGATCGGTATGTTGCGGGTGTCGGGGTCGTGCTTGAGTAAATCAAGCAAAACCCAACCGTCGATATCGGCAAGCCCCAGATCAAGGGTTATTGCATCGGGCCTTAATTTTCGCGCTAGCGCCAGCGTACCCGACCCCGCATTCGAAACTACCGCCTTCAGCCCCGCTTCACGCGCAACGTCGAGCAGGATCGAGGCAAAGGCAACATCGTCCTCCACAATCAGCACGAACTTTTCGCCGCCCAGCACATCGCGATCATCGTTGATTTCGATTTTCGTCGCCAATGCGGCGGCACCAATTTCAGCACCGCCATTCAGTTCTCTCGCCTGGCGCGGCTGACCGACGACCGGCACCACATGCGCAGCGTTCAACGGAACATATAGCGTAAAGCGCGAACCCTCGCCCGATTGCGACTGCACTTGAAGTTCGCCGCCGAGCAACCGGGCAATTTCGCGGCTAATCGAAAGCCCCAGGCCCGTCCCGCCATATTTGCGACTGGTCGTTCCGTCTGCCTGTTGGAACGCCTCGAAAATGAGTTTCTGCTTGTCTTCCGGGATGCCTATTCCGGTGTCGGTCACGGCGATGGCCAAGGCCGGTTCGCCTTCCTTCAGGACCGGGTGATTGGCGCTCCAGCCAGATTGTACTTCGGATACTTCGAGTGTAACGCCACCCTTCGCGGTAAATTTGAAAGCGTTGGATAACAAGTTCAGCACCACTTGCTGGAGCCTCTGCTCATCGGTCCGAAGCGATGTCGGCAGGTTTTCGTCGAATTCGATCTCGAAGCTCAATCCCTTGTCAGCGGCAATCTGGCGGAACGTCCGCTCCATATGCTGGCGCAGCGATGCCAGCGGCATGTCGCCCAGATCAATCGTCACCGTGCCGGATTCGATCTTGGACAGATCGAGAATGTCGTTGATGAGATTGAGGAGGTCGCTGCCCGCCGAGTTGATCGTGCGTGCAAACTCGGTTTGCTTTTCGTTCAGATTACCCTGCGGGTTATCGGCGAGCAATTTGGAAAGGATCAGCAGCGAATTTAGCGGTGTCCGGAGTTCATGGCTCATATTGGCGAGAAATTCCGATTTATATTTCGAAGTGACCTCCAACTGCTCGGCTTTTTCCTCAACCGCGCGCCGCGCCATTTCGATCTCGAAATTCTTGGCTTCAACCTGCCGCTTTTCGTTCTCCAGTAGCTGAGCCTTTTCCTGCAGCTCTTCGTTGGTGTTGTGCAATTCTTCCTGTTTGGTGGTCAATTCGGTCTGCCGCGCCTGAAGCTCCTGCGTCAATAGCTGCGACTGCTTCAACAGGCCTTCGGTCCGCATCGTCGCCGCAATCGTGTTCAGAACGATACCGACCGATTCCATGAGCTGATCGAGAAAATTCTGGTGCGTTTCGTTGAATTCGCTGAACGATGCCAGTTCGATAACCGCCTTCACCTCATCCTCGAACAAGGCGGGCAATATGTTGATGTTGGCGGGCGCGGCATGGCCTAGTCCCGAGCCGATGCGAACGAAATCGGCGGGTACATTTTCCAACAGGAACGCCCTTTTGTCGGCCGCCGCCTGCCCGATCATGCCTTCACGAAGCCGGAATTCAGGCTTTAACTCTTCATGCCGTTCAGCGCCGTAACTTGCCGCCAGTTCCAGCACCGTCTCGTCATCTTCGCGCCTTGCAACATAAAACAGCCCGTACTGGGCATTCACCAGCGGCGCGAGTTCGGACATGATGAGGTTCGACACCGTCGTCAGATCGCGCTCACCCTGAAGCATCCGGGAAAAGCGAGCTAGGTTGGTTTTCAACCAGTCCTGCTCGGCATTCTTGAGCGTCTGCTCCTTGAGATTGCGGATCATCTCGTTGATATTGTCTTTCAGCGCCGCCATTTCGCCAGACGCCTCGACCGAAATCGACCTGGTGAGGTCGCCCTTGGTCACAGCAGTTGCCACCTCGGCAATCGAGCGCACCTGGTTGGTGAGATTCTCGGCGAGCTGGTTGACGTTGTCGGTCAGATCGCGCCAGAGGCCCGCTGCCCCCGGAACCTTGGCCTGCCCGCCCAAGCGGCCCTCGATGCCGACTTCGCGCGCCATGTCGGTAACCTGGTCGCCGAATGTCGAAAGCGTGTCGATCATGAAGTTGATCGTTTCAGCCAGCGCCGCGATTTCGCCCTTGGCGTCGACCGTCAGCTTCCGGTTGAGGTTACCCTGAGCAACAGCAGTCACAACGTCGGCGATGCCGCGCACCTGGTTGGTAAGGTTGGTTGCCATCAAGTTCACATTGTCGGTCAGGTCTTTCCATGTGCCGCCGACCCCGGGAACCTGCGCTTGCCCGCCGAGCTTGCCTTCGGTTCCGACTTCGCCTGCCACGCGAGTCACTTCGGAAGCAAAGCCGTTGAGCTGGTCGACCATCGTATTGACTGTGTTTTTCAGCTCCAGAATTTCGCCCTTCACATCGACCGTGATCTTTTTCGACAGATCGCCCAGCGCCACCGCCGTTGTCACCTCTGCGATGTTGCGAACCTGCCCCGTCAGGTTAGCCGCGAGTTCGTTCACATTGTCGGTCAGATCCTTCCATGTGCCGCCGACCCCTTCAACGCGCGCTTGCCCGCCAAGCTTGCCTTCCGAGCCCACTTCGCGGGCAACGCGGGTCACTTCGGAAGCGAACGAGTTGAGCTGATCGACCATGACGTTGATCGTATCCTTGAGCTCGAGGATTTCGCCACGCACATCCACGGTAATCTTTTTCGAAAGGTCGCCGCGCGCCACTGCGGTGGTCACCTCGGCAATGTTGCGAACCTGGCCGGTCAGGTTCGCAGCCATCAAATTCACATTATCAGTAAGGTCGGCCCAAGTGCCGGCGACGCCTTCGACCTTGGCCTGACCACCCAGCTTGCCCTCGGTGCCGACTTCGCGCGCAACGCGCGTTACCTCGCCGGCAAAGGCATTGAGCTGGTCCACCATCACGTTGATGGTGTTTTTCAACTCGAGAATTTCGCCTTTAACATCGACGGTAATCTTTTTGGAAAGGTCGCCCGACGCAACCGCCGTCGTCACCTCGGCGATATTGCGCACCTGACCGGTCAGATTGTCCGCCATCAGGTTGACGTTGTCGGTCAAATCCTTCCATGTACCACCGACCCCCGGGACCTGCGCCTGACCGCCCAGCTTGCCTTCGGTACCGACTTCGCGGGCAACGCGGGTAACTTCGGACGCGAAGGAATTGAGCTGGTCGACCATCGTGTTGACGGTGTTCTTCAGTTCGAGGATTTCGCCCTTTACATCGACGGTGATCTTTTTCGATAGATCGCCGAGAGCAACCGCCGTCGTCACCTCGGCGATGTTGCGGACCTGCCCGGTAAGGTTAGCCGCCAGTTCGTTGACGTTATCGGTCAGATCCTTCCACGTGCCAGCAACGCCGGGAACCTGCGCCTGCCCGCCCAGCTTGCCTTCGGTGCCGACCTCTCGCGCCACGCGCGTCACTTCGGAGGCAAAAGAGTTCAGCTGGTCGACCATGACGTTGATAGTGTTTTTCAGTTCGAGGATCTCGCCCTTCACCTCGACCGTGATTTTCTTGGAAAGATCGCCCGAGGCAACAGCCGTGGTCACTTCGGCAATGTTGCGGACCTGCCCGGTAAGGTTGGTCGCCATCGCGTTCACATTGTCGGTCAGATCTTTCCAGGTACCGGCAACCCCCTTCACGCGGGCTTGTCCGCCAAGCTTGCCCTCGGAGCCGACTTCGCGGGCAACGCGGGTCACTTCGGAGGCGAACGACGCAAGCTGTTCGACCATTGTATTCACGATCTTGCCGATCCGCAGAAACTCGCCGCGCAACGGTCGGCCGTCGATCTCGACCGCCATTTTTTGCGAAAGATCGCCCTGCGCCACCGCCCCGATCACACGCGCAACTTCAGCGGTCGGCTGCGCCAGATCGTCGATCAGTTCATTGACTGCGCGCAGCTTTGTATCCCAACCGCCTATAGCGCCGCGCACCCGCGCCCGCTGGTCGGTCTTACCTTCCTTGCCGACGACCTTGGCGACCCGTTCGAATTCCTCGGTGATAAGCTGGTTGCGTTCGACTACCTCGTTGAAAGCGTCGGCGATCCTGCCATCGTCGCCATCGAAACTGGTCGGCAGCCGGACGGAAAAATCGCCTTTGCGAAAGGCCGTAAATGCTTTCAATAATTCGCGCTGTGTGAGTTTTTCGCTAACGAACGCAGTGGCCATAGATTTCCCCCTCTTCGCGACAACGATGACCGTCTGTTGGAGCCAGACATCGCCCGTTTACGCCGAACGCTGAATCTGGCGATTTGTTCCATCGTACGGATAAATTCACAAAGCGTCGATGTGCTGTTCAATCTTTTTGATCTCGCTTTAAGCCGAATTGACGCTACGGGATCGGCATGACCGAACCGTTACTGATGCTGCACGCCGCGCACCGACGTCAACTCAGCGATCTCACTATCCAAGGCCGCTATCGCCGGTTGATTGCACAGGAAGGTGTCGATTTTTCGTCTAACGACTATCTTGGTCTTGCCGCATCCCCTCGCATCAAGGCCGCAATTTGCGATGCCATCGACCGGGGTGTGCCTGTCGGATCGGGCGGTTCGCGGCTGCTACGCGGCAACCATAGCGAACATGAAGCGCTTGAAGACGACGCCGCACGATTCTTCCGCACCGAAACTGCGTTGTATTTTTCCAGCGGCTTTGCAGCCAACGCCGCTTTGTTCGCCAGCCTGCCGCAGCGCGGTGATCTAGTCGTCTACGACGCACTGATCCATGCCAGCGTTCATGAAGGATTGAAGCTCGGGCGCGCCACATCGGTCGCCGCTCTGCATAATGATGGTGGCGCGTTCGATGATGCTATCCGTGACTGGCGGCAGCAGGGCGGCGTAGGACGGGTGTGGATTGCTGCCGAAAGCCTCTACAGCATGGATGGTGACTTCGCCCCGCTGGATGATCTTGCTGTGCTCGCGCGCGAGCACGATGCCTTTCTCGTCATCGACGAGGCCCACGCGACAGGCGTATTCGGACCACAAGGGCGCGGTCTGGGTGCGCATCTGGACGGGCAGGACAATGTCATCAGCCTGCGCACTTGCGGCAAGGCGCTGGGCTGCGAAGGGGCGTTGCTGACTGGCCCCGCGATTGTGCGCGAGTTTCTAATCAACCGAGGTCGCGGTTTCATTTTTTCTACCGCACCGTCGCCTTTGATGGCCAGCGCGGTGCGCGAGGCCTTGCGCATTTTGGCAGATGAACCCGAACGCCGCACACGTTTGTCAGCACTCGCGGCTGACGCACGTGCACGGCTGGTTCCTCTTGGCGCCAGTGGCAGTCCATCGCAAATATTACCAGTGATCATCGGTGACGACGCGCAGGCGATGGCCGTTGCCAAGGCCGTCCAACATGCTGGTTACGACGTGCGCGGGATTCGTCCTCCAACTGTCCCGGCTGGCACCGCACGACTGCGGGTTTCAATCACGCTCAACGTGACGCATTATCATATTGCTGGTCTCGCTGAGGCAATCGAAGCTGCAATGTCGTGAGCCAGACCTTCATCATCACCGGCACCGATACCGATGTCGGAAAAACGATATTTGCGGCAGGGCTGGTTGGCGCACTGCGCGGTTACTATTGGAAGCCGGTGCAAGCAGGCCTCGCAGACGGCAGCGATGCGCAAACCGTCGCCCGCCTGTCGGGACTACCGCCTACTCATATTCTGCCCGAGGCTTACCGGCTGACCACCGCATGCTCGCCGCACCGCGCGGCAACCATCGACGGCGTGGTGATTGATCCAGCACGTCTGGCGTTACCAAAAGTGTCGGGGCCGCTCATCGTCGAAGGTGCAGGCGGTGCTCTCGTTCCCCTATCGCCTGACTTGCTGCATGCGGATCTGTTCGCCGGGTGGCAAAAGCCCGTTATCATCGTGGCACGTACCGCGCTCGGCACCATCAACCACAGCCTCTTGACGATTGAAGCGCTGCGCGCGCGGAAGGTACCCATCCACGGTATCGCATTTATCGGCGAGCCACATCAGGACAGCGAAGAAGTCATTATCCGGATAAGCGCAGTTCGCCGACTAGGACGTTTACCACATCTGCCTCAGTTAAATGCCGAAACGCTCGGTGCCGCGTTTTCTGCTAACTTTGATTTGGGCGATTTTGCATGACGCACAGTCCGGTCTGGCATCCGTTCACCCAGCATGGTCTCGGCGCACCGATCCCGCTGGTGGTGCGCAGCGAAGGCGCTGCGCTCTATACCGATGATGGCAGGCGGATCATCGACGGTATTTCGTCATGGTGGGTCACGACCCACGGCCACAGCCATCCGCGCATCATGGCAGCAATTGCCGAACAAGCCGGAAAGCTCGACCAGATCATCTTTGCCGGATGGACGCATGAACCGGCAGAAACGCTGGCGCGTGCGCTCGTGGATATGATGCCACGCCCGCTTGATTATGTATTTTTTTCCGACAGCGGTTCGACCAGCGTCGAAGTCGCACTTAAAATGGCGCTCGGCTATTGGGCTAATCGCGGTGAGCCACGACACCAGATTATCGTGATGGAGCATAGCTATCACGGTGACACCATTGGCGCGATGTCGGTCGGTGCGCGCGGCGTGTTCAACCGCGCCTATGCCGAACTGCTATTCGATGTAAGCCGGATACCATTTCCAGCCCCCGGACACGAGCAGGCCTCGCTCGACGTCCTGGATGCCCTTTGCCGCAGCCAGTCACCTGCCGCGTTCATCGTCGAACCGCTGATCCTCGGTGCAGGTGGGATGCTGATCTATCCCGCTTGGGTGTTAACTGAAATGCGGGCAATTTGCGCTCGGCACAAAGTGCTATTCATCGCCGATGAAGTAATGACCGCATGGGGCCGAACCGGCACACTTCTCGCTTGCGAGCAGGCGAATGTGGTTCCCGACATTTTATGTCTATCCAAAGGACTTACCGGCGGCGCTATTCCGCTCGCTGTGACGATGGCGACACCGGCGATCTACGATGCCCATTATTCGAAAGACCGGGCGGAGCTCTTTTATCATTCGTCGAGCTATACAGCGAACCCGATTGCGTGCGCTGCGGCGAATGCCAATCTGGCCATCTGGCGGGACGAACCAGTACTTGAGCGGGTTGCCACGCTTGCGACGCGACAAAGCAAAGCGCTCACTGGCATAACCGCACTGCCCGGCATTACCGGCGCGCGGCAATTGGGTACGATCACAGCGGTTGATCTTGAGGTCGAAAATAGCGGCTACCTTGCTGCCATTGGGCCAAAGCTGCTGTCGTTCTTCGCAGAGCATGACTTGCTGCTGCGTCCGCTCGGCAACACTGTCTACATCATGCCGCCGTATTGCATCAATGACGATGACTTGGCGGCACTGTATGATGGGATTGCCAATTTTGCCAGGCAATCGCCCTCGGGGCAACGTAATCTGTAATGAATCGTTTTGCGTTGGCTCAACCGTTATCCGCCATTCGATTTTACCACGAAAAATAGCCGCAGAGAAAATGCGTCGATTTGGCCCCAATTTGCTCTCCAGCGACGTTCTCTTGCTACAGTGAGGATCGCTGAGAGGCGCTGAACTGCGGGGTTCTGGCAGTGGTTCTCTGAAGTTACGAAAAACTGCAGACTGCGTGGCGGAGACGGTGGGATTCGAACCCACGATAGAGTCACCCCTATACACACTTTC
>CAZQBS010000066.1:9821-13847 GCA_964591835.1 uncultured Sphingorhabdus sp. | reverse complement strand
CGGCAGGCTTCATTAATTGCTGCCACGACCATTCGCCCGAACCGAAAGCCAGAAAGGTCGTCCTGCCGTCTTGCGGAATGGCGATAAGCCGTGGTCCCATAACCGGGATGGCCAGACAGTCTGGCGGGAGCGTTTCGAGTGTCAGCAACACATGCTCGCGGACCATTGCCAACGGCGCCTTTTGGTCAGCCGAAGCGGCGCTCCATTCAGCATTCCACATAACAATCGCTTCCGATATCGACCGGTCGGTTTGTGGCACACGACTGATCGCCAGAGGTACAAGGGGGTCGTTGGCGAGCTGAACGGTAACTGCATCCAAAGGCGAGCAAGCTTCACCGTCCGGATCACCCTGAATGGCTTGCTGCTGTTCGGAAAATGTTTCTGCAGGGTTCGCAGGAACAAGCTCAGCATCCAGAACCACAGCCGACGCGGCTATCGGAATTGAAGGTGGATTCGGCGCTGCGGATAACGTAAATGCTGATAATGTCCCCCGGTTCGGTATGGGTGGAGCTGTCTGTCTAGTAAGGACGAGAAGGACGATGAGAAAAATATGAAACGTCACCACAGCGATAAAAATTAACGCCCGCCGTCCAATGGACTCTGCACCGATGCCGAGACTAGTAATTGTGAAGGCAGCTCCCATTCGATGATCCAGCCGTTGCCGAACATAGAGTGCTGCTCCGTTCACTAAGCCTCCAACGGTCTATTGCTGAACCGACATCTCAATAACTGTGCCATTTGGTGCTTCTACGCCGGCGCTGTTTATTCCCATTGCCAAAGCTACGTAAATTTGATGCCGTTGGATGCACATGGCGCCATCAATACGCCAGCAGCCCTATGGCGCGATCTCAAAACTCCGCGATCTCTGCGCTTCTGTGTGAACCATTATCTGGCGCGATATTTGCGCAAATCTGTCCGGTCCACCCAATGGGCGTGCGTTCCGCTGCTGATTTTGTGCGGCAGCGCGATGCGGCAGACCGGGCCGTCGGCGAAGCGTTTGCAGTCGATGAGGATACATTCGGAAGTTCCGCGATTTTCGTCGGTGATGAAGCTGACCAGATAACCATCATCCTCATCCACAGCGCCAATCCTCGGCGCAAAAGGTGCTTCGCTGCCGTAGCGGCCGTCCTCCAGCATCACCTCCCAGCTTTCGCCGCTGTGCAGGTCGTGCTTTACAAAACCGGTGAACAGGAACCAGCCGGGCTTCGACGTCGTGCTATAGGCATAGCGGTAGGGCAGCCCCAAAAACCGTTGGTTGATCATCCCGAATTCGAGGGTGCGGTCGTCAAGCCGCTCTTCAGTCGTGGTGCCGTCGGCCAGGTTGAACCGCCAGCGGTGGAGCTTGGGTTTGAAGCTATGTTCGTCGACATAGGCCATCATATGCGCATATTCGCCGCCGTTTTCGATGGGAGGCGGATAGGGGTCTTCCTCGAAATAGCCGTCGAGCACGACCTCGTCGCCATCCTCATAGGCGTTGATGAAATGCAGCACAAAGGTCGGGTCGGCTTCGAACCAGCGGATGTCTTCGGGCTGGCCATAACGCGGGATCAGCGCAAAGCGCGAGGGCATCCCCGCGTGGAGCCGAGTCACATGGACGTCGCGTTTCAGCAATTCGGCATCCCAGAACAAAGGAAAATCGCAGAATATCGACCAGTTCGGGGTGACCATCATGTCGTGCGGCAATCGCGGTCCCGGTAGCGGTATCGGCACATAATGCGTGAGTTTGCGGTCGGGGCCGACTACGCCGTAGTGCATGAAAGGCGCGTGCTTCGAATAGTTGAAGAACAACAACTCGCCGGTGCGTTCATCGACCTTGGGATGCGCCGAGATGCCGTCGAGCGGCACCCAAGATGCCACACCCTCCTGCTCCAGCGTTTCGGGGTCCATGACATAGCCCTCGCCGCATTGGTAAAAGGTCGCAATCGCTTTGCCTGCATGGACGATGATGTCGGTGCTGGCGGAGTCTTTCAGCCCGCCATGCGCGCCGAACCCGCGGCGCTTTCCGGTTCCGGCCCGGTCCATCAACCCGCCCCAGAGCGAAGCGCCCGCAGTCTGTTCGGCCTCAAAACAGCGGCTTCGCACCCAGCGATTGCGATAGGTCGCGGCGCCTCCCGAAAAATCGATCTGGTGGACCATGCCATCGCCGTCGAACGGATGATAGCGGCCTAGCGGCTGGTGCAACTGGTTTTCGGTGTTACGCAGATAGACGCCGTCGATGTCGGTCGGGATTTGGCCTTCGATTACCTCAAGACCGGTCGCGGTCACCTCCTCATGCTGGGGTGTCCATGCGCCATTGAGATAAGGATGGTTGCTCGGTTGCAAGCTGGATTTTACCGGCGGCAGGCGGTCGACGATCATCCGGTTTCTCCCATGACGCAGGTTTCGACCCAAGCGATAATTTCGGCCCGCCTGCGCGCATCGTCGGTGATATCGGCATCGACCCCCAATTGCCAAGCCAGCGCCGCGTTATCGGGTTCCCGGTGCAGCCTGGTCAGCGACGCGCAATAGTTTTCGAGTTCGGCTTCGTCGGCAAAAAAGCCCTGTCCGACCATATCGTCCGCATAGAGCCGGTAGAGATCGGCCAGATGCGCGGTGTCGAATTCGGGATGATATTGCACCGCCCAGATTTCGCTGTTGGCCAGAGGGATGAGCGCGGCCTGCACTTCGCTATGCGCGTTGGTGGCGAGCAGGGTCGCGCTGTCGGGCAGGCGGATGACCTCGTCATAATGGATGCACGGCGCGTCGAACACCGGGCCTTTTTTGGCGAACATCGGATGGTCGCGGCCCGCCTCGGTCACGCGGATTTTGCGGGCGAAGCCGACCTCGCGTCCGACCGGGTGGTAAGCCACCTCGCCTCCTGCTGCCATCGCTGCAATTTGCAAGCCCCAGCAGCTCCCGAAAATGGGAAGGCCCGCCTCTGCCGCTTCACAAACAAGCGCAATCTGGTTGGTCACCGCAAAATCGGTATCATAGGCATGAAGCCCCGAGCCGCTGATGACCATGCCGTCATACGCCGCGAGCGCATTTCGGCCCGGGGCCGGGTCTTCGGGGTTGAAGATGTCGATCTCCAGCGCTGGGAAATGCGCGAGCAGAGACTGCGCATAAATACCGCTCGACGACCGCACACCCATCGCCGCACCCTTGGCTCGACGCTCGGCAATATTGCCTTCCATCAACAGGATTTTGCTCATCCGCTCAGCCTATCTCAAAAGAGACGCCCTGCGCCAGCGGCAAGTCATTCGAATAATTGATCGTGTTGGTCGCCCTGCGCATATAGGCCTTCCATGCGTCCGAGCCGGACTCGCGCCCGCCACCGGTTTCTTTCTCGCCTCCAAACGCCCCGCCGATTTCAGCGCCCGATGTGCCGATATTGACGTTGGCAATGCCGCAGTCGCTGCCCTCGGCTGACAGGAAGCGCTCGCACTCGCGCATATCGGTCGAGAATATTGACGATGACAGCCCCGCGCCGACGCTGTTCTGCAACGCGATAGCCTCGCCCAGATCGGAATAACGAAAGATGTAAAGGATCGGCGCAAATGTTTCGCGCAAAGCGGGGCCAATGTGTGAACCCATTTCAACTAGCGCAGGGCGAACGTAGATGCCGTCGCCAGCTAGCCGCTCCCCGCCTCTAATCCTTGCGCCCAAGGTCTTGGCTTCGGCAAGCGCCGCTTGCATTCCCTGATAAGCAAGGCTGTCGATAAGCGGCCCCGCCAAATTTTGTGAATCCAACGGATCGCCAATCGCCATTGAAGCGCTTGCGGACTTGAGAGCGGCTACAAAGCTATCGTAAATCCCGTCATGCACGAATAAGCGCCGCAGGCTGGTGCAACGTTGCCCACTTGTTCCGAATGCCGAGAACAGCACGCCACGCAATGCCAGGGCAACATCGGCTTTGTCGCTGATGATCGCGGCGTTGTTTCCACCGAGTTCGAGGATAGTCCGCGCGAATCGCGATGCCGCGATCTGGCCGACCTTGCGACCCATCGCGGTGCTGCCGGTTGCCGAGATCAGCGATATGCGCTCGTC
>CAZQBS010000066.1:0-9721 GCA_964591835.1 uncultured Sphingorhabdus sp. | reverse complement strand
AGCCCGACCGCGAAGTCGCAAATGTCGATCATCTCCTGTACTTCGCCGAGTCCTTCGGACAAGGGCTTGCCGCATTCAATGGTAACGACGCGTGCGAGATCGTCCTTGTGCTCGCGCAAAGCATTGCCGAACAGGCGGACAAGTTCGCCGCGGCGTGGTGCCGGGATGGCGCGCCACGCAAGGAAGGCAATCCGGGATTGTGTCAAAGCGCGGTCTATTTCACCAGATGTCGCGGTTGTTACCGAGCCAATCTGACCGCCATCGATCGGCGAATGCGACTGCATGTCACCGACAGCCTTTGTCCCGAATTGCTCCAAAATCTTTTTTACATCAGCCGCCAGCGTCACGCGCATCTCCCAATTGATTGCCTGTCGAATAGACAGCTCACAGACATTTTGCCAGCTTGCCCGTACCGGCCAAAAAGTATAGCGACCGCGCAGCATTTGGAGACAGCATATGGCCGAAATGGCAGCATTCGATTGGGCAGACCCGTTCCGGCTCGATGACCAGCTCACCGCCGACGAGCGCATGATCCGCGACAGCGCGCACAGTTTTGCACAGGAGCAGCTTCAACCGCGTGTCATCGAAGCCTACCGGACCGAGCGCGACGCGCCCGAGCTGTTCCCGATGATGGGCGAAATGGGCTTGCTCGGCGCGACCATTCCGGAAGAATATGGCGGTGTCGGCGCGTCATATGTCGCTTATGGCCTGATCGCGCGTGAGATAGAGCGGGTGGATTCGGGTTACCGATCAATGGCCTCGGTCCAGTCGAGCCTCGTCATGTATCCGATATTTGCGTATGGATCCGAAGAGCAGCGGCGCAAATATTTGCCGGGTCTGGCATCTGGCAAGCTCATCGGTTGCTTCGGCCTGACCGAACCTGATGCCGGCTCCGACCCCGCAGGAATGCGCACCTTCGCCAAGAAGGTGGATGGCGGCTATGTGCTGAATGGCAACAAGACATGGATTTCGAACGCTCCCTTTGCCGATGTCTTCGTCGTCTGGGCGAAATCCGAAGCCCATGGCGGCGGCATCAAGGGCTTCGTGCTCGAAAAGGGCATGAAGGGTCTGTCAGCGCCGAAGATCGAGGGCAAATTGAGCCTTCGCGCCTCGACCACCGGCATGATCATGATGGACGAGGTCGAGGTTGGCGAAGACGCGCTGCTGCCCGAAGTGCAAGGGCTGAAAGGCCCGTTCGGTTGCCTCAACCGCGCGCGGTACGGGATTAGCTGGGGCGCGATGGGTGCGGCGGAATTCTGTATGCACGCCGCGCGGCAATACGGCCTCGACAGGTACCAGTTCAACAAACCGCTGGCCGCGAACCAGCTTTATCAAAAGAAACTGGCGGATATGCAAACCGATATTGCCTTGGGACTACAGGCATCGCTTCAGGTCGGTCGTTTGATGGATGCAGGCAAATTCGCGCCCGAGATGATCTCGATCGTTAAGCGAAACAATGTCGGCAAGGCGCTAGATATCGCCAGAGCCGCGCGCGATATGCACGGCGGCAACGGAATTTCCGACGAATATCAAGTGATGCGCCACATGGTGAATCTCGAAACGGTCAACACCTATGAGGGTGCGCATGACGTGCATGCGCTGATATTGGGACGGGCGATTACGGGGATTGCTGCGTTCTGACCAAAAAAAGGACCGCTCAGCTTTGCAGCGGGCGGCCCAGTATAGGCTCTAAAGCCTGCTAGGGAGGAAAGCATCTCATGAGAGACACAGCCACCTTTTAGCAGATAGATGGTAAATATCCGGTTAACGCCGTTCGCGGAAAATCGGTTCGCTTAACAAGTACCTGCGCGGCGTCCCTCGACCGAAAATGAAAACGGCGCGTTGTTCTTGATACCCTGCGACTGGATCTGGATAAGCTTGCCCGATTCCCTGCGAATGGTGGTAAGCCCCTGGCCCTGGCCTCGGCAGCTGTAGCTGACCGTGACCGAGTTCGGCGTCGAGCGAACGACATAGCGGGTACAAGGGGTGTCACCGTGCTGGATTTGAGTCAGACGCGCCGGGTCGCCCACGCATAATTTGTCGATTGCAGCACCAGGCTTGCCGCCGCCAACCGCTCGAAGCTGCCATAAACCACGATCAAGCGACTCGAGCAGCGACAGGTCGGTGCCGTGTGCAAACGCCGTGGCCCCGGTAGCCGCAGATACCGACAGGAGGCCGAGGGCGGCCAATTGGGAGAGTTTCATTTTCATAATATTATGGCTCATCATCCGTAAAAACAGTGATGCGACCTTTGTTATATCGGCTCTGTAGCATTAAACATGACCGAAATCACGATAGAATGTGGTATATGAACGATGAATGACTGTATTTTTGCGACAAGCGTCCAAGTCAGTTGTCGAAGCTTGCCAGACTGATCGGAAAGCGGCGCGAGCAGAATTCACAATCTACCACGATTTCTCCGGCATCATCTGCCATTTCGGCGCGGTCATCGGGCGGAAATTTGGCGATGACGTCACGGATATGCGCCTGGTCGCACCGACAGCCCTTGGCCAGTGCCGTGCCGCTCTCGATCAACACCTTGTCCTCTTCATGGAACAGCCGCCAGACGATTTCTTCCAGGGCAAGCGCCGGATCGCATAATTCGTCGCGACCCGCAGTCCCCGACAAAGCCGACACATGCTCCCATTCGGGATGGTCTAGCCTGACATGCAGCCGTTCGCGCCCTTCTTCGCCCTCGGGCAGATGTTGGACCAGCAATCCACCCGCAATGCATCGGCCGTCGACGTGATCGACACCGACGCGTATCAGCGTGGGTATTTGTTCGGACTGGACGAAATAATGTTCGGCAGCTTGCGAAAGCGACGCGCCCTCGAGAGGCACGATGCCCTGATAGCGCCCGCCGCCCTCACCTACGGGCAAGGCCCGGTCAAAGGTGATCGCAAGATAGCCGGTGCCGAACAGCCCGAACAGGGTAGCATCGGGCGGCAGCGCTGCGACCCCGGCCGCATCGAACTGCACATAGCCGCGCAGCGCACCGTCCTTATAATCGCAAACAAGCAGGCGGATCGCGCCCTTGGTCTGCGCCTGCATCGTCAACTGGCCGTCAGCCTGTTTCAGCGATGCGCCGAGCAACGCCGTGAGCACCAATGCCTCGGCCAAAGTTTTCTCGATCAGCGGCGGATAGGCGTGTGACGAGAGGATTTCCGAAAGCACCTCGTCGAGCCGAACCAGCCGACCGCGCGCATGACGGTCGGGTAGCGAAAAACGCAACGGCTGGTCGCTCAGGGTCTCGCCTTGCTCGCTCATCCGAGCAAGCCGAAGCACCACAGCAGCACCGATTTCTGGGCATGCAGCCGGTTTTCCGCTTCGTCCCAGATCAAAGACTGCGGTCCGTCGATGACCGCATCCGTGACTTCCTCACCGCGATGCGCTGGCAGGCAGTGGAGGAACTTGGCGTCGGGCTTCGCGGTCGCCATCAGTCGCTCGTTGACCTGATAGGGCATCATCGCCGCAATCTTGTTATGCGCGTGCTCCTGCCCCATCGAGACCCAGGTGTCAGTGACCACGATGTCGGCACCCGCCACCGCTTCTGCGGCATCGCGGGTAACCGTAACACCCGCGCCAGCCGCTTTTGCGGCATCGACAAAGCCCCTATCGCATTCATAGCCCTGCGGCACCGCGATGCGGACGTTGAACTTGAAGATTCCGGCCGCTTCGACAATCGAGTTCAGCACATTATTGCCGTCGCCGAGCCACGCGACCTCAAGCCCGGGTAGCGGCTTGCCCTGCTCCACTATCGTCAGCAGGTCGGCAACGATCTGGCAGGGGTGCGACAGGTCTGTCAGACCGTTAATCACGGGTACGCTGCTATACTCGGCCATTTCCTCGATCTTGGCATGATCGTCGGTACGGACCAGGATAGCATCGACATAACGCGACAGCACGCGCGCGGTATCGGCTACGCTCTCGCCGCGCCCTAACTGCATTTGCCCGGCGGCCATAAACATGCTGTCGCCGCCAAGCTGCTTCATCGCCATTTCGAACGAGGTGCGCGTGCGCGTCGAGTTCTTCTCGAAGATCATGCCCAGCGTATGCCCGGCAAGCGGCGCGTCAACATCTGATTTGCCCTTAGGCCAGGCACTTCCATCAGGATTGGCGCGCGCCGCCTTGCGGTCCATCGCATCGGCGAGCATCGCCGCAATCGCATCCCCGCCGGCGTCCGACAGTTGCAGGAAATGCCGTGTCATGCGGCTTCGGGCAGCTGGTAACTCGCCGCCCCCGCCGACAGCTTTTCCATGAAGGTCGCGATTTCGGCATCGCCGATGTTGAGCGGCGGCAATACGCGGAAGGTGTTGTCACCAGCCGCCACCGTCAAAAGCCCGTGATTGTCGCGCAAATGCGCCACGAAATTGCGTGTCTCGTGAGTCATCATCACACCGAGCATCAATCCCTTGCCACGAACGCCCGTAAACAGGTCGGGATAGTTTCCGATAAACTGTTCGAGCGCGGCGCGGAGTTTGTCGCCGGTCGAACGCACCTGCGCCAAAAATTCGTCATTGGCCACAACATCCCAAACCGCCTGACACGCCGCCATCGCGAACGGATTACCGCCGTAGGTCGAACCGTGAGTGCCAACGACCATGCCGCGCGCCGCCTTTTCGGTGGCAAGGCAGGCGCCTACCGGGAAGCCCCCGCCCAAACCCTTAGCCGTCGCCATAATGTCGGGGTCGATGCCATATTGTTCGTGGCAATACAGCGTGCCCGAGCGTGCGACGCCGCATTGCACTTCGTCGAGAATCAGCATCAGGTCATGCTCGTCGGCAAGCGCGCGAAGGCCTTGCATGAAGGCATCCGACGCCGGACGCACCCCGCCCTCCCCCTGAATTGGTTCGACAAGGAAACCGGCGCTATTCGGCCCGATGGCTGCCTTCGCGCCTTCAAGATCATCGAAATCGACATATTTGAAGCCTTCAAGCAACGGCAGGAAGCCCTTGTGCATCTTCTCCTGATTGCTCGCCGAAATTGTCGCCAGCGTGCGGCCGTGGAAGGCCATTTTGAAGGTGATAATCTCGTAGCGGTCGCTGCCTTGGCTCTGGTGATAGGCGCGCGCGGTCTTGATTGCACACTCGACCGCCTCGGCACCCGAGTTCGTAAAGAACACCGTGTCGGCAAAGGTCGTATCAACCAGCCGCTGCGCAAACGCCTCACCCTGCGGGCTGCCGTACAGGTTCGACACGTGCATCAGTGTCGCCGCCTGATCCTGAATTGCCTTGGTCAGATGCGGATGGCCGTGGCCAAGCAAGTTGACAGCGATCCCCGCCGCAAAATCCAGCGCGCGGCTGCCATCCTCGGAAATCAGCCAAGCCCCCTCGCCTCGCACCGGCCGGAACCCGCAACGGGGATAAACGGGCATCAGCGGAGTGATGGACATATTCGGCTCCCATTAAAAGCAATAAAGCGGCCCGCTTGAGGGACCGCTTGTTTCCGGAAGGCCGCTATAAGCCTACAAAAACCGCAAATCAACCCACCGGCCCCGGCGGCTCGCGTTCCTGCTTGTACCTGGCAGCAGCGATGCGGCGTTTGAGATAGCCGTAGAGCAACAGATGAAAACCCAACGACAGCAGGACGATGATCGCGATAATCTTGGCAGCACTCATGCAGCGGATTTTAGCATGATTATTTTGGCAGCAAAGCGAACATATGTCGCGTCAAGAAGTTTTAGCGGCAACAAGGAGAAGGTTTTGCAGGAAACCGGGTCGGATATCTATGAAATAGCTATTGTCGGGGCCGGTCCAGCGGGCCTGAGCGCGGCGCTTTACGCGGCACGGTTTTGCCGGTCGACGCTGGTGTTGCACGATGGCAAGTCGCGTGCGCAGCGGATCGCACGCACTCACAACGTACCCGGATTCGACGATGGCATTACCGGGCCCGAATTAATCGCTCGAATGACCCGCCATGCCAGTCAGTACGGCGCGCAGTTTGTCGAGGCGAAGGTCGCCAGTGCCAGTTACCTGAACGGGATATTCGAACTCACCAGCGCCGCTGGCGCCACTTGGCAGGCTCAGGCGATGATTCTGGCGACCGGCATAAACCTCAACCAGATTCCGCTCGACGAGGAAACGCACGAAATGGCGATTGCGAACAATGTCCTTCGCTATTGTCCCATCTGCGACGGCTACGAGCATCGCGGCAAACGAATCGCGGTTGTGGGATGCGATCTTTCAGGCGCGGGTGAGGCATTATTCCTGCGCCAGTTTTCCGATGACATTACGTTGCTGCCGAAAGCCTATGCAGAGCTGACGCCGAAGGAACAGGTCGACCTCGCCGCCGCTGGAATAAAAACCATCGCTGCGCCGGTCACCCGCTATGTGCCGCAATCCGACAGCATGGAAATCTATGTCGAGGGCGGCAACACGCCGTTGAACTTCGACGTGCTCTATCCGGCTCTTGGCGTGACCCCGCGCAGCGAACTGGCGGCCAGCCTGTCGCTGCCGTTGAATGAGGGCGGTAAGACCGATCCGGCGTCGCCGTTCGGTACTCCTATCCCCGGGCTGTTTTGCGCTGGAGACCTTGTCGAGGGGCTGGACCAAATCAGCGTCGCCATCGGACACGGCGCGATCGCCGCGACCAAGGCGCACAACTGGTTGCGCGATTTGGACGGCGAAACGGTCGAGGCAGTGCTGGAGGATTGAGCGGCAGCGCTCAATCGCCGCCGCCACCACCATCACATCCGCCACTGTCGCCGGGTCCGCAATCTGCGCTGCTGCCCGTGACGGGGGTCGTCGTGCCTCCATCGCCGCCAGTGCGTTTTTTGGAAGCTGCACCATTGCTCGCCCTCACACCCATAAAAACAACGCCAAGGCTGATCGCGATGGCGAGCATCGAAATAACTAGTGCGGTGCTCATGAATTTTCTCCCTTCGTCAGTTCGGTTTGGTCCGGCAAGGCAATCGCCCGATTGAGAGCCGCGCTGGGCAGCTTGAGCGAGCGCAGCATCGCCCAGATTTCGTCGCGTGCTTTGGGTTGCAGGCGACCCAGTTCGGGGATGGCGTCAAGGTCGAAAAGCGTCAGCCCCATGGGAAACAACTCGCGATAGGTCACGCGTTCACGCAAGCCGGGCACAATCCTGAAGCCCGCAACTGGCGCGATTTTCTGCAGCGCCTCCATGACCTTACGCTCATTCTTGGTCGCAAAGTTCCGCGAGCGGTTTTGCATCACAACCCAGTCGAGCGCCTTTGAACGCACAGCCATCCCGGGTTCTTTCAGATGCTCGACCAAACGGGCAAAATTACCGAGTGTTTTTAGCTCGCCTGTCCGAGGGTCGATTCTGCCCAGCATGTCGAGATCGATGAAGCTATCGTTGACGGGCGTGACGATCGTATCGGCCATGAAGATCGCGCGTCGTGCAATCGGCGAATCGTGCCCGCCGACATCGATGATGATGAAACTATGGTGGATGCGCGCCATGCGCAGCTTTTCCTCAAGCTCGTTCTCGTTTTGCTGCGCCAGCATGATCTGCTCAGGCCCGGGCAGGTTGACACCAAACTCCCGCTCGCTTTCCTGACGCGCCCACAACGCACGGTGCAGCGTCAGTTGGCGCAAATCGACGTCGAGCGCCGCGACCCGCTCGCCCGCATTGCAGAGCGCTATGCAAGTGTGGAAGGCCGAGGTCGATTTGCCAACCCCGCCCTTCTCGTTGGCGAAGACGATGATGTGGCCCTTGGCAGGCGTGACCGGATATTTCATCCACGCAGGTGGTTCGGGTTCCGGCTCGAACTGGACATCGAATTGGTGGTAATTGGGAAATGGATCAAGAGGCTCCGGCGGCCAAACTTGTGCCGGAGGCGGGGGCGGAGGTGGCGGAAGCACCTTACGCCTTCTGAAGCGAGAGAATAATCCCAACTGGCCTGACTCCGATCGCAGGTGTAATGGCGAAATTTGGCGGAGCAAACAAGCTTTCGTAGATAGCCTGCTATTCCACCGTAACCGACTTTGCCAAGTTTCTCGGCTGGTCCACATCGGTACCCTTTGCGCAGGCAACATGATACGCCAGCAGCTGCACCGGAACCGCATACACCAATGGTGCAATCAGCGGGTGAACGGTCGGCATTTCGATAGTTGCAAGACAGCCTTCTCCGGCTTCGGCGATGCCTTCGGCGTCGGAGATCAGCACGACCTTGCCGCCGCGAGCGCGGACTTCCTGCATGTTGCTGACGGTCTTTTCGAACAGCGGACCGCTTGGCGCGAGGACGATGACGGGGACAGCCTCGTCAATGAGCGCAATGGGGCCGTGTTTCATTTCCCCCGACGCATAACCCTCGGCGTGGATGTAGCTGATTTCCTTGAGCTTGAGCGCGCCTTCCATTGCCAGCGGATAATCGGGACCACGTCCGAGATAGAGCACGTCGCGGGCAGGTGCGATCAGGTGGGCCATTGCGGCGATATCCTCGTCATGCGCCAATGCCGCGTTGAGTGCGGCGGGTGCCTCGATCAGATGACGGACGATCTCGCGTTCTTCCTCCTCGGTCAATTTGCCCTTCACCCGCGCCAGATGCGCGGCAAGTGCGGCCAGGACCGCGAGCTGGCAGGTGAACGCCTTGGTCGAGGCAACGCCGATCTCGGGTCCGGCATGGGTGGGGAGCAGCAGGTCCGCTTCGCGCGCCATGCTCGATGTCGGCACGTTGACGACGACGGCGATGGTCTGGCCATTCTCCTTGCAATGGCGCAGCGCCGCGAGCGTGTCCGCCGTCTCCCCCGATTGCGAAATGAAGAGGGCGAGGCCGCCATCCTCCAGCACCGGATCGCGGTAGCGGAATTCGGATGCAACATCGATATCCACTGGCACGCGCGCGAAGGTTTCGAACCAGTATTTGGCAACCATGCCCGCATAGAAACTCGTCCCGCACGCGACGATGGTGATGCGCTTTACGCCAGCCAGATCGAAATCCATCTGCGGCAGCGCCACGGTCTGTTCAAGCGGGCGGATGTAGCTGGAGAGCGTCTGCGCGACCACGGTGGGCTGCTCGAAAATCTCCTTCTGCATATAATGGCGGTAATTGCCCTTTTCGATTTGCGCCGCCGACACGCCGGATGTGGTGACCTCGCGCTCGACCGGATTGTTGTCCTTGTCAAAAATCTGTGCGCCTTCGCGGGCGATGACGACCCAGTCGCCTTCCTCCAGATAGGCGATCTGCTGCGTCAGTGGTGCGAGGGCCAGTGCGTCTGAACCGAGATAGGTTTCGCCTTCGCCATAGCCGACCACGAGCGGACTGCCGAGCCGCGCGCCGATGAGGAAATCGGGAAACTCGCGGAAGGCAATGGCCAGCGCGAAAGCACCCCGCAGCCGGGGGAGCACAGCCTTCACCGCCTCGGCGGGCGAATGCCCCGCCTCGACCTGCTCCGACACAAGATGCGCAACCACCTCGGTATCGGTCTCGCTCTCAAACGTCCGCCCCCGCGCGGTCAGTTCGTCACGCAGTTGTTTGAAATTCTCGATAATGCCATTGTGCACCAGCGCGACCTCGCCCGTGGCATGAGGGTGGGCATTGCTCGTCGTCGGCGCGCCGTGCGTCGCCCAGCGGGTATGTGCGATGCCGATATTGCCGGGGGCATCGTCGGACTTGAGGACAGTGACGAGGTTCGCCAGCTTCCCCTCCGCACGGCGACGGATAAGCTGACCATCAAACACTGTGCAGACGCCGGCCGAGTCATACCCCCGATACTCCATCCGCTTGAGCCCATCGACCAGCCGGTCCGAGACA
>CAZQBS010000065.1:0-14573 GCA_964591835.1 uncultured Sphingorhabdus sp. | reverse complement strand
GCCACGCACAGCGGCAGCAGGCAGGCCAAAGCGGCCTTCCGGGCAAAGTTCATCAAGTTCAGCTCCTGTCGGTGGTCGGGTGCATTCCGGCGGCCTGTGGTTCACCCACAGCTTCATCGCCCTCAAGCGGCGCGTCACGCAGCGTATCGAGGTGCATCCAGCGTTTCACGATTGGCGACAGCATCAGGACCGCCACGGCTATGCCGATCGAGATGTAACCGAACAATTCGTAGACATCGAGCAGACCCTGCTTGGTCATTTCACCGTCATGTCCGCCGGTCGCCTCGCCGATCTTGCCGGCAACGAAGTTACCGACTGCGGTCATGTAGAACCAGGCGCCCATGATAAGCGACGCAAGGAACTTTGGCGCAAGCCGGTTCATCGCCGACAGGCCAACGGGCGACAGGCAAAGCTCTGCGGTGGTTGCCAGCAGGTAATACATGAACACCAGAATGACCGGCGTCATCGCAGCGATACCATAAGCTTCCGCGCCCCAGACAAGGATGAGGTTCGCAAGGCCCATTTGTGCCAATGCAATCCCGAACTTCGCGGGTGCCGAGGGTTCTTTACCCTTTCTCGCCAACCATTGCCACAGCCCGGCAAACAGCGGTGCCAGCAATATGATGTAAATCGGGTTGATCGACTGGAAGATACCCGCAGGCACACCGCTGCGTTCAACGAAGCGGTCGGTAAACAGGTTCATAGACCCGCCAGCCTGCTCGAACAGACCCCAGAATATCGGGTTCAATGAAATCAGGAAAAGAATAGCAAACATCCGCTCGCGGGGTTCTTTCTCGAGCTTGAAGCTTTCGTACAGCACATAGCCAAGGAGCGAGACACCCGAGACAATCAGCAAGCTCTGGATCACATCCTGATACTGGACCAGCGCCCAGATTACGGCAACGGCAACAAAGCCGATGCCGTAAATCAGGAATTCCTTGCCCTTGTCGAGCAAAGCAGGTGCTTCGCCCGCGCCCTTCAACGCGCTCTTGCCGAGCACGAAAACGACGAGTCCCGCAAGCATCCCGATACCCGCAAGCCCGAAGCCGAAGCCCCAACCTACGGTCTGGCCGAGATAGGCGACCAAGATGGTGCCGATAGCCGCGCCGACGTTGATGCCCATGTAGAAGATTGTATAAGCGCCATCGCGGCGGATATCGGTCAGTTTATAGAGCTGCCCTACCATCACCGAAATATTGGCTTTGAGGAAACCCGAGCCGACGATGATGAACGCCAAAGCCATCCAGAAGACATTGATGGTCGGATCATCCTGACCGCCGACGCCTTCGACCGCCATCAGGCTATGCCCTGCCGCCAGCAAAAGCCCGCCGAACAAAACCGCCTTGCGCTGTCCGAGATAGCGATCCGCCAGATAGCCGCCGAGTACCGGCGTGATATACACCAGGCTGGTGTAAGCGCCATAGATCAGGCTCGATTTCGAATCGCCGAACAGCCAGTGCTGCGTCAGGTAGAAAATCAGGATCGCGCGCATACCGTAGTAGGAAAACCGCTCCCACATCTCGGCGAAGAACAGCATGTAGAGGCCTTTGGGATGGCCTGCGAACTCGGGTTCTTTCTGGATGGCGATCTTTGCGCCGACCGCGAGAAACATTCCAAGCACAACGACTGCAATAGCTGCAATCCAGTCCTGCTCCTGCCAGAGCGACATATCCTTCAAATTCATGCGTCCCCAATCCTTCATATTTGTGCGTGGCTCTTTTCGGCCATCAATACACGGCGAACCTAACGCAAAAATTGCGTCAGGAAAGAATTTTATTGCGCGGCCCGGCAAAAATCGACGAATGACAACTGATGTTCAACGATCTGTCCAGCCCACTCGCCTATCTTGCCACCCGCCGCTCGGGCAAACCGCGAGATATGGTTGCACCCGGGCCCGATACGGCGATGCTCGATAGAATATTGCACATCGCGATGCGAACCCCCGATCATGGCAAGTTGTTCCCTTGGCGTTTCGTCACCATCGACGACCGCGCAGCCTTTGGGGCTTTACTCGAACGCGCGTTTGTTGCCGCCAACACCGATATGCGACCGGCGCAGATCGAAGCCGCGATTGCTGCCGCTTATATGGCCCCGACGCTCGTCGTCCTGCTTTTCGCGCCTCAGCCAAGCGCGAAAATTCCTTTATGGGAACAGCAGATGAGTGTGGGCGCGGTCGGCATGAACCTGCTCCACGCCGCGCACGCGCACGGCTTTATCGCGAGCTGGATTACGGGCTGGGCTAGTTACGACCCGACGGTCCGCGATGCATTGTGCGAAGGCGACGAGCAGATCGCAGGCTTTGTCTTCATCGGCAGCCCCGGCCAGCCACTCGAAGAACGCCCGCGTCCCGACCCAGCGACCATTGTCCGGCGCTGGCCTCAGCAGCAATAAAACTGTCACGTCGCCTTGACGCGCCCTACTGTATTATGGCAGTAAGGCCCACGATGAAAAATGACGCCAAGCCTGTTTACCTCAAACTCCGCGATGTGATTGCCGCCGCGATCCTAGACGGCGATTACAAGGAAGGCGACATGCTGCCGTCGGTCCGTGCCTTTGCTGCCGATCAGGGAGCGAATCCGCTGACTGTCGCAAAAGCCTATCAGCTATTCCAGGAAAGCGGGCTGGTCGATGTCAAACGCGGAGTCGGCCTGTTTGTGGCACCCGGTGCGACAAGCAAACTCAGAAGCTTCGAGCGCGATCATTTTGTGAAGAATGTCTGGCCCGACGTGAAAGCGCAAATGCAGCGCGCGGGCATCGAACCCGCCGAATTACTCGCGCTGAACTGACCCTCAAAAATGCTTACATTGCGGATTTAACGACAAATATCCGTTCGTCCTGAGTAGGTGCCGTATCGAAGGACAGGTTACGCGCGCAAGGTCCTTCGATACGCTACTTCGGCCTGCCGCAAAGCGGCAGTTTATCCTGAGCGGCCGGCCTGCCGGCCAGTCGAAGGGGCCTCTGCAGCTACTCAGGACGAACGGTTATAGGTTGGCTCGGTGCAAGTCGGAATATCTCTAGTTTCTCGAAAGGGCGCTGACCTTGGCGGCCAACTCGCGCGCCGGTTTCGGTCTTTTCCCAGACTTCCGCAAAACCTCCGAATAGGTCCGCGTGACCATCATGTTGGCAGGCGCTATCCGGTAAGCAATTGCCGCCTCGCGCTCAGCAGCGTCATGCTTGCCAGCCCCCGAGTACGCCCGCGCCAGGTTGGCGAGCAATATGCTGTCATTATATCCCAGCCGCGCCCGCACGCGCTCGAGCAAGCCAATCGCATTCGCCCATTGCCCCGAGTCGAGGTTGCGATATCCCGCCAGCCGGAGCGCCGTCAGGCTCTGCGGATTATACGCCAGATACGCTGCCAGCGTCTCGCCCGCCGCCCTTTCATCGCCGCTGCGCGATAACGCATCGACCAGCCGGAGCATTACCGGCTCGGAAAAGGCGATCGCGCGCGCCTGACCATAAGCGGCAACACCACCTGCAACATTGCCGCGCGCCATCTCGATATCGCCCACGAGAATATGCGCGTCCGCGACGCCTGCATTGGCCGATTGCAGGCGAATGGACTGGGCATAAGCCGCGTCGATGTTGCCCTCCGCCAATAGCAGCCGGATATAGGGGATGACGGTGCGCGCACTATCGGGATTGCGCCGCGCCTGGTCGGCGGCCCCCGCCAGCGACATCGGCTCGGGCAAGGGCAAGGCAGGCCGCAACACCGACAAAGCCGCATCGTCGAGCGCCGCCGAAGCGTTACCGCGCTGGTCGCTCGCCTCGAATGCGCGCGCCGCCGTCATCAACGCATAGCTGTCGGCATCGCCGCGCCCGGCAATCTCGCGAATGACATCCAACGCATCGAGCGGATTGCCCGCACGATAGAGCGCCTGCGCAAGCAACGTCCGCACCTTGCGGTTGCGCGGCTGCATCGCCAGCAGCCGCTGAAACTGATCAACCGCACGGTTGTAATTGCCAAGCTCATATTCACAGATCGCATCGAGCAGCATCGCTGCTGGCACTTCGCCACGCGCATCGCCCAAGCGCGGCAATATCCGTTTCGCCAACTCAAACTCGCCCGCCCGCGCAGCCAGCACGGCCTGCATGTAGAACGCTTTCCAATTGCGCCTATCGAGTGCGATTATCCTGCGCGCGTGTGCAAGCATATCGCGGTAACGCCCTGCTTCTCCCAACGTTTGCGCATATTCTTCCAGCAAAGGAATGTCATCGGGGTCGATCTGCAAACCGCGCTCGAACCACGGCAACGCTGCGACAACGCCAAACTGGGACCGCATGAGTTCGCCCCGCAACTCGATCGCGCGGATATTGCGCGCGTCGAGCTGCAATGCCCGGTCCGCTGCCTCGATGGCGCCAAGTTGATCGGCGACCGCTAGCCGGGAACGGCCAAGCGTCGTCCAGCCCATGCTATCGGGACCGGACGTGGAATTCGTGCTTCCACTAGCGCCAAGCAGCAAAATCGCTGCAAGCAAACAGCGTGTAACGCGCGCATCAGGCCTGCAAATCATATTGCTTGAGCAGATCATACAGCGTCGGACGGCTGATCCCGAGCAGTTTGGCGGCGCTCGAAATATTGCCCTCGGTCTGCGAAATCGCGCGCTTGATTGCCTTGCGGTCGGCGGCCTCGCGCGCGGCTTTCAGGTTGAGCAGCAATTCGTCGTCGTCGTCGCCGAATTCCAGATCGTCGGCGGTGATGAACTTGCCGTCGGCCATGATGACGGCTCGCTTCATGCGGTTTTCGAGTTCGCGGACATTGCCCGGCCAGTTCCACTGGTCGATTGCGGTCAACGCGCTGGTCGATAGTCCCTTGATCGACGGGTTCATTTCCTTGGCAAAGCGTCCGACAAAATGCTTGGCGAGCAGGACCGAGTCTCCCGTGCGCTCGGTCAGCGAGGGGATGTTGATGGTCACTTCGGCCAACCGGTAATATAGATCTTCACGGAATGTCTGGTCGGCAATCATTTTGTTCAGGTTGCGGTGCGTGGCACATACCACGCGGACGTCTACGGGAATCCCCTTACGCCCACCGACGCGTTCGATCATGCGCTCCTGCAGGAAACGCAGCAGCTTGACCTGCAAAGGCAGAGGAATGTCGCCGACTTCGTCGAGAAACAACGTACCGCCATTGGCGATTTCGATCTTGCCCTCAGTGGTTTTGACCGCTCCTGTAAACGCGCCCTTCTCATGCCCAAAAAGTTCGGATTCGAGCAGGTTTTCCGGGATCGCGCCGCAGTTGATTGCAACGAAGGGCTTGTCACGGCGGCTGCTTTCATTGTGCAGCCCGCGCGCCAGCAATTCCTTGCCGGTGCCGCTCGCGCCCAGCAGCATGACCGAGACGCCGGTATTGGCCACCCGCTCGATGGTGCGCGCGACTTTCAGCATGTCCGCCGAGCCGGTGATAATCGAACCGAGCAGCAATTCGCCGCCCACGGCGGGTTGCTGCAAACGCTCATTCGCCAGTTCCAGTTCGCGGACATGGAATGCGCGGCGGACAATCAGGTGAAGCTCGTCGATGTCCACCGGCTTCTGGTAAAAATCCCATGCTCCCGCAGAAATGGCGCGCAACGCGCTTTCCTTTGCACCGTGTCCCGACGCAACGATTATCTTGGTATCGGGTTTCAGCTTCAGCATTTCGTCGAGCACCGCAAAGCCTTCGGTTACGCCGTCGGGGTCCGGTGGCAGCCCGAGGTCAAGCGTCACCACATCGGGCTCTTCCGAGCGAAGCAGCGCCATCGCCTCGTCGCGGTTCGCGGCGCAAAATACGTCGAAATCTTCATAGGACCATTTAAGCTGTTTCTGCAGGCCAAGGTCATCCTCGACAATCAGCAGTTTCTGTCGTGCTTGGGCCATATCAGGCTGCCTCTTCCATATTATCGGTTTCGCGGTCTTCTTTGGCGGCGGGCAATAGCAAGGTGAAAGTCGTGCCCTTACCCTCACGGCTGTCCACGCGCAGTTGCCCACCCATCGACGCCGCCAGCGCGCGGGCCTCATAGGCACCGATGCCGAAACCGCCTTCCTTGGTCGATTCGAACGGCTTGAACAGATGAGTCGACATGAATGCCTCGCTCATCCCGACACCGCTGTCGGTGATCATGATCGCAATGTCATTGCCTTGCGGGCAGCAGGTGATTTTTACCGGCGCACCGTCGGGCGTGGCTTCTATCGCATTCTGCACGAGATGCGTGACGATCGTTTCCAGCCGCGCGCTATCGGCCACCGCCATCATGCCGGGTGCGAGATCAGCTTCCACCGAATAGATCAGGCGCTTGGCGTAAACCGCTTTCATCACCGCTTCTCCGATGTCGATGGCAACCGGCAGCGCATGGCGCGCCCTGTTATGCTGCGACAGCCGCGCCAAAAGGTCGTTCATTTTGCCGACCGAGGATTGCAATGTCTCGACCATGTCGGCCTGGAAATCGGGATTGGTGCCGTGCTTTTCTGCATTGCGCGCGAGGATGCTTAGTTGGCTCACCAGATTTTTTATGTCGTGCATGACAAATGCGAAACGCCGGTTGAACTGTTCGAACTGCCGGTTTTCGGCGAGTGCCTGGTGGCTCGAAGCCTCGGCAAGATAGCTTGCCAGTTGCCGTCCGACGACTCGCAGCATGTCGAGATCCTCCCAGTCGAGCTTGCGCGGCAAACGCGGTCGCGCCAGCACAGCCAATCCCGCCAGCTTGCCAAAATGCACAAGCGGAACCACCGCCCATGCCTGTTCCTGGTCATACAGCCACTGCGGCACTGCGCGCGGATCGCACCTTGAATCAGTGCCGTCGCGGACCTCGTCCATTGACAGGATATGCCCGGTCGATTCAAAGAACGGCATCGTGTGCGAGGTAACGCTATGCATCGGCACCTCGGCGGTCGGCCAGTTCCACCGCGCCTGCAACATCAGCCGCCCCTGATCGTCTGGGACCAGCAGCAATCCCGCCGGGCTTTCGAAGATATCCGCCAGCGATTTGATGACTCGCTCGTGAAACGGCGCTGCCTCCTGCGACGGAAAGCCGATGGTATCGGCAAAGCGCATCCATTCGGACCGGTAATCATAACGGTGCTGGAAAAAATGTTTGACGATGACGACGTTCAGCCAAGCCTTGAACCGGCCCGACGGCAGGATCAGCAACGCGCCCAGCGACATCGCGAAAATGATCGTGATCTGCGCCAGCCGAACATATGTCCCGCCGATCAGATTGATAGCGGTTACGAGCAGCAACATGCCCAGCAAATACCCGCCGATCGCCAGCAACGAAGCCGACTGAAACGCCACCGACCGCGACAACCGCAGCCGCCACGCGCTGTTGCGCCGAGTCGCCAGCACGAATACCGGCGCCAGCAAAGTAATGGCAAATCCGCGTGTCGCGACGATTTCGACGGGCAGCTCACCGGTCAGGTAGCCAATGGTGTAGAGGTTAAGGTCGAATGTCCACATCGCTGCCAGCGCCGCCATGGGCAGGCTGACCGCCCAGCGCGCTTCGGGTGCCGAAACGGTGTACAGATTGTGCACCAGCACCAGCGCGCCAATGGCGTAGATCATCCGCAGGAACAAGGCGGATTGCAGCGCAATATCACTGGCCGCGGAGTCCTCAGCCAGCATGAAGTTCAGGGTATCGATGGCCGGCTGACAGAGCAAGACCAGCAGCAGCACAAGATAGATCATGTTGATCGTCCGCGGCTGTTCGCGCCCCTCGCCGCTTCGCAGCAGGAAGAACATGAAACCAAGCCATGACAGGTTGCGCGCGCTTTCGGTGATCAATGTGACATTGGCGAGCGGCCCGGCGATCATGCCCGACACGCCCCATGCTGCAGTCAGTCCCAGCGCTGTTATCAGCACGATCTGCTGGCGGTTGGCCCAGCCATATTGGTGCACTACCCAAACCGCCACCGCCCCGTAAGCAAAAGCGGCGGCGCTGTGTCCCCAGAAGCTGATAAAGGCAAGCACCGCCTCCATTACCGCACACCCTCGGGCCAGAGCACGACGCGGATCGTCTGCAACAGGATCAGGATGTCGAGAAACGGCGTATAGTTCTTCGCGTAATAAAGGTCATATTCCAGCTTGTGCCGCGAATCCTCGATCGACGCGCCATAAGGGTAATTGATCTGCGCCCACCCTGTGATCCCCGGCTTGACCATGTGACGTTCGGCATAATATGACAGTTGCTGTTCGAGATCGGCAACGAATTCGGGGCGTTCGGGACGCGGGCCGACAAAGCTCATCTGGCCTTTAAGCACATTCCACGTTTGCGGCAGCTCGTCGATGCGCACCTTGCGGATGAACCTGCCGACGCGGGTGATGCGCGGGTCGTCATGCGACGCCCAGATCGCCCTGCCCTCAAGCTCGGCATCGCTTCGCATCGAGCGGAGTTTGAGCACGGTGTAAGGCTGCCCGAACAGACCAACTCGAATTTGCCGATAGAACGCCGGGCCTTTGCTTTCCAGCTTCACGAGAATCGCGAACAGGAAGATGACCGGCGCGGTAAGCAACAATAGCGCGGAACTCGCCACGACATCGAACAACCGCTTCGCAATCCCCGACAACCGCCGCCCCGAAGAGAAACCGTCGGAGAAAATCAGCCAGCTCGGGTTGACGCTGTCGAGATCGACACGCCCCGTCTCGCGCTCCAGAAAGCTCGATATCTCGTTCACGTGAACCCCGGTGGTCTTGATCCGCAAAAGGTCGTCGAGCGGGATCGCGTTGCGTCGCTCTTCCAGCGCCAGCACCACCTCGCTCGCCCCCATCTTCACGACGAAATCGGCGAGGTTATAGATTGCATCGCGGTTGATCGCCTCGGGGATAACGCGCTTGTTTTCGTTCATCGCGATATAGCCGACGACGACAAAGCCCGATCCCGGCTTGGCCTCGAGCTCCTTGATCCGCTGCGCCCGCTTGCCCGCGCCCAGCACCAGCAACCGCCGCTTGAAGCCCTCGCCCCCGACCAGTGTCCCGAGCACCGCCCGACTGGTTGCGAGAAACACGAACGCCAGCACCATCGCGTAAAGTGAATTGGAGCGCCAGAGCGTAATCCCCGGCATCGCAAACGCCATCACCGACTGAAAAATCACCCCAAGCGATACCGCGACCAGCAACCGCGCAACCGCAAAACGCAAAGACTGAAGCGCATCGGGTCCGTACACCCCGACAGCCATCGCCGCGACCTGCAAAGACAGCGCAAAGGTCAACAACTGGCCGAAGCGGTTGCCGATATAATCGACCTCCATCCCGATCTGGTTGGCGCGGATCACCCAGGCGGTTTCCGCCGCCGCCATCAGCAGCACGAAATCGACCAGCGCCAGAAACAGCACCGCATAAGGAATATAATGTTTGAACAGCCGGATCATCTGGCACCGGTTTTAACCGTCAAAGGTAAAGTGTCGCTTAATTTTACACTTTTTGCGTAAGTCAATGGAACAAAATGACAAATTCAAGATTTTCGATCACTGGCTTGTCGGTCGATTACCCGCTAGTTAGGCCGTCATATTTAAGGAACTTTCATTGCGCATCACACCGGTCATTTTATCAGGCGGCGGCGGCACTCGGCTCTGGCCGCTCTCCACGCCGCAAACGCCCAAGCAATTTCTGGCGCTGACCGGCGAACAGACGATGTTCCAGATGACCGCGCTGCGGATCACCGACCGCACGAACTTCACCGCGCCTGTCATTGTCGCCAACACCGCCCATGCCGAAATCGTCGAGGCCCAACTCGCCGCCATCGGCATAACCGACGCGACGCTTATGCTCGAACCCTGCGCGCGCAACACTGCGCCAGCCATCGCGCTTGCGGCACTCGCGCTCGATGACCCCAAATCGCCCATGCTCGTCATGCCAAGCGACCATGTCATCGGAAACCCCGAAGCTTTCGCCGCCGCGACCGCCGCGTTGCTGCCACTGGTCGAGGACGGCTGGCTTGCAACCTACGGCATCAGCCCGACCGGCCCCGAAACCGGATATGGCTATATAAAGATGGCCGCCGAACAGGCCGCAGGGGTCAACGCCGTTGCAGCCTTCGTCGAAAAACCCGACGCCGCGCGCGCCGCGGAAATGATCGCCAGCGGCGACCATGTCTGGAACGGCGGCATCTTCCTCTTCCGCGCCGATATCTATCTCGGCGTCATGGCGGTCCACGCCCCGGAAATGCTCGCCGCCGCACAAGCAGCAATGGACAAGGCAGAACGCTACGACAACCAGATCCAGCCAGACGCCACCGAATTCGCCGCCTGCCCGTCGGACAGCATCGATTATGCAGTGATGGAAAAGGCAGAGCGCGTAGCCGTCGCCCCCGTCAGCATGGGCTGGTCCGACGTCGGCAGCTGGGATTCGCTCCACGAAATCGGCGACAAGGATGAAGGCGGCAACACCACCATCGGCGAAGTGCGAATATCGGAGGCCACCGGCAACCTGATCCACGCCGACGGCATCCGCGTGTCGGTGCACGGCGTCGACGATCTGATCGTGGTGGCGAATGGCAGCGAGGTGCTGATATTGCCGAGAGGGTCGAGCCAGAAGGTTCGGGATTTCGCTGGGGGTTAGGGCTCGATAGGACAACACTGGCCATAATTTTCGATCACGACAACGGTTGGACCAACTTATCCGGTCTCTGGCGTGACCACAACTACGGACAAAACGTTGGAACGACGAAAAGACTTCTCAAATCATTCGCACAATAGGTCCAACAAAGTCCCTTGACGCTGTTCCTAAAATGTTCCAACGCTGGGACTGAATAGGCATCAGAGATTTTGCGTAGAGGAGAGTTTGTGAAATCTCCCGGAAAACGATGGTCGGAGGACGAGACTAAGCTAGCGCTTTATCTATATTTTCAGCTTCCGTTTGGTCAACTTCACTCTGGTAATCCTGAGATCCAGAATCTGGCTGGGCTGTTGGGCCGGACCAATTCTTCTGTAGCTATGAAGCTCTGCAACTTTGCCAGCTTAGATCCCAAAATAACTGATACAGGACGCAAAGGACTTCAGGGAGCATCGGCACAAGATAGGGCGGTTTGGCAGCAATTTAGCCATGATTGGACCGCCCAAATTGAAGAGTCAGAGAAGGTATGGAGCGATGCAGCCAATATCGAAGCTGACGTAACGCAAAATCTTAGTGATAATGTTGTCCCGTTTCGTTTTGAGTCTTACGACGGACCATCGACAGCAGAAGTAACTGTTGCGCGGCGCGTTGGGCAAAACTTCTTTCGGCGAGCGGTGCTCGCCAATTTTGACAACAAGTGCTGCATAACCGGCATAGCTGAACCGTCATTGCTGAATGCTAGTCACATCAAGCCGTGGGGTGTGGATGAAAAAAATAGGCATAATCCAGCTAATGGTTTATGCCTCTCAGCCACATTCGATCGTGCGTTTGACCGCGGCTTAATTACACTAAATCCTGATTATGAGGTCGTCATTTCGGGCGTCCTATCCGGGCACAAAAATTCGGTGACTCGAGATTACTTTTTGCCTTTTCAAGGTATCGCGATTTTTCCAGCGTCGCGCTTTGATCCTGATCTGTCATTTTTAGATTGGCACAGAAAAGAGAGGTTCCTTCATGGTTGATCAAGAAATTTTAGCGCGAGACGATAATCGGACTATTTTTGAATATTTGTATCGTGATGCTGGAAATTTCAAATCATACGGGTCGGTTTTGTTGATTGGCGAGATAACGGTGAAAGATCGCGCCGAGATTGAAGCAAAAATGGAAAGCGGAGAATTTTTCATTGCTGAGCAAATTGGCGTCAAACCGTTGTACGAGCGCCTTTATCAATTTAGCAACGGCATGACAGATCAAGACCATGTTTGGCATTGTTTCCAAGGCTTCAAAAGGCTTGATGTCAGGGATGATGTAGTCGACATGAAATCTTGGGGGACAGTCAACGAGTTCAAAGAAATGTTCGCTCAGATTACCAAATGGGATTTGCAACTTTCCAAACATGCGTGTTCCAACAGATTTGTGGTATAACTCTTTAGATTGGCAGGGTATTCCAATCCCTCTCGAAATCGGCTATGGAAGAATTCTTGCCTCTTAGGAAGAATGGACGATGAACCTGAATATCAAGAGCAAAGAAGTGCACCGGATGGCACTGGAATTGGCGAAAGAAACTGGCGACAGCATTACCGCCGCCGTGGGCGATGCGATCAAGGAAAAGCTCGAACGGATGCACAGTCGCAAGAACCTTGCGCGTGATATTCGGCGGATGGTCGAAAGCATGGGGCCAGAGGTAAAGAATATGCCTGCATCGTGGGAAATTGATGACCTGCTTTATGACGAAAAAGGCTTGCCTAAATGATCGTTGATACGTCGGCGCTCATTGCCGTCATGCGGGAAGAACCGGAGGCAGGTGTTTTTCTGGAAAAAATGGAAAGCGCTTCTGGTGCTCTCAAAATGTCTGCCGGAAACTGGCTTGAGGCTGGAATTCTCGCCGACAGTGAGCAAGGCGGCACGGCGTCGTTGTTACTCGACAATATTGCCGAACGTTTAAATCTTCAGATCATGGCTGTGACTTTTGAACAAGCGCAGATCGCACGTAAGGCTTACCGCGTTTTCGGGCGTGGACGAGGGCACAAAGCGAAGCTGAATTACGGCGATTGCTTTGCTTATGCACTTGCCGTGCAATCGGGCGAACCTTTACTCTTCAAAGGCAATGATTTCAGCGAAACCGATATCGCTGCCGCCTAGTTAAGCAAAGTCCACACCGATCCGTTCGTGTCGAGCCCAGTCGAGACACCCATCGGGCGCGCTTAACCTCACGGCATCTCGACTGGGCTCGATGCGAACGGAATTGGTAAGTGGGTTCTTTTCAATCCTCATCAAAAGCAAAAGGCGAAATCCCGCGTTCGCGTTCATTGAACACCAGCACCCTGCCCGCTGGCGGGGCGCTTCGTTGCGGGCTACCCTAAGACCTTCGCGACAAACACCGACGGAGTAACAATCCGCGTCCGGCCATATGCTTTCAAAGCCAGTAACCCGGCCCGCTTATCACCGGTAACGAGATAATCCGCATTTCCCGCCTTTGCCATGCCAAGCAGAAACACATCTAGTGGATCGGATAATTCCGTTTCCACCGGCGCAACTCGGACAAGCTCGGTCGCACTGAGCAGGTTGACCAACTGTCCGAAAATATGCGGCGCGATAACGCTTCGGAATTTCGGATATTGGCTGACATTTCGCAATTCGTCGATTTGTTCGGTCGCGCACACAAGATCGAACCGCCTTTTCTGCCATGCTTTGTAAACGGCAAATGGAGCGCCTTTTTCTGAAATGAGTGCGCTGATGAAGATATTGCTATCAAGAACTACGCGCACTAAGCTTTCGGCCCTCATCGCTGTGCGCCCATTCCAGTGCTTCGTCGATCAGGTCCATCACTTCCTGTTCGGACATGTCGGCTGTCGCCTTCTTTGCTTCGGCTGACGATTCATCTATCATTCGCAACCGCACAGCATCCAAAACAAATCGTGACAAATCGCCTTTTCGCCCGCCGCGCGTCGCCAGATGTATCCGCACCCAGCGGTCCATATTTTCCGGTACGGCGAGGTTCCACCTCACATTGCTCATAAATCACCTGATGTTTATCGCTCTGTGTATATACACCTATGCGCTCTAATATGCAATCTAATCCCCATCAAAAGCAAAAGGCGACATCCCGCGTTCGCGTTCGTTGAACACCAGCACCCTGCCTGCTGGCGGGGCGCTTCGTTGCGGGCTACCCTAAGACCTTCGCGACAAACACCGACGGAGTAACAATCCGCGTCCGGCCATATGCTTTCAAAGCCAGTAACCCGGCCCGCTTATCACCGGTAACGAGATAATCCGCATTTCCCGCCTTTGCCATGCCAAGCAGAAACACATCTAGTGGATCGGATAATTCCGTTTCCACCGGCGCAACTCGGACAAGCTCGGTCGCACTGAGCAGGTTGACCAACTGTCCGAAAATATGCGGCGCGATAACGCTTCGGAATTTCGGATATTGGCTGACATTTCGCAATTCGTCGATTTGTTCGGTCGCGCACACAAGATCGAACCGCCTTTTCTGCCATGCTTTGTAAACGGCAAATGGAGCGCCTTTTTCTGAAATGAGTGCGCTGATGAAGATATTGCTATCAAGAACTACGCGCACTAAGCTTTCGGCCCTCATCGCTGTGCGCCCATTCCAGTGCTTCGTCGATCAGGTCCATCACTTCCTGTTCGGACATGTCGGCTGTCGCCTTCTTTGCTTCGGCTGACGATTCATCTATCATTCGCAACCGCACAGCATCCAAAACAAATCGTGACAAATCGCCTTTTCGCCCGCCGCGCGTCGCCAGATGTATCCGCACCCAGCGGTCCATATTTTCCGGTACGGCGAGGTTCCACCTCACATTGCTCATAAATCACCTGATGTTTATCGCTCTGCGTATATACACCTATGCGCTCTAATATGCAATCTAATCCCCGTCAAAAGCAAAGGGCGACATCCCGCGCTCCCTCTCGTTGAACACCAGCACCCTGCCTGCTGGCGGCGCGCTTCGTTGCGGGCATTCTTGCCTTGTGCACGCGGGGCAGCCAAGGCCGATTGGCGTCGCGGCGCCGGTGGTCAGTTCCATTCCGCGCG
>CAZQBS010000064.1:12755-14636 GCA_964591835.1 uncultured Sphingorhabdus sp. | reverse complement strand
GGGTTGGGTTTGCTCATGGGCGATTCCTCTCTTGCTGTTTAATTGCGCGATTAAAAACTGAAATGCAATACCCGCGCGCAGCGCTATTCAAAGTTTGGCGCGTAGCCATTCAGGCGACGCAAGGCACAAAGACACGAAGAAGGTTAGATTCCTTTGTGCCCCTTCGACTGCCTGCAAGGCAGGCGCTCAGGACAGGCTTTGCGCCTTGCAAGTCCGAAGGGCTTGCCCAAATTTGCTTTGCTATCCGACTTTGCGGAAAGGTCCCATTTCGCCCAGAAATTCGATCTCGCGCTCCATTGCCTGCGTTTCGCGTTCGAGGAAATCGGCGACCGCCGAGCGGAAACCTGTATTGGCGATATAATGCGCTGAATAAGTCGGCACCGCCTCATAGCCGCGCGCCAGTTTATGCTCGCCTTGCGCGCCAGCCTCGACGCGGCGAAGGCCGTGGGCAATCGCGTAATCGACCGCCTGATAATAACATAGCTCGAAATGGAGGAACGGCACATCGCGGCTGCAACCCCAATAGCGGCCATAAAGGCAATCGGGGCTGACGAAATTGAGGGCGCCAGCGACCGGCGCATCGCCGTCGAAAGCGAGGAACAGCACGAGGCTGTCCTTCATGCTCTCGCCGATGATGTCGAAGAACGAACGCGTCAGATAAGGCCGCCCCCATTTGCGCTGTCCTGTGTCCTGATAGAAAATCCAGAAGGCATCCCACATATCCGGGGTGATGTTCTCGCCTGCAATTTGCTCGATGCGGACAGCCGATTGTGCAGCGGTACGCTCTTTGCGGATCGCCTTGCGTTTGCGTGAGGAGAGCGCGGCGAGAAAATCGTCGAAGCTGGCATAATCGCGGTTTTGCCAATGGAATTGCGTGCCTGTGCGGGTGAGCCAACCGGCGGCGCGGAACGCCTCGAGTTCGGACTCTTCGACAAATGTCGCATGGGCCGACGATAGCCCGTTCCGGTCAACCACTGCCTCGGCAGCGGCCAGTAAAGATGCGGCGCGCGCGGGGTCACGCAACAGTAACCGCGGCCCCGGCACCGGGGAAAAGGGCGCTGCGATTTGCAGCTTGGGATAATATTGCCCCCCCGCCCGTTCGAACGCGTCGGCCCAGTGATGGTCGAACACATATTCGCCCTGGCTGTGCGTCTTCCGATAGGCGGGAAGTGCGGCGGCAATGTCGCCGTCGTCACCGCGAATGGCTATGGGTGCGGGCGACCAGCCGGTTCCTGGCCCGACGCTGCCCGATTCTTCAAGCGCGGACAGGAAGGCATGGCTGACAAACGGGTTGCCGCGCGAGTTTAGCGAATCCCACTCGACAGCGGGGATATCGCTGACCTCGCTTAACAGTTCGGCGGTTACGTCAGCCACGCCCTACTCCAAACCCGTTCGCATCGAGCCCTGTCGAGATGCCTTGAGGTTGCGCGCGCCTTCCGGGTGTCTCGACTGTGCTCGACACGAACGGAGATGAGAGCGCCATTAAGCGGCGCGAACCTTCACGACGCAGTCAATCTCTACCGTGGCATCGCGTGGCAACACCGGCACCGAGACGGCTGCGCGCGCATGTTTGCCGGCATCGCCGAAGACGGCCTCCATCAGGTCCGACGCGCCATTGGCGGCTTCGGGTTGCTGGGTGAAGTCGGGGGTGGAGGCGACGAACACGCCGAGTTTGACGATCCGCTCGACCCGGCCCAAATCGCCGCCCAGCGCTTTCTTGATCTGCGCGATCAGCATGATGGCGCAAGCCTTGGCCGCGGCCTGACCTTCTTCCAACGTCCGCGTGTCGCCGACTTTGCCGGTTATCACCTTGCCGTCGACAAAGGGCAATTGCCCCGAAATGAAGAGCATATCGTTCGCCTCGACCGCCGGGACATATGA
>CAZQBS010000064.1:9499-12655 GCA_964591835.1 uncultured Sphingorhabdus sp. | reverse complement strand
TTCCGCATCGGCCCAGCGGTCGAGGCGGGCGTGTGCGGCTTTCGATGAATTGACTCGCTCCCACAGCAACGGCTCACCGACGAAATGCAGCCGCCAGACTTCGGGGAAATGCTCGCCGACCGATTCATGCTGGTGGCCCAGATCGTCGATGAACACCGCGACGCTTGGCTTGTATTGCTCCAGTATCCGGCCCAGCGCCTCGCCCTTGCCGCCCTGGTTGCAGTAAACCGGCGCATCGATACCGACTGCTTTCAGCTGCGCCGCGCGGGGTCCGGCGCGGTGATCCAGGAGGTTGGTCAGGATCACCACATCGGCGACACGCTGCAGCCGGTTGATGGCCTCGACCGCGCCGTCGATCGCCTGCTGCTGCCCCATTTCGGTGTCGAAAAATCCGTTGAGTAACTCCCACACAATACCGCGTTCGACCACGGTCCCGTCATGCTTGTGGCGAAGCGCCTCGCCCCAGTCGCCGTGGACCAGATCGAAATGGATATGGTGCGCCTCGTCTAGCCAATCCCGAAAGGGAACGATCATGTGAAGCAGCACTTCGTCGCAATCGGAAATGAGAAGCGGCCTGCTCATGCCTCAAGCTCCTGCCGCGCGTGCACCAGCACGGCGGGCGACACGCCGATGACCGCAGCGCAGGCAACTAGGTCGGGTTCGTGCGCTTCGAGGAACGACAATATCGCCGCCTGTGTGCTTCGCTCGTGGATGCTCGAACGCAACCCCTCTGGCGTCAGCCCGGTAAGCGACAGCAAGCGCTCGGCCCGCGCCTCGTCCATCAACGACCAGGCCAATGCCTGAAAGGCCATCGCGGAGGCCTCTAACTTGCCATTTGTTTCGTGCATGGCTTTCGCTTAAGCGAAGCCACCGCAAACTGCAAAGCACGGAATGGCGCAAATGTCGAAAAAGGTGATGATCGTTGAGGATAATGAGCTGAACCTCAAACTCTTCACCGACCTTCTGCGCGCGCACCAGTTCATGGTGGAGGGCGTGCGCGATGGGCGGCTGGCGCTCGAAACGGCCCACAACTTTGCCCCCGACCTGGTCATCATGGACATCCAGCTGCCGCATGTCAGCGGCATCGACCTGATCGAGGCGATGCAAAAGGACCACGCGTTGTCCGCGATTCCGGTGCTGGCGGTAACCGCTTATGCCGGCAAGGGCGACGAGGAGCGGATCAGGGCAGCAGGCGCGCGCGGCTATCTGTCGAAGCCGGTGTCGGTGATGAAATTTCTGGAGGCCGTGCGGGGGATTGTTGGTTAGGGTTCGGACCCAATAGAAACAGGTCCGAACCCTAGATATATCTACGTGGCTCGACCTCGCTTATATTGCTTTGAGGTGTCCACCTCTATCGGTATATTTGCGCTGTCAAAAGCATCGAGGATACACTCATGGCCACCGCACCGCTTCCGCAGCTTGAACGGTTGTTCCTGACCGACGCCGGGCTTGAGACCGACATCCTGTTTAACCGGGGGATCGATCTGCCGCATTTTGCGTCGATAACGCTCCTGCAAACCGGTGACGGCAGGCGGGCCCTCGAAGATTATTATCGCGGCTTTCTGGAACTTGCGCGGCGGATGGGCACGGGGCTTGTGCTAGAAAGCGCCACCTGGCGGTCCAGCCCCGATTGGGCCGAGCCGCTCGGCATGACGCTGGCAGAGCTTGATGCGCTGAACGCCGACGCGATTTCAATGCTGATCGCCCTTCGCGAGGAATATCAGAGCGACGCCAGCCCGATCATAGTCAGCGGCTGTATTGGCCCGCGCGGGGACGGTTATGACCCGGGACGGATCATGAGCGTGGACGAGGCGCAGGCCTATCATGCCCATCAGGCGCGCATATTCCATTCCGCAGACGTCGACATGATAGCTGCTATAACTATGACCAACGTGCCCGAAGCAACCGGATTGGCGCAGGCGGCAAAGGCTTCGCACGTGCCGGTCGCGATTAGCTTCACCGTTGAAACCGATGGCCGCCTGCCCACAGGCGACCGGCTGGCCGACGCCGTTGCTGCGGTCGACGAAGCGACGCAAAACTATCCGGCTTATTATATGATCAACTGCGCGCACCCCACCCATTTCGCTGGTTCTTTGGAGGAAAACGCGGTGTGGACGGCGCGCATTCGCGGAGTCCGAGCGAATGCCTCGACCTGTAGCCATGCCGAACTGGATGCGATGACTGAGCTCGACATCGGTGATCCGGCAGATCTGGCGTCGCGGCATAAAGCGCTAATCGAGCGGTTCCCGCACATAACCGTGTTGGGGGGCTGCTGCGGCACCGATCTGCGGCATGTCACGGCTATCGCAGAGGCCTGTATCGAATCAAAAAGGGCGCCCGAAGCGCCCTGATCGTTACCGTATTCAAGCAGCGGAAAGCTTACTTGATTTTGGCTTCCTTGAACTCGACATGCTTGCGCACGACGGGGTCGTATTTGCGGAACGTCATCTTTTCGGTGATGTTGCGCGGGTTTTTCTTGGTCACATAGAAAAAGCCGGTGTCAGCGGTGCTGACGAGCTTGATCTTGATCGTGGCTGGCTTCGCCATGGCCCATTCCTTCGAGTTGAATTTCGTTAAAAACGGATGGCGGCACAGCACCTGCCCGTTCACAGACGCGCGCCTTTGCTGGGTTGGGGGGTGAAAGTCAAGCGTTGAGTCGGAAAAAGGCCGATTTTCGCTCAATTCGCCACGGTGCGCTATATCCGCGAAGCGGCAAAAAGTTTTGCTAAAAGGAATAAGGAAAAATCTTCTGGAAGCTGCCGCATACACGCCTTTACGGCTTGTTAACCATCTTGGCGCACACCGTCCCCACGGGAACGGCAAAGGGGGCTTTGCGATGGAAATGGATCATGACCGGACGATGCTAATACGCGCGGAATTGTGCGACTTGCTCGATGCGCTGAAGCTTACCTCGTTCGATACCAACCCGTTGCAATTCCTCGTCCGGCTTGAGGCGATCCGCCAGACCGCAGTCGCGCATCATTTCTCCGCAGTCGCCGAAATCGCCAGCGTCTTCGAAGCCTCTATGGAGCGCGTGATGCAAAGCGGCGGGGGCGATTCAGTGATTTCCAGCTTCAACGGCATCTTGGGCGACGCCATCGGCTGCTCGCAGCTAAGCCCAGCGGTGACTCAGTCCTTGCTGGCATCGGTCGCGAT
>CAZQBS010000064.1:0-9399 GCA_964591835.1 uncultured Sphingorhabdus sp. | reverse complement strand
GTTCCTAAATTTAACCTGCCGGTGTTAAGGCATTCGCCATGGACGCGCTGCTTTCCACTTTCCTGTCGGTATTTCTGGCCGAAATGGGCGACCGGACCCAGATATTGGCCGCGGCATTGGCGCTCCGTTATCACAAAAACGGCGCGGTGCTGGCGGGACTGAGCTGCGCAACTCTCCTGAATTGCAGCATTTCGGCCATCGGCGGCTCGGTCATCGACGAGTGGATCAGCGAGGCGCCGCTAAAGCTGTTCGCGGGCATGGCCTATATCTTCGCAGGCGCGGGGATGTTGATGTGGCGGCGTGTGGTCGATCCGCTGTCGGGGTGGACGACGCCTCCCTTCGTCACCGCGTTTCTCGGCCTGTTCATTCTCGAATTCGGCGACAAGAGCCAGTTCATCATCGCCGCAGGGGCCGCGCGAACCGATTTTTGGGGGATGACCCTGGCGGGCGGGTTTGCGGGCATCATGGCGGCGACCATACCGGCGGTGATCCTGCGCGACCGACTGGCGCAGATCGTGCCGCTCAAACCCATTCGCTGGGTGTCGGGTGCATTGCTTTTGGGATGGGGTGTCATCCTCGCCTTACAGGCGTTCGCGCTGCTGTGAGCACAACCAAAAAGGCGGGCGAAGCATTTAGCCTCACCCGCCCATTTGTTAATTCAAAAACCGCTTATTCGGCCGCAGCGCCCAGATTGGTCGCGGAGAATTTGCCGCGACGGTCGATTTCGATGTCGAAAGCAAGCCGGTCGCCCTGAGTCACCTGACCCATGCCCGAGCGTTCCAGCGCCGAGATGTGAACGAACACATCCTCGCCGCCGTCGTCGCGCTGGATAAAGCCGAAGCCCTTCATATCGTTGAAGAACTTGACCGTGCCATTAGCGCGTTCGCCGGTGGTTTCGCGTTGTGGAGCGCCGCGTGGCGGGCCGCTGTCGCGCGATTGGAAGCCGCCGCGGTCGCCGCCGCGATCATAGCCGTCGCGTTCCGGACGCGGGGCGCGTTCTGGCACAGCGATCGGTTCGCCGTCGATCACCAGATCGGTCGCCGACACCTTACCGCCGCGATCGACCAGCGAGAACTCAAGCGGCTGGCCTTCTGCCAGTCCCGAAAGTCCGGCCATTTCGACCGCGCTGATGTGAACGAAAACGTCATCGGGGCGGTCATCGACCTGGATAAAGCCGAAGCCCTTTTGCGCGTTGAAAAATTTTACGACGCCTTTGCCGGAGCCGATCACTTGTGCTGGCATGGGTGGGCCTCCTGGAGCGCGTCGTGGGGCACCGCCGAAACCGCCGCCCCCGCTGGGTGCGCCGCTGTTATATCCGCCGCCGGGGCGTCCGCCGCCAAAATCATTTTGGGCTGGTGCTCGGTAACCGTCGTAGCTTTCGTCACCAAAACCGTCTCTTTTGTCACGGCCCTTACCGCGACGCTTGCGATCAAAATTCATGTCGTCGTACTTGCCTTCTCATCACCCGATTCGTCACTTGCATGGCAGTAATAGGGCGATAAGTCCTGCCTTGCACCTTGCACGTTCCTTCTGATCGCACGGCGGGGTTCATACCCTATTAACGCCGGACGCGATAGCAATTTTATGTTACAACAGAGCGCGCTTGGCAGCGCACTTCCTGTTGCCTTGAAAGGCGTGCTGGGGCACAGAAGCCTCCATGGAAATGATTACCACCGTTTTGACTTGGCTCATAGTCCTGTCCCGACGCCAAACATCCGCTGAAGGGCACGTAAATTGAGCGTTTTTCTGCACGAAGAAGATTTGCCGGCGGGCATCCTTGCCCATGGTCCGGTTGCCGTCGATACCGAAACAATGGGCCTGATTACGCCGCGTGACCGACTGTGTTTGTTGCAGATTTCGGACGGGCGCGGCGACGAGCATCTGGTCCGTTTCGGACCGCATAGCGATTTTGCGGCGCCAAATTTGCGCGCCGTATTGGCCGATCCGGCGCGGTTGAAGCTGTTCCATTTTGCCCGATTCGATTTGGCGGCGATTGCGCATTATCTGCATGTCGTAGCGACGCCGGTGTTCTGCACCAAAATTGCGTCAAGGCTCTGCCGCACATACACCGACCGGCACGGGCTGAAGGAACTGGTCAAGGAAATGCTCGGCACCGATATTTCCAAGCAGCAACAATCTAGCGATTGGGGCGGTCCAACGCTGTCCGATGCGCAAAAGGATTATGCAGCGAGCGATGTGCGCTATCTGCACCGTTTGTATGACGAGTTTGTTATCCGTCTGGAACGCGAAGGTCGTACGCATCTGGCAAAGGCCTGCTTCGATTTCCTGCCGCACCGCGCCGATCTCGATCTGGCCGGCTGGGCGGAACAAGATATCTTCGGACACGCTTAAGAGGATTGATGTCAGAACTCGCCGATCTCGAACGCACCCAGCGGCAGAAATGGGCGACGCCGGGCGGAAGGCACGACCGGCTGATCCGGTCTTTGCGCGTCGTCCTGCCGAGCATCATCGGTGCGTTGCTGGCGATCCTCGCGTTCAGCCCGTTTACCGGCACGCAGGAACTGAGTTTCGTGCTGGCCAAGGACGAGGTCAGCATGGCGAAAGAGCGGATGCGCCTGACCGAGGCGCTATACCGCGGCGAGGACAACAAGGGGCGCCCGTTTTCATTGCGCGCTGGCAGTGCCGTGCAGAAAAGCTCGACCGATCCGGTGTTGAAGATGGCCGATTTGCAGGCCCGCCTCGTCATGGACGACGGGCCCGCCGCGCTAACCGCTAAAAGCGGCGTTTACGACCTGGGCAAGGAAACAATGCGCGTGAACGGCCCGCTGGCATTCCAGTCGGCTGGTTATGACATTGTCGCCAGCAATGTCGAACTCGCGCTAAAAACCAAAACGATGCAAAGCTTCGGCCCGGTAAGCGGGCGCACGAAGGTCGGCACCTTCCGTGCCAACAGGCTGAGCGCCGATCTGGATAGCCGCGTAGTCCGCCTCGATGGCGACGTGCATTTGCGTATCGACCAGAATGCGATTAGGTGAGCGATAGATGAGTGCTTCTTTCAAATTGGGTGTTTTGGCGACCATCGCGTGTGTCGCGCTGATATCGGCTGCCGCACCGGCGCAGGTCATCCGAAACCACAACAGCAACGCACCAGTCGATTTTTCCGCCGGTTCGCTCGAACTACAGGACCGCGCCGATCGAGTCGTGCTGTCAGGCGGGGTTACCGTGACCCAGGCAGGGCTTACACTCAAATCCTCGCGCGTCACCGCCGCCTATACCAGTCAGGGCAAGACCGACGTCAACCGGCTCGACGCGACCGGGGGGGTGACGATCACCAAGGACGATCTGCGCGCCACCAGCAATGCCGCGATTTACGATCTCGACGCTAACCTCATCACCTTGATCGGCAATGTCAATTTGCGACAGGGGGCAAACCGCTTGAACGGCGGACGGCTGGTGATTGATCTCGATTCGGGCCGCTCAACGATCAACGGCGGCGGCGGTACACCCGGCGTCAACAACAACGGTGGCCGCGTTACCGGCACCTTCACCGTCCCGCAACGCGGCAACAAGCCCGGAACCTAATCGCTCCTATTCCGGCCGGCATGAATCATGCCAATTGCATTACTGCCAAGCTTTCACTAGCAACCGAGCCAATAACCATAAGCAGAATCGCGGGCGACAATTCGATATGGACAGCATGACTGCAACCTTCCCCGTCGCCGAGGCGACCACTGAAGCCGGGCTCAAGTCCGGACTCGGCGTCATTTCAATCGCCAAAAGCTACGACAAGCGCGCGGTGCTGACCGACGTCTCGCTGTCGGTGGCGAAGGGCGAGGTTGTCGGGCTATTGGGGCCGAACGGCGCTGGCAAAACCACCTGTTTTTACTCGATCATGGGGCTGGTGAAGCCCGACAGCGGGCGCATCATGCTCGACGGCGACGATATCACCGGCCTGCCGATGTACCGACGGGCGATATTGGGGCTTGGCTATTTGCCACAGGAAACCTCGATCTTTCGCGGCATGACTGTGGAGCAGAACATCAGTGCGGTGCTCGAAATGGCCGAGCCCGAACCCGGTGCTCGCGCGGAACGGCTCGATAAATTGCTCGGCGAGTTCGGGCTGACCAACCTCCGCGCCGCGCCTGCAATGGCGCTGTCGGGTGGCGAGCGCAGGCGCTGTGAAATTGCCCGGGCGCTTGCCGCCAACCCCTCTATCATGCTGCTCGACGAACCCTTTGCGGGGATCGACCCGATCTCGATTTCGGACATCCGCGATCTGGTGAAGGACCTGAAGACTCGCAACATTGGCGTCCTCATCACCGACCATAATGTCCGCGAAACGCTCGACATCGTCGACCGCGCCTGCATCATTTACGGTGGGCAGGTGCTGTTTGCCGGTTCGCCCGAGGCACTGGTCGCCGACCCCAATGTCCGCCGCCTCTATCTGGGCGAAAGCTTTGCGATGTGATGGAAAATTGACGGGCTTCTGCTAAAACTATGTCACTAGCACCCCGCCTCGATTTACGCCAAAGCCAGTCGCTGGTGATGACGCCACAATTGCAGCAGGCGATCAAGCTGCTGGCTTTGTCGTCGATGGAGATCGAGGCCTTTGTTGCCGAAGAGATCGAGCGCAACCCCTTGCTCGAAACCGGCAACGCCGATGCACCTGCCGAAGTGCCGTTTGACGAAAGCCCAATTCTGCCTAGCACGCAAAGCGGCGAGCGCGACAGCGACGAGGTGCTAAGCGGCAACGACATGGCGGCGAGCGAGGCATTGGACGTCGATTTCACCGCGGAAACGTTCCACCATGACGGGGTAGCCGACAGTGCCAGCGGGGCCGACGGGATGCTCGGGCTGTCGGGCGGTGGGGCAGCAAATGGCGCGACCGGCGAAGGGGCCGATTTCGACAGCTTTGCCGCAGCCGATATGTCGCTGCGTGAACATCTCCTTGCCCAAGCCGGTTCGGCGCTTTCGGGCCAGCAGCTTTTTCTCGTCCAGCAACTGGTCGAGGCTATCGAGCCGACGGGCTATCTCGGCGCAGACCTGCTGGCGACCGCGCACCGTCTGGGCGTAGCGATGGCCGACATGGAAGATGCGCTGGCAGCACTCCAGAGCTTCGATCCGACTGGAGTTGGTGCGCGCAACCTCTCGGAATGCCTTGCGCTGCAAGCGAAAGAAACCGACCGCTACGACCCCTGCATGGCCAAGCTCATCGACAATCTCGACCTCGTCGCCAAAGGCGCGTTCGACCAGTTGAAACGGATGTGCAGAGTCGACGACGAAGACCTGCGAGATATGCTGGTCGAGCTTCGCGGTTACGATCCCAAGCCTGGATGCCGCTTCGAAAGCGAGGCCAGCGTTGCCGTGACGCCCGATATTTTTGTGACCGCGCGCGGGCCAAAAGCAGAAAGGGGCTGGGCGATCGAACTCAACAGCGCCAACCTGCCGCGTATATTGATAAACAAGAGCTATTATGCCGAACTGGGCGCCGGTAAGTCGACCAAGGCGTGGCTGAACGACTGCATGGCCGACGCCAACTGGCTGATCAAGGCGATGGACCAGCGCCAGCGGACTATCATGAAAGTCGCGACCGAGATTGTGAAGCAGCAGGACGGCTTTTTCCGCCAAGGCGTGGCCCATCTTCGCCCCTTGACGCTACGCCAAGTCGCCGAAGCTATCGAAATGCACGAATCGACGGTGAGCCGGGTGACCAGCAACAAATATCTAAGCTGCGACCGCGGGCTGTTCGACCTCAAATATTTCTTCTCGTCGGGCGTCCAGTCAGCCGACGGCGACGGTGCCTCGGCCAATGCAGTCAAAAGCCACATCAAGGCGCTGATCGACGCCGAGGGTGTGAAAATCCTGTCCGACGATACGCTTGTCGATTTACTGGCAGCCAAGGGATTCGATCTCGCGCGGCGCACGGTTGCCAAATACCGCGAGGCGATGGGGATCGGTTCGTCGGTGCAAAGGCGGCGGCAGAAAAAGATGGGGCGCTAAACGCTCCCGACGTTAGCGCGCCATCAGCCCGTGGCGCATCAGGCTCTCCGCGACGATGGTCTCGATCAACTGTTCCTGCGTCCAACCCATCAGCAAGGCGGAGCGCCCGTACACTTTTTGCGACCATAGATTGCAATTCAGATTGACCTCCAGCAGGTTCACCTCACCGCTTGCCTCGTCGAACCGGAACTCGAAACGCCCGTAATCGAACGGCCGGAAAATCTCGGCCATTTTGAGCGTGAGTTCCTGAATTTGCGGCCAGGCATCGCCGCCTTCGAACGGCACAAGCTCATATTTTTGTTCGCGTTCGACCAAATCGCGTTTTTCCCAATAGGTCCGCAAATGCGTGGGATCGGCTTGGCGGAACAGCATCGGCGGCATCACATGAGGTTTGCCATCGATGGTTATCACCGGCACTTCGACGTCGCTGCCGTTCATAAATGGCTCGACGATGGCATCATGACCCTCCGCATGAATTCCCGCTATCGCAGCCTTCACGCCGTCCCAATCGCTGGCATCGCCAACCCCCCAGCTTGCCGATGAGGCATTGGGCTTGATTACATAGCGCGCCGCTTTCGGGCAATCGGCCTCATAGACCGGCGCGCCATTGCGGTAGATTGCCCAGTCGCAGGTCGGAATCCCGCGCACCCGGCCTTCGAGCTTGGTCAGATGCTTGTCGTCGGACAGGCCGCGCAGGATCGGACTTGCCCCGAGATAGGGAATTGCAAGCCGGTTGCACAGCAACGGCAACAGCATTTCCGAATTGAAAAACCCGCCGCGATTGAGCAGCGGAAAGACGAAATCGACCCCCGGATCGCTGAACAGCGCATCATAATTGTTGGCGACTGTCAGGTTGAGGCCCAAGCCTTGGAGGATTGTCCGCACTTCATGGTGATAGACGGCATGATTGCCGTCCTCGCCGTGCAGCGAGCCGTCCCCCAAGGCATGTTTTGCGATGAACAATATCCGCAGATCGCGCTTGGCCGCATCGGATATTTTCAGAGGCGTTATGTGCATGGCAGTTTCCTTGAAATGCTGCTGTCTCCGGGCCGACATAGTGGCACGAGGAATTTTCGCAATTTGCAATTTGGCTCGGGCATGGCAAGACCCCATCTCTCCTCACCGATGAAAGTGGTGCATTTGCCGTCTGAACCGATCCCGTCGCTGGCCCAACTCATGACCGAGGGCGGCGACGCCCGAATCCTGCTTGATCCGGCCACCATGCTGAACCGTTATCATAGCGGCCCTTATCCGCGCGATCTGATTGCGTTTGCATCTTCAACTGCCAACGACCTCAGCGCCGATGCCTTGGAGTATCTTTCAGAGCGTTTCGACGATGCCACAGCGCTGAACGAGGGCGCCCAGTACGCCGATTTTCTTGAAGAAGCGCGAAACCAGATCAAGTCGGCCTGCGGTCTTGCCGCATCGACCGACATCTTCTTCGCGGCCTCGGGGACCGATCTCGAATATGTGGCGCTACTGGCAGTCACCGGGCGAGACCCTGCGGGTATTTGCAATCTTTTGCTGGGGTCCGACGAAGTGGGTTCGGGGTGTATCCACAGCGCGGCGGGCAGATACTTCGCGCATGAAACTCCGCTCGGCCATGCTTGCCAACCCGGTGAACCCGTGGCCGGACTGCCGCCAATCCATCTCGGTGACTTTCCCGTCCGAAACGAAGCCGGGACGGCCTTCGGGAGCGGCGATATCTCGACCGCGATGTCGGCGCGGATCGAGACCGCGCTGGCGAGCGGCCAGCATCCGTTGATTCACATCGTCCACGGTTCGAAGACAGGGCTGGTGCTGCCGCATCTTGACGAAATCGACAGTTTGCAAGCCCACTTCGGCGACCGGCTGTCCTTTGTGGTCGATGCCTGTCAGGCGCGGATCACGAGTGCTGCCATCGCCGCCTATCTTGATCGCGGGATCATCGTCTTTCTAACCGGATCGAAGTTCATGGGCGGTCCGCCGTTTAGCGGATTTGCGCTGTTGCCAGCCGGAATCGTGGCGCGAGCAGCACCGCTGGCATCCGGAATGGCGCACATATTCCGCCGCGCCGAAGTACCGGAAAAATGGCCCGGTCGAGATATATTGAGCAGCGAAGGCAATGCCGGACTGGCGCTGCGGCTGGCCGCCTCGTTATTCGAACTCGAACGGTTCCAGAAGCTCAGTCTGTCCGAAATCAGTCGCGTGGTTATGGAGTTCGGCGCCGCAACCGACAGGCTGGCGTCGAAGCTGGGTATTTCCAAGGTCGCGAGTGCGGCACCGACCGAAAGCGAATGGCCGTCGGAACATCCCATCGAAATGCAGACGCTCGTCACGCTGGACCTGAGCCATGATGCCGACGGTGTCCAGCAACGCGACTTGAATTTTGATGATGCCACGCGCCTTCACAAAATGTTGATCGAAAACGGGGTGCGGCTGGGGCAACCTGTGCGTTGCGTCAGGCTTCGCGACGGCCGCTGGGGTGCAACTTTGCGCGTTGGGCTGTCGATGCCGCAGATCTGCGCGTTGGCTAAGCTCGATGATCGGGCACTGACAGCGGCCCTAGGCAAGCAGATCGGCGCCATCGAAGACGGGTTGGCGAATTTGCTGTAGGTTCCGCACCGCCGGACAAGAAAAAGGCGGCCCCGGCGAAGCCGCCTTTCCATAGCTGACAGGGATGGATGACCATCCCGGAAATATAAAGCTTAACGCTTCGAGAACTGGAAGCTCTTGCGCGCTTTCGCCTTGCCGTATTTTTTGCGCTCGACGACGCGGCTGTCGCGGGTCAGATAGCCTTCGGCCTTGACCGCGCTGCGCAGCGTCGGTTCGAACTTCGACAGCGCCTGGGCGATGCCGTGCTTGACCGCACCGGCCTGACCCGAAAGACCGCCGCCCTTTACGGTGACCATTACGTCATACTGGCCGACGCGCTCGGTCACGCCGAACGGCTGGTTGATCACCAGACGAAGCGAGGGACGCGCGAAATACACTTCCTGATCGCGGCCGTTGACGACGATCTTGCCCGAGCCGGGCTTGATCCAGACGCGGGCAACCGCGTCCTTGCGACGGCCGGTTGCATAAGCACGGCCCTGCGCGTCGAGTTCTTGCTCACGGATGACAGCGGCAATCTGCGCCGGTGCCTGTGGGGTTGCGATGCTGTCCAGATCGGCCAGCGAAGTCGCGGTGGTGGTTTCAACTTCGGACATTATGCACCCACCTTGTTCTTGCGGTTCATGGAAGCGATATCGAGCACATTCGGCTGCTGGCCGTCATGCGGATGCTCGGTGCCATTATAGAGGTGAAGCGCGCGCATCTGCGCACGGCCTAATGGTCCGCGTGGAACCATCCGCTCGACTGCCTTTTCGAGCACACGCTCGGGAAATTTGCCTTCGAGGATCTTTCCGGCGGCAATGCCCTTGATCCCGCCGATATAACCGGTGTGATGGTAATAGATCT
>CAZQBS010000063.1:0-14859 GCA_964591835.1 uncultured Sphingorhabdus sp. | reverse complement strand
GGTTTTACCGATTGTTCGGCGCGGACCATGCGGAGTTCGCCGTCGGCGACGTCGCGGGTGACGGCGCTGCCTGCGGCGACTATTGCATCGCGGCCGATCTTGACCGGGGCGACCAGCGCGCTGTTGCTGCCGATAAACGCACCCTCGCCAATCACTGTCTGATATTTGAAATAGCCGTCATAATTGCAGGTAATCGTACCGGCACCGATATTGGCGCCCGCGCCGATGGTGGCATCGCCTAGATATGTCAGGTGGTTGGCCTTGGCACCCTTGCCCAGATGCGCTTTCTTGGTTTCAACAAAATTGCCGATCTTCGCGTTTTCTTCTAAAACCGTACCGGGGCGAAGCCGTGCAAACGGGCCGACCTCGCAGCCGCTGGCGATCCGGGTGCCCTCGATATGGCTGTTGGCGCGAATTTTCACGTTATCCGCGACGATCACGCCGGGGCCGAAAAAGACATTGGGTTCGATCAATACGTCGCGGCCCAGCTTCGTGTCCCACGCGAACCACACCGTCTCGGGCGCAATCAAAGTTGCGCCGTTCTCCATCGCCTGCTCTCTTCGACGCTTCTGCCATTCGGCCTCCATCGCCGCCAGCTCGCCCCGGCTGTTGATTCCGGTCACGTCATACGGGTCGGTCTTGACGACATAGCAATGCCGCCCGTCGGTGGTTGCAATGTTGACGATATCGACCAGATAATATTCACCCGCCGCGTTGTTGTTCTCAACCCGTGCCAGCAGGTCGAACAGGTCACGCGATTTGACTGCCATCAGGCCCGAATTGCACAGCTTGGTCGCGCGCTGCGCCTCGTTTGCGTCCTTATGTTCGACCATCCACTCGATGCGATCATTCTGCGTGACGATTCGGCCATAGCTTTGCGTATCTTCAGGCTCGAAACCGAGCACGATTACCGCCGGATCGTCGTCTTCGTGCAGCCGGTCGATCATTAACTGCATCGTTTCCGTCGGAACGAACGGCACGTCGCCATAGAGGATGAGCACATCGCCGTCGAAATCCGCCAGCGCAGCCTCGGCCATTTGCACCGCATGGCCGGTACCATGCTGCGGTTCCTGCACCGCGAGCTCCGCCGAACCCGCCAGCGCCGCCTCCAACTGCTCCTTGCCGCTGCCCACCACGACGACCTTCTTCGCCGGATTCAGCGCATCGACGGCGTCCATCAAGTGCATCAGCATCGGGCGTCCCGCAATCGGGTGCAGCACCTTGTGCAGGTCAGATTTCATGCGGGTGCCCTTGCCGGCGGCAAGGATGATGGCGGCAATCTGTGTCATGCCGCGCTCCATGCCAGCAAATTGTTGCGGTTTCCAGAACTTGCCGTCAATTGGAACAGATATGACGAAATTTCCATTCGACATCATCGGCTTCGATCTGGACGGCACATTGGTCGATACCAGCGGCGATTTGACCGCCGCAGTCAACCATGCACTGTCGGCTGTCGGCAGGCCGCCGGTTTTACCGGAACTTGTGAAACAGCATATCGGCGGCGGTGCAAAGCTGATGTTGCAGCAAGGGCTGGAAGCAACCGGCGGCATTCCGGATGGCGATTTCAAGCCGCTCTACCGGCAGATGCTCGGCTATTATGAAGCCAATGTGTCGGTCCACAGCCATCCGTTCGATGGCGCATTGGCGGTGCTGGACGAACTCGACGCGATGGGCGTGCGCTACGCAGTGGTGACCAACAAATTCGAAAGTCTCGCAGTCAAACTCCTCACCGATCTGAATCTCGCGCACCGCATGGGCTGCATCCTGGGTGCGGACACGCTCGGCAAGGAAAACGCCAAGCCATCGGGCGCGCCGATCATCGAAATGATGAAACGCTGCGGCGGCGGAAGGGCGGCCTACATCGGCGATTCGATCTACGACGTGATGGCTGCCAAAAATGCAGGCGTGCCTAGCGTCGCGGTCAGCTTCGGTTTTTTGCACGGGCCGTTGGAGAATTTGGGGGCAGATGCGATTATCGACCATTTCGATGGACTCATCGGTTGTTTGCAGCGGATAGGGTTGGATTGATTGGTTCACGCAGAGGTCGCAGAATACGCAGAGCAATTAAACTCTGCGACCTCTGCGTGAACCCAAATATCTAAGCCTTCCGCCATTTCACCCACAAATGACGCATGAGCATCAGCGGTGGCATCCTTAGCCAGTGCGAGCGGATGTAGAAGGCTAGGCGGATGAATTTGCGGGTTCCCCTGCCCCAATTGTCAAGGGCGGTAAGGCGGCGGATATAATATTTGTCCTGCGCGCCTCCGATACACCATGCGGCAGGAATTTCGGTTCGATAGAGCCGATTGGCCAAACGCGCCGCGCGGTGGACGGCCGGCCATAACTGGTGGCATTCTGCGCGGGATTTGAGAGCAGGCCAAAGGGCTTCATCGGCAAATTCGGTGAGCAGGCAGTGGATGTCCCACAGATTGCGCAGGCCGCCGTCCAATTCACCATCGGCAAACAGGTGAGCGGCGCTGTGGACGACCATGTCGGTTGGGCTGAAAACATAAAGCCCGTTTTCCAGCGCAACCGCATCTCCCAATAACGCCGCAACATCAGGCCTTGGCCGCGCCGTCAAAGGCAAAATCGTGTGATGCACGTCGATCATCCGGTCGCGCTGCTTGTGGATCAGCGGCGGCAGTTCGTGCATATGGTCACGGTAATAGGCGTCGTCATAGGCATCATCCTTAACCCATTCCCACCCTGCGGCGAGCAAAGCCGCCTCGACCTGTGGCAGGTCTTCGCGCGCGACCATGATATCGAGGTCGCCAATGTGGCGGCCTTCGGATGCTTTCAGGCCGGCGGCGGCATAAGCGGTGCCCTTCATCAGCACGATTTTGCTGCGATAATCCGCCAGTGCGCGGCTGGCGCAGTCGGCTTCCCACAGGGCTGAGCGGCGTTGATACTCGGCGTTCAACAGCGCCTCTTGCAATATACCTTCCACGGCATCCGGCAGCGCAAGCCCGGACAGCCGCCGCGCCAGTGTTCCGATCAGTTGCTCCGCACGCGCCATCGCCAGCAGCGCGGTCCAGCCATCGGCATCGAGGACCGATGTGTTCGCCGGATCGCGTAATGCATCGACCAGCAGCATCGCATCGCGGCTCATGCGAGTTCGCTCCAGAGCTGATCGACCAGCGCTTCGGCTTCGATCCCATCGCGGTAATCTATCGCGCGGGCGGGGACTGACTTGATAAAGCGCGTGAGGGTCGTGAAGCCTGCCTCCCCCAAAGCGACATAATTGGTCGAGGCCTGCGTCAACCGCATGAAAACCTCGCTAGCACCGATCTCGCGGACGGCGGATTCGAACCCGAAGCTGGGGAAGAGCAACAGCGCCGGTTTCGCAGGCGTCCTCATAGCCTTCACTGCTTCCAACGGCGGCACCAGATGGCGGATGTCGCCCTTGGGCGTGCCGGTCATCAACGGCCCGAAGCGCGCGTCGAGCGCGGTTTCTTGCATCGCGCCGATGGCCTCGTTTTTCAGGCTGATGAGGCGCGGGAATGGCACTGCATCGCCCCTCACCAGATCGAGCAGGACAAACTCGTCGCCCATGAAACGCCAGCCCTTATGCCCCAGCATCGCCGACAAGGTCGATTTGCCCGACCCAGACGCGCCGGTCATGATCAGCGCCTTGCCGTCCTTTTCGACCGCGCTCGCGTGGAGCAGCAAATGCCGCCGCCAGCCCAAAGCCATTTGCAGATTCATTCCCATTTCGGCTGCGAGCAGTGCCTGGGCCAATGGCAACGGCGCGGCATCGGGGAGCATGTAGTCACCGGTGATGGCGACGGACGGGCGGATGAGACGGCGAAGGGGGCTGACTGCTTCAAGCCGCACCGAAAAATCGGGAATCTCGGGCTTTTGATAGGCCGAATACAGGTCAGCCAACTGCGTCAAAGGTTTTTTCCATGCCGAGCCGATGCGGAATGCAGCTGGCCCGACCTGGACATGAAATTCATGCACGGATTCGTTCCACAAGGCCAAGCATCGCCAACTCTTCCAGCCGTGCGGCGACAATCTCTGCCGCATCGGCGCTATCGAGTTCAAACTCGCTCGCCAGGCGCTGCGCAACCGCGTCAGCCGTCAATGCATCTTCACCCATCGCAGCCAATATCTCGGGCACAGGCTCCGCCACGATATGCGTAATCCCCGACCGTCGCTGGTAAATCAGAGTCATCGCATCGAGCGGCTCGACCAGCAACCGGCCTGCCGTTTCGGCCTTATAAATTATTGTTTGTGGCCCCGCCATGGCGAAGGGGTAGCGGGATGGGGTTAAATTTCAACTCTCACCGTCGCTTGTTGTCCTGAAACGAGTTCAGCATGACGACAGCCAAGAAATTAGCGCGACATTTGCAGCGAAGCGTAGCAGGTAAACCCGCTCTGCCCGCTTTGCAGGCGGCGGATGTAGTTCACATAGGCCTGACTCTGGTCATAGCTCGTGCCGGGAAGGCTTCGGCCGCCAAGCGCCGATTTGACCTGCTCACCTGTGAATTTCTGCCCCGCAGCCGGAAACGAGCCCGGCGTGTCGCGCGGGACGAGCTTGCCGTAGGGATCAATATTCATGCCGGTGCCATGCGGGCCGGGAACCGGGATTTCGCAGTTCATCACCGAGGCCGCCGATTGCGCCAGCGCTGGCCGCACCGAGACGATAGCCGATGCCGTCACAGCGCCCAGCATAAGCGCACGGCGGCTTGTAGAGACGCCAGTCAGGGCGGGTTTTCCTGATTCAACTTTATCGTCCATGCCCCTCGACTAGCAGAATATCACCCGATTTCCAGCCATTGCACTTGCACCGTCAAAGGCCGTCTATATGTGGGACATTATTACGGACAAAACCTAATGAAATAGGCTCAGGGAACGGGGACCGTTAAAAGTGAATAGCTGGCTGTCTCCGAGAATCCTGTTCGCCATCGCGTTGGCGATAGGGGGGGCGTTGATAGCCGGACAGATGGTCGGCACCGTCGAACGGATATTGGTCGTACTGGTTTCGATGCTGGTCGCATTGTTCATCGCGGCCGATCCGCACGAACCCTATACAGCACCTGCAAGACCCGCAGGTGACGTAATCGATCCCGGCGCGATTACCAGCCATCCGCAACTGCAATCCTTCATCGACGCCTCCACCGACGCGATTCTGATCGTCGACGATTCGCGTGTCACCGCCGCCAATCAGACCGCGCGGCAATTGCTCGGCACCAGCATCGTCGGGCAGAATGTGCGGATGGCGTTTCGCCACGCGGGCGCAATCGAGCGGCTTTCCGACCCCGATGCACAGCATACCGGCCATCCAATCCGCCTGACGGGTATCGGCCAGCAGAGCCAGATGTGGGATATGCGGATCCAGTCGATCGGACCTGGACAGAAAATGGTGCATCTGGCCGATCGAAGCGGAGCGCAGGCGGCCGAAAAGATGCGTGTTGATTTTGTCGCCAACGCCAGTCACGAATTGCTGACGCCACTGGCGGCGGTGAAGGGCTTTATCGAGACGCTAGACGACCCGGCGGCCGGTGAAGATGGCGAAACGCGGGCTCGGTTCCTAGGCATCATGGCGAAGGAAACGGACCGGATGCAGGCGCTGGTCCGCGACCTGATGTCGCTGAGCCGGATCGAAGCGGAAAAATACGATCCTCCGCAAAACCCGGTCGATTTTTCGGCCATCGTCGTAGACACGATCGACCAATTGCGTAACAGCCACAAAGAACGCGGCGGCGACGTCAGCCTCGACATCACTGAAAATTTGCCGTCGGTCATGGGCGACCCCGGCCAGTTGCGGCAATTGGCCAGCAATATCGTTACCAATGCCATGAAATATGGCAGGACACAGACGCCGGTCATGGTCGGCCTCGCGCCGTCGCGGTCGGGTGCAATGCTGAATTTCACCGTTACCGATCAGGGCGACGGCATAGCTCCCGAACATCTGCCCCGTCTGACCGAGCGCTTTTATCGAGTCGATTCCGGGCGCAGCCGGTCGGTGGGTGGCACCGGCCTCGGCCTCAGCCTCGTCAAACATATTGTCGACCGGCACCGCGGCCACCTGGAAATTCGAAGCACTGTAGGGACTGGAACAACCGTCGCCGTGCTGTTGCCCGTCGCCCCATCCAGTCCCGTCACATAACTGTCATACAAGAGTCATTTATTGGCCATCTGGCACAGCTAATGGCGCTGCCAGACACGGAAAGCCCGTGACGATTCCACAGCAGGGAAGCATCCGATATGATCAAGAAAATTTCGCTCGTCGCTATCAGCGTACTCGCGCTTGCGGCATGTAATGACCAAGCCAGTACCGGCGGGGCTTCGGGCGGATCGCGCCAAGAAATCCGTATAGTCGGGTCCTCGACCGTATTCCCCTTTGCCAAGGCAGCTTCCGAGGCATTTGCCAAAGCTGATCCATCGCGCAAATCCCCCGTTCTTGAATCGACCGGTACCGGCGGCGGCATGGAGCAGTTCTGCAAGGGCGTTGGCGCTGAAACCCCCGACATCACCAACGCATCGCGTCGCATGAAGAAGAGTGAGTTCGAAAACTGCCAGAAGAACGGCGTGAAGGACATCGTCGAAGTCCAGGTCGGGATCGACGGCCTTGCCCTCGCCCAGTCGAACAAGGGCCAGAAATTCGCGCTTTCGACCGCCGATGTTTACAAGGCTCTTGCCGCCAACCCGTTCGGCAAGCCGCAGACCGCCAAATTATGGTCCGACGTCAATCCGTCGCTGCCGAAATTGCCGATTTCGGTTTTCGGCCCGCCAACCACTTCGGGCACACGCGATTCATTCCATGAACTGATTATGGAAGCCGGTTGCAGCACCGATGCGGCAACCAAGGCGTTGAAGAGCAGCGACGAAGACAAATATAAAGCGGTCTGCACCGAAATCCGCACCGACGGCGCCTTCAAGGAGCAGGGCGAGAATGACAATTTGATCGTCCAGAAGCTTGACGCCAACCCCAATATGGTCGGCATTTTCGGCTATAGCTATATGGAAGAAAATGCATCGAAAGTGCGCGGCATCACGATGGACGGCGTCACCCCGACCATCGCCACAATCTCGGATGGCAGTTACCCCGGCGCGCGCAAGATGTTCATCTATGTCAAAAAGGCGCACATCGACAAAATCCCGGGCATAAAGGAGTTTGTTGCCGAATTCTTGAAGGGCGGCATGGTCGGCGGATATCTGACCAAATTGGGCATGATCGCTTCGTCCGACGCCGATTACAAATCGGCCACCGACGCCGCGAACGGTCTGACCGCAATGACCGGCGCGGATTTGAAATAAAACTGCAACACACATCGCGTCTATGGGCATGGATCGAATCTGTTTCGGTCCATGCCCTTCGCATGTGGGCAGTGAATTTTTTGCGTAGTTCCGGCCATTTGGCCGAATGGGGGCAAGTGTAGGAAATGACTGGAACGGCACTGCTATTCCTTGTCCTTGGCCTCGGTCTGGTCGGCTGGATTTTCGGTCGCGCCCGTGCCGCTGCGTTCGTGCGCGCAGCCAAAGGCGGCCCGCGCGGTCAGGTCAACAGCCTTCCCTCTTATCATGGTTGGTTTGTGGCGGTGTGTGCCATTGTTCCAGCACTGCTGTTCATGTTTGTCTGGCAGTCGATATCGCCTGCGCTGGTCACCGATATGGTGCTCGCTGCGCCCGGCGCGTCCGATTTGCCGCAAGACGGTTTTGCCCGGGCTGCTATACTGTCCGAAGCACGCGCGATTGCGCAAGGAACGCAGGACACTTCCTTTCAGGCATATAGCGAGAAGCTGGTGCCGCTCTACGCGCAAGCGCTTTCTTTTTATCAGGGGATCGGGCTGGCGGGCACCTTGTTGCTGCTGTTCTCCGGCGGGGCGTTCGCCTTCACCCGGCTGAAGCCAGATTTCCGCGCGCGCAACAAGGTCGAGCGGCTGGTGATGTTCGGACTGCTGCTCGCGTCGCTGATTGCGATTATTACGACGCTTGGCATTTTCGCCTCGCTGATCTTCGAGACCTACCAGTTTTTCTCGATGGTATCGCCGTTCGAATTCCTGTTCGGCACCAGTTGGAACCCGAAAAATATCGTAACTCCGGGCGCTGACAATGGCTATGGCGCGATTCCATTGTTCTGGGGGACGATCTTCATCGGCGCGATTATCGCAATGCTCGTGGCAATTCCCCTGGGCCTGATGAGCGCGATTTTCCTCACCCAATACGCCTCATCCAATGTGCGTAAATGGATGAAGCCGATCCTCGAAATCCTCGCCGGCGTACCGACGGTGGTTTACGGCTATTTCGCTGCGCTGACCGTTGCGCCCGCCATCCGCGACTTCGCGGTCATGCTGGGCGTCAGCAATGCCGCGTCGGACAACGCGCTGGCGGCAGGCATCGTCATGGGCGTCATGATCATTCCCTTGGTATCGTCTATGTCCGACGACAGCATCGCGGCTGTTCCGGGCGCGATGCGCGATGGCAGCCTTGCGATGGGTGCCACCAAGAGCGAGACGATCAAGCAGGTGTTGCTCCCCGCAGCTCTCCCCGGCGTCGTGGGAGGCATATTGCTAGCTGTCAGCCGAGCGATTGGCGAAACGATGATCGTGGTAATGGCGGCGGGCTACACCGCGAACCTCACCGCGAATCCATTCGATTCGATCACAACGGTGACGGTGCAGATTGTCGCGCTGCTGACCGGCGATCAGGATTTCGGTAGCCCGCATACGCTGGCGGCTTTTGCGCTTGGCCTTGCGCTGTTCATCACGACCTTCTTCCTCAATTACGTCGCGCTGCGCGTCGTCAAACGATATCGCGAAGCTTATGAATAGCAACGCAGTCGACCCGGCCCCCACCGACTGGAACGGTAATGTGATGCAGAAACGCATCGCGCGCCGCTACGCCGCCGAGCGCCGGTTCAAGGCGATGGGCTTTATCGCCGTCGCACTGTCAACGATCTTTCTCGTTTTTTTGCTCGTCACGATGCTTGGGCAAGGCGTCCGCGGTTTCCAGCGTACCGAGGTCGCGGTCGATTTCGATTTCCCTGCGCTTACCTCGGGCGCGCGCGCTGCTTCGATTAGCGGAGCCAGTGCCGATGCAGGTTTGAACTCGATGGACATTCCCGGCGTGGTCGAACTTGCTGTCAGTCAGCAATATGGCAACGCGGGAAGCGAACTTCTGACGAGCGCGGCAGCCGCCAATGTCCGGGAGATGCTGGTTTCCGATCCGGCTCTGATCAGCGAAAAGCAGCGCCTATGGCTCCCCGCCGAAACCAAAATCGACATCGCCTACAAGCGCAGCGGCGAAGCAGCAGCTGAAAAGACGGTCGCCGATCTCGCCGAAAAGGATGCCCTCCGCAGCGGCTTCAACTGGACCTTCCTGACCGGTGCTGATGCGACAGATCCGTCGGCGGTCGGCATCTGGGCGGCGTTCAAGGGCTCGCTGATGACAATGGCGATCACCTTGCTGCTCGCCTTCCCCGTCGGTGTTTTTGCCGCGCTGTATCTCGAAGAATATGCGCCCAAGAACAAGCTGACCGATATGATCGAAGTGTCGATCAATAACCTTGCGGCGGTGCCCTCGATCATCTTCGGCCTGCTCGGACTTGCGGTGTTTCTCACCCTGTTCGGAATGCCGCGTTCGTCGGCGCTCGTTGGCGGACTGACGCTGGCTTTGATGACCATGCCGGTCATTGTCATCGCCGGGCGCAACGCCGTCAAATCGGTTCCGCCATCGATCCGCGAGGCAGCCCTTGGCATCGGCGCGTCGCCGGTGCAGGTCGTGTTCCACCATGTGCTGCCGCTGGCCCTGCCTGGTATCCTGACCGGGACGATCATCGGCATGGCACGCGCGCTGGGCGAGACCGCGCCCTTGCTGATGATCGGGATGCGCGCCTTCATCCCGGCCGCACCGCAGGGCTTTACCGACGCCGCCACCGCGCTGCCGGTGCAAATCTATCTCTGGTCTGACGAGGTCAATCAGGGCTTTGTCGAAAAAACCAGTGCAGCGATCATCGTGCTGCTGATATTCCTTCTGGGGATGAACGCAATTGCGATATACCTGCGCAACCGGTTCGAGACGCGCTGGTAACCATGAACGAAAAGGACGCCCCAGTGGCTGCAACCACAGCAAATCCGAAAATTTCGACGCGCAATGTAAACGTATATTACGGTGACAAGCAGGCGATCAACGATGTGTCGATTGATGTCGACAGGGACAATGTAACCGCCTTCATCGGCCCCTCGGGATGTGGCAAGTCTACATTCCTGCGCTCGCTTAACCGTATGAACGATACGATTGTCGGGGCACGGGTGGAGGGCAACATCTTCCTCGATGGGCAGGACATCTACGCGTCTTCGATGGACGTGGTGCAATTACGCGCCCGCGTCGGCATGGTGTTCCAGAAGCCCAATCCTTTCCCAAAGTCGATTTACGACAATGTCGCGTACGGCCCGCGCATCCACGGCCTCGCCTCGGGCAAGGCCGAGCTCGACCGGATTGTCGAAACCTCGCTCAGCCGCGCTGGCCTGTGGAACGAAGTCAAAGACCGGCTGACCGACAGTGGAACTGCATTGTCGGGCGGGCAGCAGCAGCGTCTTTGCATCGCCCGCGCAATCGCCGTCGACCCCGAAGTCATTTTGATGGACGAGCCCTGTTCGGCGCTTGACCCGATTGCAACCGCCAGAATCGAGGAATTGATCCACGATTTGCGCGGCAAATATGCTATCATCATCGTGACGCACAATATGCAGCAAGCAGCACGCGTGTCGCAACGCACTGCCTTTTTCCATCTGGGCAACCTGATCGAATTCGGTGAAACGTCTGACATCTTCACCAACCCGCGTGAAGACCGGACAAAGGATTATATTACAGGCCGCTACGGCTAAGGGATTGATATGAGCACTGGCACGAAGCACACCGTCACCGCATTCGACGACGATATGGACGAAATCCGCGGCCTCATCGCGGAGATGGGCGCGCGCGCGGAAACCGCCGTGATTGCAGCGATGAAGGCGCTGAACGAACATGACGCCGAACTTGCCGCAACTACGCGCGCGGAAGACAAAATCATCGACAATCTGGAAACCGAGGTCGAAAAGCTTGTCGTCCGCACCATAGCCTTGCGTGCGCCCATGGCAGACGATTTGCGCGAGCTGATTGCCGCGCTTAAAATGTCGGCGGTTATCGAACGCATCGGCGATTATGCCAAGAATATCGCCAAGCGCGTGCCGAAAATGGAGGGTAAAATCCCGCCAGCCGCGACCGAGCAATTGGGCCGGATGGGCGAAATCGTCGTCGAGATGATCCGCACTGCGATGGATGCCTATGCCAAACGCGATGTCGATCTCGCTCGCGCCGTGACGGTGCGTGACGACGATGTCGATCAGCTCAACAAGGATCTGTTCGTCGATTTCGTCGCTTATGTGGTGAAGAATCCGACGAACGCCACCGAAGTCGCGCATCTTCTGTTCACCGCGAAAAACCTTGAACGCATTGGCGACCATACGACCACCGTTGCGCAGATGATTTACTTTACCGAGACCGGCGAAAACCTGCCGGACGCCTGATAGAAAGGCTCTGATATGCCCAAGGCACAACTGCTTTTGGTCGAAGACGACAGTGCACTCGCCGAGCTCGTTCGCTGGCATTTCGAGCGCGAGGAATTCGATGTGCGCCACACCGGCGATGGCGAAGAAGCGTTACTGATGGCGAAGGAGCGCACCCCAGATCTCGTGCTACTCGACTGGATGCTCGAAAATCTTTCGGGCATCGAGGTTTGCCGCCAGTTGCGCAAATCCGACAACACCGCCAATGTCCCGATCATCATGCTCACCGCGCGTGGCGAAGAGGATGACCGTATCCGCGGCCTCGAAATTGGCGCTGACGATTATGTCACCAAGCCTTTCTCTCCGCGCGAACTGGTCGCGCGTGCCAAGGCAGTGCTGCGCCGCGTGCGGCCTGCGCTGGCGGGTGAAGCACTACGTTTCGGCGATGTCGAGATGGACACGGTCGCGCACAAGGTGAAGCGCGCTGGCAAGCAAGTGCCATTGGGTCCGACCGAGTACCGGCTGCTAAAGCATTTCCTTGAATATCCGGGCCATGTATTTTCGCGCGAGCGGCTTCTCGACAGCGTCTGGGGGCATGACAGCGACATCGAAATCCGCACCGTCGATGTCCATATCCGCCGTCTGCGCAAGGCGCTCAATGAAGGTTTCGGCAGCGATATCATCCGCACCGTAAGGTCGGCAGGATATTCGCTCGATCAGGATGCGGTTTAGGGCATGGATCTAGTAGCTTAGCTGAACTCGAGCCGCGACCACATCGACCGAGTAATTGCGGTCACCAGCCACGGCAATCGCCGCATCGCTATAATCCAGCCGTGCGTAGTTCACCATCAGCCGAAGGAAATCGACCGGTGTCCAGATGAGCGAGGCAAGATAGCCGTCCTGCTTGCCTCCGGTTACGCCCTTGCTGTTCAAATCCAGGTAGTCGTAGCGGACATTGACCTGCACCGCGCCGATGCCTCCATTGCCAAGCGGCTTTTTCGGTTTGATGGCGCCGAAAACTCCTCCCTTTAGCGGACGGCTGTCGTTGGTCAGGAAAAATCCGGCCTCTGCATAGCCGCCGAAGAATTTCGGGTCGGCCAGGCCGGGTCGGCTCGCATTCAGCCAGTGCACTTCGGCCGCACCGTGAAAGCGGCCCGACACAGCGGCTGTCTCAAGCCCGTATCGCTGCTCTTTGGCAACGGTCAGAGCGGGCGTGCCAATGTAGCGGGTGTCGCTAATCCGCACAAATGGCCGCTGCCGGTAACGCGTGGTGATGTTTCCGAAATCCTCAAGGTTGCGCCAATGATAGGCCGCCCCCAAATGCATCTTTATTTTGCCAAGCTGCGGCGACCAAACCCCCCGAAAATCCGCCGATATGCTGTTGCTTTTGACATCGTTGAGCTGGATCAGCGGATCGGTAAAAACCCCGCCGTTGAGCGCCCAGTCGCCCTTGGCATAGCCAGCCGAAATCCCTGTGCGGCGACCATAGCCGAACGCCGAGGAAAACGCAGGACGCTCCATAAAGCTGATGTTGAGGTTGCTCGTCATCTCATCGAGCGGCGTGAAATTTTTATGCTGGCCTGCGGTGATGTTGATGCCTTTTCCGCTCCACCCCACATAGGCGTCGGTAAACTCGATAGGGTCGGATGAAAACTCCCCCTCGATTCGCGCGAGAAATCCGTGCGGCGCTTTGATATCTACCCCGATCCGCGCGCGGCGGAGATCATCGAAGCTGCCCGCGCCGGGAAGCGCGGCAGGGCCATCCACTTCGGCCACGTCATATTGTACGCGCCAGCGCGGCTTGATCTGCCATTCGGACTTCGCCTCGGCCTTATTCGGCGCTGGTCGCGCGGCCTCCACGGTCGCTGGCTCGGATGCCGGTATTTGGTCCTCTCCACCCTCGACAGCCTGGGCAGGCGTTGCAGACACGAGCAAAACAATCGTCGCAACGACGACCGGCAGGTTGCGCGAATTCATTTGGATTTCCTTTGAAGGATCATCATTCGATGACGCCTAGAAAGCATTTTGGTGACTGCGACATGACGAATAAATTTCTTTTTTGTGACATTCTAGAAGGCCTAGCTTTACGCTTGCGTAAAGGAAGGTGCCATGCCAAGGCACCTTCAACTTCGGTGCCCCGGTGGTGCCCCCTTATCTATGGAGACAATCGATGACCATCAGCTTTAAGGACAAAGTCGCCATTGTGACCGGTGCAGGCGGCGGGCTGGGCAAGGCTTATGCACTCGAACTGGCGCGGCGTGGTGCAAAAGTGGTGGTCAACGATCTCGGCGGTGCACGCGATGGTACCGGCACTTCTGACGCAGCAGCTTTAGTGGTCGACGAAATCAAGGCAGCTGGCGGCGAAGCGATGTCGAACGGCGGCAGCGTCACCGAATATGAGCAGATGGTCGAGATGGTCGCCAGAGCCAAGGAAGCGTGGGGCGGCGTCCATATCCTGATCAACAATGCGGGTATCCTGCGCGACAAGAGCTTTGCCAAGATGGAGCCGGCGGATTTCGATCTGGTGATGAAGGTCCATGTGTCGGGCTCGGCCAACTGCACCAAGGCGGTGTGGGACATGATGCGCGAGCAAGCTTATGGCCGCATATTAATGACGACTTCATCGACCGGGCTATACGGCAATTTCGGTCAGGCCAATTACGGCGCGGCGAAACTCGGGCTTGCTGGCTTCACCAAGACGCTTCACCTCGAAGGCGCGAAGTATAACATCCGCGTTAACTCGATCGCGCCGGTGGCTGGCACGCGAATGACCGCCGACATTTTCCCCGAAGGCCTGTTCGAACAGTTCACGCCTGAAAATGTCGTGCCAGCCGCGCTCTATCTCGTCAGCGAAGACGCCCCGACCAACATGATAATCGGCGCCGGCGGTGGCGGCTATCATGCCGCTTATGTAACCATGACGCCGGGCGCTGCGCTTCGCGAAGACGAGCGCACGGTGGAGGGTTTTGCGGCGGCTTGGGACAAGATCGTCGACCGCACCGGCGAAACCGTGCCGCAATCGGGTGCCGAGCAGTCGGTGGCGGTGATGAAGGCTTTGCAGGCGCTGGGCTGACCGGAAAATCCGCAGCGACCAGGCGGATACCGCGATAATCGTCTCGCGCAGAGGCGCAGAGAAGTTGTGCGAACATACGCGAAGCGGTGATAGCCAGCAAAAGAGATTTCGCGCGAAATTCTTTCGCCTTTTCGACCAAATACGACTTTTACATTATTAAATACAGCATGTTATGCAAAATTCCCAAAAACCGTTTTCCTACAACTAACCAGTTAGGTTATTTGATTCGCGTTGCCGATGCTGCGGTCATGAACGCGGATGCTGGCGATGGAAGACGCGACGGGGCGGTTAAGA
>CAZQBS010000062.1:0-15762 GCA_964591835.1 uncultured Sphingorhabdus sp. | reverse complement strand
AGGCAAAGGCACAGGCGAAAGCACGCACCGAGCATATCCCAATCCTCTCGCGCTTTATAGGACGATTGCGTTACCCTCCGCGCTGAATAATCTCGCACTTGATGTTATTGCGAATCGGTTGCAAAGAGGCCAGGTGCAACTCGACCAGCTTCCCCTTAACACACATGCTACCGTTCGGACCATCGACTGGACCGCAATGCCCGATGGCGAAGGCCACCGTTTGCGGTCGCTGGGTTTGGAGGAAGGGGTGGGTATCGAGGCGCTGCACCGCGGCATATTGCTCTGGAAAGACCCGATAGCGGTCCGCGTCGGACGGATGACGATTGCGCTTCGCCGCAAGGTTGCCGCCGCGATCACCTGCGAGTTGGCAGCATGACCGAAGCGATGCCTCTGGTCGCTTTGGTCGGCAATCCCAATGCAGGGAAGAGCGCGTTGTTCAATGCGCTGACCGGCGCGCGGCAGAAGATTGCCAATTATCCCGGCGTTACCGTCGAACGCAAGAGCGGGCGGATTGCCTTGTCCGATGGCCGCCCTGTCGAGCTGGTAGATTTGCCCGGCGCGTATAGCCTGTCCCCCGATAGTCTCGACGAAGCGGTGACACGTGATGTCGTGCTCGGAAAGCTCGAAGGCCACAGGCGACCCGATGCATTGGTGATCGTTGTCGATGCGGGCAATCTCGACAATCATTTGCGCTTTACGCTCGAGGTGATCGCGCTCGGACTGCCCGTGGTACTCGCGCTCAATATGGTCGATCTGGCGACGCGCGACGGGCTGGAGTTGGACCCCGAAAAGCTGTCTGCGGAACTCGGTGTGCCGGTAGTGCCGACGGTCGCGGTGCGCAAGCGCGGGCTCGATGTGCTGGCCCAGACGCTCGAGCCGCAGTTGCGGATCAAGCCGGTCGAAGCGCCGCCGCCGGAAGAGCGCAAGACGCTGACGGCCAAAGCGCACAGAATCGCCAAGTCGGTCATCGTCAGGGAAACCGCAACGCGGCAGTGGACCAGGGCGCTCGACAGGGTTCTGCTCCATCCGTTCGCCGGACCGCTGATCTTGTTCGGACTTCTGTTCGTGATGTTCCAGTCGGTATTTGCCTGGTCGGAGGCACCGATTGGCTTGATCGAAACGGGCATAGCGATGCTGTCCGACGGCGTCGCATCGGCATTGCCCCAAGGCTTTTTCCGGTCGCTTATTATCGAAGGCGTATTGGCGGGGGTCGGTTCGGTGGTCGTATTCCTGCCGCAGATTTTAATCCTGTTCCTCTTCATCCTGATTCTCGAATCGACCGGCTACATGACGCGCGCAGCGTTCGTGATGGACCGGATGATGGCGAGCGTCGGCCTGTCGGGACATAGCTTTATCCCGTTACTGTCCTCCTTTGCCTGCGCAATTCCCGGTATTATGGCGACGCGGACGATCATGGACCAGAAGGACCGGCTGACGACGATCCTGATCGCGCCGTTAATGACCTGTTCGGCACGACTGCCCGTCTACACCGTGATTATTGGCGCGTTCATTCCGGCGACTGCGATCGGCCCCGGCATCGGCTTGCAGGGCACAGTGCTTTTCGCACTTTATATTGCGGGTATAGTCGGCGCGATGGTCGCGGCCTTGTTCCTTCGCCGGACGGTGGCTAAAGGAAGCAACAGCAGCTTCCTCATCGAAATGCCGCGTTACCAATTGCCTCTGTTGCGCGATATTGCCATCGGGCTTTGGCAGCGCGCTTGGGTTTTTCTGCGCCGCGCGGGTACGATCATCTTCGTCTCGACGATCATCCTATGGGGCTTGCTCAGTTTCCCCAAAGTTCCCGTCGGCAGTGCGATGACTCAAAGCGAATATTCGGTTGCCGGGCGCATCGCATCGGGGCTTGCGGTGGTCACCGAACCGATTGGCTTTAACGAGAAAATTGCGCTGGCGTTGATCCCGGCGATGGCAGCGCGAGAGGTCGCGGTGGCCGCGCTGGCGACGGCCTATTCGGTCGATGCCGGCGACGAGGACGCAACCGCAATGGCGCTGGGCGACAGGTTGGCGGGGCAATGGTCGCTGGCGACCGCGCTGGCGTTTCTTGCGTGGTTCGTATTCGCGCCCCAATGTATCTCGACCATCGCCGTTGCCAAACGCGAAACCAACGGCTGGAAATGGCCGACATTCATGGTCGTTTATCTTTTTGCGCTGGCCTATGTGGCGGCGGGCATAACCTATTGGACAGCGCGGTCCTTCGGCTTATAGCGAAGCCGACAAATCAAAAAATTAAAGGGCAGAGACATGGCGGGCAGCGTCAATAAAGTAATTATCGTCGGCAATCTGGGCGCTGATCCCGAGGTCAAATCGTTCCAGAACGGCGGGCGCGTGTGCAATTTGCGGATCGCGACCTCGGAAGACTGGAAAGACAAGAATACCGGCGAAAAGAAAGAACGCACCGAATGGCATCAGGTCGTGCTGTCGACCGATGGTTTGGTCGGTGTCGCCGAGCGTTATCTGCGCAAAGGCGCAAAGGTCTATATCGAAGGTCAGCTTCAAACCCGCAAATGGCAGGACCAGTCGGGTAACGACCGCTACACCACCGAAATTCGCGTCGGCGGTTTCGATGGCAAACTCGTCATGCTCGACGGTGCCAAAGGCGGCTCGGGCGTCGGCGGTTCCAGCGAGGGCTGGGGTGGCGGATCGTCGGGTGGCGGCACGCCCTCAGGCGGTGGCGGCCAGTCGGGCAGCAACTGGCAAGGCGGATCGGCGGGTTTCGGCGGCGGCGATTTCGACAATGATCTGGACGACGACGTACCGTTCTGATTCTGGAACTGGAGACTTATTTTTTCGCCAGCAAATCCTTCAGTCCGGCCAATGCGCCAAGCGGCATAACCTCTTCATCCGACTTGACCCCCGCCGCCTTCAATCGCTCGTGTGCGTCGGGACTGCGCGGATAGGGGTCGAGCGCCAGCCCGAGCGACTGCGCGACCGCCTCGCCCAGATCGACGCCTTGGCCGTCGTGGAACATCGTATCGCAATCATCGGGTTCAAGCTCGATTTCGGCATTGGGAGCCACGGTAGGTTCGGTCACGAAGCGGATTGTCATCGGTTCGTCGAGCAAGGCCTGGACAGGATCGCCGGTCGCCACGCAATATTGCGATAACGTGGCCCTGATCTGGCCGTCGGCCAATATGCCCTTTGGCCCGCGCGAGACCGAAAGTTCGGCCTCCAGACGGTCGAGCGTGGCCAGGCCAAAACGCGCGGCGAGCCCGGCGCGCTCACCGGCATCGGCCGACAATTGCCGCTTCACCACGCCTGCGCCGATTTCGTCGAGCTTGACGATGTGGCTAAATTCGTTCGCACTCACCATGTGGCGGTCCCATCGACAAGCGTTGCTGGCGATTGTGCGTCCAAACTCCTGACGATCTCGAGCAGTCCCTGCCTGACATGCGACAGTGCCGCGACATCGACATCGGCTGTCCTGTAGATATTGCGGGCAATCACATCGTCAAGCGTTTCGGGCCGTATCAGGGCGTCGCGGAACGCGCCCAGACGCCCGCCGACAGCCGACATCATCTTGCCGATATTCTTGCCGATGATGACGTCGCTGATGCCCGACTGGCGCAACTGGCCGTCCATGTCATCGACAAAGACCTCGGTCAGATAGGCCGAGCCCTGTGCATTGCCGGGCGACACTTCCAGCCTGAGCAGCACCAGGGTCAGAACCACCGAGACCATATCGAACCGCCCGTCGATGCTGTCAGGAACTTGCCCCGCCTCGTACCAGTGCGATTCACGCGCCTTGCCGACGATCTGCGCATAGAGCGACAGCAGCCTAGATTTCGGATCGGGTTCGGGCGATCCAAACAGGCGTTTCAATAGCGACATATTGTGACCCTCTCCCGGCTAATCGGGCGTTCATCAGGACTTGCATATTGATATTGCAACCCAAGGATGCAATGGCAAAGCCTTGAAGTTTAGCAAATGCCGGAGAAGAATATGCGCAAGTCGCAAATGATCAGCCTGACCACATTGGTGGTGGCACTGGCGCTAACGTCCGGGTGCACGCGGTTGCGCGGGCATCAGGGCTATATCGGCGACGCGACTTTGCTGGCGGCGGTGCAACCCGGTGTCGACAACAAGGAATCGGTGCAGGCATCGCTTGGCCGCCCCACCTTTGTCGGCCAGTTCGACCAGAATGACTGGTATTATTACGCGCGCGATACTAAGCAACTGGCGTTTTCCCAACCCAAGGCGAGTACCCAAATGGTATTGAAGGTCCGTTTTGATCCGTCGGGCAATGTTGTTTCGTCGACCCAGACGGGTATCGAGAATATTGCCAATATCAGCCCGAACGGCGACAAAACCCCGACGCTTGGCCGTAACGCCAGCTTCTTCGAGGAAATATTCGGCAATATCGGATCGGTCGGCGCGGGTTCGGGTCAGGGCAGCACGCCCAACAGCCCGAACTGATCGTTATTCTACGACACCAGCCGCTGCCAGTACCGCCAGCGTGACCAGATCGCTTGCGCTCGACGCCATCGTCGCGATCTGCACCGGGCGTTCGATCCCGACCAGCATCGGCCCGATCACCTGATCGCCGCCCAGCTCGCGAAGCAGCTTCGCGCTCAAATTGGCCGATTGCAGCCCCGGCATGACCAGTACGTTCGCCGGTCCCGATAGGCGACAAAACGGATAGCGCGCCATCATTGCCGGATTGAGCGCCACATCGGGCGGGATATCGCCTTCATATTCGAAATTGGGTTTGCGCGCGTCGAGCGTGGCCACCGCGCCCCGAATATTGTCGAGCCAGTTGCCGTGCGGATTGCCGAAGGTCGAAAACGAGAGGAAGGCGACGCGCGGCGTGTGTCCCATCCGACGCGCAACCATCGCGGTTTGTTCGGCAATGTCGGCCAGTTCCTCGGCTGACGGCCGTTCGTTGACCGTGGTGTCGGCGATAAAGACGGTGTGGCTCTTGCCGACCATCACATGCACCCCGAACGGGGTCTGGCCCTTCTTGGGATCGAGCACGCGGCGCAGTTCGCGCATCGTGTCCGAAAACGGACGGGTCACGCCGGTGATCATCGCGTCGGCCTGACCCATTTGCAGCAACAACGCGCCGAAAATATTGCGGTCGCGGTTGACCATGCGAATGATATCGCGCCGCAAATAGCCGCGCCGCTGAAGGCGCACATAGAGCTTTTCGACCATTCGGTCGACCAGGTTGCTCGTGACGCTGTTGTGGATTTCGAACGTATCGGGATCGGCACCCAGCTCGCGCAGCTTCTGCGTGACCGCTGCGTCGCGCCCGACGAGCACCGGAATGCCGTAGCCGTCATTCTTGAACTGGACAGCCGCGCGCAGCACGACGTCTTCCTCGGCCTCGGCAAAGATCACGCGTTTCGGATTGGCGCGGGCTGTTTCGTAGACCTGTGTGAGGACCGATGTTGTCGGGTTCAGGCGCGCGCGCAGTTCCGCGCGATAGGCGAACATATCCTCAATCGGCTTTTGCGCGACGCCCGAATCCATTGCAGCCTTGGCAACCGCAGAGGCAACGATTTCCATCAGCCGAGGATCGAACGGCGATGGGATGATGTAATCGCGCCCGAATTTGTGCGCCATCCCGCCATAAGCCGCAGCAACCTCTTCGGGTACGGTTTCGCGCGCCAGTTGCGCCAGAGCGTTGGCGGCGGCAATCTTCATCGGCTCGTTGATCGTCGTCGCGCGCACGTCGAGCGCGCCGCGGAACAGGAACGGGAAGCACAGGACGTTGTTGACCTGGTTCGGGAAATCGGACCGGCCTGTGGCGATAATCGCATCGGGCCGTGCGGCGCGCGCGACCGGTGGGGATATTTCGGGATCGGGGTTGGCCATCGCAAATATGATTGGTTGGTCGGCCATTTGCTTGACCATCTCGGGGCTGAGCGCATTGGCAGCGGACAGGCCCAGGAATACATCTGCGCCGACAATCGCTTCGGCCAGCGTGCGCGCCTCGGTCTTGGCTGCATGTGCAGATTTCCACTGGTCCATGCCTTCTGTACGGCCCTGATAGATGACACCCGTGCGGTCGCACATGATGACATTGTCGTGCGGCACGCCCATCGCCTTGATCAGCTCGGTACAGGCAATCGCGGCGGCACCCGCTCCGTTGCAAGTCACCTTGACATCGGCAAGCGAACGACCGGTCAAAAGGCAGGCGTTGATAAGCCCGGCGGCAGCGATAATAGCGGTGCCGTGCTGGTCGTCGTGGAATACCGGAATGTTCATCCGCTCTCGCAAGGTCTGCTCGATGATGAAACAGGAAGGTGCGGCTATGTCTTCAAGGTTGATTCCGCCGAAGGTGGGTTCGAGCAGTTCGACCGCGTCGATGAAACGATCGACGTCTTCGGTTTTCACTTCGATATCGATCGAGTCGACATCGGCGAAGCGTTTGAACAAAACCGCTTTGCCTTCCATCACAGGCTTCGACGCCAGCGCACCCAGATTGCCCATGCCCAGAATCGCCGTGCCATTCGATATGACCGCAACCAGATTGCCCTTCGCAGTGTAATCATAAGCCGTGGCGGGATCATCATAAATCGCCTGTACGGGAACCGCGACACCGGGCGAGTAAGCAAGACTCAGATCACGCTGCGTCGCCATCGGTTTGGTCGCGACAATTTCAATCTTGCCGGGGCGGCCCTGCGAATGGAAATCCAGTGCTTCCTGCGCAGTAAACTGGACGTCGCTGTCGTTCATTTTTGGACCTGACCGTTTATCTTCTACTTATTCGCCCCTAACCCGCGCCGCACGTAAGGGCAAGCATTGCCCCGCCTGATATCGTTCGCTAACGCTTTGCGCTTATGGCGGGGACAGCAAGCAACGGCGCGACACCGATGATGGTGCAGTATCTGGCGTTGAAGGCCAAGGCGGGCGATTGCCTGTTGTTCTACCGCATGGGCGATTTTTTCGAGCTGTTTTTCGACGATGCACGTGCCGCAGCGGCAACGCTCGACATCGCTCTGACCTCGCGCGGCGAACATGACGGGCGACCGATCCCGATGTGCGGGGTGCCGGTGCACAGCGCCGAGGGCTATCTGGCGCGGTTGATCAAGGGCGGGCACCGAGTCGCGATTGCCGAGCAGACCGAAAGCCCCGAGGCAGCCAAGGCGAGGGGCGGCTCGAAGACCTTGGTGGCGCGCGACATCGTCCGTTTTGTCACTGCAGGCACGCTGACCGAGGATAGCCTGCTCGATAGCTGGGCGTCGAACATGCTGGTCGCGCTGGTGCGCGTGGGCGATGCGATCGGGATAGCGGCGGCGGACATCTCGACCGGCTATTTCGAGTTGGTGACGGTGTCGCCAGACGCACTTGAGGCTGAGCTAGCTCGTCTGTCGGCAAGTGAGCTGGTGGTACCGGAAGGTTTTGAAAACGCGTTTTTCGACGTCATTACGCGGCCTCGCCCGGACTTCGATAGCGTGGCTGGCGAAGCCGCGCTGAAGCAGCATTTCGCGGTTACGACCCTGAATGCAATCGGGCCTTTGTCGCGCGCCGAACTGGCGGCGGCAGGCGGACTTATTGCCTATCTTGCACACGCCGGACAGGGCAAGATGCCATTCCTCAAGCTACCGGTGCGGCGCGAGGTGCACGAGCATCTTCTTATCGACCAGGCGACTCGCGACAGCCTTGAGATCAACCGCGCGAGCAAGGGCGGACTCTCGGGTTCGCTCTTGGCCGAGGTTGACCGGACGATCACCGGCGCTGGCGCGCGGCAATTGGCGGCCGACCTGGCCGCGCCGCTGATGGACAAGGCGAAGATAGAGGCGCGGCTGTCGCTGGTGCAGTGGTTCCATGATGCGCCGTTGTTGCGCGATGCGGTACGCGCGGCGCTGCGCCAATTGCCGGATATCGCGCGGGCTTTGGGACGAGTAGTCGCGGGTCGGGGAAGCCCGCGCGACGTCGGACAAATTCGCGAAGGTCTGGACGGCGCGCGGATATTGCGCGAACGGCTGGGCGCGACGGTGGATCGGCCAGAATTGCTTGACCACCTGCTGCCGACGCTCGACGGCCATGGCGCGATGGTCGACCTGTTCCAGCGCGCGCTGGTTGCGTCGCCGCCGACCGACACCGGGCAGGGCGGCTATATCGCGGAGGGCTATGACGCCGCACTCGATTCGCTTCGCTCGGCAGGGCGTGACGGACGGCAGGCGATTGCCCAGCTGGAGGCACGTTACCGCGACGCGACGGGCGTTGCCGCGCTCAAAATCCGGCATAATGCGGTGCTGGGATATTTTGTCGAAGTTCCAGCGAAGCACGGCGACGCGCTGATGGCACCCGGCACCGGCTTTGCCCACCGGCAGACGATGGCGGGCGCGGTGCGCTTTAATTCGCCCGAGCTGCACGAGGAAGCAATTCGCATCACGCAGGCGGGCGGCCACGCACTGGCGGCGGAGGCGGTGCATCTCGAAGAGCTGATCGCGCATGTCATGGAGCGGCGCGATGCGATTGCGGCGAGTGCCGACACGCTGGCGCGGATCGATGTCGCGGCAGCGCTCGCCGAGCGCGCGGCAGAGGGTGGCTGGTGCAAGCCCGCCTTCATGGACGCGCCCGAACTGCATATCGAAGGCGGCCGCCATCCGGTGGTCGAAAGCGCGCTCGCCAAATCGGGCGACCGGTTCATTTCCAACGACTGCAACCTCGCGCCAGATCGACGCTTATGGCTTGTCAGCGGGCCCAATATGGGCGGAAAATCGACCTTCCTTCGGCAGAACGCGCTGATTGTTTTGCTGGCGCAGGCGGGCAGCTATGTTCCGGCAACCTCGGCGCGGCTGGGGTTGGTCGACCGGCTTTTCAGCCGCGTCGGCGCGTCGGACAATCTCGCGCGCGGGCGCTCGACTTTCATGGTCGAAATGGTCGAGACGGCAGCGATCCTTGCGCAGGCAACCGAGCGCAGCTTTGTAATATTGGACGAAGTCGGGCGCGGCACATCGACCTATGACGGTCTCGCCATTGCCTGGGCCGTGGTCGAGGGTATCCACGAAGCCAATCGCTGCCGCTGCCTTTTCGCGACGCATTATCACGAACTGACCCGGCTGGCCGACAGCCTCGATGCGCTCTCACTCCACCATGTGAGAGCGAAGGAGTATAAGGGCGATCTCGTCCTCCTCCACGAACTCGCCGACGGCCCTGCCGACCGCAGCTACGGCATCGCGGTCGCCAAACTCGCGGGCCTGCCACCGCAGGTTGTTGCGCGAGCAAAAACCGTGCTGGACAAACTCGAGAAAGGGCGAGCCGAAACCGGCGGGCTGGCGGCGGGTCTCGGCGATCTCCCCCTCTTCAGCGCCGCGCTTGATGCAGCAGAGGCGAAGGTCGATGCTTTGCGTGAGAAATTGAATGGCTTGGACATCGACGCGCTCAGTCCGAGGGCGGCGCTAGACTTGCTTTACGATTTGAAAATGGCTGCTGGTAGTGAATGACTACGGGCGGCTCGATTGATGTAAAAAGGCACGAAGGCACGAAGAAGTAGATTGTCAAAGCCTCTTTGCGCCTTTGTGTCTTCGTGCCTTTTTTACAAACCCACTCAGGCCAGCGACAGAAACAACCCCGCGAGCGCCGCGCTCATCAGGTTGGAGAGCGATCCCGCAGCCAATGCTTTCAGCCCCAGCTTGGCGATCATCGGGCGCTGGTTGGGGGCGAGGCCACCGGTCACGGCCATCTGGATTGCGATCGAGCTGAAATTGGCAAAACCGCAAAGCGCAAAGGTGACGATACCGACCGTCGGCGCGGATAGGGTTTTCAGCGCACCCAGGTCGATAAAGGCGACAAATTCGTTCAAAACGATCTTGGTGCCGAACAGCCCGCCCGCCTGGATAGCTTCGCTCCATGGCACGCCGAGCAGATACATGATCGGCGCGAAAACATAACCGACGATCTGCTGGAAGCTCAGCGAAGGCTGCCCGAACCAGCCGCCAATGCCGCCCAATATGCCGTTGGCGAGCGCAACCAAAGCGACGAACGCCAGCACCATCGCGCCGACCGCGACCGCAAGCTTAACACCCGTTTGCGCGCCCTGGGCTGCGGCCATGATGATGTTGGCTGGCTTTTCCTCGTCATCGTCGGCCAGGAGCTCGGGTTCTTCGCTGACGCTCAAGGGTGCCAGATGCGGGTTTGGCAGTCTCGGGTCGCTGTCAGTGACCGGCGTCGGCGGCACATCGGGCATCATCAGCTTGGCCATCAATATCCCGCCGGGCGCAGACATGAACGCGGCGGCGAGGAGATAGTCGATTCGAATGCCCATCGAAGCGTAGGCCGCGAGGATCGTGCCTGCGACGCCGGCCATGCCGACTGTCATCACGCAGAATAATTGCTCGGGCTTAAGTCCTGCAAGATAGGGCCGGATGACGAGCGGCGATTCCGACTGGCCGACGAAGATGTTGGCTGCGGCGCAGAGGCTTTCGACCTTCGATATACCGGTGACCTTCTGCAAGCCGCCGCCGATCCAGCGGATCACATGTTGCATGATGCCGAGATAATAAAGGATCGAGATCAAAGAGGCGAAAAAGATGATGACGGGGAGTGCTGCAATCGCGAAACTGTTGCCGCCGATTTCGGGGCTGGCGAGTGGGCCGAAGATGAAGTTCGTTCCGGCCTGCGCATAGCCCAAAAGGTTAGACACGCCGTTCGACATCACCAGCAGGACGGTTTTGCCCCACGGCACGTATAGCACCAATGCGGCAAGGCTGGCCTGAAGCAAAAAGGCGGCGCCAACCACACGCGGGCGTATAGCGCGCCGGTTCGACGACAGCAAAACCGCAATCGCCAAAATCACGATCATGCCCGCAAGGCTCATCAGAATTTGCATCGACCCGAATTCCCCTCATAATCACTGTTCGTCATTCCCGCGAAGGCGGGAATCTCGGGCGGTAGTGCTCAACGGCCTGAGATCCCCGCCTGCGCGGGGATGATGATGTCGAGAAGGTGTTAGCTGTCTAGTTGGTCTTGCGCCAACGAAAATAGCCGCTAGTCAGTGGCCATGACCGACCAGACCACATCGGGCGCGTCCCGGACCGCCATCCCTCGCTCTTTGTTCATTTTTGCGCTGATCTATGGCGGCATGACGGTACTCGCCGGCGTCCTCGGTAACAAACAGGTGGCGTTGGGGCCACTGGCGGTCGAGGCAGGCATTTTTCCGTTTCTGATGCTCGTTGCTCTGTCGAGCGCGGTCGCCGAATATTTCAGCCGCGAAACTGCGAACAAGCTGGTGCTATTCGGTTTCATTCCGCTTATTTCGTCGATGCTGTTCATCATTCTGGTACTGGTGTTGCCAGCGGCCCAAGACATGGCTCCGGACCGGCTGGCGGCTTTCGAGATGATATTGGGGCAAAGTCCGCGACTGATGGCGGCGGGCATTGTGTCTTACGGCACGTCGCAGTTCCTGAACGTTACCATATTCTCGATGTTGCGCGGCAAGCCCGGCGAAACCGGCGTGACCAGAGGTCTTGCGGTGCGCGGTGCAATTGCCAGCGCGCTTTCGCAGATTGTCGATACATTGCTGTTCATCACCATATCCTTTTACGGGGTTTTCCCGATTGCCGAACTGATGGCGGGCCAGATGCTGGCGAAGGTCGTGCTGTCGCTCTTGGTCATCCCGTTTGTCATCCAGGGGCTGGTTGCGCTGGCAAAACATCTCGATAGCGAAGCTGCATGACCATCAACCCCGTCAATCTCGCCAAGGCCGAAACGCTTACCGAGGCGCTGCCTTATTTGCAGCGTTATGCGGGCAAGACCTTTGTCGTCAAATATGGCGGCCACGCGATGGGCGACGCGGCGTTGGCGCAGGATTTTGCCGCAGATATCGTCCTGCTAAAGGCGGTCGGCATCAACCCTGTGGTCGTCCACGGCGGCGGGCCGCAGATCGGCGCAATGCTGAAGAAGCTTGGCGTCGAAAGCGAATTTGTCGACGGGCTTCGCGTGACTGATGCTGAAACTGCCAAAGTAGCCGAAATGGTGCTTTCGGGCGCGATAAACAAGGAACTGGTCGGCTGGATCAACGCAGCGGGCGGCAAGGCGCTCGGTATATCGGGAAAGGACGCAGACTTTGTCCGCGCCATCAAAGTCCAGCGGACCCAGAAAGACCCTGACAGCAATATCGAACGCAGCATCGACCTAGGCTTTGTAGGCGAACCACAGCATGTCGACCGAAGCGTTATCGACACGATCAGCGCGGCGGGCATGATTCCGGTGATCGCGCCGATCGGCGTCGGCGACGATGGCCACACCTATAATATCAACGCCGACACCATGGCTGGCGCGATCGCCGGGGCGCTTGGCGCGTCGCGGCTGTTCCTGCTCACCGATGTGGCGGGCGTGCTAGACAAATCGGGGCAGTTGCTGACCGATCTCGACCCACAGGCTATAGCGACACTGCAAGCCGATGGCACGATCAGCGGCGGGATGATCCCGAAGATCGAGACATGCGTCGCGGCGGTCGGCGCAGGCGTGGATGCGGCAGTCATCCTCGATGGTCGCGTAGCCCATGCGATGCTCATCGAAATGTTCACCGACCAGGGTGCGGGCACGCTGATTCACGCATAAGGTGAGAAGCTGGGCTGTTTTATGGTGTTGATACAGCGGCGCGCGTCGGCTAATCGCGAAAGCCTGTCCTAATCCGGAGAAAACGATGCTGCTCGCGCTTATTTCCATCCTCGACCTGCTGATCAATCTCGTGACCGTGGTCGTGATCGCCCAGTTCGTGCTGAGCCTGTTGCTCGCGTTCAATGTAGTCAGTCTGGCGAACAACTTTGTTTCGGCGCTGTGGCAGTCGTTGAACGCGATTCTCGACCCCGTGCTACGGCCAATCAGGCGTATTATGCCCGACACCGGAATGATCGATTTTTCCCCGATTGTGCTGATTCTCGGGCTGAAGATTTTGCAGATACTGATCATCGGTGCCGCTGACAGCTATTACCGCGGGGGGCTGTGACCGCAGAAAATGTCATTGATGGCAAGGCCTTCGCTGCCAGTTTGCGTTCACGCGTAGCGGCATCGGTTCCGGCATTCAGCGCGGCGACCGGCCGCCCCCCTGGCCTGGCTGTGGTGCTGGTGGGGAGCGATCCTGCGAGCGAAGTCTATGTCGGCTCGAAAAAGAAGGCCACGGTCGAAGCGGGCATGGCCAGTTTCGAGCATCTAATGGCTGCCGACACCGCGCAGCCCGAACTAATAGCACTGGTCGAACAACTCAACGCCGATGACGCGGTCGACGGTATCCTTGTCCAGCTGCCATTGCCTTCGCATATCGACGACAAGGCGGTGATTGCAGCGATTGATCCGGCCAAGGACGTTGATGGATTCCATGTGGTCAACGCAGGAAGGCTCGCGGTAGGCGAGGATGCGCTGGTGCCATGTACGCCGCTCGGCTGTTTGATGCTGCTAAAGGACCGGCTGGGCGATCTCTCCGGGCTCGATGCCGTGATTGTCGGTCGCTCGAACATTGTCGGCAAGCCGATGGCGCAGTTGCTTCTGGCCGAGAACTGCACCGTCACCATCGCGCATAGCCGCACGAAGAACCTGCCCGATGTGGTGCGACGCGCCGATATCGTGGTGGCCGCAGTCGGCCGTGCCGAGATGGTCAGGGGCGACTGGCTGAAGCCGGGCGCGGTGGTGATCGACGTCGGCATCAACCGGTTGCCGCCAGCCGAGGGCAAGAGCAAAGGTCGCCTTGTCGGCGATGTTGCCTTTGATGAGGCGTTGGCTCAAGCGGCCGGAATAACGCCTGTGCCGGGCGGCGTCGGTCCGATGACCATCGCCTGCCTGCTCAGGAACACCGTCGTCGCCGCGCACCGCCGTGCGGGGCTGCCGCAACCGGAAGGAATCTGATGCGCAAAGTTGCGCTTATCTTGGGCACATTGGCGCTTGCGTCATGCGCCGGCGGCCCGTCAGGCCCGCGCAATTTCGAACCGAAGCTTGCCAACCCGAGCGCGGTAATCGCTGCGGAAATCGCGTTCAACCGGCTTGCGCAGGAAAAGGGGCAGTGGACCGCGTTCCGGCAAACTGTGGCGAAAGACGCAGTTATGTTCGTGCCGCAGCCGACGAACGCAGCCGAGTGGCTTAAGGGCAAGGCCGATCCGGAGGTGTCAGTTAGGTGGCAACCGCATAAGGCATTCATGTCGTGCGACGGCAAGACCGGCGTTACCACCGGCGCGTCGCAATGGCCCGACGGCCGCAGCGGCTATTTCACCACCGTGTGGCAGTGGTTCGAAAAGGGAACGCGCGGCGATGGCGAGTGGAAATGGGTGCTCGACCACGGCGAAATCATCGGCACACCGCGTCCCGCGCCAGAGATGATCGAAACGAAGGTCGCAAGTTGCAAGAGTAAGGCACCTGCCGCCTTGAATGCGCCAGCCGTCGGCGCGCAGATGAAAATGGGCTTTTCGCGCGACCAGTCGTTGAGCTACACTTGGGTGGTACAACCCAGCGGCGCGCGCATACTCAACGTCCAGCTCTGGAATGGTGAAATGAGTGAAGTTGTCATTCTGGACCGGGTCAACGCCAACCCATGATTGACCTGTTCTTCTCGGCCTTCATCACCTTTTTCGTGGTCATCGACCCGCCAGGTTGCGCGCCTATCTACGCCAGTCTGACCAAAGGCGCGAATTCGGCGCAGCGACGCAACATGGCGGTCCGCGCGACATTGGTTGCGGCGGGCATCCTGTTCGTGTTTGCCCTGTTCGGCGAACAGTTGCTCGGTGCGCTCCATATAGAGCTCAACAGCTTCCGCATTGCGGGCGGCATCATGCTGTTCCTGATCGCGCTCGACATGGTTTTCGAAAAGCGCACGCAGCGCCGCGAAGAACGTGCGCAGAAAATCATCGACACGCCAGAGATCGAGGACGTATCGATCTTCCCGATGGCGATGCCGATGATCGCCGGGCCAGGCTCGATTGCGTCGGTCATGCTGCTGATGGCGCAGAACGACGGGATTGACCGAGCGGGCATCATCCTGTCGGCGCTAGCTGCGGTGTTGCTGCTGACCTTGCTGGCGCTGATCGCGGCGGGTCCGCTCATGAAACTGCTGGGGGCGCAGGCGGAGGCAGTGATTACACGGCTGCTCGGCGTGCTGCTGGCGGCGCTGGCAGCGCAATTTGTCATCGACGGGTTGCGCGAAAGCTTTGCGGTCTGATGGTTACTGCAACGTAACCCGGCTGTCCGATCCGTCATGCCGTCCGAAAAATTGCATCAACTGAACGATCAGGTCCGAGCGCGCCGATAGCCCGCGCGATTCGAGCAGCGCCTGTTTCGCCGCCGAATCGAACGGCGCGATCTGTGCAATCGCATTGACCAGCGAATAATCGTCCAGTTGCCCGACCGCACTCCAATCCACCGCATAGCCCTGCGCATCGGCAAAGCGCCGCGATTCGATTTCGAGCGAGGCGCGTTCGGCAATCGACAGCACGTCGCCGACCTCGTCTTCTTCCCAGAGTTCAGCCTCGGCCTGGCGGAAGGCGGTTTTAACGTCGAGTTCGCGCACGATGCTAAAGCGCTGCAAGCCTTCGAGAATGATGTTGTAGCGGCCGTCGTCGAGAGCTTCGACCTCACCCATCCGCCCGAGACAGCCGACCACAAAAAGCCCCGATTTGTCATCGCGGTCCTTGGGTTGGACCATCCCGATCATCCGGTCGCGCGCCATCGCGTCGCTGACCAGTGCGCGGTATCGCGGCTCGAAGATATGCAGCGGAAGTTGCATTCCGGGGAACAAAATCGCGCCTGCCAGCGGGAAAAGCGAGATGCGCTTTGTCGTCATCCGAACAATATAGCCGATAATTTGCG
>CAZQBS010000061.1:0-16002 GCA_964591835.1 uncultured Sphingorhabdus sp. | reverse complement strand
CATCCCCGTTATACCCCAAACGCCTTCGCGCCGCTTTCAATGGGGGAAATCACATGGCCACCACCGCCACCAAAACCGACATCTTCGCCGCATTGATCGCCGATCATGATAAACACCGCAAACTGCTCGATGCGCTTGAGCAGACATCGGGCGATACGCCCGAACGCGCCGAGCTGTTCGAGGAACTGACCTTCGAGCTGAAAGGCCATGCCGCAGCCGAGGAGCAGGCCTTGTGGTCGACCGTCCTGCGCAAGCCCGAGATTACCGAAGACGGACGCCACGCGGTGGCCGAGCATAAGGAAATCGACGATCTGCTGAACGATCTCGCGGCGACCGACATGGCGACGGGCGGCTGGCTGACCAAGTTCAGGACGCTTCGCCACGAATATCTGCACCATATCGACGAGGAGGAGGAAGAGCTTTTCCCCGATGTGGAGAAGCATCTGAACGACGACGATCAGGCCTATATGGCCAGCGTGTTCGCCAGGCGGAAACCAGCCGAGTTTGAAAAGGCCGAGATTACGCCGGAGAAAAAGGGCGAGCATCATCACTGATTGGCGGCGGGCGCATGCGCGGCCTTCCCTTTCACCACCAATGCCCCTAACAATCGCCTGATGTGGCACCTCCATCAATATCCGCTTTGTCCGTTTTCGCGCAAGGTGCGCTTGCTTTTGGGCGAAAAGGGCGTTGCCTATAGTCTGGTGCGCGAAAACCCGTGGGAGCAGCGCGACGAGTTTCTGCAGATGAACCCGGCTGGTCGCACCCCCGTGATGCGCGACGCCGAACGCAATATCACGCTGTCGGACTCGGTCGCGATCTGCGAATATATCGACGAGACGGTGCCAGCCAACCCGATGATCCCCGGCACCGCGCAGTACCGTGCCGAGGTCCGGCGGCTGGTGTCCTGGTTCGACGAGCAATTCTACGGCGATGTGACCCAGCCATTACTCCACGAGCGCATGAAAAAGCGGCTGATCGACCGGCAACCGCCAGACAGCAAAGTGCTTCGCGAGGCGATGAAGCTGTGCAACGGGCATCTCGATTATGTCGATTACCTGATCGACCACCGCGCGTGGATGGCGGGTTCGACAATGAGTATGGGCGACCTTGCCGCCGCCGCGCAGATTTCGGTCGCCGATTATCTGGGCGGTGTCGACTGGACAGGGCACGAGCAGACCAAGGCATGGTACGCAATGTTCAAATCGCGGCCGAGTTTCAGGCCGTTGCTGTCCGAGCGGATGGAAGTCATCGCACCGCCCAAGCATTATGAGCTGGTGGATTTTTGACGCGCCACGTCATGCGAAGCGTGACGAAGCGCATGTCCTAGCGAATGCCGGGATCGGCCCGGGCTTGATCCGGGGTCACCGGCAGCGGCGGCGTGTTATCCTGAAACAAGTTCAGGATGACGATGATTTCTGGCCTGGCTTACCCCTCAGCCAACGCAACCAACTGGTCGGCGCAGGCGCCCCAGCCAGCTTCGAAACCCATTTCGGCATGGCGCTGGCAATCGCCTTCGGTCCAGTGGCGCGCGACAGCAGTATAGCGGGTTCCGTCGCCCTCCGCAGCAATCGACCAGACTCCGATCATGAAAGGTCCGGCGGGCATCAGGTCGCCGACGATCGCATCGCTAAAGGCAAAGCGCCGCCCTTCGTCCCACGCCAGCACGGTGCCGGGATGCGGGTGAATTTCGCCGTCGGGGCCGTACATCGTGCAGCTCGATGCGCCACCGGCGCGGCGTTCGAGTTTCCCGAACTCTGCGCGCCAGGGCTTTGGGCACCACCATTCTTCGATCCGGTTGGCCATCACATCCCACACCGTTTCGGGCGGCGCGGCGATAAAGCGCGTGACAGAGAGTTCCCAGCCATTTTCTTGAGCAGCGGTCATGCGCCGTCTCCGCGCACCGCGGCCTCGATTGCCGCGACGTCGATCTTCTGCATCTCCATCATTGCCTCGAACGCGCGTATGGCGACTTCGCCGCCTTGTGCGATCGCATCGGTCAGTACGCGCGGGGTGATTTGCCAGTTCAGCCCCCATTTGTCCTTGCACCAGCCGCACATGCTTTCCGCGCCATTATTGCCGACGATCGCGTTCCAGTATCGGTCGGTCTCGGCCTGGTCGTCGGTCGCGATCTGGAACGAGAAAGCCTCGGTGTGCGGAAAAATAGGCCCGCCGTTCAGACCGATGCATGGTATGCCGAAAACGGTGAACTCGACGGTAATTACATCGCCCGCCTTGTTGCCCGGATTATCGGCGGGCGAAAGGTGGACGGCACCCACATTGCTATCGGGGAAGGTTTTGGCATAGAAATTGGCGGCTTCCTCAGCGTCACCGTTATACCAAAGGCAGATCGTGTTCTTGCCCAATATCTCTCTCCTTCTCGCCAATCAAGGACTGTCCCTTTAGGGACAGTCCCTAAAGGGACAGTCCTTGTTTAGCGCTCGGTATCGAGGATTGTTTCGAAGCCGCCCCAGAACATCCGCTGCCCGTCGAACGGCATATCGCCGTCGGGCTGCATCCGCTCATCCTTCATGATCTTTTCCCAGGCGTCGTCGCGGGTCTTCTTGTCGGGCCATTCGACATAGGAAAAGACGACATTCTCGCCGTCTTCGGCCTTCACCGCTTTCTTGTAATCGGTGACCTTGCCGTCCCTGATGTCATCGCCCCACGCCTCGACCACGCGAGTCGCGCCATATTCGCGGAACACCGGCGCGGCTTTTTCGGCCATCTTGATATAGGCTTGCTTCTTGGTATTGGGCACGGGCACGACATAACCGTCGGCATAGCCAGTCTTGCCTTCACCGATCTGGTCGACGATGGGATCGAAGCCCGAAAAGATCATGCGGCTACCATCGAACGGCATCTCGCCCATTTCGGCCATACGCGGGTCGGACATCATCTTTTCGTTCGCCGCATCGCGAGTCGCCTTGTCGGGATATTCGCACCAGCTAAAGACAACGGTCTCGTCGTCCTTCGCCTGCACCGCGCCCTTGAAGTCGGTGACCTTGCCATCAGGGACATCGTCGCCCCAGCCCTCGACCATCCGGGTCATACCGAATTCCTTGAACATCGGCACCGCGCTTTCGGCATGTGCGCGGTATTTTTCCTTGTTCGCGGTGGGGACCGCAACCACAAATCCTTCTACATACATCACACTTCTCCTTCGGTTTTGCCCCCGAAATTCGTTCATTTTGCGTTTGCCGTGTCGCCTGGAATGGCGGTCTCCTTATTTTTCGAACAGCATAAGCACATAGCGTTTCAGGTGCGCGACACTGTCACGCGCGATTTGCGGATCGCCCTTGGCCTTGGCCATGATGAATGCGCCCTGCAGCACAGTCTGGATATGATAAGCGAGGCCGAGCGCGCTGGCTGACCCCTCCATGCCATATTGCGCAACGAGGGGCTCGATATCCTCGGCGAGACGGTTTGCATAAGCGGTGATGCTCGCGTCACAGGCGGCGCGGATGGGGTCGCTGCTGTTATAGGCTTCCTGCACTACGGTGCCGACAAAGCAGGTGAAATCTTCCGCAGGGCCGTCGAGCATCGAAAGGCGGAAATCGATATGGCCGATCAGCCGCTCAAGCGGGTCGTTGATGCGAACCCAGTCTGGAGCTGTGAAAATGCGTTGTTCGGCGATGTCGGTCCACGCGCCGGCGGCGGACACGGCCAGGGCTTCCTTCGAAGCGAAATGGTGGAAAAATGCGCCCTTGGTGACACCAGCAGCGGCGCAAATCTCGTCGACTGAAGTTGCCGAAAAGCCCTTGTATCGCACCGTCGCAATTGCCGCCGCGATCAGCTTGTCGCGCGCGCTGCTTTTGGGTGTTTCTACGGTTCGACTCGCGTTCATTGCTAGAACATACCAACTGGTTGGTATGTGTCAATTGGATAAAGGAGCCGGCCCGCCGATATAGGTGAGCTGTTTCTGCAGGATCGGCTTAGTCGAGTGGAATATAGACCTCGAGATCACGCGGTTTCAGATACAGTGCATCGTTGTGCGGGACGCTGTTGGTCATGGCGTAAAATGCCTTTGCATTGTCGTCGCTCATTCCCATTTCACGGTAATAATCGACATATTCACGGTTGACTGGATCGCTCTCGGCATAATCGTCTGGTTCAAACCCGTCTTCGTCCAACCAGCTGTGCACCGCGAATTCGGCGTCGGGCGCTGCGCTTCGTTTTGCGCCCGCCAGAAACAGTTCGACCCCCCCCGAACGGACCGATCCGCCATTTGGAACGAAGGTAGCAATCCCGGCTTTGCGCACCATCCGCGCCAGCGCAAGATTGGCCTCGTCATCGCCGGTGCCGGGGCAATCGACCATATCGATTTGCCGGATTGCGGGAAAGGCGCGCAGCATGGCGTCGAACTGTGCCGGGGTGTCGCTTTCGATGCTGCCGTTCAGTTCAACACGGTCGGGCGAGACAACATGGAACGGCCCAAAGCTGGCAACCGAAGGTGATGTTGACGCAACCGATCGGGTTTGCTCGACCCATTCATACGCCCCGGTCTCGACGCTGTCGCTGGCAAAGGCATGCCCGCCCGTCGGAGCGAGGGTGAGCGCCCCGAGGGCGGACATGCATAAACTGACGGCCAGCTTCATACGGTTCTAATGGCGGTAAACCGATTGCCAACGCGTGAGGAGATTGGGTTAAAACGATCTTACCGATGTTTCGCGAAATGCCGGATCGATGTGGGAACAGCTCGTATACGAGCCGCAGATGCTTGCCTGACCCCCCAAGTTGAATCAATGCTTGGCTGCCGGCTAATGGCCAAGCCGGTAGGGCTTCCATTGAGCAAATAACCACCCCGGGCGCTGTGGAAGCCCGTTTTGTATTACGACCAGAGGGCAGGCTTATGGTAACAATCGTATCGACAGTCGCTTATCTCGGCCTGGAAGCGCGTGCCATCGAGGTCCAGTGTCAGGTGGCACCGGGGCTGCCCGGCTTCACGATAGTCGGGCTGGCGGATAAAGCGGTCGCCGAAAGCAAGGAGCGGGTGCGCGCCGCGGTCTCCGCACTTGGTCTGTCGTTTCCGCCCAAACGGATCACGATCAACCTTTCGCCCGCGGATCTGCCCAAGGAAGGTTCGCATTACGACCTGCCCATCGCGCTGGCCTTGCTGGGGGCAATGGGTTTGGCCGATGCCGAAACGCTGGCGCATTATTTAGTGGTCGGAGAGCTGGGCCTCGATGGCAGGGTAGCCGCGTCGCCCGGCGTATTGCTGGCGGCACTCCATGCATCATCGCGCGAGATGGGGCTGATCTGTCCTGCGGTTCAAGGTGCCGAAGCAGCTTGGGCAGGGCAGATCGAGGTGGTGGCAGCACCCGACTTGCTGGCATTGCTCAACCACTTGAAGGGACAAGCGATACTGCGTCCGCCGGAGCCGGGCATTGCCACGCCGCCTGTTCCAGGGCCGGACCTCAAACAGGTCAAAGGTCAGGAGACAGCCAAACGTGCGTTGGAGATCGCTGCGGCGGGCGGGCACAATCTCAGCATGGTGGGGCCGCCGGGCGCTGGCAAGTCGCTGCTTGCCGCGTGTATGCCGGGAATATTGCCCGAACTGACCCCGAGCGAGGCGCTTGAGGTGTCGATGATAGCTTCAGTGGCGGGCACGCTGGAAGGTGGACGGTTGATCCGGACGCGCCCGTTCCGTAGCCCGCACCATAGCGCCTCGATGCCTGCTTTGGTCGGTGGAGGGCTTCGGGTTCGACCCGGCGAAGTCAGTCTTGCACATCTCGGCGTACTGTTTCTGGACGAGCTGCCCGAATTCCAGCGCGGTGTACTCGACAGTTTGCGCCAGCCATTGGAGACCGGCGAAGTCAGCGTTGCACGGGCGAACAGCCATGTGACATTCCCGGCGAATGTGCAGCTGGTCGCGGCAATGAACCCTTGCCGTTGCGGGCATTTGGGTGATGCAGCGCTCGCTTGTTCGCGCGCGCCGCGTTGTGCCGCTGACTATCAGGCGAAGATTTCCGGCCCATTGCTCGACCGGATCGATCTGCATGTCGAAGTCCAGGCGGTCAGTGCTGCCGATCTCGTGCTTCCGCCGCCCGCAGAAGGCTCGGCAGAGGTGGCCGCCCGGGTCAGCGCAGCGCGCGATGTGCAGAATGCCCGACTGGCAGGCACCGCGATGCGGACCAATGCCGAACTCGACGGCGATCCGCTTGCCTTTCATGCAACCCCTGACGAACCCGGCCAGAAACTGCTGGCACAGGCTGCGCAAGCGATGCGTTTGTCGGCGCGGGGCTACACACGGATATTGCGCGTGGCACGGACGATTGCCGATCTGGCAGGTTCGGAGAATGTCGGGCGAATTCATATCGCGGAAGCCCTGTCTTACCGGCGGCAGGCACCCCGAAATTAAAGTGCGTTAGGGCCGGCTTAATTTCATGATGCTATGCGCCGGATGATGAAAATGCGGAAGTTTCGGATGCCGGTGCCTAGCGACCGCGCGTCGATAGCGGCGGCGCTGCTGCTGGTTGCCGCTGCATATCTGATTATCAATTACACGGTCATCGTCGAATCGGTGCTCTACCGAGTTGCCGCTCATGACACTGTGTCTGCGATGACATCCGCAGCAGTGCTGGCTGCGCAGGCGGCGATATTGCTCGCGGGCGTCGCGCTAATGCAAGGCGTTCTTCGCTGGCTGCTGCTTGGGTTGGTCGCTGGCTCTGCGCTGGTCAACAAAGGCTACTCGACCATCGTCGGGGGCACACTCGATGTGCAGAAAATTGACTGGATGCTCGCCGAAACGCGGCAGGCGGGAAATGCCGCTGGCCAGTTTGCGTGGCCATTCGGGGTAAGCGTGTTTCAGGTTGCGCTCGCAATCCTGTTGTTGGCGGCGGCTGCGCGTCTTTTGACTCATATTGGAAAAAAGCGCCGCAAATGGATTACGGCATTGGTAGCAATGCTGGTGTTTGCTCCTTCGTTGGTATTGCCGTGGACCGGACTGTGGCCGTTGGGCGCGGAACGCAACCTTTACAGCTTTGCCGCAGCCATCATTGCCCGCGAACCTCCGCCCAGGCGCCGGACGGTGACCGTCTCGCCAAATGAAGGCAGTGGAATTAAAAAAATAGTCTGGCTGGTCGACGAAAGCGTGGCTTATGAACCGTATCGGCAGACGCTAGCCCGGGGGCTGGAGCGGTTCGACCCGATCGACTTTGGCGAGGTTGCAGCAATGGGCCATTGCAGCACGCCGTCCAACGTCGCATTAAGGTCGGGGGTCGATGTGCGCAATGCGTCGGCCATTCTCGACCTGCGGACCATGCCGACAATATGGGCCTATGCGCGGCGGGCAGGATATCGCACGACAATGATCGACGGCCAGACATCGGGTGCGCCGCAGAACATGCTTGAGGGTGCAGAGCTCGCGCTGGTTGACCGCTATCTGAGCATGTCGGCCGGCGTCGATACCGATCGCGGCATTGCAAAATTCCTGAACCGCGAGCTTCGTGACAATGGCAAACAGTTCATTTATGTCGTTCTGAAAGGCGTACATTTTCAGTATTCCGATCATGTCCCGCCGCATCTGCGCGACCCTAAATGGTCGATCGAGGAGGAATATCGGGCGGCTCTCGCTTATTCGAAAAAGCAGTTCTTTGATCTGTTGCTAAGTGGCGTCGATCGTGAGCAGGCGATCGTCATCTACACGTCGGACCACGGCCAGAACCTGACACCGGGTGTCCTGCCACACTGCAGCCGCGATCCGGTGCGAGCAGAATTTTCGGTGCCGCTGATTGCGTTCCTCCCTCCCTTGATCGAACCGCAATGGACCGCCAGAACATCCAGACACAGCGTAAGCCAGATTTTCCCGACGACATTGCAATGGATGGGCTACCCTGCCGATTACACCACCAAGCATTACGACAACGACTTGCATTCGCCAACGGCGCGTTATGTCTGGTTCGGCCGCAATGTAGTGCCGGGGAACGAAGGCGACCGGATCGAAATATCGGCTTCGGAAAATTTCCCCGGAAATTAATGGTGCGGATGGCGGGACTCGAACCCGCCCACCCTGACGGGCAACAGATTTTAAGGTAGATAGCTTGATGCCCGATCCGCCGACCGGGCACCCTTTATCCGAAGATAAATTAATCGTCGCAGCAGTCCATTACCTCTTCGCAGCAATGGTCGAGCGCCGCGCAACATGCGTCTACTGCGGCGGCAACCGTAGAAGATTGAGCTGCAAATGCTGCGGGCGAGATAAAGAGAAGCGCGACGGCTGCTGCATAATATTTGGTCATAATAGTCTCCGATGAATCGCTGAGGAATATTATCCTCTCGCAACATTCGGCTATCCCGCGTCAATTGTTACAACGGTCAATATTTGGCAAATATGCTGGTCTTGCCGGAGCCAAAGGCAATGACATTGTAGCGATCCGCCGGATAGCCCGGTGCTTCCATGCCCGGCGACCCCAGCGGCATGCCAGCTACGGCCAGCCCGCGAACACCTTTGGTTTTGGCGGCGAGCAAGCGCTTCATATCGGCCACCGGCACATGGCCCTCAAATGCTATTCCGTCGATGATTGCGGTGTGGCACGAAGCCAGATTCGCAGGCATTCCCAAACGCTTGTGGATTGTAGCGCGGTTGGCGTCGTTAACAATCTTTACAGCGCGACCAAATTTCTGGCGCACTTGGGCCGCCCATTTTTCGCAGCACCCGCAACCGGGGTCGCGGTGCATCACGATGTCATTAGCCGCCATTGCCGATGTTGAAAGCAAGGCGAGCGTGAGGACTAAAATTTTCATGGCAGAACTCCATCGTTTCCATGCGGCAACATTCGGGGACGACCACGCCGCCCCCGAATACCGTCACCTATTTGGCTTCCATGTCGCCCATATCATGGCCTTCATGGCCAGACTTGTCAGACGCTTTGGCGTCGTCCTTGCAACACGCCATCTTGCCATCCTCGCCCTTCTTACAGCAGCACTCCTTCTTAGGTGCAGGCGGTTCTGCTGCAAAGGCAGCACCAGACAAGGTCAGCGCCACTGCGCCGATTAACATCTTCATTTTCATAATAATCTCCATGATTTGATTGGTTGAAAAGCATTCAGCCAAATCGTGGTGGCGGCGTTTGCGGGATGGCGTTCATGCCGACCAATAGTGGCAGAATTTCGCGCACATAAATCGCCGAATACAGCCGTAGGTGATAATTCTCGACCTCAGCAGCCCTCAATATAACCGGACAACCGAGGGGGCACATGCCGGGCTGTTTTCCATCCGAATGGTGGGTTTGCGTAGAATGATCAGAGCCGAGCGTAACGGCATCCATTTCGGTGCAATTTTCCATCGTTTGGCTTTGGGCGGCGGACAGGGCAACCTGTGAAAAACAATTCGCTTCGGAACGCCCCGCCACCATAATCATTAAAAGCGCCAAAAGCGCGTTTGTGAAATACATAAAACGAGGACGGCGAAACAAGCTCATAGTGCAGAGTATCTCAACGTCTGCGTCAAAACAACATTGGGGTCGCTAACCAAACATTTCATGACAACGCAATCCGCTTGGCTTTGCGCTGGCGCCGAAGCGGCCAGCGTATGAATAACAGAACGGTGCCAGCAAGGCCTAAGATCAAGCCTCCGATAGCAAATGACAAAAGCCACCATGTGTTGAAATTTTCATGGTTCTTCCAATCCATGATGTGAAGGCTCCAGAAGAAATCGTAAAGCCGCCATGTGCCCGTGCGGACAGCGGTAATCTTACCCGTGTCGGCGGCGACAAAGATGCTGGTGGCATCGGGGTCGGCATAGGCAATCCGCCATGCAGGTAGCGCTGCCCGGTATTCGGGGCTTTCTGCCGTTACCCACGATGCGTTCGACTTGGGTTTATTCGCCCCTTTCCAAGCATTATCAGCTATGGCAGCGGCTTGGGCGGCGCCGACCGGCGACATTAACTCGCCGGACACCGCGTCGAACAGTTTGATGCCTTTTGCGGTCGTCACTTCGGCAACCACCCGACCGCCCATCATGTGCAAGTTGATTGCTTCGACCGGCTCTGCAACCCTTAGTCCGATTCGCGCGAGATCGGCAAAACGGGTCCCGGCAGGTATCGTCATCGCCACGTCGCGATCAACCAGATGCTCGCCGCGTACCTTGTCGATAGGCAGAAAACTCATAATGACCCCGCTGGCAAACCAGATCAAAAGTTGCGCGCCAATTACTAACGCCAACCATTTGTGGATACGGCTGGCGGTCAGATGAATGCGGGTGCGTCGGCTGCTCAGAACCAGATCCTTATGCCGGCAACAAGACTGATTGTTTCAGGATCGTCGCCTGCGAGCCGCGAAAAACGCGCGGTTGCGCCAATCTGTTTGCGCCATTCGACGCCAATATAAGGCGCAATTTCTTGCTCAATCTCATAGCGCAGGCGTAATCCAGCTTCGAAGTCTGTCAATCCAGACCCGACATCAATAGCGCGAATATCCTGAAAAGCGATATTTGCTTCGACCCGGGGTTGCAAGATCAACGACTGCGTAATCCGCTGGTCGTAAGACGCCTCCAGCCGTGCGCGGACCTCGCCTTTGTTCGAGACAAAGCCAGCGGCATTCACCTTGAACCAATAGGGCGCTATTCCTTCAACACCTGCGACGAGATAGGTGCGCGATGGGTCTGGCTTTATGTCATACCGCACACCGGCTTGCAGGTTCCAGTAAGGCGCAATCGCGCGCGAGTAGAGCGCCTGCAATTCGAGACCATCAACGCGTTCACCGAACGCGCCTTCGCCTTCGAATTTTACGCCAAAGCGGTTGATGTTACCGCCGGTAAATGCCTCGCCTTCAAACCGGTAGCTATCTCGGCCCTTTTGAACGCCAACTTCGAGCAGGTCTATTGTCACCAACGAATAGCCCATGCCGCCAACTTCATACGCCAGTTCCTTGCGGGAACGCGCCATAACATCGCCGCCAAATATGGCGTCCGCCGCGTGATCACCAGGCGGGGCAGGGGCTGGCACATTGCCGACTTCTTCCGTGGAAGTCGGTTCAGCCCCACCGGCGCTCATATCATGACCGGCATGTGGATCAGCGGCTTCTACAGCTGGTTGTTCAGAGACCGGCGGCTCATCTATTGTGGCCACGTCGTGTCCGGCATGCGGATCGCTTGCAGGGGACGATGTGTCCGGCTCGCCCTCCTCGGCAGGCATGTCATGCCCTTGATGGCCCGATTGTGCGAATGCGGGGGTTGCAAGCAAAGCGGCGACAGGCAGCAGCAGAGAATAGTTCACTGCCCGTCCTCTTCGTGGCGGACGGTTACAACCCGGAACATGCCTGCATGCATGTGCATGAGCATATGACAGTGGAATGCCCAGTCACCCATCGCGTCGGCTGTGAAGTCAAAAGTGACCTTGGCCCCCGGCAACACATTGACGACATTTTTACGCGGATATTGGCCCTTCTGCCCGTTCACCACCTCGAAAAAATGGCCGTGCAAATGGATTGGGTGCGGCATCATCGTGTGGTTGATGAGGTTTACCCGCACACGCTCATTATGGCGAAACGGCAGCGGTTCGGTCTTCTCGCTATATTTCTCGCCGTCCATCGACCACATATAGCGCTCCATATTGGCTGTGAGATGGACATCGATTTCACGCGAGGGCGTGCGTTGGTCGGGATTAGGTTCCAGCGCGCGGAGCTGATTAAGAGTAAGCACACGGTGCGGGACTTTTTCCAAGCCTGTTGGTCGCTCGCCATTGCGGTCGAGCGGCATCGGGGCAAGACTGGCAACACCGGGTCCCATTTTGACCTGAGGCGCAACCGACGGATCACGCATGTTCATGCTGCTGTGATCCATTGCAGCCATATCATGGCCCATCGCGGCATGGTCCATGCCCGCCATGTCGGCGCCGCTGCCCATATCCATTCCCATGTCTTTCATGGTAAGCAGAGGACGTTCGCGAAGCGGTGGTATAGGCGCGGCCATCCCCATTTGCGGGGCCAGCGTCGCCCGGCATTGCCCCGAACGATCAATCGATTCAGCAATAAACGCGTATGGCCGCGCTTCTTTAGGCTCGATAATCACGTCCCACGTTTCGGCGACCGCAATCTGAAACTCGTCGGTCTCGACTGGAGTTAGCGGCAAGCCGTCGGCAGCCACTATAGTCATCGGCAGGCCGGGAACGCGAATATTGAAATTGCTCATGCCCGCTGCATTGATGATACGCAAACGCACGCGTTCACCTGGCTGGAATATCCCGGTCCAGTTGCCCATGCTATCATGGCCGTTGATTAGATAATGGTAATAGGCGCCGGTAACGTCAGCGATGTCGGTCGGGTCCATCAACATCTGGCCCCACATCATGCGCTCGGAAAGTGGCTGATCTTCACCTTTGGCAAGACCAGCAAAAGTCTGTTTCCGCTTGTTGAAATAGCCTGCCTTCTGTTTCTGCTTGGTAAAGTTTACATGCGCGTGCGCAAAGCTCCAGTCCGATAACACCAGCACATGCTCGCGGTCATAACCAATCGGGTCCTTGCCCGCAGGATCGACTATTAACGCGCCATACATGCCCATCGCTTCCTGCATATGCGAATGGCTGTGATACCAATAAGTGCCGTGCTGCTTCATGGGAAATTCATAGGTGAAGCTCTCGCCGGGGCCGATGCCGGGATAACTCACTCCTGGAACTCCATCCATGTGAAATGGAAGCAGCATGCCATGCCAATGAACAGATGTATCTTCGTCCAGGGTATTGCGCACTACGATCTTTACATTTTGACCTTCACGAAGGCGGATGAGCGGCCCCGGTAGCGTCCCGCTGATAGTGTAGGCGTGGCCCGTTTTTTTGCCGAGCCGGAAAGCCGATTGTCCGACAATGACTTCAATATCATCACCTGACAAGACGCCGGGCTGACCTGCAAGACTGTGCAGCCCGTGCGATCCGCTTTTTGCCCAAGCAGGAAATAAAGGAGCAAGCGCCATGCCGCCGCCTGCAAGAGCAGCGCCGCGCAAGAGGTTTCGGCGATCAATGGGAGATATCAGCGTCATCGGGCGTCCATTTTTAGGTTCTGACCATGATACGCAGGTAACGCCCTAATCCCTCAATAATTCGGTCAATCGTCCGCGTGCACGGTAAAGCCGCGTTTCGACCGCCTTTTCGCTGATACCCAAAACCTGCGCCGCCTCTGCTTGCGTCATCCCCTCGATTGTCCGCAAGACCAATGGCTCGCGGATGGCTTGGGGCAACGTAGCAATCGCCGCCTGAACGCGCACAAGTTCTGCGCGGTCAGTAATCTGCTGGTCGGCGGTGATAGTGTCGTCTGCAACATTTGCAGCCGCCTCGATAGGCAGAGCGAAAGAAAAGAGCCGTCGAACTGAACGTCGCCGTGCCCAATCGCGGCATTTGTTGATCGCAATACGAGAAATCCATGTTTTGAATGGCCGGTCGCCGTCATAGCTTTTGAGCGCAGCAAAAGCAGATACAAACGCTTCTTGGGTCACATCTACTGCTGCATCGTCATCGCCTATCGTGGCACGCACGACGCGAAAAACCGGCTCACGATAACGATCCAGCAAAGCGGTATAGGCGGATTGTTTTCCTCCTAAAGCCAGCGCCGCCAACTCGCCATCTGAACAGTCGTCTAGGGCAAGGCTCATTTTTGGTCGGCAGTCAGTGCCTTGACCACGGCTGCATCAAACTTAGCTACCTGATCGGGCCTGAGCAGCGCACGCATTGCAAAGATATGCTCCAGCGTCTCTTTTTGCAGTTGTCCCATAGCCATATGTGACTGGTCAACAGCGGCGGCAACCTCGGTGCCATAACCGTGTTCGTTCTCGATGGCCGCTGCCAGCTTGGCATTATCCGCGCGCATTTCTAGTTCGAGTGCCTGTTTGCGAATAGCAAATTGCTTTTCCAGCGCCTCCAGCTTTGCATGTTGGGTGGCGTCTAGATCGAGACCATTATGGAGTAACGCATGCAGTTCATTTTCAGGCGCCCGTGGCGGATCAACAATCAACCGCCCCGCCACCACGCCGCCAATTGCTGCCAGAAAAACTATGATCGCGATCATAGTTGTCCGCCGCAAGCTACTCATTCACCGCTGTCCAGAAGTGTTGAGGGCGCAAGGGCTGCTGGCGCGCCAAAGGGCGACAGGCTGGGTGCAGCTTTTGCTGACGTGCTAGGAACCACCGTGCTGACAAGTCCCATTCCCATCGCTGCGATGATAGCAAACCCAATCATGCCGCCTGAAAGCGGGGCAGCATTAGCCTGGCGTTCGGAAAGCTGCGATAGCACCGCATCATCTATCGTCATAAGCCGTGTCGGCAGCGGTTGCGCGCGTAGTCCATCAAGCATATCGTCAATGTGGCTCATGTCAGTATCTCCATACTTCATGCCACTTATACGCGGGATCCGCGCAAAGCCCTCAACAGATTTCAATTGAGGGTATATGCGGCGGCGTGCGTATTAGGGTTAGAACACCCTGTTTGGAGAATCCTAATGTTAAAGTTTCGCCTATTATTCGCCGCCCCGGTCCTTGCAGCGATCGCTTTTTCTGGCACGGCCCATGCCCACGCCAAGCTCGTTAAGTCTACACCTGCTGCAAATGCAGTGGTCGCCAAACCAACGAAGATTGTCCTGACTTTCAACGAAAAGCTGATTGCTAAATTTGCTACCACGACACTGACGATGACGGGCATGCCCGGTATGAAAGATCATGCCCCTATGAAAATTAGCGGATTCACCTCGGCCATGAGCAAGGATGGCAAGACCATGACGCTTCTCATGAAGCGCGCTTTGGTCGCAGGCACTTACGATCTGAAATGGGCCGCTGCCGGGCCAGATGCACACCGGATGGAAGGCAGCTTCACTTTTACCGTCAAATAAGGGTGTGACCGAACAACTCAACATCGGCATCAGGTTTGCGCTCTATGCGGACCTGATGCTGCTGTTTGGAATGCCATTGTTTGGCCTTTATGCCTTGAAAGGCGGGGACCGACTGCGAGATGCTGTTCTCCCGTTTCGAGCCATTGCTGTTTGGCTTTCGGCGTCGGGGATTGCACTCTCGTTGCTCAGTATCACTGCGATGACTGCTTCAATGGCGGGCGTTCAGTTACTTGAGGTTGATGCTGCCTCGATCGGCGTGATGATTTTTGAAACGCCGATGGGCAACGCTTGGGGTTTGCGGGTGCTTGCCCTGCTTTCGACACTCACCGCCGCATTCTGGGTCAGCGGGGCCAAAGGGCTGCCCAAATTGGTTTTTGTGGCGCTTGGGTCAGGGGTAGCGCTTGCCTCGCTCGCATGGACAGGACACGGGGCCGCGGGCGAAGGTTCTGCTGGCAAAACGCAACTCTTTGCTGACATCATCCATCTGCTCGCAGCAGGCGCATGGCTAGGTGCGCTAGCAGCTCTTACTGTCACCCTCTTTCGTGGCGCGGATGTATTGCATGAGGACTATTTGAGGATGACACACCGTCTGCTCAAAGGCTTTTCGGTAGCGGGAACAATCATCGTAACGCTGGTCCTTGGCTCAGGGCTGGTGAATAGCTGGATGCTGGTTGGACCGCAAAATTTGCTTACCTCCCACACGACGCATTACGGCCAGTTGCTGATCGCGAAGCTGGTTCTGTTTGGGATGATGCTGGCTGTTGCCGCCGCAAACAGGTTCAAACTGACCCCCGCATTCGAGCGCGCTTTGCAAAGCGGAGGAGCATCCGGGGCAGTGGTCAGGTTGCGCAAAAGCCTTGCTGTTGAATTGGGCATCGCTGTCTTCATTCTTGGCCTCGTCGCATGGCTCGGAACGCTCGAGCCTCCCATGTCAATGTGACGTGCCAAGGAGATCCACCCGTGACGTCTGAGCATGATCATAGTCCACTGCGCACGACCCCATATGCGGGATGACCGTCGATCCCGAAAAGACGACACATCACGCAACGCATGACGGCGTAGGAAATTTGGCATTGCATGGTTGGGCTAAGGTCTTCGCTATCAGCAGCGGGAAAGCCCCATAAAACCTATATTTTTATATGGTGCGGATGGCGGGACTCGAACCCGCACGCCCTTACGGACAACAGATTTTAAG
>CAZQBS010000060.1:14012-16351 GCA_964591835.1 uncultured Sphingorhabdus sp. | reverse complement strand
ATGCGCGCGACCTGCGCTAGCCCCAGCGCATGGATCTGGTCCGGCGTCATGTCGGTGGTTGTGTAATTGGCCAACCGCTCGGCATAATAGCCCGCACCGTCCTTGAAGCGCCAGATGCCGTCATCAGTTCCGGCAACCTGCTCCTGCGCGGTCATCTCGGCGATCAGTGCTTCATATGCCGGTTTGACCGAAGCATTTAGCGCCTGCGCGGCGTCGGCGATCAGTAGGTCTTTTTCGACCTGGCTGATGGCAAGCTTGCCGACCTTTGCCTTGAAATCCGCAAACAAAGGCGCGTCGGGGCCATCGCCGAATGGCGCGCCAGTGATGACGTTGCGCGAATCGGCGATCACATAAGGATAAACCCATTTGGGCGGCATGATGCCTTGCGCCGCAGCCGATCTGGCTTGCACGATGGCCTGGTTCATGCCGGGGCCAAGGCCGTACAGCCGGTTTACATAAGCGCGCGCATCCGATTTGTTGTCGACTCGGTGGATGTTGATGAGAAATGCGGGCAACTGGCTCTGCGCGCCGTTCATCTGGTCGAAGACATAGCCGTAATCATTATATTTATAGGCCGCTTCGCTGCGTTCGGCGCGCTTTTCGAACAACCGGAACGACAGCCGGTTTTCAGGCGACAGCTTCGCCGGATCGAAACGGGCGCGCATTTCTTTCAGCGCCGAGCGTTCGAGGTCATTGGCGCGCGCCTCGGCTTCGTCGGAGAAGTCGCCCCAGCGGCCATAATCGGCGTCCTTGATTCCGCGATAGGATTTGCCAAGCGGGGCCAGAGCGAGCTGCTGCGCGTCATATTCTTCAAAGAAGGTCTTGATCGCCGCGTTCTGGTCGGTTTCGGAAGCTGTCGTTCCCGCAGGCGGCGTATTTGCTGGAGTCTGGGCGAAAGCGGGGGCGCTGACGCTTGCGAGGGCAATGGCCAAGGCGGAAAGGGCGGTGGTCGTCATGCGCATATCGGTCACTCCGGATGGTTCTTCGTGGCGACGGTGTAACAGCGATGGCCTTCAGGTGAAGACATAATATTGCGCCTTGTCGAAACAAAGCCAGCCTTCGTCGAACGGGGAGGATTAGCCGCTGTTGCGGAGCGCGGTTGCGATGGCGTTGATCGTGAGCTGGATGCCCTCGCCGATTCGTTCGTCGGCTTCGCCAGCGCGGTGGCGCTTCATTAGTTCGATCTGGAGCAGGTTGAGCGGTTCGATATAGGGCAACCGCAGGCGTATGGAGTTGGCGAGCGCAGGGTTCGCGTCGAGGAGGTGGCTCTGTCCGGTGGCATCCAAGAGGCTGTCGCGCGATGCGTGCCAGCCGTTTTTGATGCGACCGAACAATATGTCGGAGAGCGCCGCATCCTCGACCAGCCCGGCATAATGCGCGGCGATGCCCATGTCCGATTTCGCCAGCACCATTTCCATATTGGCAAGGATGGTCTGGAAATAGGACCATTCGCCCGCCATCGCTTTGAGCAGTCCCTTGTCGGCGAACCCGGCCAGCGCCTGCCCCGTGCCGTACCAGCCGGGCAGCATCACGCGGGCCTGCGCCCAGCTGAACACCCAGGGGATCGCGCGCAAATCCTCTATGGCGTCGGACGCGGTGCGGCTCGACGGGCGTGAGCCGATTTTCAGTGTCGCGATCTCGCCTATCGGTGTCATCTGGCGAAAAAAACTGCGGAAGCCTTCGGTGCCGTAGACGAGGTCGCGGTAGTGCGTGAAGGCGCTCGCCGACAGGTCCGCCATTGCCGTTTTGAAGCGGCTGGCATCAGCCTGCGGGATCGGATCGCTCGACAGCGTCGCCAACATCGCTGCCGATGCCATTGTTTCCAGCGATGTCACCGCATTGTCGACGGTGCCGTATTTGGCCGCGATGACCTCGCCCTGTTCGGTGATTCTTATGCGACCCTGCACTGTGCCTTGCGGCTGCGCGAGGATCGCGCCGAAAGCCGAACCGCCGCCGCGCCCGACCGCACCGCCCCGACCATGGAAGAGCTGCATCGCAACGCCCGCTTCGGCGAACACCGAAGCAAGCGCGCTGGAGGCTTCGTACAATTCCCATGTCGAGGTGAGATAGCCGCCGTCCTTGTTCGAATCCGAATAACCGATCATCACCTCTTGGTGACCCCGGGTTTGCGCCAGTGCACGCATCTGCGAAATCGAGAAAAAGGCGCGCATCGTTTCGGGCGCGGCCTGAAGATCGGAAATGGTTTCAAACAAGGGCACGGACATGATGGCTGCGCTCGGCGTGCCGTCGTCGGCCACGCGGTACAGCCCCGCCTGCTTGAGCAGCACATAGACTTCGAGCATATCCGACACGCTCTCGGTTTTGCTGATATTATAGGT
>CAZQBS010000060.1:11584-13912 GCA_964591835.1 uncultured Sphingorhabdus sp. | reverse complement strand
TTCTGGCGCAGGTCGAGCGTCGCCAGATGGAACCCGAATATCTCGACGCTGCGGATCAAGCGGCCGAGCGCGCCGCCGCTCGACAGCGCGCCATCGCCGTCGCTGGCAAGGCCCGAGGCGACGGTGACGAGGTCTGCGCGCAGCTCATCGGGATCTGCATAAGCTTCACCCGATAGGCTTGAGGGACGCGGCGGTTGGTCGCCGATCAGCTTGATGTGGGTGGCGACAAGCCGGGCGTAGATACCCGACAGCGCGCGGCGGTAAGGTTCATCGGCGCGGCTGGGGGCGGTGTCGCCGCTTTTGCCGGCAAGCGCCAGTACCGCGTCGGGCGTATCGCTCATTCCGCTCGAAATCGAAATCTCGGCGCCGAGTTTGTGGATCGATTCCAGATAGTGCCGGATTGCGGTGCCACCGTCGCGGCTGATGGCGTAACGCAACGTTTCCGCGTCGACGAAGGGATTACCGTCGCGGTCGCCACCAATCCATGTGCCGAGCCGGACAAAACCCGGCGGCCTTGCGCCCAGCGCCTTCTCCCAGCGCATGTAGAGCTTGGGCAAAGCCTTCAGAAACACTTCCTGCATATACGCACGGGCATTTTCGATCTCGTCGGCGACGATCAGTTTCTCGCGGCGAAGCGGACGCGTTTGCCAAAGCAGCGCGATTTGCCGGTAGATCGCGGCGTCGATATCGTCGCCGTCAGCGGTGGTAGTCTGCCCGTCGTCGCGCATCGTCATTAGCTCGGCGATGCGGTTCTTGTGATCGATAATACTCTTGCGCCGGACTTCGGTGGGGTGCGCGGTGAGGACCGGCACGACCAGGCTGTGGTTGAGCATCTCCATGACAGCATCAGCATCGACGCCCTCCGCCTGTAGCCGCTCGAACGCCTCCGCGACCGTCGCGCCGTCTTCATGCGCCAATCCCTGCCGGTCCTCGGCCAGATTGGCGAGCAGTGAAAACAGCATGAAACCGCGTACAAAGTTCAGCGTGTCGTCGAGCGACAGCGCGCCCAACCCGCGGTCGCTGGCATCGGCACCTTCGATCCCGCGAAACCGATCAACGCTGGTCGAGCGGATATATTCGGTCTGGCGATAAAGCTTTTCGCCGCCATAGGCCCGGATGACGTCGCCGAGCATCTTGCCGAGCAAGCGAACATCGGGGTTCTGCGAGATGGGTTGTGCGCCAGGGCCGTTCATGCCCGGTTTTGTGCACCCGGGCAGCACGCAAGGCAAGCATATGCACGGCTTCAAGCCGAGGGAATAGCTATTCCCCGATAAGCTGCGACAGCCGCTCGACAGTAGAGCGCTGCGCCGCGACTTCTATCGCCATCGGCTCCTGATAGCCGGTCAACAGCGTGACATAGGCCGAATCGCCATCCGCTAGTGCTGCAATCTGTTCGTCGAGATCGCCCAAAGCCGCCACCGAATCGGCCCGACCATGATCGAGTCTGGACAGTTCGAGATGCGCGTTGACCCAAGCTTCGCTGCCTTGCGCGCTGCCGCTTGCACGCTGCGCAATCGCCTGAACGCGTGGCAAAGCGCGGTTGAAGGCTGAATTTGCCGCTTTGTGACGCGCTGTGATCGCGTTCACCTTCCCGGCTAATTCGGGAGTGAGCTGGGTAGGCGCCGCGGGTGCAGCAGGTTCTGCGGCCCGATCGGTACTGTCCGTTTCGAACGGCCGCCGTTCAAGCGATGGAAAATCGCCTTCCGGCGTCGCGCACGCCGCTAAAACCGTTAGAAGGAACAGCGGAGCCAGCCGCTGGGGGTGATGTTGAACAGCCATACGCTGTGTCTAAGGCGATGGCAGCACGGGTGCAAGGCCCGCATAATGCCCGAAAAAGGCGGCAAAAGGCGTTGACATAGCCAAACTGTTCCCCTAGCTGGCCGCTTTCCGGCGTAGCCCTTCGAGATTCGCATTTCGACGGGTTGTGCCTGCAACCGCGCCCTAAACCGGTGCCATGCTATTAAGAAACGGATGAGTTAGAGCCATGTTCGCTATCGTGCGCACAGGCGGCAAGCAATATCGCGTCGCCGCCGGAGACAAAATCGCAGTTGAAAAACTGTCAGGTGAAGCGGGTGACAAGATCTCGCTGGGTGACATTCTGCTCGCGGGTGACGGCGACAAGGCTGCCGACCTGAAGGACTTCACCGTTTCTGCCGAAATCATCGCGCAAGAACGCGGCGAAAAGGTGATCGTTTTCAAAAAGCGCCGCCGTCATAACTATCGCCGCAAGCAGGGCCACCGCCAGTCGCTGACGCTGCTTCGCATCCTTGCCGTTGGCAAAGAAGAGAAGAAGGCTGCTGCACCTAAAGCCGAAAAGGCCGAAGCTGC
>CAZQBS010000060.1:0-11484 GCA_964591835.1 uncultured Sphingorhabdus sp. | reverse complement strand
GCTGCGCCCAAAAAGGCCGCAGCCAAGAAAGAAGCCTGAGCTTCGGCTCGGAATAGATAGGAGTTTAGACCATGGCACATAAAAAAGCAGGTGGTTCGTCACGCAACGGTCGCGATTCGGCAGGCCGTCGTCTCGGCGTAAAGAAATTCGGTGGCGAACAAGTCATTGGCGGCAACATTATCATCCGTCAGCGCGGCACCAAGGTTTACCCGGGTGCCGGTGTCGGCCTGGGCAAGGATCACACCCTGTTTGCGCTCACCGCAGGCCGTGTGCGATTCCACGCAGGCAAACTCGGCCGCAAATATGTGTCGGTCGATATGATGGCCACCGCCGCAGAATAACGGATAACCGATGACGGGTTGTCCTGCTGGATGACCCGGAAATCGCTGACAAGGTGGTTTCCACCTTTGAACAGGGAGACGGGTCAACCCGCCTCCCTTTCTTTTTACCGCTTTCTCCCTGTTCCAGCGCCGCCGACGCGGCAGATGTAACAAGGCTGTCGCTTTGCCATGCAAAAGGCGGCTCCGAATACGGAGAGAAAAGATGTTCGCAAGAACCGAAAGATTATTGCTCCGGCCTAGCTGGCCCGAGGACGCACACGAGTTGTACCGGGCGATCGCCGATAAGGGCATCGTCCGCAACCTCGCGCGCGCGCCGTGGCCTTATACCGAGGACGAGGCCGAACGTTTTGCCGCGCTGGAGCACAGCGAAACCTATCCCACATTCCTGCTGATGCAGCGGACCGATGGCGCGCCGCGTCTGGTCGGTGCCTGTGGCCTTGGCGAACGCGATGGCGAGGCGGAACTGGGCTATTGGATATCGCGGCCCTATTGGGGGCTCGGCTATGCAAGCGAGGCGGCAAAGGCGGTTGTTGCCGTTGCCAAGGCGATAGGACATGAACGGCTGATCGCCGGACATTTTACCGACAATCCGGCCTCAGGCCATGTACTTCGCAAATTGCGCTTTAGTCCGACCGGCAAGACCGAACTGAGATACAGCCTTGGCCGGGGGCAGCCTGTACCGTGCGCGCTTTACGAAAAGGAACTGGCAGCCGATGACGAGGGCGACACCGTCAGCGACGCCATGGCCTTCATGCTACGACAATATAGTCCTGCGGTGCTTGCGGCTTAAGCTGCTCGCACTTCAGGCAGGCTTTGCAGAAGGTCGGCGGCGGCAACCGGTTTGCCGAAACCGGCCCGCTCTGCGGCCATCGTGGCCAGCATCGCCTCGCCCTCGGCCAGCACAAGCCGGTCGTCCTTGTCCCACGGGTGGAAGCCCGGACGGAAAAACGCGGCCCATGGACGCAACACGTTGCGCCCGATTCCGCCTTTGCCAAAACCGCCGCGCATGATCCGGCGCAGCGCTGTGCCAAAGCCGATGCCGTCCTGACGCAACAATTCGATTTGCCCCAACGTGCGGTTGATGAAAAAGCTGAGCGTGATCAGCAGCATGAAACCGCTGCGCCAGCCCCAGGCGCGCACCGGGTTCCAGTCTTTGGTGGCATATTGCCAGACATCAAAGGCCACGCCCTTATGCTCGACCTCTTCGACCGCGTGCCACAGCCATAATTCGCGCAATTCGCCCTCGGTACCGTCGAGATGGCGTTTGTCGCGCAGAATTTCCGCAGCGACAATCGCGGTAAAATGTTCGATGCACATCGTCGCGGTCAGCTTGACGATGTCGCTGGCATTTTCAAAGAGCTTGACGAAGCTGCGGATTTTCCTGTCGAGCGGGGCAACGTCATAGCCGGCCTCGATCAGCGCACGGTTCATGCCGACATGTTCGCGCGCGTGCCCGGCTTCCTGTTCGATGAAGGCTCGTACTTCGCGCGCCAGCGAAGGCGGTATGCGGTCGACCCATGGCACCATGCATTTTATCATGAAGGTCTCGCCGTGGGGAAATACGGCAGAAAGCGCGTTGAAAAATGCCGTCGCATAAGGATCGCCGCGAACCCAGTGCCGCTCGGCCAGCGGTGCGTTAACGCCGTTAAAAGTTCGCGATACGATTGCCGGGCGATCGGCGCCATCGCTCACCAGTGAGCTTATATGGGTGGTCAGGTCCATGCGCGTTGATAAGGCTGCGGCCATGAAGAGGGTTTAAACATTTTCGGTTAATTAAGCGTGAGTCTGACATAAAAACGCGGTAATTCCAATATTTGCTGCGTTAACGCCCAATCAGGTCCAAGCGCGGGATTGGGCGGAAACGCGCGCACACCGGCCAGTGGGCGTTAAATCCGGGACAGTCATGATCGCCGCGATTGCGAAATGCAGTGCGAGGGTTCATGTTCGGGGACATAAGCGCAAATACAAAGGGTCCCAGAAGCAATGTCACCAGAAAGCACCGCTCAGGTCGTGAACATCAAGGATGCAGGTCTGCCTCGCCGGTTGAGTCCGGAGGCCAGTCGGCTTGCAGCGCTCGAAGCAGCGCGCGAATTGCTGATTGAGACAGGGCCGCAGGCGGTAACCTTGAAGGCGGTTGCCGGACGGATCGGTCGCACCCACGCCAATCTGCTCCACCATTTCGGATCGGCATCGGGGCTGCAACGCGATCTTGCCGAATATCTGACCAACGGCGTATGCGTGACCATCGGCAAGGCGATTTACCAGATGCGCGACGGCGCGATGTCGCCGCGCCAGCTGGCCGACGTGATCTTCGATTCGTTCGACCGCGAGGGTGCGGGTGCGCTTGCGTCATGGATGCTGCTGTCGGGCAACGAGGATGCGCTGAACCCCGTAGTCGAAGCGATCCACCGGCTGGTCGACGAGATTGCCGAAGACGGCCATGCCGATTCGAGCCTGCACGAACTGACGCTTGAACTGGTGCTGATCTCGCTTGGCGATGCATTGCTGGGCGGTCCGTTATCGGCCTCGCTTGGCCTGCCGCGCGAAACCGGGCGTGAAATCGCCGGGCGCAAACTTGCAGCGTCGTTCGACGAGTGGCAGGCCCGCACACAGCGGAAATAAGCCCGTCTGTTCAGTCGGTGCGATAATATTCCCGGTACCAGTCGGCAAAGCGCTCGAGACCCTCCGCCAACATCACCTTGGGCTGGTATCCGGTGAGCGCGGTCAGCTTCGACACATCGGCATAGGTCGCGGTCACATCGCCGGGCTGCATTGGCCGCATGACCTTCACTGCTTCGCGTCCGATGGCGTTTTCAAGCGTTTCGATCATTTCCATCAGGCCGACAGGGTGGCTGTCACCGATGTTGAGCACGCGGTGATCGCCTGCAGCAGGTGGATGGTCGAGCGCGCCGATCACGCCGTCGACGATGTCGTCGATATAGGTGAAATCACGCGCCATCTTGCCATCGCCGTAAACCTCGATTGCCTCACCCTTCAGGATTTTGTGCGTGAAGCTGAAATAGGCCATATCGGGGCGACCCCACGGGCCGTAGACGGTGAAGAAGCGGAGGCCGGTTTGCGGAATTTTGTAGAGCGCCGCGTAGGATTGGCTCATAAGTTCGCAGGCGCGCTTGGTTGCGGCGTATAGTGAAACCGGACTGGTAGCGGGTTCGTCTTCGGTAAAACCCGCGCCGCCCATGGGCTTGTCGCCATAGACCGAACTGGACGAGGCATATACCAGATGCTCGAAATTGTCCGCATGGCGGCACGCCTCCATCACCGACAAATGCCCGGCGAGGTTCGATCGTTCATAAGCAAAGGGATTTTCGAGGCTGTAACGGACACCCGCCTGCGCGGCGAGATGAACGACGCGGGTTACCGCATTGTCGCGTACCAGCGCAGCCATTTCGGCCGCGTCGGCGATGTCCCTTCGCTCGAACGAAAAGGCCTGTTTGTCCTTGAACGTGGCCAGCCGCGCTTCCTTGAGCGCGGGGTCGTAATAATCGTTGACGATATCGACGCCGATAACCCGCTCGCCCCTGTCCAGCAACCGGTGCGCGACCGAGTGGCCGATAAAGCCAGCTGCGCCGGTAACGATGATAGGTGCAGCCATCTGGCGATTGAACTTTCGATTATTTCAGCGAGTCATCTGCACATAATCGTTCGCGGCGCAAATGTCCTGCAAAAGAGAAATTATGCCGCGTGGCGTTGGCCGGTTGCCTGAATCCACGCGCGTGCCTGACGCTGTGCTTCGGCGATCTCGCGTACCGTCATGTCGTCGGAAATATCGGCGCGGCACATCATCGCTTCTTCGCTGCCGTTAAGCGCGGCCAGATTGAACCATTTATGCGCCTCGATCATGTCGATCTCGACCCCGCCACTTCCCGTCGAATAGGCCATGCCCAGATCGTATAACGCTTCGGCATCGCCCCGCGCAGCCTCTGCCAAACGGCTTTCCATAAGGAAGTTCGCGCTTTTCAGACTATTACCCATATCCTGTCCCCCACATCCAATGTGTGAGGTCAACTTCGTCCAGATATGGTCAACAAATGGTTAACGCTTTGCCGAAAAGTTGGCGGGCTATAATTCCAGATTGTCGATCAGGCGCGTCCCGCCGATCTTGGCGGCGGCCAACAGCCGGGCTTTGCGGCCATCATAATGCGCAAGCGGCGCAAGCGTTGTGGCATCTGCCAGCTCGAAATAATCTACTCTGGAAAACCCGGCTGCGGTCAATTCTTTGACCGCTTCCGCGAATATTTGCGCGATATTTCCACCAGCCCTGATTTGATCCGCCGCCTTGTTCAAGTTGCGCGGCAAGGCGAGCGCCGCCTTTCGTTCGTCAGCGCTGAGATAGGCGTTGCGCGACGACAGCGCCAAACCGTCGGCGTCGCGCACAATCGGCACGCCGACAATGTCGAGCGCAAAGTCGAGATCACACGCCATCTGGCGGATAACTGCCAGTTGCTGGAAGTCTTTCTCGCCAAAGAACGCAACATCGGGCTGAACCTGATTGAACAATTTGGCGACCACCAGCGCGACGCCGTCGAAATGCCCCGGCCGCGCTCCGCCGCAATAGCCCGCACTCGGACCTTCGACATGGATTTTGGTCGCAAAGCCCTCGGGATAAACCGTCGCAGCATTCGGTGCCCAAAGGAGGTCTACATTTGCGTCTGCCAACTTAGCAGAATCGCTATCCAATGTCCTAGGATAGGCGTCGAGGTCTTCGTTCGGTCCGAACTGCGTAGGATTGACGAAAATCGACACCACCACCGCATCCGCCGCTTGTCTCGCCGCATCGACTAGCTTTAGATGCCCTGCATGAAGCGCGCCCATCGTCGGCACCAGCGCGATGCGACCCTTGGCCTTTCGCAAAGTGGCAATATTGTCCCGCAACAGGTCAAGTCGATTGATGGTTTGCACGTGCCCCCGCCCTTGTCTAATGGCTGATGCCGACGCTATGCGGGATGCAATCGGGGCATTTCAAGGCATTTATCGAGCGTTGTTATTTCGGGGGCAAACTACAGGCATATGGCCGGACCACATCATATCGTTTTCGCCAATGAAAAGGGCGGCACCGGCAAGTCGACGACAGCGGTGCACGTCGCCATTGCCCTGGCGTCGCGGGGGAGCCGGGTCGCCTGCATCGACCTCGATTCGCGCCAGCGCACGCTTGCCCGTTACCTCGAGAACCGGCGCGAGACTATGAAGCGGCGCGGGATATCGCTGCCGATGCCGCAGTTCGAAGTGTTCGAGCATGAGTCGCAGGCGCGGCTGGAACAGCAGATCGACATGCTTGGCCGCGAAAACGACTTCCTGATTTTCGACACGCCCGGACGCGACGACAAATATGCGCGCTTCGTCGCGACACGCGCGCATACCTTAGTCACACCGATCAACGACAGTTTTGTCGATTTCGACCTTATCGGCCAGGTCGACGCCGAGAATTTCAAGGTCCGCCGGTTGAGCTTCTACGCCGAACTGATCTGGGAAGCGCGCAAGGAACGCGCCAAGGCCGACGGCGTGACCATCGATTGGGTTGTCGTGCGCAACCGGCTGCACAATATGGAAGCGCGAAACCAGCAGCGCATGACCGACGCAATTGCCGAGCTGTCGAAACGGGTCGGCTTCCGTTCCGTGCCGGGGCTCAACGAGCGGGTGATTTACCGTGAGCTGTTTCCGTCTGGCCTGACCCTCATCGACAAGGGCCATCTGGGCCAGCTTGCGACCGCACATATCGTCGCGCGGCAGGAGTTGCGCGAACTGGTCACCGGCCTCGCACTCCCCGAACTGCACGAGGCGGTGCTCGTCTGATGCCGGTGCTGCTCGGCCTGATCGCGCTTGGGCTTGGCTGGGCGGTGTGGACTGGCAGGCTAAGGCCGGCGCAGTTGCCGCCGATCTTGCTCGGGGTCGCGGGCGCGTTCCTCGCGACGCGGGGAAGCTTGCTCATCGGTGTTGCAGCCATTGGCGTAGCGATCACCTGGTATCGCGGGCTGACATGGCGGCTGTTTGGCACCCGTGCCAAGCAGAGCGACCAATATGCCATCGACAAGGCGCGTTTCATTCTGGGCGTATCTCGCTTCGACAATGCAGAAAGCATCCGCGACCGGCACCGTGAGCTGATTGCCAAAAACCATCCCGATACCGGCGGCAGCGACGAGCGAGCCAAGGAACTAAATGAAGCGCGCGACCTTTTGATACGTGATTTAGACACAAAAGCCCGCTAACCGGCGCGCAATCACATTTCAGGAGCACCCCCTTGCCTCACAAATTCCACCCCACGTCCTTGCGCGAATATGACATTCGAGGGATCATCGACGAAACACTTGGGGAAGACGACGCCTATGCCATCGGTCGCGGTTTCGGCACGTGCCTGATCCGCGCCGGTGGGAGGAAGGCAGCGGTAGGCTATGACGGGCGGGTGAGTTCGCCCATGCTCGAAGGGGCGCTGGTGCGCGGGCTTAACGACAGCGGCGTCGATGTTGTGCGAATCGGCATGGGGCCCACGCCGATGCTATATTATGCCGAAGCCGCGCTGGACGATGTGGACGGCGGCATCGAGATAACAGGCAGCCACAATCCAGCCAATTATAACGGCTTCAAGATGGTCCTCCAGGGGCGTCCGTTTTTCGGGAGTGATATCCAGAAGCTGGGCAGCATGGCGGCGGCAGGCGATTGGATGGAGGGGACTGGAACTTCCGAGCATCTGGATATCCTTGACCAGTATGTCGCCCGCGTAGCCGAAGCCGCGCCCGACAAGGCGTTCCGCATCGGCTGGGACGCGGGCAATGGTGCGGCGGGACCAGCGATTGAAAAGCTGGTCAAGATGCTGCCCGGTGAGCATCATCTTCTGTTCGTGGATGTAGATGGGCAGTTTCCCAATCATCATCCCGATCCCACCGACGAAGCGAATCTGGCCGATCTGCGCAAGCTTGTCGCCGAAAGAAACCTCGATTTCGGAGTGGCTTTCGACGGCGACGGCGACCGAATCGGTGCGATCGACGGACAGGGCCGCGTGATCTGGGGCGACCAATTGCTGCAGATCTATGCCGAGGATGTGCTGGGCGAAGTGCCTGGGGCCACGATTATCGCCGATGTGAAGGCCAGCCAAGCCTTGTTCGACCGCGTCAGCGAGTTGGGCGGCCAACCCTTGATGTGGAAAACCGGGCACAGCCTGATTAAATCCAAAATGAAGGAAACCGGCAGTCCGCTGGCGGGCGAAATGAGCGGGCATATCTTCTTCCGCCACGAATATTACGGTTTCGATGACGCGATCTACGCCGCTGTCCGGCTGATGTCGGCCTCGGCCAAGCTCGGCAAGAGCGTGACCGAATTGCGCTCGGCCATGCCCGAGATGATCAACACGCCCGAAATGCGCTTCCAAGTCGACGAGAGCCGCAAATTCGCGGTGATCGACGAAGTGCTCGAACGGCTACAGGCCGAAGGTGCAGATCTGAACAACACCGATGGCGCGCGGGTGAATACGCCCGATGGTTGGTGGCTTCTGCGAGCGTCGAACACCCAGGACGTGCTGGTCGCGCGGGCGGAGGCGTCTTCGGAGGAAGGCTTGGACCGCCTGATGGCGCAGATCGACGCGCAGTTGCAAGCGTCAGGGCTGGAACGTGGGGAAACTGTCGGGCATTAAGCCCGTTGTGACCTTACCCCCAATCATCACCGACTGGTTTGCCACGCGCGGCTGGTCGCCACGCAGGCATCAGTTGGAGATGGTCGATGCGGCGGCGGCGGGGCGACATGCTTTGCTCGTGGCAGCCACGGGCGCTGGGAAAACGCTAGCGGGTTTTTTGCCAACGCTTAGCGAACTGATCACCCATCCGGCAGACGGCCTCCACACGCTCTACATCTCTCCGCTAAAGGCACTCGCGGTCGATGTGCGGCGGAACCTGCTCACGCCGATCGAGGAAATGGACCTCCCCATCCGCGTCGAAACGCGCACGGGCGATACGCCGTCCGACCGCAAGCAACGTCAGCGGGTAAAGCCACCGCATATCCTGCTGACCACGCCGGAATCGCTGTCGTTGTTGCTCAGTCATGGGGATAGCGCGCTGCTCTTCTCCTCGCTCAAACGCGTTATCGTCGATGAGGTCCACGCTTTCGCCAATGGCAAGCGCGGCGATTTGCTGAGCCTCTCGCTTGCGCGCCTTCAAACCCTCAGCCCCGATATGCAGCGCGTCGCTTTGTCGGCAACGGTAGCCGATCCTGACGACTACCGTGCCTGGCTCGCACCCGATGGCGATATCGACCTCGTGCGGTTGGTCGAGGGCGAGGCAGCGGCTGAGCCGGACCTGACGATCCTCCTCCCCGAAGGCCGCGTGCCATGGGCGGGGCATAGCGGGCAGCACGCGATCCCGCAGCTAATCGAGGAGATCGGGCGCAACAAGATTACTTTGATTTTCTGCAACACGCGCTTCCTCGCAGAGTTTATTTTCCAGAAACTATGGGACGCGAACGAGCCCAAATATGCGATTGGCATTCACCACGGCTCACTGTCGATCGAGGCGCGGCGAAAGGTCGAAGGCGCGATGGCCGACGGTAGGCTGCGCGCGCTGGTGTGCACCGCATCGCTCGATCTCGGGGTCGATTGGGGCGACGTCGATTGCGTGATCCAGATGGGCGCGCCGAAGGGTTCGTCGCGGCTGTTGCAACGCATCGGCCGTTCCAACCACCGGATGGACGAGCCAAGCAAAGCCATCCTCGTTCCGGGCAACCGCTTCGAATATCTGGAGGCACAAGCAGCGTTCGACGCGGTGACCGAAGGCGTGCGCGATGGCGAGGCATTTCAATTGGGCAGTTACGATGTGCTGGCGCAGCATGTGATGGGCATTGCCTGTGCGGGACCGTTCGACGAGGCGGAGTTGCTGTCCGAAGTGCAATCGGCATTGCCTTATTCGGCGCTCGATGCCGCAACCTTCGCGCGGGTTATCGAGTTCATTGCTACCGGCGGCTATTCGCTGAAGGCCTATGACAAGTTCAAGAAGCTTGTGAAGGACCCCGACGGCAAATGGCGCTTGTCACATCCCAAATTTGCAGCCCAACACCGGTTCAATGCAGGCATCATTGTCGATTCGCCCATGCTCGACGTCCGTTTCCGCAACGGTCGCAAGCTGGGCAAGGTCGAGGAGGGCTTTGCTTCGACGCTCACCCCTGGAAACACCTTCACCTTTGCCGGGATGGCGCTCGAGGTCGAATCGATCAAAGACCTCGACCTCATCGTCCGCGCCGCGACCAAGCCTGCGAACACCATTCCCAGCTATATGGGCGCTCGAATGCCGCTGACCACGCATCTGGCCGACCGGGTGCGGCATATGCTCACCGACCACGCATCATGGGCGCGTTTTCCCGACGAGGTGCGCGAATGGCTGGAGATGCAGGCCTACCGGAGCCAGATGCCCGAGCCGGGGCAGTTGCTCGTCGAAACCTTTCCGCATGACAAGCGCCATTATATGGTGACCTATCCGTTCGAGGGCTGGAATGCGCACCAGTCGCTCGGAATGCTGCTGACGCGGCGGATGGAGAGCCGCGGGCTGATGCCGATGGGCTTTGTCGCCAGCGACTATGCGATCGGCGTGTGGAGCCTGAAGCCGATTACCGATCCCGCGTCTTTGTTCTCTGCGGACATATTGGCCGACGAGTTTGTCGATTGGGTCGAGGGCAGCTATCTTCTGAAGCGCGCCTTCCGCGAGGTCGCGGTGATCAGCGGGCTTGTCGAACGCCAGCATCCGGGCAAGCGCAAGACCGGCAAGCAGGTGACATTTTCGACCGACCTCATCTATGATGTGCTGCGCAAGTACGAACCCGACCATCTTCTGCTCGAGGCCGCATGGGCCGACGCCCGAGCGCGGCTAACCGACGTGGGCAGGCTGGGCGACTTGCTCGATCGCGCCGCTGATACAATGCTGCATATGAATTTGGAGCGCGTCAGCCCGCTCGCGGTACCGCTGCTGGTGATGATCGGGCGCGAAAGCGTGGCGCAGGGGTCGGCGGATGACGCACTGCTGCTTGAGGCCGAGAGTTTGGCCGGCGTGGCGATGACGCCGTAGCTTCCCCACCCCCAACACGCCGCCTCGTCATGCTGAACTTGTTTCAGCACAGCGAGCGACGGTGCGCTATCCTGGAATGCAATGACCAGAGGTCAAACGAGTTCAGGACGACGGTTTTGGCATTAGTTCAGCAAGGTCCGCTTCCAGAACATCAACGAGGTCCAGAAATTATAGTCGATATTTTCCTTCTTGGCGAACCCGTGCCCTTCATTCTTGCCGAGCAAATGCCACGCGGTGCCGCCCTTGTCGCGGATCGCCTTGACGATCTGGTCGGCTTCGGACGACGGCACGCGCGGGTCGTTACCGCCGGTGACGACGAACATCGGCTTGGTGATTTCTGCGACTCGGGTCAGTGGCGAGATTTCGAGCAGTTTCGCGCGCTGTACAGGATCGCGCTCGTCGCCATATTCGACGCGGCGTAGATCCCGCCTGTAGCTTTGCGTGTTCTCAAGGAAGGTCACGAAGTTCGAAATCGCGACGATGCAGTTTGTCGAGCGCAGCTTATCCTTATACTGCACGGCCGCTGCGTAACACATATATCCGCCATAAGAACCGCCAGCGAGGCCGAAGCGCCCGGGATCAAGCCCCTTGTCCTTTGAAAGCGAGTCCAGAAACGCACCCATATCCTTCACCGAATCCTCGCGTTTGAACGGGCCGTTATCCAAGCTGACGAAGTTCTTGCCGTATCCCGTCGAGCCGCGGACATTGGGGTAAAAGATCGCGACGCCCATTTCGTTGAGCAAATAATTGCTTCGCCCCTGAAATCCGGGGCGCGACTGGCCTTCGGGGCCGCCATGGACACTCATGATCATCGGTCGCTTGCCGGGAAATTTGGCAGCGTCGGGACGGTAAAGGAAACCCGATACTTCGAGGCCGTCGAAGCTCTTGACCTTGACCAGCTCGGGCTCGACATTTTTCGAAACGTCCAACCCGCCGGTTTCGCTTTCGGTCCAGCGTGTGACCTTCAGCGTTTTGGGGTCGACGCTATACGCGTCATTGGCGCTTCGTGCCGAAGTGAAGCTGATCCCGATCTCGCCCCATTCGGCGATTTCAAAGCCGCCAACAATACCCGCAGGCAAAGCATCGAC
>CAZQBS010000059.1:0-16974 GCA_964591835.1 uncultured Sphingorhabdus sp. | reverse complement strand
CATCGTCGGCTCTGGCGATCAACAGGCGGCAATCGGGCATTGCCAGCGCGGACAGGCATTGGGCTGCGGTCCAGCTTTCTCCAAAGGCAGGGTCGAAAGCGTCGTCCATCACCGGCATAATCGACGCAATATCGGCTGCGTCACCTTCGGCAATGCTAATCATGCCGCGATGCCTTTGGGCAGCTTTGCATCGGGTGCGCGACCATAAATAGGCCTTGGCGAAAGAGGTGTTTCATTCGCGATCAGATGCCAGCAGGCGGCGTCGGGCAGTAGATCCAGTCGCAGCGGGGAACCCGGCATGACAAGCGTCCCCGCGTCGCCCGCTATAGCGTCCGCCTGTGCAATGATAGCGTCTGCTATCAGCGAAACCGCGCCTGAGTTAGCCAGTCCTTCATGATCAAAGCTTTGGAAGAAATATTCGCCGTGTCCGCCGTCCATTATGACGTCTACGCTAATCGCCTTCCCGATTTGCGCTCGTGCCATTGCCGCCACCAGTGTCAGGCAGCCATAGCCCGATACCTGCACTCCCCAAGCCAGTCCGAGCGCACGCGCAGCAGCGACACCGACGCGGATCCCGGTAAAGCTGCCTGGTCCCACATTGACTACGACCCGGTCGGCCCGCCCGCGTTCGGGAAGTTCGGCGATGAACGGCAATAAGCGCTCGGCATGGCCGCGCCCGATGACCTCGAGATGCCATGCCACGACCGCATCGCCATCGTAAAGCGCTACCGAGCAGGCCTTTGTGGCGGTATCAATAACGAGCGTCTTCATACTCGCCAGTTATAGCATCAGGCGATGCTGTTAAAGCGGTCAAATGCCGGGCGCGGGCTGCGCTCGAAAATCGTCGACGCGTCGCCATAGCCGAGCGTCGAGATGAAGTTCGACTTGACCTTGGTGCCAGCGAAAAATGCTTCGTCGACTGCCGCGTTATTAAAGCCCGACATCGGTCCGGTATCCAGCCCCAAAGCGCGCGCCGCCATGATGAAATAGGCACCCTGCAAACTGCTGTTGCGGAACGCTGTCGCTTCGATCAGCGCATCATTGCCGACAAACCAGCTTTTCGCGTCGGCGTGGGGGAAGAGTTCGGGGAGTTGTTCGTAAAATTCCATGTCCATGCCTATAATGACGGTCACCGGTGCCTTGCGGATCTTGTCGCCATTGGCGGGAAGGGCCAAGGCCGCCAGTTTTTCCTTGGCTTCATCGCTGTTGCACCAGATTAATCGCGCAGGCAGGCAATTTGCAGATGTCGGGCCGAACTTCATCAAGTCCCAGATGTCGTTCAATTGTGCATGGCTCACCGGCTTGTCCAGATAGCCGTTATAGGTGCGCCCCTCGCGGAACAGCTGATCGAGCGCTTGCGCATTGAGGGGAGTATCAAAAGCCATTTTTGGAACCTTATCGAGGGCGGGGGGAGATTAAGCGGCGCGGACTTCGGTCACTTCCGGGACATAATGTTTGAGCAATTGCTCGATGCCGTTTTTCAGCGTAGCCGACGAAGACGGGCACCCCGAACAGGCACCCTGCATTTGGAGGAACACAACGCCCCGCTGAAAGCCGCGATAGACGATATCGCCACCGTCATTGGCGACAGCCGGGCGGACACGGGTTTCGATCAGATCCTTGATCTGCTCGACAATTTCGGCGTCTGCAGGGTCGTCGAGCGGCAGTTCATCATTCGAATCAGGAACCGAAAAACCAGCGGAGGGCGCGTGGAACAATGGCATGTTCGCGCTGAAATGGTCGAGCAATATGCCAAGCACATCGGGTTTGAGCGACGCCCATTCGACACCCGGCGCAGCTGTCACCGAGATAAACTCGCGCCCGAAAAATACGCCCGTCACGTCCCCTAGATTGAACAATGCTTCGGCGAGCGGCGAGGCTGTGGCTTCTTCGGGATCGGCAAAGTCGCGCGTTCCGTTTTCCATCACGGCACGACCGGGAAGGAATTTGATGGTCGCCGGATTGGGCGTCAGTTCGGTTTCTATCAGCATAACCTTAATGTGGTGCCGCCGGGGCCAAAGTGCAAGCTAGATTAACTTGACATCCGCCAAGCAGGCGTGATCGAGCATGCCGAAACAGGAGTAGAAAAATGGTCGATCAGTCAGGCAAGACGGCATGGATAACGGGAGCATCATCGGGCATCGGGGAAGCGCTTGCCAAGGCGTTTGTGGCGAACGGCGGCAATGCCATTCTGTCTGGCCGCAATGTTGCGGAACTGGATCGTGTTGCGGCGGAGAGCGGCGCGCCCGAGCGGTGCTTGATCCTGCCGTTCGATACGATGGATTTTGCGGTTATACCGGCCAAGGTCGAGGCCGCGCTGGCGTTTTGCGGGGGGGTCGACGTACTGGTCAATAACGCCGGGATTTCGCAGCGGTCGCTGGCAGTCGATACGGCATTCGAAGTTTATGAGCGTGTCATAGGTGTGGATCTGCTCGCACCGATTGCGCTGACTCAGGCGCTCTTGCCGCATCTGCTGGCGCGTGGGGCTGGGCAACTCGTGATGATTTCAAGCGTAGCCGGCAAGGCAGGCGTGCCGCTTCGCACCGCGTATTGTGCAGCCAAGCACGGGCTTATCGGCTATGCCGACGCGCTGCGCAGCGAGGTTGCCGGGCAAGGGGTCAAGGTGCTGGTGGTGACTCCGGGTTCGGTCAAGACCAACGTCTCGCGAAATGCGCTCAATGCCGACGGATCGGTGCGCGGTGCCAGCGACAAGGCGATCGATAACGGCATTGATCCTGTTGAGGTCGCCCGACTCATCTGGGATGCGGTTGAATCCGGGACGCGTGAGATGGTGATCGCCGAGGGGATGGAGGCCAACATCCCGGTAATGCGCGCGCACGATCCGGAAAAGCTGTTCGACATGGTCGAGGCGCTGGTGGCTTCGGGCTATGCGCAGAAAATGGTGGCTGATTAGGCTAGCCGCGTCCGGCGCGAAGTGCTGCGCCTGCCGCAAAAGGCGAAAGTGCTGCGATTGCCAATGAGGTTGCGGCCAATAACTGCATGGCGTTACCTGGGCTTTCGGCAAGTGTGCCTGCGCCGAATATCAGTATCGGGATGGCCAGCGGTACGAGCAACAAGCCGCCGAGCGCGCTCGCCCCGCTCAGTCCGGCGGTCAGTGCGGCTATCGTCACAGACAGTCCGGCCAGCGCGGGCAGGGCGAGAGCAAGGCCGATGAGCACGGTCGGCAGTTTATCCTCGGGCAATCCGATCAACGCCGACGCGATCACTGTGGCCAGTAGCAATGGCACAGCAAACGCAACGATATGTCCGGCAATCTTAAAGCCGGCCACGACCTCGTCGGTCCAGCCGCGCACCGCCAACTGGTCGAGTACCCCAGCCTGCCGGTCGGGCAAAATCAACCGCTCGATCGGTAGCAAAGTCGCCAGCAACGCCGCGATCCACAAGATGCCGCCGCTTGTGCGGGCGAGCAAAGCCTTGTCGGGGCCGGTCACGAAGGGGAAGAGCGTTGCGACAGCCAGATAAAAAATCACTGGCAGCCAAAGCCCGCCGCCGGTCCACGCCAGCCGGACTTCGCGGACAATCAGGGAGAGGAAACCGCTCATCCGGCCTTGCCTCTTCTGTCGAGCAAGATGCTCTGTGCGACATTGACCGACGGTGCCTGATGCGTCGCGACCAACGCGGTGCCGCCAGCGCGCGAATGTTTCAAAAGCGCCGCGTCGAGCCGTGTCGCGCTGTCGCTGTCGAGGCCGTTATATGGCTCGTCTAGCAGCCAGACCGACGCTTGCGACGCGAGCAACCGCGCCAGACTCGCGCGTTTTCGCTGGCCGGTGGAGAGATAGCGGACGGGGACATCGGCGAGCGGCACAAGATCCATCGCCGCCAGCGCATTTTCCCGCGCGTCTGCCGTGGCAGCATCCATCTTCGTCCAAAAGCCGAGCGCGGCTTCCAACGTCATGTTAGGGTCAAGCGCGAGATTTTCGTCGGCCAGCGCGACCGACCCTTCGACTTCCAATTGCCCGCTCGCCTTTGGCAGCAATCCTGCAACCAGCCGCAGCAATGTCGATTTCCCGCTGCCGTTAGCGCCGCGTATCCAGACTATGTCACCCGCTGCTGCTTCCAGCGAAAAGCGGTCAAGCACCAGCCGGTTGCCGCGAATGACCGCGACATTGTGCAAGACGACCGAAAGCGAGGTAGCTTGACGCGGTGGCATCGCGCGACATAGGCATGTTTGCGACGATTTCAAAAGCAGGAATATGCAGTGAAGGTTTCAAAATTGGACGACGCCGCGCGGATCGATGCGCTGGATGCCTTACCGTTATGGACCTATGACGCAGAGGCCAAGGGCATCAGGCGCACCGTCCGCTTTACCGATTTCGCCGAGGCCTTTGCCTTTATGACCCATGTAGCGATCCTGGCGGAGAAGGCCGATCATCACCCCGAATGGTTCAACGTCTATAATCGCGTCGAAATATTGCTGACCACGCATGATGCAGGCGGGTTGTCAAAGCGCGATATCGACTTGGCCACCGCGATAGATGCTATTGTTGGTTAGGACGCGTCGCCGAACCCTGCCATCAACCCCAGTTGCTTGCGCAACCTATTGGGGAACCAGCGAGCCGAAAAGGCCAGTTTTTTGGCCATCTTGTTCACCGTGGTGTGCACCTGACTGCCGTGAATCGCCTCCCACGCCGCCGGTCCGATAATGGCAACCGGGCTGACCTCGATGCCAGCCGATTGCAACTTTTCCTTACCCGTCATATTGCTACCCGAAGTGACAACCCCGCCGATGATATTGGTGTCGATGAAGCCGGGCATCAGGCTGCGTGCCTTAATACCAAGTCCCCGCCATTCGATGTCATGCGCCTCGGCCAGCCCGCGCACCGCGAATTTGGTGGCACTGTAGACGCTCAAATTGGCCGATCCGTAAATGCCTGCCGCTGAGCTGGTATAGAGAACGCAGGCATCGGGTGTATTCTTGAGCAGTTCGAAGCAGGCGCGGGTGCCGCTGATGACACCGGTCAGGTTGACCGCGATCATCCTGTCGATCTCCTCGTCGGTCATGTCCTGTATCGGCCCGCCGCTCCCGATCCCCGCATTGTTGAACAATACTGTCATCTGCCCGCCGGTATGCTTGGCGAAATCGGCAACCGCATTTGCCCATTGTGCGCGGTCGGTGACGTCGAGTTTGTGGATCGACGACATGCCCGGCGGAAGCAGTTTTGCGGTTTCGGCCAGCCCCGAGGAATTCATATCGGCGAGCCCCACGAACCATCCGACATTGCCAAAATAGCGCGCAACTTCGCGGCCTAGCCCCGATGCCGCGCCGGTAATGAAAATGCTTTTTAATGCGTCTGCCATATTGGCGACTCTCCCGTTTACACTCATGTCAGCGACATCAATTTGACGTGAACGTCAACTGTTTCTTGATAGCGCCATAAATGCTGGATAAATCCGCCGCTCTTAAGGAGTGGATATGTTTCGCTATTTCACACTGCTCATCGCCGCATTCATCAGCCTCCATTCCGTGTCCGCCGATGCCGAAGTGACTGCGACATTCTACAGCCACGATTTTGGCGACCATTTTCCGCACGCCTTGGTCAAGCTGAAAGGCGCCGTCGATTCTACGGGCGAGGCGGTCGATACCAATTACGGCTTCACTGCGGTTAATACGACGCCTGCGATCTTGTGGGGACCGGTCAAGGGAATGATCGAGAGCAAGGACGCGAAATATATCGCCGACAGCAACGCCCATTTCACGCTCAGGCTAACCGACGCCCAATATGCGCAGTTCATGGCGCTGGTCGAGGAGTGGCGAACGTTGCCCGGCAAAAGCTACATGCTCAATTCGCGCAACTGCGTCCATTTCGCGATGGAGGCAGCGGCTTTGCTGGGGTTGCAGGTGAACCGTAAGAGCAAGTTCTTCAAGAAGCCGAAGAGCTTTTTGCTGGAGGTGATGACGCTCAATCCGGGGTTGAAGTTGTAAGGCCGGCTTGCTTAACGCGACAAAAACGACGGAGGAGGCGTTTTTCACTGTCTCATTTGTCGCTTTAAGAAAAGTTATCTCGCTTAATCAATTTGATAACCGCGCGGAAGTATTCGCAAAGCATCTCCGAAGGCCCAATTGCCATGCGCGATGAACATTGTCGCCGCCGGATTATCGGGATCACAATGTCAAAGAGCGGCACCGGTCCTTGCGAACCGGGCGGATGAAACTCCCAAATGAAATCCTACATTGCAAGTGGCAAATCGGAGGGGTCCAAAGCGAGCAAAGATTGTCTCGTTCATCGTCGTGTGCTATTTTGTGTTCAAATGAACACAATAACGCACATCAGACAGGACAATTGATGGCAGAGACTTCAACGATGACGATAAGGATTACGTCAGAAATCAAGGCGCGCTTGGGTCAGCTGGCGCAGGACACCCGCCGAAGCCGCGCCTTTTTGGCGGCGGAAGCAGTGGCGCATTATCTCGACCGCGAGCAGGCCATTGTCGATGGAATCAAACGCGGGCTTAAAGATGCAGAAGCGGGCCAGCTTATCTCGCACGACGCCGCGATGGATGAACTTTCGGAAGCGGTTGAAGCCGCAGCCGGTACCCCGCACGCATGAAGCGTGCTGTCATGTGGTCGCGCGATGCGCTCGACGACCTCAAACAACAGCTTGCCTATATTTCGGCCGACGACCCCGGCGCAGCGCGCAAAATTGTTGCCAAGCTTCGCTCGACCGGCGACTCGCTATCCGATTTTGCAACCGGCCATCCGGGACGGGTCAGCGGCACATACGAAAAATCCGTCAGCCAGTTGCCCTATATCATCGCCTACGCCCTAACGATGCACCAAAGCCGCGAAGTCGTCGCGATATTACGCGTTATCCACACGTCCAGAGATTGGGATGCGCAAAGCTGGCCGTCGTAAGGTCGGTCTTAAATGCGGCAGATAGAGTCGATCCGGTGACGGTCAGCGGTGTCACCGTCATGCAAAACAAAATTCCCAAACCAAGTCCTACATTGCAAGGCCGATTTAAGAGCGTCTGCCGACCGCAGAGTTAGGTAGTTTTTGGCCGCGTCAAATCGCCTGAAAGCCCTTGGCGTAAATATGCCATGTAAAAATCGCCGCCGCCCCCCTGTGCGGGCGCCATTTCTCGGCAATTTCGCGGATGTCTTTTTCCGACGGCCGCGCTTCCAGTTTTAGCAATCGCCCCACGCCTTCCTGCACCGCGAGATCGCCTGCGGGCCAGATGTCGGTTCGGCCTTCGGCAAACAACAGATATATCTCGGCCGACCAGCGACCGATGCCTTTGACCTGGGTCAGATAGGCTATCGCTTCCTCGTCATCGGAAGGCAGCGAGTCTAACGGCAACACGCCGGTCATCACCAGTTCGGCCAGCGAGCGTGCATAGCCCTGTTTCTGGCGGCTTAGTCCGCATGCCCGGAGCGCGTCGAATTCCTGAGCGATCAGTTTATCGGGCGCGCAGCCGGTGCCGAGCAACGCCTCCAGCTTGTTCCACACCGACGCAGCGGCGGCGACGCTGACCTGCTGGCCGACGATGGTACGCAGCAAGGTCGCATAGCCGGGGTCGCGCAGGCGCGGTTCGGGGTAGCCAGTGACGGCAATCGCATCGGCGAAGCGCGGCTCGATTGCGGCAATTGAGTCGAGCGACGCCTTCAACTGTTCGGCGCTTAGTCCCATTATTGCGCGAGCTTCAGCAACGCCATCGGCGCGCCATAGGTGGCGGGGCCGATATCCCAGCGAAGCACTTCCATGCCGCCCATATTCTCGGACCCGTCCTCGGTATTGTTGGCCATTATTGGCGCGTCGGTGGTTAGCGTGAAGCTTCCCTTGATCGCCATCGGCTCGGGCATTTTTCCCGACGATCCAGCGTCCATCATCCCCATCATGCTGCCCGCGCCGAGCATGGTCATCACGGACATTTCGGGATCGGACTTGAGCGCCGGTGCTTCGACGCGGACTCTGCCATTGTCCCAGCGGGTAATGTGGATCATCGGTTCGCCGAGTGCATAACGCGGAATCACGGGGAAGGCGAAGTCGTCGGCCAGTCGGCCTCGGGTGCTGTAATCGATCATGAAAACGCCGTTGCCGATATGCTCGACCTTGTGCCACGCCGCCAGTCGTTCGACTTCCCTGGTGAACCGAATGATCGTCTTGGGGTCTTTCGGGTCGATGCCACCGAGCATCATTTGGGCCATTTTCTTTTGCTCTTCGTCGCGTTTTTTCGAAGCGGCCTGCTTCTCGTCCCATTCCTTTTTCTGGGTGGCGACTTCTTCGGGCGTGCATTCGCGTTCCGACATCTGCCATGCTGCGTCGGCGGCTTCAGCCGCAGCATTGGCTGCCTCTTCGGCTGCCTTGGCCGCTTCCTCGGCGTCTTGCCACGCAAGCGGTTGCACCCATGCCGCGCCTTCGCCGCGCAACACAGCATAGGTCACTTCGGGTTCGAGCGCGGCTATGTCGGCGACCGGAGCTTCAGCGTCTTCGCCAAGCTCGATATTCTGATCGCCAGCCTCGTCCCAGCAAGTCGCCTTGAATTCGGCCTTGCCGTTTTCGTCGAGCATCCCGCTGTTCAGAAGGTTGGCCAGCCCGATCAGCTGGATCTGGCCTTTGTAGGAAAAACTGAAATCGCCATCGCGCCGCACGGTCATCTCTGAGACAAATTCACCGGGCAATATGAGGCAGCCGCTGAGCGAAAAGGGGGCCACGACCGCAACCGCGATTGCCGCCCATTTGCGCGAACCGAATATCCCCATTTTCCCCTCGCTTTCGCCGATTAACCGGCCCTCACCGTCGCCGCATAGAGCGCTACTGCCGCGGCATTGGAGACGTTCAACGACTCCATCCGCTCACTGATTGGCAGCTTTGCCAGGGCATCGCAATGCTCCTCGATATTGCGCCGCATCCCGTCGCCTTCGGCACCCAGCACAAGCGCGTTGCGGCCCGGCGTCAGGGCATCGTCGAGATTGACTTTGGCATGGCCCGATAGCCCGATCCGCCAGTATCCGGCCTCGGCTATTTCTTCCAGCGCGCGCGCGAGATTGACCACGCGCACCCACGGCGTGATTTCAAGCGCGCCAGATGCTGCCTTGGCCAGCGATCCCGATTCGGGCGGGGCATGGCGATCCTGCGTAATCACGGCGACCGCACCGAAAGCCGCAGCCGTGCGGAAAATCGCGCCGACATTCTGGGGGTCGGTGATCTGGTCGAGAATGAGCAACGGCCGGTTGTCATCGGCATCGACTGCCAGCGCATCGGTCAGCCAGACATCCTCAAGCGCCCCAACCTCGAGCACCAGCCCCTGATGCGGCGCGTCCTTGGGCACATAGCGCGCCAGATCAGCGACTTCGGCAAATTGCACGCTCAGGCCGTCGGGCACGACAATCTTGCCCAGTTCCTCGCGCGTGCCCCATAATTTGATGAGCTTGCGTTCGGGGTTGTCGAGTGCTGCATAGACCGCGTGGCGGCCATAGAATTTGGGATTGCCGCTGGCGGTGGCTTGACCCCGGCGGCGCTGGCTTTTGTGCGATGACATTTGAAACTCTCGTTATAAGAAGAATTGGCCCCCTTTCCCACTTGCACCATTGACAGGCAAGGGCCGTTTCGCCATTGCGCTGCTTCCTTTGCGGGGACGGCCCTTATGCTTATGCATGAAGCCCTGCAAAGTGTGGACAGGTGGCCGAGTGGTTAAAGGCAGCAGACTGTAAATCTGCCCGGTTTTCCGTACGCTGGTTCGAATCCAGCCCTGTCCACCATTACAATTATTGTTAGACGACCCAGCGTTTTTTGTTGGGGATCGTCAAGCCGATCCGGGGTGGTTCAAATCCAGCCCTGTCCACCATTTACGCGCTTCCACGTACCAGTAGCCGCACCGGGACGGGCTTGGTATCCGGGTCGTCGCCTCTCAATTTCGCAATCAGCGCCTCAACCAGCATCTCGCCCGCGCGGACATAATCCTGCTCGATTGTGGTCAGCGGCGGTTGGGCATAGCCGCCGGTGGCGATGCCGTCGAAGCCGATGACGCGGACGTCTTTACCAACCATGATACCGTTTTCATCAAGCGCGCGCATTGCGCCCAAAGCGATAAAGTCGTTGGCGCAGAACAGGCCGTCGAAGCTGACGCCGTCGCGGATGAGCGCGGTCACGGCCTCGTAGCCCTGCTCCTCACGCACCGCATTTTCGGGGAGCGCGGGGCAGATGACGGGCAGGCCTTTTTCGCGCGTGACCTCCATATACGTGTTGATTCGGTCCTGGAATTGCGGCTGTTCGCTGTACATCGGGCCGATATAGGCGATATTATCGCAGCCCTTCGACAGCAGGTGGTCGATGGCAAGCTTCGCGCCCTGCACGTTGTCGCTTCTGATCGAGACGAGATCCTGCTCGCTCGCGCCCCAGCAGATCATCGGCGTATTATGCTTGGCGTAGTCACCGAAGAATTGCCAGCCCTCGACATTCTGCCCGCTGCCGATGACAATCAGGCCGTCGGCCTGGCGGCTGCCGGTGTAGTTGGCGAAGAAATTGGCGGGTGAATCCTGAAACGAGATGATGAGATTATAACCGCGCTCCGACGCCGATGCCGCGATGCAACCGAGCAGTGAAAGGTAGAATGGATTGATGTTCGCCTTGTTCTCGCCCCTGCGGCACAGGATGACGAGCGCGATCGAGAATGTCTGCTGAGTCCGCAGGCGCATCGCGTTGTGATCGACGGTGTAATTGAGTTCGTTGGCCAGCGCAACGATGCGCGCGCGGGTGTCCTCGTTCACCTTTTTGTCGCCGCGCAGCGCGCGCGATACCGTTGGTTGCGAAACCCCAAGCATCGCCGCAATCTGATGCGCCGTTATCCGCCCCTCTTTGCCCATAGGGCGGCGTTAGCACTGCTCCGCTGTCAAGTCACGCTGCCAGCGCGGTTTCCGGCGCAACGAACTCGAGGCCGAGGCTCTCGGCGACGGCGCTGCTGGTCACCTTGCCCTGGTGGACATTGAGGCCAGCCAGCAACCCGCGTCCGGTTTCGCTGTGCGAATGCAAGGCGGCAACGCCCTTGTCGGCAAGCGCAAGCCCGTAAGGCAAAGTCGCGTTGTTCAGCGCGGCAGCGCTGGTTTGAGGCACTGCGCCGGGCATGTTGGCGACGCAGTAATGGATGATGCCGTCGACGACATAGGTCGGCTCGGCGTGGGTGGTCGGCTTCGAGGTTTCGAAACATCCGCCTTGGTCGATTGCGACATCGACCAGCACCGAACCGGGCTTCATATGCTTGAGCATCGCGCGGGTGACGAGTTGGGGCGCGCTAGCGCCGGGGATGAGCACCGCGCCGATGACGGCGTCGGCAATGCTGATTTCATGGTCGATGGTTTCCAGCGTCGAATAACGCGTGCGTACGCGGCCCTGAAAGAGCTCGTCCAGTTCGCGCAGGCGCGGGATCGAGCGATCGACGATGGTGACTTCTGCACCAAGCCCGACCGCCATACGCGCCGCATGAGTGCCGACAACACCGCCGCCGATCACGCAGACGCGGCCCGCAGGCACGCCGGGGACGCCGCCCAAGAGGATGCCCGCACCGCCTTCGCTGCGGCGCATAGCTTCGCCTGCGGCTTCGATGGCAAGGCGGCCCGCGACTTCGCTCATCGGCGCGAGCAGGGGCAGGGTGCCTTTGTCGTCGGTGACGGTTTCATAGGCGATCGCGGTGCAACCGCTGGCAATAAGACCCTTCGCCTGCTCGGGATCGGGTGCGAGGTGGAGATAGGTGAAGAGCAACTGGCCGGGGCGCAATTGCACCCATTCGCCCGGCTGGGGTTCCTTAACCTTCACGATCATGTCGCAACCGGCAAAGATTTCTGCGGCGGTCGAAGCGATTTCTGCACCGGCGGCGCGGTAGGCGTCGTCGCTCGCCATGATACCAGCACCAGCGCCCGATTGGACGACAACCTGATGCCCGCGTGCGACATATTCGCGCACCGCGCCGGGGGTCAGGCCGACCCGATATTCATGAACCTTGATTTCGCTGGGGACGCCGACGCGCATGTCTCTTCTCCTGTTGAGTCTCTATATGCGGAAATAGCACTGTCGTTATTCAGATAATAAGCAAAGATTGGACAGCGACGCGCATTTTGTGCATATTTTCCGCGCTATTTGATATAAAGGCGCAGAATATATGCAACTCGACCGAGCAGACCGCAAATTACTCCGGGCCTTGGTCGCCAATGGCCGAGCGACGCAACAGGAACTGGGCGAAGCGGCAGGGCTATCGCCAAGCGCAGCGGCACGGCGGCAAAAGGCGCTTGAGGACGCCGGAATATTGCGTGGCTACCGCGCCGATGTGAACCTGCGCAAACTGGGCATGGGCGCGACGGTGATGGTGACGATCACGCTGGACAGCCAGAGCGAGGAAGCAATGGCCGCATTCGAAGCGGCAGTGACCGACAGCCCCTCGATCATCCGCTGCCACCTGATGAGCGGGCGTAACGATTACCTGCTGGTCGTCCGCGCCGCCTCAATTGAGGATTACGAGGTCATCCACCGGCAAGAAATTGCCCGCCTGCCAAGGGTCGCGCGGATCGAGACGGCGTTTGCCTTGCGCGAGGTGGTAAACCGCACGGTGCCGCCGAGATTGCTGGCCTAGCTTGCAACCGCGCGCATTGACGGAACATCGGCGCCGCTGGCCTGTTTAATTCCCATCAAAGGAGAATGGTCATGGGTAGAACAGTTGGCATCAGCATCGGCGGTTTGATTTTACTGGTCATCGTAGTCGCGTTTCTGTTTTGAATTCGAACCAGCTTTTTAGTTTAGCTAAACGGCCAAGCGCTCGAACATTGGGCTGCCCGTAGCTGTCCTTTTTTAAGGGACATCGTCATGGTCAATTCAACGCTCAAGCCCGACGCGAAAGCGTTGAAATACGAACGCGCCGCTGAGCCGGTAATACACCACGAACCGCACGGATTTTCAGACGGCTTTGCGCTTGGGTTTACCAAGCTCCTGCGCTTTTTCGCCGATACGTTTTTCGCCAAGCGCTATGGCCACCGTGCCATCGTGCTGGAAACCGTTGCAGCGGTCCCGGGCATGGTCGGGGCTATGTTCACGCATCTGACGTGCCTGCGCCGGATGCGCGATGACGAGGGCTGGATCAGGACGCTTCTCGAAGAAGCCGAAAACGAGCGGATGCACCTGATGACGTTCATCGAGATCGCCAAGCCGACCCTGTTCGAACGGCTGGTAATCCTGCTGGCGCAGTGGATTTTTCTCGTGCTGTTCTCGGTCCTCTATCTTATCTCCTCCAAAACCGCACACCGCGTTGTCGGTTATTTCGAGGAGGAAGCGGTGACCAGCTACACGCTGTATTTGCAGGAAATCGACGAAGGCCGCTCCCCAAATGTGCCCGCGCCCGCGATTGCCAAGCATTACTGGAAAATGGCCGATGATGCGACACTCCGCGATGTCGTTTTAATCGTCCGCGCCGACGAAGCCCACCACCGCGACATCAACCACGGCTTTGCCAGCAAGCTTGGGGGGAGGCCGGTCGATATGAAAGAGATAGCGCCTTATCCGGACCATGCGACCGAGATCAGGATGGAGGCTTGAGAGCCACAGCGGGCCTGATAATGGCGGTGTTGCTCATCACGCGGCATCCGCCACGCTGAAGCGCTGCTCGGTTTCAACAACCGACTGGCGAATATAATCGGCGATAAAGTCTAGCAAAGCGCGAATGTGCGGCTGTTGTCGTGCGCTGGCGGTGGTGACGAGCCATCCGGGCGTGGTCAACTCGGCTATCGGTAGAAACAGCCGGACAAGCCCGGATATGGTATCGCCGATCAGGCAAGGCATCACCGCCGCGCCCATTCCGGCACGCACTGCGGCGATCACCGCTGACAAAGTGTTCGCTGAATGGACGATATTGATGTCGGGTCCAAGGCTGCGGGTCCACTGCGCGATCTGGCCGACGCCGGGGCCGTTAAAGCCGACCATCGGATAACGCGCTAGCCCCTCATAGCTGTTCGGCATACCTATCTGATCGGCGAGGTCGTGTCGGACATAGACGCTTTCGTGCAACTCGACGATGCGGCGGATAACGAGGCTTTCGTCCTGCGGCGGGTTGCCGAAACGGATGGCGATGTCGGCCTCGCCGCGTGCGATATCGAGCGCGCGGTCGTCGACGATGACCTCGGCGATCACCGCCGGATGCTGCGCGCGGAAGGCGGCGATAGCGGGCATCAACCAGACATTGGCGGCGGATTCGACCGTGGTCAGCCGCACCGTGCCACTAAGCCTTCGGCCCTCCGCCTCAACCGAATTGACCAGCGCGTCGATGCTGCGCTCAACCTCCTCCGCGCCCGTCAGCATCGCCTGTCCCCTGACCGACAGCGTGTAACCGCTTGGGCTGCGCACAAAGAGCGCGGTGCCGAGCGCTTCTTCGAGCGCGGTGATGCGGCGCGAGACCGTTGCCTGAGCGACCTTCAGGCTGCGCGACGCCGCCAGCGTGCTGCCGGTGCGGGCCACGGCGAGGAAATAGCGCAGGTCGTTCCAGTCTAGCATTGCAAGCGTTTTACCACAGGCTATTCATTTTTGCATAGCCGTTCCGCGAAACAAATGCTCACACCAGTGTCGCGGTTGAGCGTATCTGTTGTTCATCGGGAAAACACCCTCTCCCTCTCCCGAGCAGAAAAAAGGAACAAGCCAATGACCTACGACTATCACCTGAGATCGGCAGTTGCCGCCGTTTTTGCCACGAGCCTGACATTGCTGTTCGCGGTAATCACCACCACCGGCGCAGCAATTGTCTGAGCCTGGGCGCTTAGGCGCAAATTTCCTCCCCCTGGAAATGGACTGAACCCGGTAACGAAGTTGCCGGGTTTGGTTTTTTTGGGGAGCAAATCTCACTCAATCCCCGCCAACAACTCCCCAATCCGTCCGAACATCTCGTCAATATGCGTCTTCTCCAATATCAACGGCGGGCTTAGCGCGATGATGTCTCCAGTCGCGCGCACCAGCAGGCCGTTGTCGAAGCAGGCGTGGAACAGTTCGGTCGCGCGTTTGGTGGGGGCACCGGGACGGGGTTCGAGTTCTATGCCTGCGATAAGGCCGATATTGCGGACGTCGATCACGTGGCGTTTTCCGCGAAGGCTGTGCGCGGCGTCTGCCCAATAAGCTCCCAATTCGTGCGCTTTTTCGAACAGACCCTCGTCGCGGTAAAGGTCCATGGTCGCCAAACCAGCGGCGCAGGCGAGCGGGTGGCCGCTATAGGTGTAGCCATGGAACAGCTCGATACCCTCGGCGCTGCCCTCAACCACATCGTCGTGGATCTGGCGGCTGACCGCGACCGCGCCCATCGGCACGGCGGCGTTGGTCAGACCTTTGGCCATGGTGATGATATCGGGGGTCACGCCCCATGTCTGCGATGCGGTGGCACCCCCGACGCGGCCGAAGGCGCTGATGACCTCGTCAAAAATCAGGATTATGCCGTGCTTGGTGCAAATATCGCGAAGGCGTTGCAGGTAACCGACAGGCGGCACCAATACGCCCGTTGAGCCCGCCACCGGCTCGACAATCACCGCCGCAATCGTCTCGGCGCCGTGGAGCGTCACCAGCCGTTCGAGATCGTCAGCCAGTTCCGCGCCGTGTACCGGGAAGCCTTTAGTCCAGGCATTCCGCGTCAGGTCATGCGTGTGCGGCAAATGATCGACACCGGGCAACCCCTGCCACCAGCGGCGGTTGTTGACGATGCCGCCGACCGAAATGCCCCCGAAACCGGTGCCATGGTAGCCGCGTTCGCGCCCTATTAGCCGTATCCGCGTACCCTGGCCGCGACTGCGCTGCGTCGCGAGCGCAATCTTCAGCGCGGTATCGACCGATTCGCTGCCAGAATTGGTGAAGAATATCCGGTCCAGCCCGTTTGGCATCATCGGCGCTAGTCGGCTGGCGAGTTCGAACGCCAGCGGATGACCAAGCTGGAAAGTCGGGCCAAAATCCATCGTTGCTGCGGTCTTGGCAATGGCATCGACAATCGGCTGGCGGCAATGCCCCGCATTGCTGCACCACAAACCCGCAGTCCCGTCGAGTATCTGCCGCCCGTCTACGCTTTGATAATGCATGTCCTTGGCGGACACGAGCAGGCGGGGATGGGCCTTGAATGCCTTGTTGGCGGTAAAGGGCATCCAGAAGGCGGCGAGCGGGTCGTTTTCAAGCATAAGCATATATGAAACTATATTCTTATGTTGCGCAAGACTGTGATAGAATTGTCACATTGTCCAAAAAGGTCAATAGAGCTGTCACAAAATTGCTTGATTGCTGCACGCTTTGATGTTTTGTGTGCACCTGCACAATAAACGCGCCGGTTAAATATTTCAATCAGGACGCGTGCACAGAGTTCGACGGGCAGAGGACAGTATAGGCTGGCATGGGCATCGCGCGCACGCGGCCACACCTATTGAACCAAGAGGGACTAAAATTATGCGTAAATCCATTTTCAGACTGGCAGCAGTCAGCGTAGCCATGAGCGCCTTGGCCGTTTCTGCGCCAGCGTTCGCGCAGGACGAGGCGGTGGAAGAAGAAGCTTCCGGCCCGATCACATTGACCGGCGGCATTGCGCTTGTGTCGGATTACCGTTTCCGCGGTGTATCGCTGTCGGACAAGGATTTCGCGGTCCAGCCATATCTGACCGTGAAGCATGAATCGGGCTTTTATGTCGGCGCTTGGGCTTCAAACCTTGCTGAAAATGCGGGCGACGATCTCGAAGTCGATCTTTATGCCGGTTTTTCGGGTGGCGAAGAACTGACCTATGACATCGGCGCGACCTATTATCTCTATCCCGGCGTTTCGAGCTTCAACTATGTCGAGTTCACCGGCAAACTCGGCTCGACATTGGGCCCGGCGACCGTCGGCGTCCAGCTCTCGTACGTTCCGAGCCAGGACAATACCGGTAACAACGATAACTGGTACTATGCAACCAACGCCTCGATTGCCATTCCGAACACGCCGCTCAACCTGACAGGTTCGATCGGTATAGAAGACGGCGCATTTAC
>CAZQBS010000058.1:8357-16996 GCA_964591835.1 uncultured Sphingorhabdus sp. | reverse complement strand
GCCCTGCCAGATAGAATTAGCATCAAGCCCGGCGGCTTAAAGCCCGGCAATCGGTGCGCCGTTTTGGCCGACAACGCGGCATTGGTCGTCGATCTTTACGCCAACTGTTGTCGAGCCATCACCGGGGAAGATTTCGATAGCGTAATAGGGGCCATCGCCCAGCGGCCCGAAACAGGCATTCGGCTTGTGATTGGGATCGCCGATTTCGATGTCGATCTGGCTGTCGCCCTTGCCGAATTGCGTGTCCTTACCGATGGCGGCATCGGCGTTCACCTTGGCCGCGGTTGCCTCCAGCCCGCTCGCGTCCACGCCGATAAGTTCTGCAAGTTCAGCAAGTGTGGCTGCCGTTTTCATGTAGCCGCAAGCGACCATTTCCTTTAGCTTGCCCCCCCCGGGAAGTACCAGACCCATGCCGTATTTTTTTACGAATTTGGCGTTGGCGATTATATGCGCTGGCACTGTGCCCGAGGCGTGCATCGCCTCGACAAAATGGACGCTGGCTTCATTGCCAAAACGTTGGCCTTGGTTGTTTACCGCAATACAGCCGGGTTTCGACATATCGATCAGATGCGCATATCGTTCGACATAGCCATCGTCGCGGGTTCGTTTGGAGACGACCGCCCACACCGCGTTGACATGGTTTTCGGCACCCATCAAAGCACCCACCGACTGAGCGTACAAGATGCCATCGCCGGTGTTTTCATAAGGCAAAATCGACAGATGCTGCTGTGCAAAAGGGATATAGGCTTTGCGCATTTCGGCATTAGCCGAAAATCCGCCAGATGCCAGAATGACGCCCTTATTCGCGGTGATTTCGGTTGATACACCGTGCAGCATTGCTTTCACGCCGGTCAATTTGCCGTCAGCAATCAATAATTCTTCAACGCGAGTCCGCTCAAAGAAATTGACCCCGGCGTTGAGCGCCGAATCGAACAGCCGACCGGCGAGCGCATTCCCCATTGTCAGCCGCGATCCTCGCCCCAGCTTTTTCTTATCCAGTGCAAAGCGGATCGCGATTTTGGCCATATACCAAAGCGCACTTGGCGATGGCAGCTTCGCGATATAAGGCAGATCGAAAAGGTCGATCATCATCCCGCCGGGTGCGTTGAATTCCTGACGTGGCTTTTGCAGTCGGCCGAAATTCTTGCCCAGTTTCTTGCCGTCATATTCGCTGGGCGCGAGCAACCGGCCAAAATCGACTGCGCCGGGAACATCGGGATACCAGTCGCTTGATGGTGGCGATATCTGAAAGACCGCTTCGCTGTTCGCCGCCAGCCATTCGATCATTTCCGGACCGTTGGCGAGATACGCGTCGATCAACGCCCGCTCGGCGCGGTTGCCGACCACACCCAACACATAATTGCGCGCGTTCTCTATGCTGTCGTCGACGCCTTCAGCTTTGGCTTGAGGACTCGCCGGAATCCAGATTCCGCCACCCGAAATTGCGGTAGTCCCACCGAAGTGGTCGGCCTTTTCCAGAACCGCGACGGTGTTTCCGGCTTTCGCTGCTACCAAAGCGGCAGTTAGGCCGGCTGCGCCCGATCCCATGATGACGACATCATATTGCATTGTCATTCCTCTCACGCGCACATGATGGCGCGCATCGCCTTGTCATCAATCCCGAGTTGTCCTGCACAATCGAGCGCATCCCAATATTCGCGCCACCAGATAACCTTGCCGTCAGCATCGATATCAAACACGCCGACAACGTTGGTCATTGTCTTTTGGCCATTGGCCAATTGGCGACAAGTATCGACGCGTTCGGTGAAGACGGTGTTACCGTTCACCGCGATGTGCAGAATGTCACAGGCGCATTCGTCATAGAGCTGATATTGCCGCTCCATCTCTCCACAAATCGCATCCGCTCCGCGGCGAACGGGCGCAATTGGCACGATGGGCTGATAGCGCGCGTCATCGGCGAGCATCGAGCGCAGCGCCGCCACGTCAAGCTTCTTGGTATGGAACAGCGCAAGGAAATCGAGCGCAATCTGTTCGTGGTTCATATCTCAAACTCCCTGCGGACCAAAAAAGGCCGCAACTTTACTAGTGTCAAAATATTCACGACCATGAACGATCAGGCCGTCACGCAGGATAAACAGATCATGATATTCATTGGCATAAACCCGTTCACCGAAGTGCATTTCGGACCGGACTTCCGCGGCGACGGTATCGCCCTCCGCGATGATCCCGATGATTTCGACTTTACGGGTGGATGCCGTCAACAACATGCCTTTGACGGCATCGATATATCCGGCGCGCGTCATATCTCCGCCGCCGACCACCCACCATGTGCAATCGGGAGCCTGGAGCGCCTCTATCGTTTCAAGATCGCCGCTCTGAACCGCGCCCAGAAAGCGGCGAACAATTGATTTATTTATTGCAGTGTCACTCATAGCTTCACCCTCGTCCATAACCGATCAATCATCGACCGCGGTGCAATTAACGCCTTTCCTTGGGCAGGTTGCTCCACACTGCCCTCTGCAATGCTTTGGTTGAGAGAATGAGGAGAGAAAGCTGGTGACAAAAAGCGCAACGGGCGGCGCAGTGCAAACCGGCTATCGCTGGTATGTGCTTGCCATATTGACGATTGCCCAGACCTGCCATGGTATTGATCGCGCAATCATCGGGCTTGTGCTGCAACCAGTGGGGCAGGAATTTAGCCTGACAGGCGCGCAGCTTGGCCTGTTGGCTGGCGTGGCTTACGGCGTACCCTTTGCGCTGGCCGCCATTCCCTTTGGCTATGCGGTGGACCGGTATAATCGCAAAACCTTGATGACGTTTGCGCTGTCGGCGTGGAGCGCTGCGACGGCGCTTTGCGGGGCTGTGAGCGGCTTCTGGACTATGCTTGCCGGACGGGCGGCGGTTGGCGTGGCCGAGGCAGGCGGATCGCCCACGGGCATGTCTTTGCTCTCGGATTATTTCGGCACAGACAAACGGTCAACGGCCATCGGTATCTGGTATTTAAGTTCGGGTATCGGAACGGCACTCGCATTTTTCGTCGGAGGCTGGATCGTCGTCGAATATGGCTGGCGCTGGGCCTTTATCGCGGCGGGCATACCGGGGCTGCTGCTCGCGCCGTTTTTGTTTTTCACCGTGCGCGAGCCTAAGCGTGGGCAGCACGACGCGGCTCAAGACCAGAGCGATGCGCCGTTGACCGAACGCTTGCGTCTGCTTTTTGCGCGCCCCGGCCTCGGTTATGCAATTGCCGCGATCACCTGTATCGCCACTGGCATTTACGGGATGAGCACTTGGCTCGCATCTTTTCTGGTCAACAGTCACGCATTCTCGCTGCCCAAGGCCGGGTTAGTGGTCGCTATCGCTTACGGGATATTGGGGTCGGTTGGCGGGCTTGCAGCCGGTTGGGGTGCAGACCGGATCAATGCGAAGCGCGGTGGCTTTGATCCTGCGCATATGACCTTGTTGGCATCAGCCATCCCGCTTTTGACAGCCATCGCTGGATTGCTCGCTGTCAGTGCTAATGATCCGACGATTGCAGTCGCTTTCCTGATGGTCGCGGGCTTGCTCAGCGCCTCATATAATGGACCTGTCTATGCTGTCATCGTGACCATTGCTGGCCCCCAATTGCGCGGCCTTGCGGTTTCCGCTGTGCAGATGAGCGCCAATTTGATTGGCGTTGGCCTAGGCGCGTGGCTGATCGGCAAGGTCAGCGACATGGTCGGCGGCAAAGACGGCGTCGCCTGGGGTATTGGTGTCGCCATGCTGTTCTGCATCGCGGGTGCGCTTTTTCTGCTGCTCGCTAGCCGCCAGATCAAAAATTCAAATCAGTATAGGAACTGAAAATGGACACCCAAGCTCAAGCCCCTGCCGAATATGTCAACTCGGTTGTCGATCCAAATTGTGTTCCGCGTCCCTACCCTATGCGCGCAGACCATATTCCGACATCGATGGAAAATATCGACGCTGCATGGCTTAGCCGGATGATGGGTTACAAATATCACGGCGTTGTCGCCAACAGCATGGAAACGGTTGAACTGCTCAACAGCCACACGACCAAATGGCGAGTCAAGGTCGATTGGAATGATGTGGGGCTTGCCGCAGGTCTGCCTGCCAACCTGTGCATGAAGGCCAATTGGTCTGGCGCATTCGACAATGTCGATATTCACGCGCTGGAGGCCCGTTTCTATCATTTCATGGTACACGAAATGAAGGTGCCGACGGCCAAATGCTATTACGCCGATTGGGACGATGATGGCAGCGCCCACGGCTTTGTAGTACTCGAGGACTTACACGACCGAGGCGGAAAATTCGGCCACAGCACCAACAAAAACGGCGTTGAAGTGATCGAGTCCAATCTGAACGGCCTCGCCAAATTGCATGCCAGCCTGTGGGGTAGCGAAAAGATTAGTCCGGCCAATGCGCCTTGGCTGCAAACGCAGATGGATACGCCTGTCGACAGCGATCAGGTGCGGATCATGTGGCAATGGATTGCACTCAATCTAGAAGAGCCGGGTTTTTGCGGCATCGCCCCGAAACATTATCTGGATGACCCGCGCAAGGTGGAACGTGCGTTTGACCGGCTAGGCGAGATCGAGCGAGCCTATGATGCGCCTTACTGCATCGCGCTTGGCGATTGCCATCAGGGCAACACCTATATCCTGCCCGAAGGCGAACGGCTGTGGCTCGACTGGCAGCTTGTCCGTCGTGGTCGGCCGTGGCGTGACCTTACCTATTTCGTGATCGGCGCGCTCACCATCGAAGAGCGCCGTAAGCATCACAAAGACCTCGTTAAGCAGTACCGTGATTATCTGATCGCGACTGGAGTGGTGGGCGTCCCGACTTTTGAAGAGGCATGGGAACAGACCCGGCTTTGGGTGATGTACGGGCTGCAAGCCTGGGTCGCCAACCTCGACGCTTGGGGCCAGAACGGCATTCCGATGAACGAACGCTTTTTCGTAGCTGCTGAAGACTATGGCACCTGGGGACTTTTAGGCGAATGACGATGGGTCTAGTCGAAGGCAAAGTTGCCATAGTCACGGGTGCGGGCGCCAATATCGGTGAGGCTTGCGCAAAGATGCTCGCAGCTCAGGGCGCGAAAGTTGTAGTGGCCGACATTAACTTGGACGGCGCAGAGCGCGTCGTGGGTGAAATCAATGCGAATGGCGGCACGGGGTTTGCTCACGTTGTCAATCTGGGGGATGAAGCCACTATTGTGGCATTGGTTGCGGCAGTAATGGAACGCTTCGGCCGGATCGATATCCTGCACAACAACGCTGCCAATACTGCCGCGGCGCAGATGACTCGCGATGGCTCGCTGACCGCGATGGAAGCCGATGTGTGGGATGCCGCGTTTGACATTAACACCCGCGGCACGATGCTGATGACCAAGCATATCGCTCCGCATATGATGGCCGGCGGTGGTGGGGCAATCATCAACACCAGTTCTGGTGTATCTATCCTCGGCGACGTGCTGAACCCAGCTTACAGCGCTTCAAAAGCTGCTGTGAATGCGCTGACCCGCAATACGGCGACGCAATTCGGGCGCGGCAACATCCGCTGCAATGCTATCCTGCCGGGCCTGGTTCTCAGTCCGGTCGCCCGCGCGCAGATGACAGAGGAGCAACTTGCCAGGATCCAGCGCCATGTGCTGTTGCCGCGTGAAAGCGTCGCTGACGATATTGCAGGGGCGGTGCTGTGGCTCGCGTCTGATCTGGGGTCGTTTATTACGGGCCAAATTATCTCGGTCGATGGCGGCATATGTCACCACCAACCGCATTATGCCGATATGATGGATATGATGGATATGATGGCAGAGGCGAATGCGGCTTAATTGCCAAAAACTTTGGGATTAGCCTCTCATACAGTTTTCAGCTCGTCACCACGATCTGTCAGCACCCGATCTCCCATATGAGCGCGGGCACGCTCTTCCTCAGCCAGCCCTGCCGCGTTGGTGTAAATGACTTCATCTTCGGTAATCTTGGCGGTAACTGGCTCCCAGCAAGTCACAGAAAGGCTCGACTGATCGATGAGCGCGCAACTTTTCAGCGCCTGGTTCTGCCGCCACAAATCAATCATCGCAGCGTCGTCGATATGCCATGTCGCGACGAAATTATGGACAGGCACCATATCGACCAGTTGCCCGTGCGGCAGAAACTTCATGAAGGCACCCTTGCGCACACCGGGGCGGGTGCAAACTGCAGCGAAATAGTGTTCGTTATACCAATCTATAAACGCCTCTTCATCGCCTTGAGCGACCTTGATCTGCTCCATGATAACGCCGCCGTCATGGCGCGTACCCGGGCAATTGTCGCGGAACTGGAGCGGAAAATAATGATAGTCGTTGAGTCCATCCATGCTGATCGCGTCCGTCACCATCATTCGCGGGGTCAGCGCATTTTCCATATGCTCGCGCGAAAATCGTGCTGGGTCGAACACATCGTAAAGCGCCATATAATCCCACCCGTAACCCGATGGATAATCCTGCGCTTGTTTTTCGGCCCATTTGAACCGCTGCGCCGCGATTGATCCGCGAAACCGCAAAGCATCGCGCATGTGGATGTTGGTGTACCAATCATCAAAATCTTTTTCGCGACCCACAACCGCGTTGGTCAGCACCACCAGAACAGCTTCAATCATGGTCAGTCCTTCACAACTGGCATGATCTCCGCCGCGACCCAGCGTAGCCGGTCAAGATAGGCTTCGCTGTCGGCAACTCCCGGGGGAAGAGGGACAATTGTTTCGGTGATGCCCAGTTCCTTGAGCCATCCGATTTGATCGATAATTTTCTGTTTACTGACCGTCCCAGGCGCGCGCGGATCATCGAGAATTTCATGATGTGCACCGACATTGAGCATTTCCAGCGCAAAGAAGAAATCAAGCTTGCGGCCATCATATTCGGGCTGCGATTTAATAAAGTCGATGCAATCGGGGAAGGTTTCGGGCGGCGTGCGAAAGGGTGACCATCCATTGCCGAACTTGGCCACACGCTTCATGACCGCCTCGGCGTCACCGCCCAACCATATCGGAACACCCTTTTTTTGAATGGGTTTTGGCGCGAAGCCGACATTTTTGAAATTGACGAATTCGCCTTCGAATTCAGGCTCATCTTTAGTCCACAGTTCGATCATCGCTGCCAGATATTCGTCAGCCATCCGTCCACGCTTGGCAAACGGCACGCCAAGGATGTCAAATTCTTCCTTGAGCCAGCCGACGCCGAACAACGCCTCAGCGCGACCGCCGCTGAGCCAGTCAAGCGTTGACCACGCCTTTGCCTGCACAATCGGATTTTGCAGCGGCAGGATCGAAACCGACGACGAAAGACGCAGATTCTTAGTCCGTCCACCGATAAATCCAAGCGCAACAACGGTGTGAAAATACCAATCACCCGATAGCGCAACATGCTCATTGGGGATGATAAAATGCTCACCCAACATGCATTTGTTAAAGCCGAGCGCGTCAGCGGCCTCCATTAGATTTCCGACATCATCGCCCGAAAGCGGGTCTTCCCAGGGCTGCACCATCGCTGCCACTTTCATGCTTTTCGGCACACCGATATTAAGCTTCATCGCCCGCTCTCCCCAAAAGGAATTATTGAGACGACATTGGCGCGGGGCGTGCTCCGTCAAACCTTCCCGATGGCAGGACGGTCTATCCGGTAAAGCCATGCTCGCGTGCGAATATCAGGTCGTCTGGCGTGTCGATATCCGCGCTGAGGCTATTGCGTTGGATGACCGTCATTGCAGACGACTGTGCGGCATGAAGCATCCGGCTACCCGGCCCAAACCGGAATTCAAATGGTCGGCGATCGGCTATCGCAAGCGCATTGCTGCCTTCGCCTGCGCGGTCGGTGGCGAGAGCGATGCCCTCCGCTTCGGCCACATCCAATAAATGACGCACATCTTCTGCCTGTAACAGCGGGAGATCGGCATGGATGATCAGGATCGCATCGGCGCCGTGAGTCTGTCGCCATCCATTGATCTCGGCATTTAGCCCCTGCCCGCCATCTGCCACCCAACTGGCAGACCACCAATCGGGGCGCTCGGTGGACAGGATCGTTAAGGTGCTGATGCCCTTACAAAGCCCCAGTTCGGACAGCACATGGCGCGCCATGCGTAAGGAAAGACCATCACGATCTTCTTGCGAAAGCATTTTGGCGAGCCGGCTTTTGCCATTGCCGCCCTGCTTGATCGGCACAAGCGCCTGCCAATGGATCATTTCAGCACTGCATTCGCAAAGTCGAGCGCAACCCCAGCGACGCGTTCGCGGTCGTTCGCGGTATGCATCAAGGTATCGGTGCGGGCAATAGCGATGCGGTCTGGTGTCGGGTCGTCGTTATGAACGATAAGGCCGTCGAGAAAATCTGCATAATGATCCCCGATCGTATCATTAGAAATCGCCAACCCGAGTTCGCCCATTAATTTGGCGGTCGGACCTTTGACCGCTTTCCCGTCAACAAGTGGCGAAACCGCAATAACTGGCCCAACGCAGTCAACTAACGCTTCGCGTATTCCGGGTACTGCAAGGATCGGATCAACACTGAGCCATGGGTTGGATGGAGCAATGAACACCGCGTCAGCCGAGGTTATGGCGTCGATCACGCCCGGCGCAGGCCGTGCTGCTGCGGCACCATCGAAACTGACCGAGATAACCTTAGGCTGACACTGCCGCTCGACGAAATAACG
>CAZQBS010000058.1:0-8257 GCA_964591835.1 uncultured Sphingorhabdus sp. | reverse complement strand
AGCGTGTCAATATCAGGCGATATCGGCAGCCCAAAATGCCGAAAGTCATCACCCGTGTTGACGATCGCCGTCAGGCTATGTTGCGGCAGGAGACGATATAATCCGTCAACCAGCTTCGCCCCACCGACGCCGCCCGATAAAACCGCATAGCGTCCGCTCATCGGAACAAATCCTCGTCCACCGGTCGCACTATCGCAAGACTATTCTGGTTTTCGCCGCGAAGGCGCAGTCCGCGTACAATAACGGCGGGAATGCCTTCATCACCCTCGCCCATCGCAAGGCCCGCAGCAGCGGCAATTGCGTCACCCACGGCGATCATCGTCATTTGCATGATCCGTCCATCGCGATCTGCTTGGCCTCGCTGGTCGACGATCGCAGGCATGTCAGATATGCCAATTGATACATTGACCGTGCCCATCCGCCAAGGGCGGCCGAAGCTGTCCGAAATGACTACCCCAGGCCGGAAGCCAAAACGGGCGTCGGCTGCATCCGCGATCCGGGCCGCGCTGGCGTCGGGGTCGATCGGCAGCAACAAGACATTGCCTTCGTTACCGCTCCCGATGTTCGAAGCGTCTATCCCCGCATTGGCCATGACATGCCCCAAACGGTGGCGGGTTATTAATATGTTGGGTGCTTTACGTACCACGGCGCTCGACTCTCTCAGGATTAGTTCGACAAGTGCCGGATCCTTATTAACCTCCATCGCCAACGCCTGCGCTTCGGACGATGGATGCATATCCGCCAAATCGACAGAACGCCGCTCCGCCTTGGAAACGATCTTCTGCGTCACGACCAAAATGTCACCGGATTGCAGCCCGGGTTCCCCCTCCGCAAGGCGCGCCGTTAGCAACGCAGGCAAGTCATCCCCGGCGACGATTTCCGGCAGACCGCTAATGGGCAGGACACTATACATCGCTTAAGCGAGCGGCTTCAGATCGCCCGTGATACGGATACCGGCTCCATCAACCTCATAGTTTTTATTGATGAAAATCAGCAGCGACGTCATTGCCTCGGCTGCTGCAGCGTTAACCAGCGCGCCACCATGAACACCGCGCAGACCAATCTCGTCGGCGAGTGCAACGATATCTGCGCGGGCGGCTTTTTCGTCGCCAAAAACGAGAATGTCGCAGTCAACATCAACATTCTGTGCCAGCTTGTGCGCCGCCACATTATGAAACCCTGCGACCAGGCGGATACCCCCGCCCAGAATAGCCTCGGCCTTCGCCGCTGCCGATCCCTCTGGCGGCAGTTGGACGCGCATCACTTTTGGCGGGACCAGGGGGACCGTCGTATCCACAACGATCTTTCCGGCAACATGCGCCTTGATGTCTTCGAGTGTCGAGCCCTGTGCTGCAAACGGTACCGTTACAAACACAATGTCAGCCGCCTGTGCCGCGTCTACGTTGCTCATGCCCGTCAGACCATGACCCAATTCCTTGGCTTTTGCTGTCGCACTTTCGGCGGTGCGCGATCCAATGACGACCGCGTGACCCGCGCGCGCCAAGCGCCACGCGAGCGCGCTGCCAAGGTTTCCCGTTCCGCCAATGACGGCAATCTTGCTACTCATATTCGTATCCCGTCGTTACTCAGCAAAGTCCATCTGCGCTGCCCGCATCCGGTACAAGGTTGTTCGTTCGCGCAAGGGTCGGCCAAGGTTGACGGCGAGCAAGCGCATCGCGGTAACATCAAAATTCTGGCCATTCACCCCGCCTGCGGAGCGCGTAATCGATTCGTCCATCAGCGTACCGCCAAGATCATTCGCCCCCGATTGCAGCATCGCTGCGGCACCATCCGGGCCAAGCTTTACCCAGCTGGTCTGGATGTTCGGGATTGCACCGTCCAGGGCGATGCGCGCAACAGCATGCATCAAGACTGCCTCGCGCCAACTTGGCCCAGACCGCGTGCCGCCCTTGCGCCAAATCGGTGCTTCCATATGGACAAAAGGCAGTGGAACAAATTCGGTAAATCCACCCGTTTCGTTCTGAAGCTCGCGCACACGCATCAGATGCTCGGCCCAGTGCGCGTAGGTTTCGACATGGCCGAACATGATCGTTGCCGTGGTCTTCAGGCCCACCTTATGTGCGGCGCGCATGACCGACAGCCATTGCTGTGTATCGAGCTTGTCCGGGCAGATAACCGCGCGGACGTCGTCGGACAGGATTTCTGCAGCTGTGCCGGGTAAGCTCGCAAGGCCCGCCGCCTTCAAACCACCAAGATATTCCTCATAGGATAGCCCCAAGGTCGTCGCCCCATGATGTACTTCAAGCGGCGAAAAAGCATGGACGTGCATACCCGGAACCGCAGCTTTTACGGCCTGAACAATATCGCGATAGGTGTACCCGTCATAGCGCGGATGGATACCACCCTGAAGGCACACTTCGGTGGCACCGCGTTCCCACGCCTCGACAGTGCGCCTCGCGATTTCGGCATGATCGATATTATACGCTGGTCCGCGCTCCTTCTTCGTGCTGCCCTTGGAGAAAGCACAGAATCCGCAGCGATAGAGGCAGATGTTGGTGTAATTTATATTGCGGTTGATGACGTGCGTGATCGTGTCACCCACGCGGTCTTGGCGCAGTTCATCCGCAAACGCGCGCACGGCGTCGAAATCTCGGCCCTCAGCAGTGAACAGCCGGGCAATCTGGACATTGCTTAGCTCTTCTCCGTGCTCAACCAACCCCAACGCAATGGCGATTTGCGGATCGCGGCCAGTCACCAGCGACGGCATTAGCTCTGGCGCTTCGTCACCCTTTCCGGGATGCCAGTCGACCTCGCGAACAAGACCTCGCGTATCGACAGCACGGCGGATCGCGGTTTGCAGCGCCGGATCGGCCCACCGCGTCACATCGCGCACAAAGGCCGGACCAATCGCCAAGCGTTGCCGTAAATGTCGCCCGGCCTCTTCAGTTTCGGTTTCAAGCTTTTCAAGATGCGGCCACGGTGCCTCTGGATTGACATAGTCCGGGGTAACTGGCGACACCCCGCCCCAATCATTCACACCCGCACGAATTAGCTGCGCCAGCGCACCGTTTCGCAGGTTCGGCGGTGCCTGAATTGTCATCTCCGGCCCCAAGATCAACCGCGCCGCTGCAACCGTCCACAAATGGTCGTCAATCGACGGTTCGGCAGCAGAGGCCATTAACGTCGCCTCTTTAGCGCAGAAATTCTGGACAATGACTTCCTGAATATGCCCATATTGCGCTTGGAGATCGCGAATCGCGAGCAAGGCCTCCACGCGTTCCAACCTCGTTTCGCCGATGCCGATCAGCAGCCCTGTGGTAAACGGAACCTGAGCCTCGCCCGCCAAGCGGATCGATTCAAGCCGTGCAGCGGGTTGCTTATCGGGCGAGCCAAAATGTGGCATACCCTTTTCACCGAGCCGGTCCGACGCACTCTCCAGCATCAGCCCCATCGACGCGGACAGCGGACGTAGTGCGGCATAATCGGCGGCGCCCATCAGCCCGGGATTAAGGTGGGGCAACAGGCTCGTCTCGCGTAAAACTGCCCCGGCTGCCTCCGCTACATAGTCCAGCGTGCTTGCATAGCCGCGCGCGTCCAACCATTCACGAGCGACGGCGTAACGCGCCTCTGGCTGGTCGCCGAGCGTGAACAGCGCCTCGCGGCATCCCGCGACTTCGCCTGCGCGCGCAATTGCCAGCACCTCGTCCAGATCAAGATACAGCGACGCCAGCTGCGACGGACGATGTGCGAAGGTGCAATAATGGCAAACGTCGCGGCATAACTTTGTTAGCGGAACGAATACTTTACGCGAATATGTTACGACTGTTCCGTGCCCTGATATGGTGGCAATTTCTGCCTGCGACATAACCTTTGCCAGCGGCGTTTCGGTAAGCGTCGCCAGCCAGTCTTGCGCCTCTACAGGATTCCACCACGTGCTCATGCCGGCCAAACTCATATGTTAGTGCGGTCTGCGCCCTTGAGCGCAAGGATAGCGCGCGCTTCATCGGGGGTCGCCACCGATAGTCCCATATTCTCGATAATCTCGCGCGCCATTTTGACCTGCTGCGCGTTCGTTTCGGCAAGCTTGCCCGGGCCAGCCCATAACGAGTCTTCAAGGCCAACGCGGACATTGCCGCCCATCGACGCGGCCATTGCTATGATGCTCATTTGCTTTGCCCCGGCACCCAATACAGACCATTCATACTGGTCGCCAAACAACCGGTCCGCCGTCCGCTTCATATGCATAATGTCATCGGGATGGCTGCCGATACCGCCCAATATGCCAAAACAGGTCTGGATAAACAGCGGCGCTTTCACCAACCCGCGATCCAGAAAATGCTTGAGATTATAAAGGTGGCTGGTGTCGTAACATTCAAATTCAAAGCGGGTACCCATCGGCGTCAGCAGCGCCAATAAGTCCTCGATGTCCTTATAGGTATTTTTGAAAACCAAATCCCGCGATGCCGCCAAAGTTGCGGGTTCCCAATCATATTTCCAGTCGGAATATCGATCCAGCATCGGAAATAGCCCAAAGCCCATCGTACCCATGTTTAAAGACGCAACTTCTGGTTGGAACGTGGTTGCTGGTCGAAGCCGTTCCTGCAACGTCATCGAAGGATGTCCGCCGGTGGTCAAATTGATAACCGCGTCGCTCCGCTGCTTGATAACTTTCAGGAATGGCTCAAACAAATCAGGGTTTTGATCGGGACGGCCATTTTCGGGATCGCGTGCGTGCAAGTGAATAATTGCAGCCCCGGCCTCTGCTGCTCCGATGGCGGCTTCAACAATCTCGCTAGCTGTAATCGGCAGATGTGGCGACATAGACGGCGTGTGGATTGCTCCGGTAACCGCGCAACTGATAATCACCTTGCCTTTGGCCATAACTATTTCCCGTAATTCCAAATAATACTGACGCGCTATGACCCTGCACGAGCCTGACCATCTTTCCAAAGATAGGCTGTCACATCACGACAATATTCCAAGCTGACGCGCGCGAATAACCGCCTGTGGGCGCCGCCGGACCCCGAGCTTGTCGTATATCTGCTGCATATACCATTTGACCGTTCCTTCGGTCAGCCCAAGCCGATCGCCAATTTCGCGATTGCGCAGGCCACCGCTCACCATCGTCAATATCTCCACCTCACGCAGAGAAAGGCCACTGCCAAGGCCGAAATCATCATCCTCTTCATCGGCGTCTGCTTGCGTCGTGCCGCGCATGACCGAAACGAGATGCATTGCAAAACGGTCAACCGGCGTATCGAGTTCAGGGCCGTTGGCATACGCTTCGACCAGCAACGATGAAATCGCCTCGCCCTCATCGACAAACGGGCGTACCCAGCCTCCGGGTTCGGCCAACTCGACAGCGGCCCGCACAGCACGCCTGGCCTCCGAACGATTGCCTGAAAGCACCGCAATTTGGGCAAAAAGCAATTCAAAAGTCACCGACGAACGGACCGCACCCCTGCGCCGGACAAATTCCAGCCAGCGTTTGGCGATCTTACGCGAACGGACAAGCCGGAAACGGTGCATCTCCAACCGGAGCCATGCAATAGCCATCCACTCGTTGAGCCGAGTGGGATTCATCGTCGGAACCGGTTCGCCCTCAAAGCAAAGGTCGCTTGAATAGAATAATTGCTCGGCCTGTTCGACATGCCCGATCTTGACGAGCATATGCACCTGTTCGGAAAGAATCAGCGCGCGCAATCGGTCAAGCCCACACTCTATGGCAACCAATTGCGCTTCTTCCAGCCCCGATAGCGCACTCTGATAATCGCCTTCTGCTGCAGCCAGACGCGCCCTGACGATGTATCCGGACGCCAGCTGATCGACAAAACCCCATTGCCGGATCGACGGCAAATAGCGTTCGACCAATTCGCCTGCACGTGCCAGATCACCGCATTCATAATGAATTTCGGCAAGCGGCAAAGCAGGAAGCGCCGCTAGCCCGGATATCTGCCAATCCATTTCACGCGCGAGTTCATGTGCTTCTTCAAGGAATTGACGCGCCATACGCGTTTTTCCCTGTGCCACCAGCGTCGGCGCGACCGAAGATTTTAGGGCAATCGACGCGAAATCCGACCCCGGCCTGCCGAGTGCTTTGCGCAGTTCAGCCTCCAACCGCAGCATGTCATGAAAATGATATAGCTCGCGCCGCGCCGACAGCAGTTGCGCTAACAATGTGCAACTCAAATAGGGATGATCGTCTCCCAAATCGGCCAACAAGGCTTCCGATTCATGTTCGACATAGACCATATTGTCGCGTGCGGCTTCGAGCATTATGCGACGATGCCTCACCTGAAATAGCATCTGCTCGTGCTGATAATCGTTATATTCACCACCCTCGACGCGCGAAGTAATTATAGCTTCGGCAGCTTCAATTAGGCGCTCCGACGATTTGAACGCCAAACGACGTGACCTGCGCCATGACATTGCCAGCAACAGCGCCGGACGTGTCGACTGCAATTCCCAAGGCAAATCGCTTGCAAGCTCGTCGATGCGGTACAAAAGACCGCCATAGATCATGGGTTCAACGAGTAACTCAAGCTGGTCAGCCAGAAACACTTTATCACCGCACAGCATCGCGTGCTCCAACGCGCGCGACAAATCACCGACTTCGGCAAAATAGGTGCTGGCGCGGCGATGCAATTCGGTGGCACGCTCCGGTGCGCGGCGCATTAATCGACCGAGCACCATTTCCCGGAACAGGGTGTGATATCGGTAACGACTAAGTTCCCTGTCCAGATCCGAAAGGAACAAACCACCTTCGAAAACTTCCTCAAGAATGTTGCGGGCGTCGGGTTTGTTGACCACAGCCGCGCAGGCTGCGGGCGACAATTCTTCCAATATCGAGGTATCGACAAGAAAATCGCGGACCACCTGATTTTGAAGCTCAAACACTTCTTCATGGAAATAGCTAGCAAACTCGTGCCGCAATCCCGTGGCGCCGCCTTCAGGCGGAATTCCCTCGCGCTGGTCGCGTTGCCAGGCTTTTGTCGCGATGATCAGGCCTGCAGCCCATCCTTGGGTATCAACTACCAGCCGCTGCACCTCATGCGCTGCAATCGGGCCATCAATTTCCTGTTGGATCAAGCGAACTGCTTCGTCAGTTTCAAAGCTTAAATCACGGACGCCTATCTCTACAAGGTGTCCAAGCGACCGCATCCGGGCAACGTTTAGGCGGGAGCCGCCACGCGAAGCTATGACAGTGGTGATTGAATCGCGCGCGCTTGCGATAAGCTGCCCAAGGAAATCACATATCTCCTGCGACAGCAGCTGCGCGTCATCAATGAAAAGCACTGGTCGAGGACCGGACTTGACCGACAAATGCACCAGCCAGTCATGCGCCGAAATATGTCCATCCTTCAGGTCCGTCAGCAGCCCAGAGCCGACACCGGCCGCGCGCAACGATTGCAGGAACGAGTCGAGCCCATCTATACCAGCACGCGCTGCAATCCATAGAACAGGGCGCCCTTGGTCCCTGAAAATTTCAGCCCAGCGGAGCATGGCGGTCGTTTTGCCGAAGCCTGCGGGGGTCGACACGACAACCACCCGCGCGGCACCAACAGGTTGGGCCAATCGTTCAACGGTATCACGAGCAATATATTGGTGCGCCACCTTCGGCGGTGCAATCGTTGTAGAAACAACACCCATATCGGTATCCTCTCGTTCCGCGTCGCAGCGTCAGAGTCGATTGCCCTGACTTCCTGTCGATAGGATTTGTATCGACCTTTGATAGATAGGCTGCAAGCGAATATTCCTATCTCTGGATAGGTGGCCGGCACATATCCTTTGGCCAAGAGCATCACCATGAAGGAGAGCGCCCAATCGGAGGCGCCAAAAAGCGAGGGTGCCCCAAATGGATTTCGACCTGCCGGAGGAACACCAAGCGTTCCGTGACGTCGTCCGCCGCTGGGTTGATGCCGAAATTCCCAAGGAATGGTCTCGCAAGCTTGAGGCAGACGAGCATAACTATCCGCATGCGCTGTGGGAAAAATTTACCGGAGCTGGCTTTCACGGCGTTGGTATCCCCGAAGAATTTGGCGGTCAGGGCGGCGACGTGCTGATGCAGATGCTGCTTGCTCGCGAGTTGGCCCGGTCGCTTGGCGGCCTCGCATGGATATGGGGCATCACGTCCTTTGCCGGGTCAAAATCTATCGGGCTATATGGCTCGCCCGAACAGAAGGCCAAGTTTCTGCCGGAGATAGCAGCCGGACGTTTGAAGGCTGCGATTTCTTTCACCGAACCCGGCGGCGGCACCGATTTGCTCGGCAATCTCGCCACAACCGCCGAACGTGTG
>CAZQBS010000057.1:0-17174 GCA_964591835.1 uncultured Sphingorhabdus sp. | reverse complement strand
CAAAGCTGCTGAATGGAACAAGGCAGCGATAGGATGCTGAATTGATCGAGTAGCGCCAAAGATTTGAATTGAGATTAGGAACGTTGGTTGTATTTTCCTGGACAAAGGTCCCGGGTTTCTTCCCTGCCCGCTTCCAGGCAAAACCCCAGGACATGGTCTCGAGGATCCGTCTTTTGCCGCCATCCTGGCGCGCAACGATTGCCTTTCGCTTCGGCCAGACATCGTGCTCGACGCTTTCAAAGCGCTCGCTCTGCGTAGCGCCGATATATTCGCGCCATGGCAATGTCGGTGGCGGCAAGAGCGCAGAGGTTCGCTACTCACCCGCCGAATGCACCGGCATCAAGAAAATCGCCATCGAAGGCAATCCAGACGTGAAGCATGTTTCGACAAGCTATGTTGAACGCCAGAACCTCACCATGCATATGTCAATGCGGCGCTTCACTCGCCTGACTAATGCTTTCTCAAAGAAGCTGGATAACCACATTCACGCGCTGGCGCTCTATTTCGTGTTCTACAATTTCACCCGCATTCACAAGACGCTGCGTGTGTCGCCAGCTATGGCCGCCGGTATCACCGACCGCCTCTGGTCGCTTGATGATGTTATCGCCAAGATTGACGAATTGGCACCAGCTCCTAAAGTGCGCGGACCCTACAAAAAACGGATTGGCTGATCTGATGGATAATATGGACGGTTTTGGTTGGGCGATTGGATTTGTTCTCGCCTGCTTAGCCTTGATAGTAGCTGGCTTCTTTTTCCATATTGGTTGGGTTGCGCTCGATTATGTCGTTGAGGAATATATTTCAAACTGAGACACTACCAGCGTTTCGAAAATTTCGGTGTTTGCGGGAAGCCAGCTATCCGCACCATCGCATTCAAAGCGCTGTTCGCGTCCCGGTACCGGAAGTAACGTGCCTGCTCGTCGCATGTCGACCGCTCATAAGGATCCTGGATACATCTCCAGAACTGATCGTAGACAAAGCGGTCGCTTTCGTCTGAATGTGTATAGAGATAGGCGAGGGCAAAACGCAGTGACATCGAGGGGCGAAGCGGTGCATGACGCGCCAGTTCGGCAACTTCAGACACCGCGCATAACGCCTTGTAGATCAAATGCCTCGATGTGAATCGCATCGGGCGATATAGAACATAATAGCAACATTTGACGAGATCATCCGAACGGGAAAATTAACGGACTTCCGACGCCGGTAGGAGTGGCGAACGGAAGTCCGGCCAGCGGACCAGGTGCCGACTGAAACAGATTAGGCTTCTGGCAGTGCCGGTAAAGCAGCCCCGGTTGGTATACGAATGGCTGGTATATCCTGGTGCAGAAAATGCTTTCCTACATGCAGACGCTCACGATAGCTGGGGCGATGAAGAAATCTCCCGATGTCTGTGAAGTGATGGCTCTGTTTCTATTGGCCGGTGCTTTTGTGCATGGTTTATTGAGGGGTTTGTTTGCTGTGTGACTGTGCGCAGGCGTACGCGACCGAAATTCAGGGTTTTGCCGCATAGCGATTGATTTTTGCCAGTGGCAGCAGTCCGTTCGGGTCAACGAGCAGGATCTTCGCAACGCCCTTTTCCGCTGCCTGTATTTTGGCCATCTGGATTATTTCCAGTGCAGGCAGTTCGAACCCGCTGAGCTTGCGGGCCTTGACGATCTCGGCGGATGCAGGTCCGGTCAGATCGATTGTCAACTCGCCGACGATAGCGGATTTGGCGGCGCCCGGCCTGTCGACATGAACGGCAAAATATGGTTCGCCCGATGCGATCAACTGCTCATTGATGATGACTTCGACCATGAAGATGCTGTTCCTGCCCCTGTCCACCGTTGCTCTGTACGGCGTCTACCCTGTTCTGTTCGCTGAATGCGAGATTGGCATGTAAAGATGGGACCGCAGATAACAAGACGTCGAGCCCGTTTGGATCAGTGCTGCGAAACTGGATTGTTGCCGTTAGCTTGAGGGGAAAGCTTTCCCCTGACCCGGAGCCGCCTTCGGTCTCCGGATACCCCATCTTGCGAGGACACCCCGCAGCGCCCCTTTAGCAACGGAACGGGGCTGAAGACGCACACTGCCCCGCAGTCCTTTCAGGCCTGCTCCTGAGGGAGCGGCGTTTTGACGAGAAGGGCCCCGCGGGCCCACCGAACCGGCGGGCATTGTTGGATGCGCAGGCGCTCAAAGCCGACACGCCCCGGCTTTGCGCCTGCTTAATCCAGTAATGCGACACCCGCCTCTTTCAGAGGGCGGATTATCTGTTTGTGCAATCTCGCTGGCCGCTCGGAAACAGAGAGGAAAACATTACTTCTCTGGATGGATAAATCAGCGACATTTTGGAACAAAATGTAGCATTTCAGGGCAACTTATAGTCAAGACGCCTTCGGCAAAGCTTATGAATTGGAATATCGCCGGCTTGTCATCAATGCTCTGATTTCGCTGAAAAATGTCATCTGATCTCCAGCCGAAGCGTTGATGCAATCTGGGTGATGAAGTCGGGATACACGCCTGCATCCCGAGCAATATCGGGCCACAACGACACAGCATCCGTTACTTGTGCGAGCATTTCTTTCACGGCCCGTTTAGGAACACCTGCTGCCCTCCCGCCTTCCGCCAAGTCTTCAAACGTAAACGAGTCCCGCTTGCCGCCAAGCGACATTTGGTGCTGCCTCGTCCAGTCGCCCGAAGCGTTATATGCCCAGGAAATGTCGAATGCGGGAGCAAGGCGCCATTGTCCTGCCCGATCCATCAAAAAAGCGATATTCTTGACATGGTCGTCCTGGTTGCGCGCGACTATGTTGAACAATGCGCGCCGGAACTGCTGGGAAAGTACATCCTGACCCAGTCCCAGTTCGCGGATCGTTGTAAAGGCCTGTTCGTAAGTGTTGGCGCGCGGCTGGTTGAAATCGAGATGTGATAATGCGGCAAGCGACTGCATGTGGAGCTTGTCGCCGCTCGCGATCCTGTCGAAACGCCGGGTCATGAAATGGCGGCGCGGTCCTTCCTCGAACAACCGGCAATCCGCCATTTCGATGCCGGCTTTTCCCGCCATTACGGAATAGGCATATTCGATCGCGCCATAACCCAGAGGGTCGGCAAGGTCCCGGTCCTTGTTGTTATCGACCCCGTCAAACTTCATCAGCCAATATTCAAATCCCTGCGGCGCAGCAACCTGACCGGAGCGCACCTCATTGGTGTCGGGATTCCATGCGATAATTGCCTTCGCGCGCGCGCCACCGGCAGATGTGCCGACCCGCAATATCTCGCGCAGCGCTTCGGCTTTCTCGGCACCGGCAAAAGTCACCGTCAATTCCGAGCGGTGCACCAGTACTTCCGATGCAAGCTTTACCAGCTCGTCGATTTCGATCTTTCCGGCGATGGTCGAAACCGGCCCTTGCACCGGCCTGAATTCCAGCGCGCCCATCCCGCGCTTGCCAGTATAGCAGAGCCGCTCGACGGCGTTGAAATCGGCAGCCGTTCGGCCTTGGGTAGCAAGCCAGGCATCGATCAGCGCATTACCATATTTGTCGGGGAGTGCGTCTGCAAGCAGACCCGGCAGCCCGTGAAAGCTCTCAGGCGCAAGAGTTGGAAACCGGTATATCTGCCCTCCCAGAGGCATTGCGAGCGGAGAAAGCTCGATACCGCTGCGCTGGAAATCGGGGTCATATTCAAAACTTGCAAAGCGCTCGCCTGCGGGCAACGTAACCGCGCCTACGCGTGTGCCCCAAAGCCAGACCTCGCAGGTCGTCATTTTGTGTCACCCCAGATCCAGCTCCCATCTTTGGAAGTGACATTGCGGCGCTTATAGGAACGATGACGCACTTCAGCCTTTGAAGCAGCAAGCTGGATCGGACGGACGGACGTCTCGGGAACAAGCTGGTCGAGATTGTCGGACAGCCGAAGAGCGCGCAAGATGCGAAGCAGCTTGTCGAGCTGAACCGAATTACCTGCTTCAAACCGTTCGACGGTGCGTTGCGATACCCCTGCGCTTTTTGCAAGCTCGGCCTGAGTCAAATTCATGGAAACACGGTGCTGCTGCGCCCGGTTGCCTAGTTCGGTAGCCATCCCCGCTTCGGACATATTCGAGTTAATCTTCATTATTCGCCTTATATGGCGATTTATGTTTAAAATGCAATATAATTCGTCATAAATGACGATAAGTGAGCAAGAAGTCTTACTACTACTTCTCGTCAGTCTTGGCGAATAGAAGCAGAATACGCATATAAATCGCCAATTTTGCCGATTTGCAAACATTAAGCCGTTTGTCACCGTCAACGCTCGCAGGACCGCCAATCCCATTAGCCTATGCCGCGCCTGCCGGTCGCCTGCAGTGATTGGCATGGCGCGGTTTATCCGCGCCTTGAGAGTAAGAGGGGGGCTTCGCCTTTGTGACGGGTTGAGGGTCGAGAGAGAGGCTCCCGGCCGCCCGTCATGGAGACAATCTCATGACAAAGTCTTTACCCAAGCTCGTGCTCAGTTCTTCGCGCGACATCCCATTCAATCAGCTCGCCTTGAGCCAGAAAAACGTCCGGCGCGTGAAGGCAGGCCTGTCGATTGAAGATCTGGCTGATGACATATATCACCGCACCTTGCTGCAAAGCCTCAATGTCCGGGCCATGCTCGATGAAGATGGCAACCCGACCGGAATCTTCGAAGTGCCTGCTGGCGGGCGCCGCTTCCGTGCCCTCGAACTGCTGGTCAAGACCAAGCGGATGGCAAAAGACCAGCCTGTTCCGTGCGTCGTGCGCGAGGCGGGCATTGCTGAGGAAGATTCTCTGGCCGAGAATGTGATGCGGGTCGGGCTGCATCCGCTCGACCAGTTCCGTGCCTTCACCGCACTGATCGAGACAGGTCTGTCAGAAGAAGACATCGCAGCACGCTTCTTCGTGTCGGTTTCGACTGTTCGCCAGCGACTGCGCCTTGCGTCGGTTTCGCCCGCATTGCTCGATGCCTATGGTGAAGACGCGATGTCGCTTGAGCAGCTGATGGCCTTTACCGTCACCGACAACCAGGCGCGGCAAGAACAAATCTGGGAACAGATTAATCAGGGCCAGCATATTCCGGCCTATCACATTCGCAGGCTACTGACCGAAGATACTATCGACGCACGAGACCGCCGCGTGCGGTTTGTCGGGCTCGACGCCTACACCGAGGCCGGCGGCGATGTGATGCGAGACCTGTTTTCGGCAGACGAAGATGGCTGGCTGCAGGATCCGGCATTGGTCGAACGGCTTGTCTGCGAAAAGCTGGCGACGGCGGCCCGGGAAGTTGCAGCGGAAGGCTGGAAATGGGTCGAAGCTGCAATCGACCTGCCGTTCGGCTGCGAACACGGCACGCGGCGGATCACCGGTACCACCGTAGAGCCCAGCGACGACGAACAGTCGCAGCTCGATGCCCTTGTCGAGGAACATGACGCAATCGGCATGGAATATCGCGACGAGTCCGATCTGCCCGACGAGGTCGCTGCACGACTGGCCGAGATCGATGCCGAAATGACCCCGCTGGTCAGCCGTCCGGTCACATACGATCCCGATGAACTCGCGCGCGCCGGTGTGTTCGTCTCGTTGATGCACGATGGAAGGCTGCGGATCGACCGGGGCTATGTGCGACCGGAGGACGAGGCATCTGCGACACACGAGGGTGAGCAACACGGCAACGAACAGGGCGAGACTGGACCGGGCGATAGCACGACCGGATCTACGGTGGTTGTCCACGGTCAGGGGGACAATGACCAGGCAGCCGATGAAATCGACGATGTTGTTCGGCCGTTGCCGGACAGGCTTGTGTCCGAACTGACTGCCGAACGTACGCTAGCGCTGCGCGACGCTGTTGCAAAAGCGCCCGGTGCAGCATTTACCGCGCTGCTGCATGCACTTTGCCTTTCGGTGTTCCGTTCGCATGGCGTGAACGGATGTGTCCAAATTGGCGTTACGCAAGCCTGGCTTGGCAATGCGGCACCTGACCTGCGCGAAACCGTCTGGAGCCGGAGCATCGAGACACGGCATGGGCAATGGTCCGAACGCCTGCCCACCGATCCATCCCAACTCTGGTCAGCCATCGAGGCATTATCGCCCGACGACCAAATGACGCTCCTGGCGCACTGTGTGTCGCTCGGCGTCAACGCCCTGTTCGAACCGGTCAAGGGCCATGACGGTCGGGTTTCAGCGCACAGCATCGCGCAACGGATCACATCTGCCGATGCGCTCGCCTCCGTCGTCGGCCTCGACATGGCAGAAGAAGGCTGGGCTCCAACGGCTGACAATTATCTGGGGCGCGTTACCAAGCCCCGGATTATCGAGGCGGTACGCGAAGCCAAAGGCGATGCAACTGCAGCGCTGATCGAACATCTGAAAAAAGGCGACATGGCCCGAGAGGCCGAACGCCTGCTTGCAGGAACTGGCTGGCTCCCAGAACCGCTCAGATTACCACAGGCCGAACCGGAGACCGAGGTGGCCATGCTGCCCGACTTCCTCGCCGATGACGACGATATCGGAGAACTTGAACAAGAAGATTCCTACGCCATCGCTGCCGAATAAATTCCGGCCCGATCTTCGCCCTCGGCGCCCATCGCCGGGGGCCTTTTTGCAAAAAGGAGCCACGACATGGCTGATTATTATACGCCCACGGTCATCGAACCGTTCATTCCGCTGAGTGCAATCTTGCCTGTGGAACGCCTGTTCCTTGCACAGGTTTTCGACGAAGCGGTGGACGGGGAATCTGCATATTATTCGAGCAGCGAAGGTGCTTGCGACCTGATCGTTCTCGACGCTGAAATGGTGCGGGCTGCACTGTGTCCCGCGATATCAGAAACCAGCAGTCTGGCAAAAAAGCTGTTCGGTGACTATGCCGACGAGATCGCTGGCACCGAAGAAATCGAGATCGACGGCTGCGGTGACCTGTGGCCCGATGTGCTTCAGGATATCGTTCGCAGGTCGCCTAATCTCGACACTCTGACCGTCACCATGGCTTACACATGTTCGAAGATGCGGCCCGATGGGTTTGGCGGCTTTGCCATGTTGATCACGGCCACCACGATCAGATGGGAATCGACCCACACCATTTACGAGCGCTTTTACAAGGAAGCTGCAGCCAATGGAGAGATAAGCCATGGCGATTCCTGACTATGCCAGAGCCAATTTCGAGACGCTGATGAAAGCGGCCAAAGCGGGCGATCTGGCGTTGATGGAATGCACCGACGTGGCAAGCGGCGAAACCCGTTATGTGCTGTGTGCAGTTAGCCGCAGCATTGGCCGGGACACGGGCGATTTTATCATGACACCGTTCGGCCATCTCGCCCCCGGAAACCCTTACGACGCGTACATCCCGCCGGCCTGAGCGCGGCTGAACATCCAGAATAATATCACAAGGAAAAATCCAATGACCAATCCGATTTTGGCGGGGGCCGACGTGCGCCTGCTTGCCCCTTCCTGCCATGAGCAGACAGCTGCCAATGTCATCCGCGCTGCCGGGGACATTCTGGGCCATCTTGCGGCGGGTCGCCGCATCGACCCACCCGCTATTCGCACCGCGATACAGTCCGCATTTGGCGCAAGCGACGCCAGCGGCGCCTGGGACTGGAAAACGGCCTACGAAGCTCTCGAAGTTGCGCAAGTGCTCTTCATGCGGCGTTATGGTCCGGCTATTTCTGCCAGATCGCCCGATCCCTTGGAACAGCTGAAACTGGTTGAGCGAATTGCCAGACTTGCCCCGACCCAGACGAGGCGGAGCGAGGAGATGATCGCTCTTCAGCAATTTTCAACGCCGCTGGGGCTGGCGTGGGTGGCAGGCTTTGCCGCGAGCTTCGTGCCCGGCGAGCTTGTGCTAGAACCGTCAGCAGGGACTGGCATTCTGGCAATAATGGGCGAACTTGCAGAATGCCGACTTTCACTCAACGAGGCAGCCAGCAACAGGGCATCGCTTCTGGCCAGGCTGTTCGGATCCGATGCCGTCACCATACACGACGCAGCACAGATACATGACCGTTTGAACAGTGCCCTTGTTCCGACCTGTATCGTGATGAACCCGCCATTTTCAGTGGCGCTCAATGTCGAAGCCCGCGTCGCTGATACCGCAATCAGGCACTTGTCTTCAGCCCTTGCCCGGCTTGCCGATGGAGGCCGACTAGTTGCAATCACCGGCGCAAATTGTTCACCTGGACATCATAAGTACCGCGACAGCTTTATCCGATTGCAGGACAAAGCTCGCATGGTGTTCACTGCGACCATTGCGGGCAGCGTTTTCGCACCGCATGGCACCGCCGTCGAAACCCGTCTCACCATTATCGATAAGGTCGCGGCTGACGATCCCGCTGTGTTTCCGCATTCAACAGGAATGGCGGCTGACCTTCCAACGCTGCTGCGCTGGCTGATAGACGCGCTGCCGCCTCGGTCGCCTACCGAAACACCAGCTGCATCGCTCGGTCCCAAATGTGGATTGCGCTCATATCCTGCGTCGGCAAAAATCGGCATGGCTGCTGTTTCATCGCAATGTCCTGAAGCAACTGTCCTCGATTATGAGACAGTCGACTGGACGGGATCGAGCGATGGCCAGCTCGGCGAGGCACTTTACGAACCTTTTGTGATCCAATCTGTCAGGATTGTCGGCGCGCAGCCCCATCCTACCAGACTAGTCCAGTCCGCAGCAATGTCCTCAGTTGCTCCGCCAAGGCCAAGCTATCAACCGCATTTTCCGTCGGGGCTGGTCGAACAAGGCCTACTCTCGGACGCACAACTGGAAACCGTTATCTATGCGGGCGAAGCGCACGCACAGCATCTGGCCGGAAACTGGACCATCGATGCATCTTGGGACAAGGTCGAGGCCGCGCCCGACGATTGCGAATGTGCTGTCCGCTTCCGCAAGGGCTGGTTTCTGGGCGACGGTACGGGGGCCGGCAAAGGCCGACAGGTTGCCGGAATATTGCTGGACAACTGGCTCAAGGGTCGCAGGCGCGCGGTGTGGATATCGAAATCGGACAAACTGCTTGAAGATGCCCAGCGCGACTGGCGTGCGCTGAAGCAGGAGCCTTTGCTGATCACACCGCTTTCGCGATTCCGGCAAGGCACGGAGATCAACCTTGATCAGGGCATCCTTTTTACAACCTATGCAACGCTACGTTCCGATGCGCGCGAGAACAGGGTTTCGCGTGTCCAGCAAATCGTCGACTGGCTGGGGACTGACTTTGACGGAGTTATTGTTTTCGACGAAAGCCATGCCATGCAAAATGCCGGTGGCGGCAAAAGCGAACGGGGCGATGCTGCGCCGTCGCAGCAGGGCCGCGCCGGACTGCGACTGCAACACGCCCTGCCCGATGCCCGCATCCTTTATGTGTCGGCTACAGGCGCCACGACAGTCCAAAACCTTGCCTATGCACAGCGGCTCGGGCTTTGGGGCGGAGCCGATTTTCCCTTTGATAAGCGAACTGATTTCGTGGCTGCCATCGAAGCGGGCGGCGTTGCGGCCATGGAAGTGCTGGCTCGGGACCTCAAGGCACTGGGACTATTTGCAGCCCGATCATTGTCTTACGAAGGCGTCGAGTATGAGATGCTCGAGCATCAGCTGACGGCAGAGCAAACCAGCATTTACGATGCCTATGCAGGTGCGTTTCAGATCATTCACGGGCATCTTGATGCTGCATTGGAAGCTGCAAACGTGACCAGCAGCGATGGCACGCTCAACCCGCAGGCCAAATCAGCAGCGCGGTCGGCTTTCGAGTCTGCCAAGCAGCGGTTCTTCAATCATCTGATTACGGCAATGAAAACGCCAACGCTGATCCGGTCGATCGAACAAGGCCTTGCCGATGGCCATGCAGCAGTTGTCCAGATTGTATCGACAGGCGAAGCTCTGCTCTCGCGGCGACTGGCTGATATCGACCCGAGCGAATGGAACGATGTCCAGGTCGATATTACACCGCGCGAATATGTGCTGGATTATCTGCTGCACAGCTTTCCAACCCAGCTTTACGAAAGCTTTACCGACGGCGGTGGCAATCTCGCCTCAAGGCCTGCCTATGACGCTGATGGCAATATCGTGCAGTGCCGGGACGCAATCGAACGGCGCGACCGATTGATCGATCGGCTGGCATCGATGGAGCCTGTCCAGGGAGCGCTTGACCAGATCGTTCAGCGTTTCGGAACCGACATGGTCGCCGAAGTTACCGGACGATCGCGGCGCATCGTGCGCAAGACGGATAATGCAGGAGACAGGCTGGCGGTCGAGAACCGCCCCGCCAGTGCCAATCTCGCTGAAGCGCAAGCGTTCATGGGAGACAAGAAGCAGATCCTTGTTTTCTCCGATGCGGGCGGCACGGGCAGAAGTTATCATGCCGATCTTGGCGCGCGCAACCAGCGTCTTCGCCATCATTATCTGCTTGAAGCGGGTTGGAAGGCCGATGCAGCAATCCAGGGGCTTGGTCGCACTAATCGCACCAATCAAGCGCAACCGCCGCTCTTCCGACCGGTCGCAACCGATGTTCAGGCAGAAAAGCGCTTCCTTTCCACCATTGCACGGAGGCTCGATACCTTGGGCGCGATCACTCGCGGCCAGCGCCAGACAGGAGGCCAAGGCCTTTTCCGGCCTGAGGACAATCTTGAAAGCCTATATGCGCGCGATGCTCTGCACCAGCTTTACACACTAATCCATGCTGGAAAGGTCGAGCATTGCTCGCTCACAGCTTTCGAAACGATGACCGGGCTCTCGCTTGTCGACAACAGCGGCTGTCTCAAGGACGAACTGCCTCCAATCACGACGTTTCTGAACCGGCTGCTCGCCCTGACGATCGCCACGCAGAACATAATATTCAATGTGTTCGAGCAATTGCTGGCAGCCAAGATCGAGAGCGCAGTTACGGGCGGAACATATGATCTTGGGCTTGAGACACTCAGGGCAGACAGTTTCAATATTACCGACAGCCGGCCGATCTACACGCATGCCTCCACCGGTGCCGAGACACGGCTTCTGACAATATCGGTGCGCCACCGGAATTGCCCGCTTGAACTGGTCGAAGCGCTCGACCTGTTGCGCAAACCCGATTCCAGGTTGCTTGTGAACACGCGCTCGAAGCGTGCAGCAGTGCAATTGCCTGCCCGAAGTGTGATGCTGGATGATGGTGCAGTCGAACGCCGGGTTCGACTGGTCCGACCGATGGAGCGGCTTGCATTTGCGGTCGACGCAATCGCCGAGACCAGTTGGAAACATGCCGACAAGACTGTCTTTTCAGAGGCTTGGCAGGCCGAAATAGCGCAGATGCCTGAATATACGACTAGCGAACTTCATATCGTCACTGGGCTGCTATTGCCGATCTGGAAAAGGCTGCCGGAAGAATCGGCCCGGGTTTACCGCCTCCAGACAGATGATGGCACCCGCATAGTTGGTCGCAGGGTGTCACCGGCATGGGCGGCGAACGCGGTTGTGACCGACACGCCAGTCCTGTCGGCAACGCAGGCACTCGCACTGCTTCGTGAAGGTCACACGGTGCTGCACCTTCAGGACGGTCTGCAACTGCGCCGCTCGAAGCTGATGCAGGTCAGCCGGATCGAGTTGACCGGTTTCACTTCGACTGCGGTGGACCGCTTGAAGGCAGCAGGACTGTTCTCCGAAATCATCAGCTGGAAACTGCGCTTGTTCGTTCCCGACGATATCATGACTGGGTTATCTGCACTGGCATATCTTTTCGAACGGCATCCATTGCTAAAGATAGCCGACCGGAAGGCTGCCTGACATGACTGAGCAGAAACTATCCGCAAGGCGCAAACTTTCCAGCCGCGCTGCCGAACTTTCGGAGAAGCTCGCTGCAAATGCTCAAAGTGTCTGCCGTCATTATCTTCCTGCTGGAAGGCGCGAAGGGCGCTACTGGATGGTCGGCAATATCGCCGGAGCAGCCGGTCGCAGCCTTTACGTTCGGCTGTTCGAAACCGACCGCGGAGCTATCGGCAACTGGGTCGATGCCGCAACCGGCGAATATGGAGACCTTTTCGATCTCATTCGCTTGAACAAACGCCACGCGACGCTATTTGAGACAATCGAGGAAGCCGAACGCTTTCTAAGTCTTCCCGCAACCTCACATCGCGATAGCGACACATACAAAGCAATCGCCACGCCCCTACGAACAGGTTCTCCAACAGCTGCCAGGCGTCTTTTTAGCGCCTCAAAACCTCTCGCCGGCACGCTGGCTGCAACTTATCTGCGATCGCGGGGCATAACATCATTGTTGGACTTGCCAGCACTGCGTTTCCATCCACGCTGCTATTACCGACCGAATGCGGATGATGAACCCGGTACTTCAGGCTCGTTTCCGGCAATGATCGCGGCCGTTACCGATAATGACGGTATGCAGTCAGGTACGCACCGGACATTTTTATCTTCATCGGGCACAGACCATTCGCACATTCAAAAAGCCCTGGTCTCCACGCCGCGCCGGGCAATGGGCAATATTCTTGGAAACGCAGTGCGGTTCGGCCGTGCGGACGACGTCATGATTGCAGGCGAAGGCATCGAAACTATGCTATCGTTGCGCGAAGTGATGCCAGCCATGCCGGTTGCAGCGGCTACTTCGTCCGCCCATCTTGCCGCGATACTGTTTCCGCCGACACTGCGCCGCCTCTATGTCGCGCGCGACCGGGATCCGGCCGGTGACGCAGCGTTTGCAATCCTGACCGACCGGACAATGACAGCAGGCATCGATATTGTCTCAATCATGCCTGCACTCGGCGATTTCAACGACGACCTGCGCGAACATGGCGTCCACCGACTTGGGCAGTATGTTTGCTGCCAATTACACGAGCAGGATCGAACACGCTTCTCCACCGATTGTGCATAAGCCGATACGAGGTTGAGGGATCGGAATTTGCGAGTGCATATCCATCCGGGACAGTTCCGGCTCACGCTCGGCCTTCTTCGAGTGACGTCCGAGAGACCGGCTGCCGGAAGGCCGCAATGGCGGGCAAACGGCTATTTTCCGGCGGCGGGGTGGAAGCATTGTATCACGTGATGCGACAGACAGACCATCCCCGCCTTTCCATCGCGACCCAAAATAGCCGCCCGTCCGCCATCCTTCGCTTACGCTTCGGCCCAAGCCACCCCAAAACTATGACTCTCGGGGACATAGCGGGTGCAGCCTCCCAGCAGCCGGTCTGAGGGACGTCCATGAAGGCCGGGCGAACTGCCCGGTCCCAATACCCCAAGGACATCGATATGACCGATATTCACGATTACGAACCCGAACACGAAATCTCGCCCACCGCTCATCTTCTCGATGAAATCGCCCTTCACGGCTATCGCCCCTTCAGCGATGAAGCCGACCCAAGGCCACTTCCCGAAGAGCGGATTGCATCAGGCGCCGTCACCGACATGTTCGATGCCCTCATTGGCACGATGCTCGACACACGGATGGAACCTGATCTTGAATATCTGTGCTGGTCGCTTGTCAATCTCTTCCACCGCGCAGAGTTCCGTATCCAGCGTGAACTCGACGATAATGAGGACGCGCAGAAACGCAGCCAGCAGGAACAGGATGGATCCGAGGTCAAATCCTTCGAACTTGAGCAGCTGATCCGCGAAGGGATCGGGCTCATCGAACGCCGCAACGCTATGGAGTTTATGCGCGAAGCTGCTGCCGACCAATTCGAGATCCATTTCCGCAAAAACTGGGCACCTCGGACAGGCTCAATCATCAATCACCGCACCCTGACCGCAACCATGATCGACAGCCGCGATTATTTGGCCGCCAAACGCCGCTCTGAAAACGAGCCGTTCATGCCAGCAGGCACTCGTATCGCGTTCACCTCCGGTCCGGCCTATCAGGATCACACCCGCATCTGGGCTGTCCTCGACAAGGTGCTTGCCAAATATCCCGACATGGTCCTGTTTCACGGCGGCAATGCAACTGGCGGCGAACATATCGCCTCGCTCTGGGCGCGAGCTCGCAAAATCACGCACGTTCCGTTCCGTCCTGACTGGGACCGGTTCAAGAAAGCGGCGCCGTTCCGGCGCAATGATCAGCTTATCGAAACTTTGCCCAAGGCCGTTGTCGCCTGTCCCGGCAATGGCATCAATGCGAACCTCGTCGACAAGGCACGGAAGATGGGCATCGCGATCTGGGCTATCGAATGACCGATCGTGGTCCACACTGCCGGTCAATCCAAAATTGCACCGGCCAAGTGGAGCAGAACAGCAATGATGCTTGCCAAGAGTCCTGCGAACTTTCACATTGGAAATCAACATGCGAACCGACCTCGATCATTTACCGCCATCAAAACAGCGCGAGCTCGAACGCGTGCTCCAAATCCTGTTCGAAGAGTTTAACGATGTGCAGGCGCTGGCGACAGGTAAGCGCAAGTCAGGCCGGATATTGAAAGTCATATTATATGGTTCCTATGCGCGCGGTGGCTGGGTCGAGGAGCCGCATACAGCGAAGGGCTATAGGTCCGATTTTGATCTCCTTATCATCGTCAACCGCAAGGATGTTGCCGATAGAGTGCGGTACTGGACAAACGCTGAAGAGCGGCTGTTTCAGGAACTTGGCATCACGAAAAGCCTCAAGACGCCAGTCAACTTTATCGTTCACACGCTTGGCGAGGTAAACGACGGTCTCGCCCATGGTCGTTATTTTTTCATGGATGTCGCCAAGGATGGCATCGCCATTTATCAGGCTGACGATACCGAATTGCACACACCGAAGCCAAAAACGCCCGAGGCCGCGCTAGCAATGGCGAAGGAGTATTTTGAGGAATGGTTTCCTGCAGCTGCAGGGCGTATGGACACTGCCAAGTATGTTGCTGATCATGGAAGGTTGAAGGAAGCTGCGTTCGACATGCACCAAGGAGCAGAATTTCTTTATCACTGTGTCCTGTTGGTTTGCACTTTCTACACGCCGCATGTTCACAATTTAGGTTTTTTACGCACGCAGGCAGAACGAATAGATACCCGTCTGACTTACGTTTGGCCGCGTGATAACCGCAAAGACCGAGCTATGTTCGAAAAACTCAAAGAAGCTTATGTGAAGGCGCGCTATTCCAAGCATTACAAAATTTCTTCCGATGAACTTAAGTGGCTGAGTGAGCAAATCGAGGAGCTGGGTCGAGTGGTTCACACTGTGTGCACGGAGCGGATTGAAACATTGGTATCTGCGAATTCCAGCAAGCCGTGATCTTTGGCCTAAGACGGTTGAATGTCAACTTCCCACACATTTTCGACGTTGGCGGCTGCGATGCACTGGCTCCGATTGCGGGATTCTTGTCGACCGCATCCGCTAAAATTCTGTTGAAAAAGTCCCCCTATCTGAAGGCCCCGTAATTTTCTTTCAATCCTTGCGGCGGCGCGTAATTTCGATTCAACACGTCAACGCACGAGATTCCATCTGATCGATGGCGCGTAACGAAATTACGCTGCCTGACTTTTTCAACAGAATAGCTAACAAGTACGAACATAGAGTAATCGCGGGAGCATCGGCCGCGGAAGTCGGTTTGTGTTTCGAGATTGCTTTCAGGTTGGTTGCCCTCGGATAAGATGAAAAACCGGCTCACGGAATGGACCGTGCCCAGGCATCTGATGGAGGACAACCATGGAACAGTATATTGGCCTTGATGTTTCGTTGAAAGACACTTCGATTTCGGTTCGTCAGGACGGCAAGCGAATTTGGCGCGGGAAGAGCCCTTCTGACCCAAAGCTTTTGGCAGAAGTGATTCGCAAACGTGCGCCGCAGGCAAAGCGGGTTGTGTTCGAGACCGGTCCCCTGTCGGTTTGGTTTTACCATGCTCTGATCGAGGAGGGATTGCCCGCGATCTGCATTGATGCGCGCCATGCCAAGGCCCATCTCGACATGGCGCCTAACAAGACAGACGCGAACGATGCCGACGGCCTCGCCCATCTGGCAGAAGTCGGATTTTACCGCGAGGTTCGCGTCAAGGGTTTTGACAGCATGTTGACCAGGACACTCATCACGGGTCGCAAGCTGCTGCTGAAAATGCAGATCCAGATGTCCAATCAGATCCGTGGCTTGCTCAAGACATTCGGCCTGATTGCACCCAAGGGGGTCGGCGGTGTGTTTGAGCGCAACGTTCGGGCTTTGGTTGAAGGCGATGCCGCTTTGTCGCGGATCATCCTGCCCTTGTTGCAAGCCTGGAGCGATATGCGGCGGCAGGTAGCGGAGTTGAACACGCAGATGGTCGCGCTGGGACGCGAGAGCGAGCATTGCCGCCTGCTCATGTCGATCCCGGGTGTGGGGATTGTGACCGCGACGGCTTTCACGGCCGCCATTGAAGATCCAGCCAACTTCAAAAACTCTAGATCCGTGGGTGCATGGGTTGGCTTGACCACCAAACGCTATCAGTCCGGCGAGGTTGATTTTGATGGCCATATATCCCGTCGTGGCGACAGTCATCTGCGCACCCTGCTTTACGAAGCAGCGGCGGTCATTCTGACCCGGTCCATCGCAGATAGCGCTCTGCGCCGGTGGGGTCTCCAGTTGCGGGAGCGCCTTGGCTTCAAGCGCGCAGCGGTTGCCCTGGCTCGCAAGCTCGCGGTCATCATGCACACGATGATGAAAACAGGGGAGCTGTTTGATCGTCGGATAAGCGAGGTGGCAGCATAAAGTATACCGGAAATCCGTAGGAAGAATTACGAGTTTGCATCCAGCTGGATGCTCCGGTCCGTCCCTGCTGGGACGCGGATGAGATCATTCCGGGTAGCGGGAAGCAACGCCCTTGTTGGCGAATTGCGGCACGAACATAGGAAGTTCTCACCCACGAATTTCTATCCTGCGGCGATCAACCAGTATCGACCGCGTAGACGACCATGTTCCCAGCATACGAACGAACCTTCTTCCAACGCAGAAGTACTATTGGCGGGCAGGCGATTAGACGACCCGCTGGCGCGGGAATGGTGCTGGTGTTGAGGTCGCGCGCGCCTTTGGCGACCCAGCATCCCGGTTGAGCGAAACGCGCTAGAGGCAGACCCTCCGACTCCTTTCAATTGAGGAGTGGAACGATGACCAACACTACCCCTGCCACCAATCTGCGCGAGCGGATGATAGAAGATATGAAGCTGCATCGCCTGTCTCGCGCGACGCAACGCAACTACCTGCGCGACGTGACACGGTTTGCGACCTGGCTGGGTCGGCCACCCGATAGCGCGACCGACGAGGACTTACGCAGGTACCAGATCGCGCAGAGCGAGACCGGACTTGGGGC
>CAZQBS010000056.1:0-18545 GCA_964591835.1 uncultured Sphingorhabdus sp. | reverse complement strand
GCCACAATGTGCCGCGTTTATCGGTCCAACCGAACAGTTGCGGGCCGAAGCCGATCGAGAACTTCTCCGCCTTCACCCCGAACCAGCGCCCGACGAAATAATGGCCGAGCTCGTGCACCACGACCAAAGTACCGATCAAGGTGACGAACGCCAGCACGGTGACGAAAATATTGGGGGCTTCAACCGGCATATGCGACCTTTTTCATATGTTCGCGCGCATATGACCGCGCGGCTGCATCTATGCTGAACAGGCTTTCGAGGCAATTCATGGCAACGTTGGCGTCATAACCGTCCAGCGTGTCCTCGACCAGTGCAGCAATATCAAGGAAGCCGATCTGTCCTGCAAGGAAAGCGGCCACCCCGACTTCGTTGGCTGCGTTGAGGATGGCGGGCTTGGCACCACCTTCCAGAATGGCAGCGCGCGCAAGACGGAGCGCCGGAAAGCGCACAGAATCGGGGGCTTCAAAGCTTAGATAGCCGATCTTCGTCAGATCGAGCGGCTGGCAGGTGGTGGCAATCCGTTCGGGCCATGCAAGCGCGCTGGCAATCGGAATGCGCATATCGGGAGAACCCAATTGCGCCAGCGTCGAGCAATCGGCGAATTCGACCATCGAATGAATCACCGATTGCGGGTGGACGAGGATGTCGATCTTGTCGAGCCCGACGGGGAACAGGTGATGAGCCTCGATCAGCTCGAGTCCCTTGTTCATCATCGTCGCCGAATCGACGCTGATTTTGGCTCCCATATCCCAATTGGGATGCGCGACGGCCTGTGAGGGGGTGACGGCGCGCATCTGTTCGAGGCTGTGGTTGCGGAACGGCCCGCCGCTTGCAGTGAGCGTGATCTTTCGGACCTGGTCGATACGGCCACCGGCCAGGCACTGGAAGATCGCATTATGCTCGCTGTCAACAGGTAGCAAAGTCGCGCCGGACCGGTCGACTGCCGCCATCATCAGCGCGCCAGCCGAAACCAGCGCCTCTTTGTTGGCAAGCGCTACGGTTCTCCCCTGTTCAATCGCCGCCATGGTCGGCGGAAGGCCAGCGCAGCCGACAATGGCGGCCATCGTCCAGTCGACATCGCGCCTGGCTGCCTCGATCAAAGCATCGGCCCCGGCGGCGGCTTGTATACCAGTGCCCGCCAACGCTTCTTTCAGTGCCGGATAAGCAGCTTCATCGGCCACAACCGCCAACTCCGCATCGAACTCCACCGCCAAGGCCGCAAGTTCAGCGGCATGGCCGTTAGCGGTAAGCGCAACGACACGATACGCACCCCGATGCTGCCGTACGAGGTCGAGCGTGGACAGACCTACCGAACCAGTTGCTCCGAAGATCGAAACCGAACGTTTCACCGCTGCCACCCGCCGAGCGAAAGCTGGACAACGATAATCAGACCGGCGGCAAACGCGACCGCGATCAAGCCATCGGTCCGGTCGAAAAGCCCACCATGGCCAGGTATCAGCCGACCTGAATCTTTCACTCCCGCGCGCCGCTTCATCCAGCTTTCAAAGAAATCACCCGTCTGTGCCACTGCGGCAAGCGCAAAGCCGGTTAAGGCAAGGCCTTTCCAGCTATAGGCAAGATAAATATCGCTATGATCGCGCGCGTCCACCCTGCCCCAATATATGAGAGCCTGAATGGCAATCATCGCAATTCCAGCCCCGAGCATCCCCCCGCCAAGTCCAGACCAGGTTTTTGACGGGCTTATCTTCGGCGCAATTTTTGGCCCGCCGAAAGTACGTCCGGCGAAATAAGCACCGACGTCCGTGCCGATTACGCCGGCAATCAGCAATATGGCTGGCGTCATGCCAAAAAACGGGGTGCTGAACATGAGTAAGGTGAAGCATGCCAAACCGACATAAAACAGGCCGCCGGACAGCCACAAAGCACGCGCGCTTGTCCTGTCAGTGAAGCGCAGCACCAGATTCGAAAATTCCCACAGCACGCCCAATCCGACAAGCACGACCAGTGCCATGAACGCATAACCGCCAAGCCAGATGGCAACGATTGCAACGCTCATCATGATAACGCCCGATATCGTGCGAATGCCAAGGTCGGAACGTGGCTTGAGCAGCGGTACGGTGTTTTCGCTCATCGTCCGCCGAAGCGCCTTTCGCGGCCTGCGAATTCATCCAAGGCGCGGGCCAGTTCCGTCGCGTTAAAATCGGGCCAGAGCGTGTCGGTGAACCAGAATTCGGCATAGGCCGCCTGCCACAGCATGAAGTTTGACAGCCTTTGTTCGCCCGAGGTGCGGATGAGCAGATCGAGCGGGGGCATTCCTGCGGTGTCGAGATGGGCTTCGATTGTCTCGGGCGTGATCGGACCCTTTGCCGCCGCAGCCTGCGCCGCGCGGGCGAGTTCGTCCTTTGACCCGTAGTTAAGTGCAACCGCCAATGTAGTTCTGCTATTATGAGCAGTGCGCGCCAAGGCGTCTTCGATCATTTCGACGATATCGGGCGCAAACGCCTTGTAGTCGCCGATAACCTTCAGTCGCACGTCGTTCGCCGTGAATTCGTCGATGTCTGATTTGATGAAGCTTCGCATCAGGCCCATCAGGTCGCTGATCTCGTCCTCGGGCCGTTTCCAGTTCTCGCTCGAAAAAGCATAAAGCGAAAGCGCCTCCAGCCCCATTTCACCAGCGGCGCGGACAATATTGCGAACGGCTTCAACGCCCTTCTTGTGCCCCATAGCGCGCGGTAACATGCGCTTTTTGGCCCACCGGCCGTTGCCGTCCATGATGATGGCCACATGGCGCGGCATAGTGCCGGTGCCTGCCTCTATTCTGGCAGCAACGGGGGCCGCAGCCGCCCTCACTGGCTCAAAATTTCCTTTTCCTTGTGCGCCGCTGCATCATCGACCGCTTTGATCATCTCGTCGGTCATTTTCTGCACTTCGGTCTCTAACCGCTTGCGCTCGTCCTCGCTGATTTCCTTTTTGTTTTCATCGGTCTTCAGCCCATCATTGGCATCGCGCCTGACATTGCGGATCGCGATTTTCGCCTTCTCCGCATATTGCCCGGCGAGTTTCGCCAGTTCCTTGCGGCGTTCCTCGGTCAGATCGGGAATCGGCAGCCTCAGCATCTGGCCGTCGGTAATCGGGTTCAGGCCCAAGCCAGCCGAACGGATCGCTTTTTCAACGGGCGTTACGTTCGAGCGGTCCCAGACCTGAACCGTCAACATCCGTGGTTCGGGCGCGCTGACTGTGGCCACCTGGTTTAACGGCATGTTCGAGCCGTAAACCTCAACAACAACAGGGTCGAGCAAAGTAGTATTGGCACGCCCCGTGCGCAGACCGCTCAAATCGCCCCGGCACGCCTCGACCGCGCCCTTCATCCGGCGCTCGACATCGGCCTTGTCATATTGTGCCATGCTCAAACTCCCTCATTGCTAACGAGTGTGCAGGTGCCCGAACCGTCGAGCACCTTCAATATATTGCCCCGTTCGCGGATCGAAAAGACAACGATTGGGATATTGTTGTCACGGCAAAGCGCAACGGCGCTGGCATCCATAACCTTCAGATTATCCGACAATACACGGTCGTAAGACAGTGTTTCATAACGCTTTGCAGTTTTGACCTTCTTCGGGTCGGCATCATAAACGCCATCGACCGAGGTGCCCTTGAACAAAGCGTCGCATTTCATTTCCGCCGCGCGCAAGGCTGCGCCGCTATCGGTGGTAAAATAGGGAGCGCCAACGCCAGCGGCGAAGATAACAATCCGCCCCTTTTCAAGATGGCGCTCGGCGCGCCTGCGGATGACCGGTTCGCACACCTTGTCCATTTCGATGGCCGATTGCACCCGTGTCGGCACGCCAAGCTGCTCGAGCGCGTTCTGCATCGCCAGCGCGTTCATGACGGTCGCCAGCATTCCCATATAATCGGCTTGCGCGCGGTCCATGCCCTTGGCAGCCCCTGCCATCCCGCGGAAAATATTGCCGCCGCCGATCACGAGGCATATCTGCAACCCCGTATCCTGCGCCGCCTTCACCTCTTCGGCAACGCGCGCGACAGTATCAGGGTCGATGCCAAAGGCGGTGTCGCCCATCAGCACTTCGCCGGACAGTTTTAACAGGATGCGACGATAGCCGTTTGCGCCCATAAACTCTTCTACCCCAAGCGGATGCAATAATGGCGCCCAGCTATAGGAGCCGTGCGCCATATCGCCAAGGCCTTATCCCCGCCAAAACAGGGATGGCCCGAATTTTAAGCGCCGACCGCAGCAGCCACTTCGGCGGCGAAGTCGGAGACTTCCTTCTCGATGCCTTCGCCGAGCTGGAAGCGGACATAGTCTTTCAGCACGATCGCCGAACCGGCAGCCTTGCCCGCCTGTGCGACAACATCGGCGATCGCGGTTTTGCCGTCCATCACGAACAATTGGCTGAGCAGCGCATTTTCCTTGGCGAATTTCTTTACAGCACCCTCAACCATCTTTTCGACGATATCGGCTGGCTTGCCGCTTTCCGAAGCCTTTTCGCGCGCGATACCGCGTTCACGCTCCAGCGTGTCGGCATCGAGACCGCTTTCGTCGAGCGATAGCGGGAAGGCAGCCGCGATGTGCATCGCCAGCTGCTTGCCAAGGCCGTCGAGCGTCGCTGCATCGGCTTCGCTTTCGAGAGCAACGAGCACGCCGATGCCACCCATTCCGGGGGCGGCGGCGTTGTGGACATAAGAAACCACACGGCCCGCGTTCACCGACAGCGATGCGGCGCGGCGGATCACCTGATTTTCACCGATGGTCGCAATATTCTCGGTCAGCTTTTCCTGGACGGTGCCACCGCCGGGATAGCTGGCGGCCAAAATCGCGTCGGGATCGTTGGCACCGAGCGACAGCGCAACATCGGTGACCGAACGGACGAAATCCTGAAACTGTTCGTTTTTGGCGACGAAGTCGGTCTGGCTGTTGACCTCAACTGCGGTGCCCTTGGTGCCTTCGACGGCAACGCCGACAAGGCCTTCGGCCGCGGTGCGGCTCGATTTCTTGGCTGCGGTCGCAAGACCCTTGGCGCGCAGCAGGTCGACTGCGGCATTCATATCGCCAGCGGTTTCTTCAAGCGCCTTCTTTGCATCCATCATGCCAGCGCCGGAAAGCTCACGCAATTCCTTGACAGCAGCGGCGGTAATTACAGACATAATATTGTCCTTTCGAATGATCTATGGTGGCATCCATAACCACCAATTTTGTCATTCCCGCGTAGGCGGGAATCCATAGCCTGAGAGGTCAGTCAAAACTGATGGTTCAGACCATGGACCCCCGATCAAGTCGGGGGTGACAAAGTGTTGTTATGCCTGAGCGGCAGGAGCTTCGTCAGCGGTCGGTGCTTCTTCAGCAGCAGCTTCGGCAACAGGCGCTTCTTCAGCCCCAACAGCTTCTTCCATCGTCGCAGGTGCGTCTTCAGCTACAGGCGCAGCTTCGGTCAAAGCGGGATCGGCAGCGGGCTCGACTTCGGCACCGATATCGACGCCCTTGGCGACCTTCGCGCTGACATTGCCCTTGCTCGCCGCAGTCGCGACCGCATCGCAGTATAAACGAAGCGCGCGCGCTGCGTCGTCATTGGCGGGAACCGGAAACGCGATGCCGTCTGGCGACACGTTCGAATCGAGGATCGCGATGACCGGGATGCCAAGAACATTGGCTTCCTTGATTGCGAGCTCTTCCTTGTTGGCGTCGATCACGAACATCACATCAGGAATGCCACCCATGTCGCGGATTCCGCCAAGGCTCATTTCGAGCTTGTCGCGTTCGCGGGTCATTTGCAGGATTTCTTTCTTGGTGAACCCGGTAATTTCGCCCGAGAGCTGCTCTTCCAAGGTTTTCAGTTTCCGAATCGAGTTCGAAATCGTCTTCCAGTTGGTGAGCATCCCGCCCAACCAGCGGTGGTTGACGAAATGCTGACCCGAAGCGCGCGCCGCATCGGCGATCGGCTGTTGCGCCTGACGCTTGGTGCCGACGAACAATACCTTGCCGCCCGAAGCAGCAGTCTGCGCGACGAAATCCAGCGCGCGTGCAAACAACGGCACGGACTGCGACAGGTCGAGAATGTGGATGCCGTTACGCGCGCCGAAAATATACGGCTTCATACGCGGGTTCCAACGGTGGGTTTGGTGGCCGAAATGGGCCCCAGCTTCAAGCAATTGCTGCATGGTAACGACAGGTGCCGCCATGGTACTTCTCCTTCCGGTTGAGCCTCTGGGAAACAAGAACGTCACGGCACCCTGAAAGAGCATCGATCCGCACCGGTATGTGCGTTTCCCATGTGGAATGAGCGGGGCCGTTAGAGGGGTGGCGGGATTTCGTCAAGGAGAAAGAGACCGTCGCACTATCGCTCGGATGGGTAATATTTGCGGCACGGAGGTTGGACTTACCGAATTTGTCGGTTTATTGTCGCTAAATGACGGGGTCGCCGATGCGGCCCCATAACAAACCGGGTCGCACCATTTTTTGCTCTTGAGGAGAGAAGATATGGCTGCGGCTGAACTCGATATGGACAAATTACACGCGTTCGTCGGCAAGATGCTCGGCGATCTGGGTGGGGCGATGAGCGTTCCGACGGTGCGCATCGGATTGAGACTCGGACTGTTCGATGCGCTGGTCGAAGGACCGGCAACCTCTGTGGAACTGGCCAAACGAACCGGGCTTGCCGAACGTTATGTTCGCGAATGGGCAATGGCGCAGGCATGTAGCGGCTATCTGGGCCTCGATGCCGGAACAGATGCATTCAGCCTGTCGCCCGAGGCGGCCATGGTTTTCTCGGTCAAGGACAGCCCTGTATATATGGCGGGTGCTTTCGATCTGATCGCCGCGATGGTCGAGGCCGAACCGAAGGTCGAGGCCGCGTTCCGGAGCGGCGGAGGTGTCGGTTGGGGCGATTCGGCTGGCTGCCTTTTCTGTGCCACAGGCGCGTTTTTCCGGCCCGGTTATGTGAACAACATCGTACAGTCATGGATTCCCGCGCTTGAAGGCGTCGAAGCCAAGCTGGCAAACGGCGGGCGCGTTGCCGATATCGGGTGCGGCGTTGGTTTTTCGACGCTGTTGATGGCAAAGGCTTTTCCGCAAGCCAAGTTCATCGGTTATGATTTTCACGAACCGTCTATCGAGGATGCGCGGCGCCATGCAGCAGATCACGGCTTGGCAGACCGGGTCCGTTTCGAAGTGGCGCGGGCAAAGGATATATCCGGGGGCGAGTTCGACCTGATCACTGCCTTCGACTGCCTGCACGATATGGGCGATCCAGAGGGTTGCGCACGTCATTTGCGCACACGCCTGAAGCCGGATGGGAGTTGGCTTATCTGCGAACCGATCGCCGCCGATCGGGCGTCCGAAAATGTCGGTAGTCCGGTCAGCCGGCTTTATTATAACGCCTCGACGATGATCTGCGTGCCGACCTCGCTCGACCAAGAGGTAGGCGCGGCGCTGGGCGCTCAGGCCGGGGAGGCGAAACTGACCGAGGTTTTGAAGGCGGCGGGCTTCGGCTCGGTCAGGCGCGCTACCGAAGGGCCGTTCAATATGATACTGGAAGCGCGGCCCTAAGTCGGGTGAGCGGGGCGGAGCATTAACGGCAGGTTCACTGACGGAACCTAGCGTCATCATTTCCTCTCCCGAAGGAATCGATGTTGACCATGAAGGCTGTCCTGTTCGCCGTTGCGCTCGTGTTTACTCCGGCCGCTTTCGCACAGGACGATCCGCCTCCTCCCGACCCGTCCGAAATGCCAGAACGCATTTCGTTTCTGGTTGCCTTTGGCGAAGAGAAATGTCGTGAGCCTGTCGGCGATGAAATTGTCGTGTGTGCCAACGTGCCCGAGAATGAACGTTATCGCATTCCGGTCGAGTTGCGCAAAAAGGAACAGGTTGTGACCGACAGGTCTTGGTCGTCGGCGCTCGAAACGCTGGATTCATTCGCGCGCGACCTGCGGCCCAATAGCTGTTCGGTTAACGGCTCTGGCGGCTTTACAGGCTGCACTCAAAAAATCCTGCAGCAATGGTTTGCTGAACGGCGCGGGAAGTCGCGGGCGAATTGATGCGTCGAAACGGCGGTTGAACCTTTTTCGGCCCCGATAGTTATCCACAGGTCATCAACAACGCAATTCAGGCTTTTCCGAAAGCAAAATAGCGCTTGACAGAATAGAACATAAAGTGAACATTGAGCACGAGTCGTTTATATTCGAGTCAGCAAACCCCAGCCAAAGTGTCTTTGGAGGGATAGAAAGGACCAGTACCATGACCCTCATTGCTTCCCTGCTTTTCGCAATCGCCCTAGCCGCTTCAATCGGCGCGATCGTGTTGACGGTCGGCAACGCAATGCCGCGCATCACCGAAGTGATCGAAATGGAATTTGCGCCTGCGGTACAGAGCGAGCGTCGGATTTTTTTCGGTGAAGTGAAGGGCCGCCGGTCGGCTGAGGTTATCGCGTTTCCGCGTGCAACGCAGAACGAAAAAGAATTTCGCCTCGCTGCCTGACAGTTCGCAAAAATCAACATGATGAAAGAGCGCCTTCGGGCGCTTTTTTGTTGAATCGAACCGGAGCGCCTAAAAAGAAAGGGCGGGTGCTTTCGCCCCGCCCTTCCCTGCATCTACGAGGATGCCAATATCAGTTGACGGCGTCTTTAAGTGCCTTGCCAGCTTTGAACTTGGGCTGGTTCGAAGCCTTGATCGTCATTGGCTCGCCGGTGCGCGGGTTGCGTCCGGTCGATGCCTTGCGCTTTGCAACGGCAAAGGTGCCGAAACCGACCAGACGGACTTCGCCGCCCTTTTTCAGCGCGCCGGTGATGGCGTCGAAGATGCCTTCAACGGCCTTGCCAGCGTCGGCTTTAGTAAGGCCGCTTGCGTCTGCGACTGCACTGACGAGATCTTGCTTGTTCATTATGGGAACCCCCCTCTCAAAGAATATGTTAGACTCATTATTGAACTGATGAATCGCGGCAATGCCGGTGGCGGGATAATGGGCAGAATAAGGCGGCTGTCAAAGGAAATATCCCCTATAAACCGCCCTTTTCCACTAATTTTGCGACGAAACGTCTTTAACTGGTGCAAAACTGACCCGGCTATGCCTTCAATGCGTCACCGAAGCGCCGTTATCGCCGCCGATCGCCGCCGGCAACGCCGCCGCCAACTCGTCGGCTTCGGTCCATTCGATCGGGATCAAAGGCGCGATCAACGCACGCGCCAGCACCTGATCAACATGGCTGACCGGGATGATTTCCAGACCGTCTTTGATGTTTGCGGGTATCTCGGCGAGGTCCTTCTCGTTCTCCTGAGGGATCAGCACCGTCTTGATGCCGCCGCGGAGTGCCGCCAGCAGCTTTTCTTTGAGACCCCCGATGGGTAATACGCGGCCCCGAAGCGTCACTTCACCGGTCATCGCCACATCGCGGTGCACGGCAATGCCTGTCAGCGTCGATACAATCGTCGTCACCATGCCGACACCCGCCGACGGTCCGTCTTTAGGTACAGCACCTTCGGGCAAATGAATATGCACGTCCTTGCGCGCGAACAGGCTCGGTTTGATCCCGTAGCTCGGCGCACGCGCCTTCACATAGCTAAGCGCCGCCTGGATCGACTCACCCATCACTTCGCCCAATTTCCCTGTCGTGCGAATTTGTCCCTTGCCGGGGACGGTCACCGCTTCGATAGTCAGCAATTCTCCGCCGACCTCGGTCCAGGCAAGGCCAGTGACAGCGCCGATCTGGTTTTCGTCCTCGCCGATACCGTGGCGATATTTCCGCACCCCCGCATAATCAGCCAGATTGTCGGGCGTAATCGCCATGCTGGTGACCTTGCCCTCCAATATCTGGCGCAACACTTTGCGCGCCAGCTTGGCAATCTCGCGCTCCAGCGTACGAACGCCCGCCTCGCGAGTATAATAGCGGATCAGGTCACGCAGGCCTTCGTCGCTCAGCGAAAACTCTTCAGGCTTCAACCCGTGCGCTTTGATCTGCTTTTCGAGCAAATGCCGCTTTGCGATTTCGAGTTTTTCGTCCTCGGTATAGCCTTCGAGCCGGATAATCTCCATCCGGTCGAGCAAGGCCTGCGGCAGGTTCATGCTGTTTGCGGTGGTCACGAACATTACGTCAGACAAGTCGAGGTCGACTTCGAGATAATGGTCGTTGAACTTGTTGTTCTGTTCGGGGTCGAGCACCTCAAGCAAGGCCGACGCCGGATCGCCGCGGAAATCCTGGCCAAGCTTGTCGATTTCGTCGAGCAGAAACAGCGGGTTCATCGTTCCGGCTTTTTTGAGGTTTGCCGCGACTTTGCCGGGCATCGAACCGATATAGGTGCGCCTGTGCCCGCGAATTTCAGCCTCATCGCGCACGCCGCCCAGCGACTGGCGGATAAATTCGCGCCCGCACGCCTTGGCAATCGAGCGTCCAAGCGACGTCTTGCCGACACCCGGAGGACCGACTAGGCAGAGTATCGGGCCTTTCAGCTTGTTCGTCCGCGCCTGCACCGCCAGATATTCGACAATCCGGTCCTTGACCTTTTCGAGCGCAAAATGGTCCTCGTCGAGCACCGACTGCGCCTTGGCAATATCGCGTTTCAGCTTCGATTTCTTGCCCCACGGAATGCCGAGCAAGGTATCCAGATAGTTGCGCACCACAGTCGCTTCGGCCGACATCGGCGCCATGCCGCGAAGTTTTTTGAGCTCGGCGGTCGCCTTCGCTTTGGCCTCCTTCGACAGCTTGGTGGTGTCGATCTTGGTCTGTAGCTCGGCAATCTCGTCGCCACCCTCGCCCTCGTCATTGCCAAGCTCGCGCTGGATCGCTTTCATCTGCTCGTTGAGATAATATTCGCGCTGGGTCTTCTCCATCTGGCGCTTGACGCGGCCCCGGATTTTCTTTTCGACCTGCAACACGCCCAGTTCGCCTTCCATGAAGGCGAACGCCATTTCGAGGCGTCTAAGCGGATTAGCCTCAACCAGCAACGACTGCTTGTCCGATACCTTGAGCTGGATATTCGCGGCAACCGCATCCGCCAGCGCCGCAGGCGTCTCGATTTCGTTAAACTGGACCGCGGTTTCCGACGGCATTTTCTTGTTCAGCTTGGAATAATTTTCGAACTGCTCCGTCACAGACCGCATCAATGCACTCGCTTCCGGACCTTCGGCGACTTGTTCTTCCATCAACGAAACCCGCGCTTCGACATAGTCGCCTTTATGTTCGACCAGTTCGCCAAGCTCGGCGCGCTGCTTGCCCTCTACCAGCACACGAACGGTACCGTCGGGCAGCTTCAAGAGCTGCATGATGGTCGCGGTCACACCGATGTTATAGAGGTCGTCCATATCGGGATCGTCCTCGGCAGGATCGAGCTGCGCCACGAGGAATATTTCCTTGTCCGCCGCCATCGCCTTTTCGAGCGCAACGACAGATTTATCGCGGCCGACGAAAAGCGGCACAATCATGCCGGGAAAAACAACGATATCGCGCAACGGCAACAGCGGAAGGTTCAGTTCCATAGATACTCCAGATGGCGGTCCCGATTGCGAAACCTACCCGTTGGCCAACAATATGTGCCTGTTTCCGCCGGATTCAATGAATTTGCGCTGAATTATTGCGATTACTTGGGGAAAACCCGCTTAAAACGGCAGCTTGAACCCCGCCGGTAGCGGCAGGCCGCTCGACATCTTCGCCATTTCCGCATTGCTCGCCGCGTCGGCCTTATCGCGGGCGTCGTTGAACGCGGCCGTAATCAGGTCTTCGAGCATCTGCTTGTCTTCGGGTACGATCAGGCTGTCATCGAGTGCGACCCCGATGATCCGGCCCTTCGCGGTGGCGCGAACCTTGACCAGTCCGCCGCCCGAGACACCCTCTACCTTGATCGTGTCGAGCGTCGCCTGCGCCTGCTCCATCTGTTTCTGGATATTTTGCGCCGCATCCTGCGCCGCCTTGATCATGTCTTCCATGCTCTTCATGCACGTTTACTCCATTGGTCTTGTTCATCGCCGTCGCTGTCGAGCAGCTCGGCGTCGGGGAATGCTGCGAATGCCGCTTTGACCAAAGGCGATTCCATGATCGCGCGGCGGTCGGCCTCTGCTTCGGCTTTTTCCATTTCCAGCAAACTGGGTTGCGCCGCGCCTTCGCGCTCCTCAAGCTCCCATTTCTTGCCCGTTACCTTGGCCAATGCATCGCGCAACTCCGCGACAAAGCCTGGCGCGACCGGCCCCGACAGCTGATAAGCCAGAACCGGCGGCGCATATTCGACGACGCGCAACACGTCGCGAAGGGTCATTTCCAGACTGACATAGCCATCGCGCGCCAGTCGGTCGAGCATTGCGGCAAAATCCACCGGCATCAGCGATTGTACGTTGTCGGCGGGCGGCAACACCGGCGCGGTGCCAGACGGCGGCGGCGCGCTAGCCACAAATCCACCCTGGCCGATCATCTTCGCCAGTTCGCCGGGGTCGGGCAGCGTTGCTGCGTGGATTACGCGCAGCAGCGCCATGTCGGCGGCGTCGAGCGGCGCGACCGCGCGCGACACTTCCTCATGGCCTTTCAGCAGCAACTGCCAGAGCCGGTGCAGCGTCGGAAACGACAGCGTATCGGCGCGCTCCTCGACCATCGCCACAGTTTCGGCATCAAGCGCATTGTCGCGCGGCGCACCAACCTTTGCTAGGGTCAGGCGGTGAACCTCGGCAAGCAGCCCCGCCATCATCGCCAGCGGCTCGACACCCAGATTATACTGCGATTTCGCCTCGGCCAGCATCGCCTGCGCACCGCCAGCTAAAATCAGCCCGAACAATCGGCGCACTGCACCACGGTCCGAAAGCCCGAGCATATCGCGCACCTGCGCCGCAGTGACCTTGTCGTCGCCTTCCATATCGGCATGGGCAATCGCCTGGTCGAGTATGGAGAGGCCGTCACGGACCGAACCTTCGGCAGCTTGAGCGACCAAAGTCAGCGCCTCGGGCTCGGCATCCACTGCCTCTTTCATCGCAATTTCAGCAAAATGGCTAGCGAGCATTTCGGTGGGGATGCGTTTCAGGTCAAACCGCTGGCACCGCGACAGCACCGTGATCGGCACCTTGTTGACTTCGGTGGTCGCAAACAGGAATTTTACATGCCCCGGCGGTTCTTCGAGCGTCTTCAACAGCGCATTGAACGCGTTTTTCGACAGCATGTGAACTTCGTCGATGATGTAAATCTTGTAGCGCGCCGACACCGCCGAGTAGCGGACGGCCTCGATAATCTCACGGACGTCATCAACGCCGGTGTGACTTGCCGCATCCATTTCGATGACGTCAATATGTCGTCCCTCGGCAATTGCAACGCACGGCTCGCACACACCGCACGGGTCGATCGTCGGCCCGCCCTGTCCATCTCGCCCAATGCAGTTCAGCGCTTTGGCAATCAGCCGCGCAGTCGAGGTTTTGCCCACCCCGCGCACACCCGTCATCAGGAATGCATGTGCCAGCCGGTCACGCTTGATCGCGTTGCCGAGCGTCTGCACCATGGCGTCTTGCCCGATCAGCTCGGCAAAGGTCTGCGGCCGGTATTTGCGCGCCAGCACGCGGTAAGCGGTGCCTCCTGCGGCAGCAGACTTGAGTTGTATGGGCATATCCAGCCCAAGACCCAACGCATCGTCGGGCATGTCCGGGTCGCGCTCGGCGAAGTCGGGATTGGTGGAATCGGGCATCATGGTCACGTTAGGCCGCTCATCGACATTTGTCGAAGGCTTCTCAAGGTGATTTCATGAAAAATAGGAGCCGAATGACCCGCAGCGAATTCGTTGTGGCTGCTTCCGTCAGGATCTGACCAAGTTGGCGAGTGCCACGTCCATCCGACTCCCGAGCGCCATATGGCGAGCGAAGCGCAAAAATGCAAGCGGGCGCTCGACATTCGTAATGAACCGAATTTTAACCCTGATCCAGAACACGACTTTTACCATATTGGCTTAATCGTGATCGTTCATATTCGGGGATCAGGTCATGTATGAGTCGAAAACCGCTGGTCAACGTTTCATGCGCTACGAACATGCCGCGCAGGAAGACCGCAGCGCGCCACGTGTACGGCTGAATATTCCGGCGTCGATGCGACCTTCGGCGTCGCCGGGCTTTAAAGTGGTCGTGAAGGATCTGTCGCTATCGGGCGTTGCATGCGAAGCGCTGACCGGAATGCGCGCAGGAACCCGTGTTTGGCTGACGCTGCCCGGGCTAGCCGCATTACAGGCGGAGATCATGTGGAACGATGGCACGATGGTCGGCTGCGCGTTTACCGACCTGCTCAACCCAGCCGTACTCGAAAATGTCCTCGCGCGTTTTCCAACCGTCACCAATAACGCGCTTTAGGCGTTTCTCAGATACCAGTCATAATCAATGGTCGGCACCTGACCGAAATAGCGGTCCTGCTCCACGCGTTTGACGATAGTGAACATGTCAACAAAACGCGCCCCCAGATAATCGCGCATTAGCGACGAGGCGTGAAACCGGTCGACGGCGGCGAACCAGTTGCCGGGCGGCTTGTCATCGCCAGAACCGTCGCGGTCATATCCGTTTCCGATCACTGCCGGACCGGGGTCGATTTGATTGACGATGCCGTGGTGAATCCCTGCCAAAACGCCGGCTACCGCCAGATAGGGGTTGGCATCGGCGCCGCAGGCACGGTGTTCGACGTGGCGGCTCGACGGCGGCCCGGCCGGAATTCGGAAACTGACGGTGCGGTTGTTGACACCCCAGGTCGGCGCGACCGGCGCGTAGCTGTTGGCCTTGAACCGGCGGTAACTGTTGGCGTGCGGCGCAAACAGCGCGAAGCAATCGCCCACGGTCGCGATCATCCCGCCGATGGCATGGCGCAGCATCGGCGTGCCCTCGGGATCGTCGCTGGCGAACAGGTTGTTGCCCGAAGCATCGTTCATCGAGACATGGATGTGCATTCCCGACCCGGCCTGTTCGGCAAAGGGCTTTGCCATGAAGGTCGCCTCCAGCCCATGCGCCTGCGCCACCGCTTTCACGACGCGCTTGTACATGATCGCATCGTCACACGCGCGCAGCACGTCGGGTTTATAGCGCAGAGTCAGTTCGCACTGGCCCGGTGCAAATTCAGAAATGGCGGATTCGAGCGGCAGTCCTTGAGCATCGCAGGTCTCGTAAAGCTCGTCAAAAAACGGCCGGAAATCGTCGAGTTCGCGCAGGCCGTAAACCTCGACCATTTGCGGCGTCGAGCCACTATATTCGGGCCGCGCCGGACGGATGGCGCCATTGCGCGCACGGCGGGGATCGACGAGGTAGAATTCGAGTTCGACCGCGAGAGCTGGGGTCAGGCCCATTTCGGTAAAACGATCCACGACGAGACCCAATACGTGGCGTGAATCGAGATCGTGCGGCTGGCCGTCGAGTTCGTAAAAATCGACCATGAACTGGGCGGCATTGTCGCCCGCCCACGGTGTCTTGACCAGCGTTCCGGGGATCGGCTTCATCGAACGGTCGGCGTCGCCGTCTTCCCAGACAAGCCCGGTTTCAACGGTGTCCTGCCCGGTGATATCAACTACCGCAATCGAGCCGGGGAAGAAGCGCCCGATTTCGTAGACCGACAGCACTTCATGCGCGCGCAACCTTTTGCCGCGCGGAACGCCGCCCATGTCGGTGTAGATCATCTCGATCGAATCGATGTCCGGGTTGGCCGCAAAGAAGGCCTCGGCCTCGCTGCGCGGCGCGATTGTCGCCGATGATTTTGCCCGCCTGATCATGCTTTTGCCTCCAAAAACTCTGCTACACGGTTGGCAAGTTCCCGCAAGAGCCGATCACAATCGGTCCCGCATCGCATAATAGAGCAAACCGAGCGTCGCGAGCGGCCTTGCGAGCCATTTGCCGCCGGGAAAGCGGCTGTGTGGCAGGCTCGCGAAGACATCGAAGCGCTCCATCGTGCCGACGACCGCTTCGGCCATCAACTCACCGGCCAGCGTCGTCACCAGCGCGCCGTGGCCGGAAAATCCGTGGGCGTAGAAGATATTTCCCTTGCGTCCCATATGCGGCAGCCGGTTGCCGGTTACGGCCACCGCTCCGCCCCAGGCGTAGTCGATCGGCGTATTGGCAAGGCTTGGAAAAACGGCAGCCATATGTTTACGCACGAATGCGCCGATGTCGGTCGGCGGCGTTTGCACATATTTTTCGCCGCCGCCAAAAATAAGCCGCTTATCAGCGCTCAAGCGAAAGTAGTTGAGAACGAATCGGCTGTCGGCAATCGCCGCATCGGTCGGCAGCAACGCGTCCGCGTCTGGCAATGGCGCGGTTGCGATATTGTAGTTCATGATCGGCACGGTGTAGCGACCGAGCTCTGGGACAATATCGCCGATCCATGCGTCGGTCGCCACGATTGCAGCATCCGCATTCAGTATTCCCTCAGGAGTAATCAATTCCGTCCCCTGAATATCGAACACTATTCTGACCGGTGTGTTTTCATATATCTCCACGCCAGCCTTCAAAGCCGCCTTTGCCAGCCCCAGAGCATAGTTTAGCGGGTGGAAATGTCCGCCTTTGCGGTCGTAGATGCCGCCATGATAGTTCCCGCCATCGATGTGCTGGCTCATGTCGACTGGCTGAACGATTTCGACCGAGTCCCATCCGAACTCGCGCGCCAGAAATGCAGCCTCGCGCTGCATATGGTCGAAATGCGCGGGTTTGTAAGCCGCCTCCAGATGTCCTGATTTCAGGTCGCTGTGGATATCGTGCTCGGCAATACGGTCATTGACCCGCTCGACCGCGCTCCATGCCAAATCGAATATCGCCTTTGCCCGCTCACGCCCGAATTCAGCGTCAATCTCCTGCATCGACCAGCGCAGGCCGGGAATCAACTGACCGCCATTACGGCCCGACGCGCCGAAACCAATCGTCTTGGCCTCCAGCAGGACAACCTTCAGCCCCTTTTCCGCGCAGGCAAGCGCCGCCGACAATCCGGTAAAGCCGCCGCCGATGACGGCCACGTCATATTCTTGATCTCCCACAAATCGAGGCTGCGTTTCCCACGCATTGGCAGTCGCCGCGTAATATGTATTGTTCAACGGATCGGGCATCACACCCTCAGCAGCAGATGCTCGCGTTCCCAGCTCGACACCACCGACTGGTAGTTGAACAGCTCATAATCCTTCACCGCGTAAAATATCTCGAAGAAATCCTCGCCCAGCAAATTGCGCACCGGGCGGCACGCCGAAAAGCGGTCTAGTGCCGCCTCCAATGTGCGCGGCAGGGTGCGCGCGCGGTTGTAGGCGCTGCCCGTAATGGCTTTCGCCGGAACCATGCGCTCGACCATGCCGATATAGCCGCACACCAACGAGGCGGCCATCGCCAGATAAGGGTTCGAATCCGCCCCCGGCAGCCGGTTTTCGACGCGGCGGTTCGCTTTGTCGGATATCGGCACACGGAAGCCGCACGAGCGGTTATCCTCGCCCCACTGCACGTTGATCGGCGCGGCGCTGTCGGGACGCATCCGGCGAAAGCTGTTCACATTGGGTGCCCAGAGCGGCGAAATTTGCGGCATGAACTTGACCAGTCCAGCGATGTAGCTGCGGAACAAGGCGCTGTCCTTGCCATTGGCGTTTGCAAACAGGTTCTTGCCTGTTTCGGCATCGACCACCGACTGGTGGATGTGCATCGCGCTGCCCGGCTGTCCTGCCATCGGGTTTGCCATAAAGGTCGCATAGACGCCGTGCTGCTTCGCCACCGCACGCACCGCGCGTTTGAACAGGAAAACCTGATCGGCCAGCTTCAACGGGTCACCGTGGATAAAATTCACCTCTAGCTGCGCCGCGCCCATTTCGTGAATCATCGTGTCGATATCGAGCCCCATCAGTTCGCAATCGTCATAGATGTGGTCGATGATTTCCTCATATTCGTTCATCGCCTCAAGCCCGTAAGGCTGACTGGCTGTTTCGGCGCGTCCGCTCGAACCCGTCGGCGGTTGCAGTGGGAAATCAGGATCGACATTCTGGCTGACCAGGTAGAATTCGACCTCGGGCGCGATAATGGGGCGCCAGCCCTTGTCGGCATAAAGCCGCAAGACCTTTTTCAGAATACTGCGCGGGGCCAATCCGACCTCGGTGCCGTCGCCATTATAAGCATCGGCAATCACGAACGCGGTGGGCGATTTGAACCCCGGCGCGACACAGATCGTATCGGGGTCGGCTATCAGTATCTTGTCGGGGTCCTTGTCCCAGATATCCTCGATATCTTCTGGATAATGCCCGTCGATCGTGCAGATAAATACGCTGCCCGGAATGCGGAGTGACTTGTCGCGGACCGAGGAAAGAAATTTCTTGGCCGGCAACACCTTGCCGCGCTGGACGCCGTTGATATCGGGAACGATACACTCGACCTCGTCGATATTATGCTCGGCTATCCAGTTTGCGAGGTTTACACTCATGAAAAGCAATGTGCGCAGACCGGCTTAAAAAGGTCAAGCCAGCCCGCGCACATGAATTTACTTAAGATGGCTTCGATCAGAACGCGTAAGCGAGACTGAACACAACGCCCGCAGTGCTGTCCTTGAACGCAAAGATAGAACGGCGGTTGGTATCGACATAGGCGACGCCGAGCGTAAAGCCCTTGGTCGATGCATTCACGCCAAGCGAC
>CAZQBS010000055.1:0-18722 GCA_964591835.1 uncultured Sphingorhabdus sp. | reverse complement strand
GGGCTTAACGATGATACTGTAGAAGGCCTCGCAACCTCTTCGGGCGATACGCGCTTTGCTTGGGACAGCTACCGCCGCTTCATTCAGATGTACGCCGATGTTGTGCTCGAACTCGATCATGGTGCGTTCGAAGAGGCATTGGAGATCGCCAAGGAAGATCGCGGCATCTATCTCGATACCGAACTTTCGGCGGATGATTTGAAGGTCTTGGTTGCCGAGTACAAGAAACTGGTCGAGGCCGAATGGGGCAAACCCTTTCCGCAGGACGTCCACGACCAGCTTTGGGGTGCGGTCGGCGCGGTGTTCGGTTCCTGGGAGTCGGACCGGGCGAAGGTTTATCGCCGCCTCAACAACATCCCCGGCGATTGGGGTACTGCGGTCAATGTGCAGGCAATGGTATTCGGCAATATGGGCGAAACCTCGGCAACGGGCGTCGCATTCACCCGCGATCCCGCGACCGGCGAAAATGCCTATTATGGCGAATATCTGATCAACGCGCAGGGTGAAGACGTTGTTGCCGGCATTCGCACGCCGCAATATCTGACCAAAATGGCGCGCGAAAAAGCGGGTGCGAAACCGTTGAGCATGGAAGAGGCGATGCCGCAAGTTTACGCCGAACTGGCGCGCGTCTTCGACATCCTCGAAACCCACTATCGCGACATGCAGGACATCGAATTCACGGTCGAGCGCGAGAAGCTCTGGATGCTGCAAACCCGCTCGGGCAAGCGTACCGCGAAAGCCGCGCTCAGGATCGCGGTCGATATGGCCGAGGCTGGGTTGATTACCAAGGAAGAGGCGGTGCTGCGCGTCGATCCGATGGCGCTGGACCAGTTGCTTCACCCGACGCTCGACCCGGATGCGCCGCGCGATGTGCTGACCTCGGGCCTGCCAGCGTCGCCGGGCGCTGCTTCGGGCAAGATCGTCTTCGATGCCGACACGGCGGAACAGAATGACGCGATGGGCGAGGCGGTCATCCTTGTCCGCATCGAAACATCGCCCGAAGACATTCACGGAATGCACGCGGCGAAGGGGATCCTTACCGCGCGGGGCGGGATGACCAGCCACGCGGCGGTGGTCGCACGCGGCATGGGGCGGCCTTGTGTGTCCGGCGCGGGGACGCTGATTATCGACGCCAAGGCCAAGACTTTGCGCATCGGCGACCGGCATCTGGGCGAAGGCGATATCATCACCATCGACGGCACCAGCGGCGAGGTGATGGCTGGCGCTGTGCCGACCTTGCAGCCCGAACTGGTCGGCGATTTCGGCACATTGATGGTCTGGGCCGACGCGGGCCGCCGGATGAAAGTCCGAGCCAACGCTGAAACGCCTGCGGACGCACAGACCGCGCGCGATTTCGGCGCTGAGGGAATCGGACTGTGCCGCACCGAGCATATGTTCTTTGATGCCGCCCGGATTACCGCGGTGCGGCAGATGATCCTCGCTGAGGATGAAAAGGGCAGGCGGGCCGCGCTGGCAAAACTGCTTCCCGAACAGCGCAAGGACTTTGCCGAGATTTTCGAGGTGATGGCGGGATTACCGGTGACCATCCGCTTGCTCGACCCGCCGCTGCACGAATTCCTGCCGCATGAGGAATCGGAGTTCGCCGATGTCGCGGAGGCCGCTGGCGTCGGCATCGACGTGCTGAAACAGCGCGCGATGGAGTTGCACGAGGTCAACCCGATGCTTGGCCATCGCGGCTGCCGTCTGGGCGTTACCTATCCCGAAATCTACGAGATGCAGGCGCGCGCGATTTTCGAAGCGGCTTGTTCATTGGCGGTTGCGCCGGTGCCTGAAATCATGATCCCGCTCGTTGGCACCCGCCGTGAACTCGAACTGATGAAGGAGGTCGTCGACAAGGCCGCCGAAGCGGTGTTTGCGGAACAGGGCAAGCGCATCGAATATCTTGTCGGCACGATGATCGAACTCCCCCGGGCGGCCTTGATGGCGGGGGAAATCGCCGAGGTCGGCGCCTTCTTCAGCTTCGGTACGAACGATCTCACGCAAACTACGCTGGGTGTGTCGCGCGACGACGCGGCACGGTTCCTGACGCATTATGTCGACAAGGGCATCTACGCCCGCGACCCCTTCGTGTCGCTAGACGTTGAGGGCGTCGGCCAGCTCATCGAGATCGCCGCGACCAAGGGCCGCGCGACCCGCACCGATATCAAGCTCGGCATCTGCGGCGAACATGGCGGCGACCCGGCGTCGATTGCCTTCTGCGAAAGCGTTGGTCTCGATTACGTCAGTGCCTCGCCCTACCGTGTGCCGATAGCAAGGCTGGCAGCGGCGCAGGCGGCGTTGGCGATAAAATAGAGGTTGCGTATCCCGGGAGGCGCTACTAATAGCCGCCTTCCAGTGCACCCGTAGCTCAGCTGGATAGAGCATCAGACTACGAATCTGAGGGCCGGGCGTTCGAATCGCTCCGGGTGCACCATTTTCCTCTCTTATTTATTCGCAGGCGGCGGCACGTAAATTCGCGGCGGCTTTGGCAGGTCGTCTTCGGGCCGCTGAATCTTCCGCCTGCCGCGTTCAAGCCACCATGTTTGTTGCCAGCCAGTGACGTCGCTGATTGCCTGCCCTGCTTTATTGCGCGCGGGTTCATAGCGAAATCGTTGTTCGATCAGCCGACAGGTTGCGGTGTCGATATCGGCATTGCCGCTGGATTTTACGATGCGGCATTTGCTTACTCGACCATCGGTGCCGACGCTGAAATGCGCGGTCACTGTGCCGCCCTGTTTCGCGGCAGTTGCAGATTCGGGGTAATCGGAATTTTTGATCCGCCCGCTGATGAGTTTTGCACGCGACTTTACGCCGCCTCCGCCCGTGCCATCGCCACCATTGCCGCTGCCAAAGCCTGACCCAATCCCCCCTGCTCCTGTCCCCGGTCCGGCTATGGTTGCTGAACCAGCGTCGTTCTCGCGACCTTTGCCTGCCTTTGGCGCTGCGGGCAAAGGCTGGGCTACCGGAATTTCCACGATGCGTTTTGGCGCTTCCCGCGGTACGCTGGTTTTCTTGAGATTGGCCGCTGATGCAGCGCCTTCGGGATCGGTCGTCGCCAGCTTTGGCTTGTCGTCCGCGATCGCCGGCGGAAGGGGCACGTCAATGACATTCAGATGGGTAAGCGCCGACTTCACGACTTCGTTAGATCGGATATCAAAAGCGTTTAGCAAGGCATAGCCTGCCAACGCGTGGAGGGCCACCACTGCCGCCGCAGAACTCAATCTGTCCCTATTGTCGCTGGCACCCGCAAACGCCATCTGCTTCCCCATTACTTTGCTCAATGATGGTCGCGGCAGCGTGAAGCATTAATGAATGGGGACGCGCCGGTTTTCGGTTGCCGAATGGGCGTTCGGAGCATAATTGCACCGCGCAACGCTCCACCCTTCGGAAAATGTCGCCTACATGCCGCAAAACACCAAATCTGCCATTGTTCTTCTGTCGGGCGGGCTCGACTCGATGGTCGTTGCCGGATTGGCGCGTGAAGCCGGGTACGACCTTATCGCGCTCACTATCGACTATAACCAGCGTCACCGCATCGAACTGCAATCGGCCGCGACCATTGCCAATCATCTGGGAGCGGTCGAGCATATCGTCCTGCCACTCGACCTGACGCGCTTTGGGGGTTCGGCGCTAACTGCCGATATCGACGTGCCAAAGGATGGTGTCGCGGACAACGCGATTCCGGTGACCTATGTCCCGGCGCGCAATACAATTTTCCTGTCGCTGTGCCTTGGCCTCGCCGAAGCGCGCGGAGCACGCGACCTGTGGATCGGCGTTAATGCGCTCGATTATTCGGGATATCCCGATTGCCGCCCCGAATTCATCCGATCGTTCGAGGCGATGGCGAATCTTGCGACCAAAGCTGGCGTCGAAGGCGCCAAAAAAGGGGGTGGCGGCTTTACCGTCCACACGCCGCTGCTGCATCTGAGCAAGGCCGACATCGCGACCGAAGCGGCGCGGCTGGGGCTGGATGCAGGGATGAGCTGGTCTTGCTATGACCCCTCGCCCGACAACAAGGCTTGTGGCCAGTGCGACAGTTGCCGACTTCGCTCCAAGGGCTTTGCCGATGCGGGGCTGTCTGACCCGACTGTTTACGCATGAGCTATGCGGTCAAAGAGATTTTCCTGACATTGCAGGGTGAGGGTGTCCATGCCGGCCGTCGGGCGGTGTTCCTTCGATTTGCCGGGTGCAATCTGTGGACCGGGCGCGAGGAGGACCGCGCCGCCGCCATCTGCCAGTTTTGCGATACCGATTTTGTCGGGATGGATGGTGAGAATGGCGGACGATATGACGCTTACGGGCTCGCCTTGAAGGTGGCAGAGTTGTGGGGCGAAGGACGCAACCACCGCTATGTCGTGATAACCGGCGGCGAGCCGATGTTGCAGGTCGATGACGCAATCGTCGAGGCGCTTCACGCTGAAGGCTTCACACTCGCCATCGAGAGCAACGGCACTTTGCCTGTGCACCCCGGCATCGACTGGGTGTGCATTAGCCCGAAGGCGAGATCTGAAATCGTTCAACGAAGCGGCGACGAACTGAAGCTTGTCTGGCCCCAGCCGGGAAGCGACACCGCAGCGATGGAAGCTTGGGATTTCACCCATCACCTGATCCAGCCGATGGACAGCGGCGACGAGTCGCTAAACCGAGCGAATGTCGAAGTCGCAACCTCATTCGTCAACGCCAACCCCAAATGGCGCTTGTCCTTGCAAAACCACAAGATTTTGGGGTTGCCTTGAGTTTTTGGTAAACGGCTTTGACTTGGGGTTCGCTTAGTGACAACCTTGACCGGAGAGAGCGTCAGGGGAGAGTAAGATGGCCAAAGCCGAGCAATCAGCGCACAACCGCGCGCATAAGAGCTATGCCAAGCGGATCAGCGACCATGTCGCGGTCGGCCTGGTGGTCTATACACTAATGCTGATCTTCGTCACCTCGCCCGCGATGCATTCCGAAGGCACGTCGATCCTGCCTTATTTCATGCTCGTGGTGTTTGTAGCGATGGTCATTCCCGCGTGCCGCAATATGGAACGCCGCTGGCAAAAGCTGGAGGCAAGCGAATTGGGCGACACTAGCCTGCAAACGCGCTTCACTTCCGACCGGATAAAAATCTGGGCGGGCGCGCTGGGCATTCCGGTTATTTTGGCGGTTATTTTCACGGTTTTCTAGTTTACGGCAAAACGCCCCGCGCCTAAGCGGGGGCATGTTAAAGCCCACTGAAGCGCTCGACCGCGCGCAAAATCTCGTTTCCCAAGCCATCAAAGCCGGTGCCGACGCTGCGGACGCTGTCTATGTCTGCGATGCCTCGACCGAGGTGCAGGTGCGGCTCGGCGCGCTGGAGGATGTGGCGCGTTCGGAGGGCGAGGATATCGGGCTCAGGGTTTTTGTAGGTCAGCGTTCGGCAACGATTTCGTCTTCTAACATGAATCCCGCGATACTGGCCGGACTGGTTACCCGTGCCATCGACATGGCAAAGGAAGCGCCGGAAGACCAATATGCAGGGCTGGCTCCCGCTGACCGGTTGCTGAAAGGCGGCTTGCCCGATCTCGATGCCGACGACGGGCAAGACCCCGATCCCGCCAGCTTGCGGGCTGCCGCGCTCGAATGCGAGGACGCGGCGCGCGCCATTTCCGGCGTCACCAACAGCGAAGGGGCGGGTGCAAGCGCAGGGCGCACGATCTTCGCGCTGGCGACGAGCCACGGTTTCGCCGGCGTGAAGTCGGCGTCGGGTTATGGTATTTCGGCGAGCGTGCTTGCGGGCGAGGGCGATGCCAAGGAGCGCGATTATGACTGGCGCTCGGCGCGGCATCTGGCCGATCTCGATAATTCTGCGGCCGTCGGCAAGCGTGCGGGCGAACGCGCGGTCGCCCGCGTCAATCCCGGCACGGTCAAAAGCGGACAGATGCCCCTGATATTCGACCCGCGCGTAGGCAGTTCATTCGTCGGCCATTTGCTCGGTGCGATTTCAGGTTCGGCAATTGCGCGCAAGACGAGTTTTCTACTCGACGCCAACGGCAAGCAATTGTTCGATAGCAGCATTTCTGTCGTCGACGATCCACACCGCAAGCGCGGCCTCGGTTCGAAGGCGTTCGACGGGGAAGGGCTGCCGACGGCGCGGCGCAGCATCATCGACAGCGGTGTGCTCACCGGCTGGCTGATGGAAAGCGCATCGGCGCGGCAACTGGGGCTGGAGCCGACCGGCCACGCCAGCAGGGGCGTCAGCGGCGCGCCAGGGGTCAGCCCGTCGAACCTGCATTTGGAAGGCGGTAGCGTGAGTGTCGCGGCGCTAATGGCGGACATCAAACACGGCATCTACATTCACGAATTGGCTGGCCAAGGCGTCAATCCGGTCACCGGCGATTACAGTCGTGGTGCTGCCGGGTTCCTCATCATCAATGGCGAGATTGCCGGGCCGGTAAGCGAATTCACGATTGCCGGTAACCTCAAGGACATGTTCGCCGCAATGACGGCGGCCAACGACCTCGAATTCATTCGAAGCAACAATGTGCCGACATTGCGCATAGACGGGATGATGATCGCCGGTGCCTGAGCATTCGTTGGACAGGATATCGGTAATCGCCGCGACTCAGGACGCGGCGGCGCTGGCCTTTACGAGCTGGCGTGAGGGTAATGCTCCCGATTGCAAAGTCTGGGAGAAGACCAAGGGGAATCCGGTGTGCGATATCGACATGGCGGTCGATGCGCTGTTGAAGGAGCGCCTTGTTGCGATCTTGCCCGAAGCAGCTTGGCTTTCGGAGGAAACCGTTGACGATCCCGCACGGCTCGATGCGCGGCTGCTATGGCTCGTCGATCCGATCGACGGCACCCGCGATTATGTGCGCGGGCGAAGCGGCTGGTGCGTTTCGGTGGCGCTGGTGGCGGATGGCCAACCGGTCTTTGCGGTCATGGCAGCGCCGGTTCAAGGCAAGCTCTGGGTCGCAGCGGCGGGTGAAGGGGTCACCTGCAACGGAGAGCGCCTATCGGCCAGCACACGCACCGGATTTCCCGGTTCGCGCGTTCCGGCCGACGATCTCCCCAAAGTCGACCACGATCTTGTCACCGTGGAAAAGCCGAACAGTATCGCGATGCGCATGACAATGGTCGGCTGCGACCGTGCCGATCTCGTCGCAACTTTGCGCTGGGGCAATGAATGGGACATCGCGGCGGCGCATCTCGTCGCGCAGGAGGCTGGCGCAGTGGTGACCGATGCGCTTGGCAAGCCGATTGCCTACAACAAGCGTGAACCGCATGATTTCGGCCTGATCTGCTGCTCGCCTGGAATACATGAGGCGGCGGTTGAGCGTTTGGAGGAGCGGGCTGCGACGTTGCTGAGCAGTTAGCCGTCCTCCCCGCCTGCGCGGGGACGACGAATATTACTTCGACCTGGTCCACAAACCTTCCCGCGCCATCTCGCGCGGTTTATTGGCAAGCGCATCGACAAGCGCTTTCCTGACCCAGCGGAATTTTTCTGGGCGGCTCGTGTAAATCCGCTGATCCCACGCGTGCTCTCCGGCGCTACGCACCTGCCGCGCAATGTCGCCGTAAATGCCCGCTGCAGACAATACTGCCCAGCGTGCGCGAAAGGGCAGGGCGGCCGCGCCAACGCGGGCAGAACATTCATATTGCTCGGCCTCGTCCGCCAGCCAGCGGCCCATAAGCGCCAGTTTCTTTCGGTTGTGCGGTTTCATATGCTCGCCGGGACCGATGTCGAGCGTCGCCAGCCAGTCATCGGGCAGATAGCAGCGTCCAGCGGCATCGTCCTCACCGATGTCGCGGGCGATATTGGCCAGCTGGAAGGCAAGGCCGAGATCGCAGGCGCGGTCGAGTGTCGCGTCGTCTTCCGGCGAAACGCCCATGACGACTGCCATCATCACGCCCACCGCGCCTGCGACATGGTAGCAATAGCGGTACAGATCATTTTCGCGGCCCGGATGCCAGTCGGCGGCATCGAGCGCGAAGCCTTCGATTACGTCATTCACCATTTTTTGCGTGAATCGACATTCGTGTGCGACAACGCCAAGGCAGTCGAAAGCAGGTTCACCGGTTCGCTCGCCGACCAGCGCCTTGGCCGTCAATTCGCGAATGACGGCCAATCGCTCCATCGGATCGGTCACAGCCTCCATCGCCCCGCCATGATCCTGCCCGTCAGCCATATCGTCGCATTTGCGGCACCAGGCATAGAGCAGCCACACCCGTTCGCGCGTCGTGCGGTCGAACAGGCGACTGGCAAAACGAAATGATTTGGACCCGCGCGCGATGCTTTCCTGTGCGAAAGCAACAAGCGCGGCGCGATCACTCACAAATCGTCCGCTTTCATCGCAAAAATCGCTTTGTGCGGCACATAGGCCGCCATCTTGTCGAGCAGCCCTTCGAGCGTCTCATCGATAATCATGATCCCGGCATGTTGCGAGCGAATGAAACCGGTGTCGATCATATGGCGATTGAACGCAATCAACTGGTCGTAGAAGCCAGCAACGTTCAAAACGCCTACGGGCTTCGAGTGATAACCGAGTTGCGACCAGCTGATCGCCTCCCACAATTCGTCCATCGTCCCTACACCACCGGGGATGGTTATAAAGCCGTCGGACAGATCGGTAAACCGCGCCTTGCGCTCGTGCATTCCGGAGACGACATGCAGTTCGGTGCAGCCCCGATGCGCGACCTCCGCGCCGACCAAAGCTTCCGGGATAATCCCGATAACCTCGCCGCCCGCTTCGAGCGCACTGTCCGCCACCGCACCCATTAACCCCAGCCTGCCCCCGCCATAGACCACGCCGATGCCGCGTTCGGCCAGTGCCTTGCCGACTGCGCGCGCGGCTTCGATATAGACCGGATTTTCCGGCGTTGCCGAACCGCAATAGACGGCAAGACGTTTCAAGCCATATCCTCTAAAATTAGCGCAGCCGTAGCTTTAGCACTCCCCACAACGCCGGGAATACCGGCCCCCGGATGAGTGCCCGCGCCGACAAAGTACAGGTTCGGTATCGCATCATCGCGGTTGTGCGCGCGCATATAGGCCGATTGCCACAGCACGGGCTCAAGGCTGAATGCGCTGCCCAGATGCGCCGACAGGTCGCGGCCGAAATCTGCGGGGGTGTAGTGGAACTGGGTCATGATCCGCGAGCGGATGTCGGGGATGAGGCGCCGTTCGAGCTCATCAAGGATGCGTTCTTTTAGTGTTTCACCGACATCGCCGTCCCAGTCCAGCGGGGCTTTGCCCATATGCGCAACAGGGGCAAGCACATAGAAGGTCGAGCAACCTTCGGGTGCCAACGACGGGTCGGTCACCGTCGGGTGGTGCAGATAGAGCGAGAAGTCCTTGGGCAAGATGCCGTTCTTGTAGATATCATCGAGAAGCCCTTTGTAGCGCGGGCCGAACAGGATCATATGGTGCGGAATGCCCGGCCAAGTGCCCTTAATGCCGAGATGCAGCACGAAAAGCGACGGCGACCAGCTTTTGCGTTTGAGCGACTTCGTCGCGCGCTCGCCGCGTTTGCTGCTCGTCAGCAAATCCCTGTAGGTGTGCATCAGGTCGCCGTTTGAGGCCGCAACATCGCAGTCCATCCGCCAGCCCGATTTGGTGCGAACGCCGATCACCTTGTCGCCGCGCGTCTCGATCTCTTCGACCGCATCGCCCAGCCGGATAGTCCCGCCCAGCCGTTCGAAATGCGTGACCATCGCCGCGACCAGACGGTTGGTGCCGCCCTTGGCAAACCAGACACCACCTTCCTTTTCGATAGTGTGAATCAGCGCGTAAATCGCGCTGGTCGACATCGGATTGCCGCCGACGAGCAGCGTGTGGAACGACAAAGCCTCGCGCAGCCGTTCGTCCTTCACATAGGACGAAACGATGGAATATACCGACCGCCAAGCCTGATATTTCATCAAAGCGGGTGCGGCCTTTATCATTGACGCGAAATCGAGAAACGCGACCGAGCCGAGCTTTTGATAGCCTTCCTTGTAAACGCCCTTCGAATATTCGAGGAAGCGGCGATAGCCTTCGACATCCTCCGGATTGAGCTTCTCGATCTCGGCCTTTAGCCCGACCGGGTCGTTCGAATAATCGAAATTCGTGCCATCGGGCCAACTCAGTCGGTAGAATGGAAAGACCGGCATCAATTCGATGTCGTCGGCCATGCGGTGGCCGGACAATGACCAAAGTTCCTCCAGACACGGCGGGTCGGTGATGACCGTTGGCCCGCCATCAAAGGTAAAGCCGTCTTTCTCCCAAAAATAGCCACGTCCGCCGGGTTTATCGCGTGCTTCTATAATCGTCGTCGCGACGCCTGCCGACTGCAGCCGGATCGCCAGCGCCAGTCCACCAAATCCCGCACCGATAATTGCGGCAGTCTTGCTCATTTCTTCTTGCTCCGGATCGCGGTGATGGCCCTGCCAATCGGAATGGGCGGCTTGCCGGTGAGGATACGCGCCTTGTCACCACCGGTGGTTTTGCCTGCATAGAAGCGTTCGATCAGGCCGGGTTTCAGCGTGTAGAAACGCTCGAGGATTTTGTAGCGCTCGCCTGCGTCTGCCCCCCGGAACAACATCCGGTTGAGCATCCGGTAAAACTTTCCGCCCTGCCAATGCTCTTGCGCGCGCTGGCGCATAAGCATGTTGAGCTTGTCCCCATCGAGATCGGTTTGCTCAGCGATGAAGATCGCGTTGCGCACCGCATCGGGCAGCGAGTAACTGGTCACCGCCTGGAAAAATGCCCCACGCGCACCGGCTTTTGCCGTTCGCCCGCTGCCGCTTGCCCAATAGCTCTCGAGATCGCCGCCCATCACCACTGGCAGTACGCCACTTTCTTCCCGCAGAACGCGCTCGACCTTCCAGCCTTTGGTGTCGGCATATTCGGCGATGCGCTGGCGGTAACGGCGCGCATCATGGTCGGGTTTGTCGCTGTAATAGGTGTCCTCGACGAATATCTTGTCCATGCCGAAGGGGAGCACATAGACGAAGCGGTAACCGTCATGTTGCTCGACGGTCGCGTCCATGATGATTGGCTTGGTCAGGTTATGTGGCTCGGACAACTGCATCAATTGCCCGGTAAATTTCTGCCACCCGCAGTCGAGATGGTGGACATCCGCCCCGCCACGCGCATCGATAACGCCGACAGCATTGATCCGCTGCGCCCCGTCGAGCACCACCAATCGCGGCGACACCGATTTGACCTCACGCCCGAGCATCAACGCCGAGGCGGGTAGGTTGTTGCGTAGAACCCAGTCCAGCCGTTCGGATTCGATGCTGTAATAGATATTGTCCAGCGACCGCGAATGCGCGGGGAACTTCACTTCATATCCTGACCAGCCATAGGTGACCAGCGGCGCGGTCAGCCAGCGGTGCTCAGGTAGTATGTCGGTGGCAAAATAGCTCCAGATATGATTGCCCCCGAAATGCTTTTCCTGTTCGATCAGCACGATCTTCAGTTCGGGACGCATCCGCGCAACGGCCAGCGCGATCAGCCCGCCGGCAAGACCACCGCCGACTATCGCCAGATCGCATTTGATATTTTCCAATGGGGCGGATGCCATGAGCGCGGCACTAGCCGAACTGTTTCATAAGGGGAAGCACGATGGGCCCGCAAATGTTGACTTTTTTGTGGGAAACGGGGAGCAAGGGAGCAATGTCTAAACCTGCAAAACTGGTGGCGGTTTATAGCCTGAAGGGCGGGGTGGGGAAAACCACGCTGGCGGTCAATCTGGCGGCTGAATCGGCGCTTCGGCGTGGCAACAAGACCTTGCTTTGGGATCTCGACCCGCAATCCGCAGCGAGCTTCATCCTGGGGCACGAGCCCGACAAGAAAGCGCGCGCGAAATCGGTGTTTGAGCGCGACCTGTCGCCGGACAAGCTCATCCGCCGGACGGCTATTGCGGGACTGGACCTTCTCCCCGCCGATATTTCGCTGCGCGGTCTCGACGGCCTGCTCGCTACACTCGGCAAGAAAAAGCGGCTGGCGAAGCTCGTCGAAGGGATTAGCGGGCAATATGACCGCATCGTTCTCGACTGCCCGCCGGGTCTCACAGAAACCAGCGAACAGATGATGCGCGCCGCCGATATCATCATCGTGCCGGTCATCCCGTCGCCGCTGTCGCAGCGTGCGCTCGACGATGTCGTCGCGCATCTGAAAGAACATCACAAGGGTCATGCCCCCTTGCTGCCGGTGTTTTCGATGGTTGATCGTCGGCGCAACCTGCATGTCGCTGCGACATCGGCCTATCCCGATTGGCCGCGCATCCCGATGGCGAGCGCGGTCGAGCAAATGGCATTACACCGCGCGCCGGTCGGCAGCTTCGCCCACCGTTCGCCAGCGGGCGAGGCTTTTCACATGCTTGCCGGGGCAATCGAGCGTAAGCTGGGCAACGCGAAGGGCTGACAATGCGCAGTAAGTGGCTTTGGGCGGTTCTTGGAATAGCGGTCATTGCTGGCGGCACTGCTTGGCTGAAGCGTGACGCCATTGCCATGACCATGATCGCGCGCGGGGCCGAAAAGGCGATGGCGCGCAACGTCATGGCCGATCTGCCGCCAGGCGGACTGCATGTCGGCTTTTGCGGAACCGGATCGCCGCTCCCGAGCCGCGATCGAGCCGCAGCGTGCACCGTCATCATCGCCGACGGTAAGCTGTTCGTGTTCGACATGGGTGAAGGCTCGGGCGAGACGCTGGCGTTGATGGGCTTGCCGCTCGACAAGATCCAGGGTGTGTGGCTTACACATCTTCACTCAGACCATTTCGAAGGCCTCGGGCCGTTCACGTTACAACGCTGGGCTGGCGCGAGCGCTAAAACGCCGTTGCCGGTATTCGGCCCGCAAGGCGTGACCGACATCACCGAGGGTCTGAACGCGGTGTACCGGATCGATTCCACTTATCGCATTGCACATCATGGTAAGGCCGTGGTGCCGCCGTCGGGCTTTGGCATGACCGGTGCAGCGGTAGAACCGGGCATGGTTTACGATCAGGGCGGGGTCAAAATTATCGTGTTCGCCGTCGATCACAACCCGATTGCCCCCGCATTCGGTTACCGAGTCGACTGGAAGGAAAAAAGCGTCACCATCACTGGCGACACCGCGTTCACGCCCGAACTTGCCAACGCGGCGAAGGGCAGTGATTTGCTGGTCAGCGAATTGCTGTCGCCGCGCATGGTGAAGATATTGGAGACCAGCGCGCGCAAGGCTGGTAACCCGAACCGCGCCAAAATCTTCGCCGATATCCAGAATTATCACATCAGTCCTGAACAGGCAGCAGCGGTCGCCAAGCAGGCGGGAGTTGGTATGCTTGCGTTCACCCATATTGTTCCGTCGGTCCCGGAAATACTCGAAGGCGCGTTGCTCGGCGATGCCCGCAAATATTATGCTGGGCCGATCAAAATCATGCACGATGGCGATGTAATCAGCATCAATAGCAATAGTAAATTTATCGAGAGCAATTTGATTCCATAGAGGATTCCGGTGGGAACCTTTGACCAACATATGTTGTTTGTTTCTCACTTCATCCGTGGCAAATATCGCCGCTGAATTGTAAAAAGCTTGATCTTTGGGAAACGAATTGGATAATCGCGACGACATCAGCTCTGGGCTGAATCTAGGCTATTGGCGCGGCCAAGCAACCGGCCCCGCTGAAGTGACCATGAACCCCGCTCCCGTTTCCCCGGCAATCGAAGATTTTCAGCTTATCGCTGAAAACCTGCCGACCTTGTGCTGGATCGCGCGTGGCGACGGCTATATTTTCTGGTACAACCGGCGCTGGCACGATTATTGCGGCACCACCCCTGACGCGATGGAGGGTTGGGGTTGGCAGAGTGTGCATGACCCCGACGAGCTGCCGCGCGTTATGGCAAACTGGACCGGCTCGATCGAAACCGGCCAGCCTTTTGAAATGACTTTCCCCTTGCGCGGCAAGGACGGCAGGTTCCGCCGCTTCCTGACTCGCGTGGTTGCGGTTCGCGATGCATCCGGCCACATTATTCGGTGGATCGGTACAAATACCGAAGTCGAAAGCCAGCTCCGGACTGAAGAGGCACTGGCCGCAAGTGAAGCCAAGTTCCGCGTTCTTACCGACGCCATGCCGCAAATGGTGTGGTCGAACCTACCAGATGGGACAGTCGATTACGTCAACGAACGTTGGTACGAATTTGCCGGTCCGGGAGTTCCGGGCCAAGCTGCTTCGGTTAGCTGGCGCGAGGCACTTCACCCTGACGATCGTGAAAGCGCGCTGGCCTTGTGGCGCAAATGCATGGCCGAAGGCACGGCTTACACTGACGAATATCGTATGCGCGACCGTTCAGGCGAGTATCGCTGGGTGCTCGGCCGTGCCGTTGCAGCGCGCGACAAACAAGGGAACATTACGCGCTGGATCGGGACCTGCACAGACATTGACGAGGCCAAACGAAACGCCCGGCAGAATGAATTGCTAAGCCGCGAGCTGAGCCACCGGATCAAGAATATCTTTGCGGTAATTGCAGGTCTCATCGGCCTTTCGACCTATCGCGATCCATCAAATGAGGAGTTCGGCAACCGCCTGGCGGGGCGTATCTCGGCATTGGGACGAGCGCATGATTTTGCCCGGCCGCATAGCGAACGGTCGCGGCCTTATTCGGACTTCAGCGGCTTGCACGGCATGCTGGCTGAACTGCTCGTTCCCTATCGCGGAGCCGATGGCGAACGCATTAGCATCAGCGGCGAAGACATCCGAGTCGACGAACGGAGCGCAACGCCGATTGCGCTGGTGTTCCACGAACTCGCGACCAACGCAGTGAAATATGGCGCGCTGTCGGATTACGAAGGCAAGGTCGAAATCACTACCTCGTGCGAAGATGAGAATGCGGTCATCCGCTGGAAAGAAATTGGGGGTCCGCCGGTGACCAAGCCGACGGACGAAGGCGGGTTTGGCACGCAATTGTCTGATATCAGCATCAACGATCAGTTAGGAGGCAAGCTCGAACGTAACTGGCAACCGGACGGACTGGAGGTCGTCCTGACGATCAAAACCTCAAGGCTGCGTGCTGACCATTGATTCCGGCGTGTCGGTGAACAAAGTCACATTGGGCGGGGGTTTCGTGGTTTCTCCTTGACGGTGGCGAACCAGAAAATCGAGTACAAGACCGATTTCGTTGTCATTCAGCGGTTTCGACATGACTCCTAACGGACCGGCAGGGACAGGGTAAATCTGCCGCGGGTTTGCGGTGACGAACATTACCGAGGCGCCATATTCGCGCGCCAGCATCTCTCCGATTTTCGGCCCCGTCGGACCATCGCGCAAGTTGACATCGACCAGAGCTATATCGGGGTTTTCTTCGGCACACGCTCGGGCCGAACGCATATCGGGCGCGATCCCGACGATGTCGAAACCCAGCGCCGTCAAAATCTGTTTAAGATGTAAAGCGACAATAAATTCGTCTTCGACAATGAGTACCTTGGTTTGCATCAAATCGACCATGTGTTGAGCAGGTTCACGAATGAAACGGCGCAAGTCGCTACAGGTTCCGGTAAAAATGTAACAAATGCTGCCGGTGGCCGATTGGACACACAAGCGAACCGGTCTATATGGCGTGCTTATGGACACCAGCCTCGGCATCCTTTTTTCTGCTATTGCCATGACGTTAATCGTTGGCGTCCGTTATCTTTTGACCAGTGGGGCGTTTGCTTGGGCGACATCTGTCCTCCATCCAGGGCTATACTCAGGTCTCGACGACCAGATGCGGCGCGAAATTCGCTGGAGCCTTGCCAGCGCTGCCATCTACGGCATCCCCGCCGGGGTCGTCGCATGGGGCTGGGACAATATGGGCTGGACGCTGATTTACCGCGACGTCGACGACTATCCGCTATGGTACCTGCCGCTTTCGGCGTTCCTTTATCTGTTCGCGCACGATACCTGGTTCTACTGGACGCACCGGCTGATGCACCGGCCATACTGGTTCAAGCTGGCGCATTCGGTGCATCACGAAAGCCGCCCCCCGACGGCATGGGCGGCGATGTCGTTCCACCCTTGGGAGGCACTGACCGGCGCAATCGTAATCCCTTTTTTGGCATTCACCATTCCCATTCATGTCGGGGCTTTGGCGCTTGTCTTAACGGTGATGACGGTTATGGGGATCGCCAATCATATCGGGTGGGAAATGTTTCCGCGTTTCATGGTTAACGGCAAATTAGGATATTGGCTGATAACAGCAACGCATCACCAGAAACATCACGATGCGTACCGGGGAAATTATGGCTTATATTTCAGATTTTGGGACAAGATTTGCCGGACTGACCTTGGGCTTGGCAGCTTTGAGCGGGATCGCGGCCAACGCCAGCGAGCCGATGGCAACGCTTGACGTCAGCGTATCGGGCCTACGCAGCATGAAAGGCAATGTCCTCGTCTGTGTCACCGCCAACCCCAAATTCTTCCCCGATTGCAGCAAAGACCCCAAAAGTCACCGTGCCCGCGTGGCCGCACGCAATTCCGCCTCGGTCAAGTTTGGCGATATGGCGGTGGGCACTTATGCAATTGCGTTGCTCCATGATGAAAACGGCAATGACAAGATGGATATGGCTATATTCCTGCCCAAGGAAGGCTTCGGCTTTTCGCGCAACCCCGCAGTTGTCACTGGCCCGCCCAAGTTCAAAAGCGCCGCCTTTCCGATAAGCGATGCCGACAGTCGGCAAATGGTGAAGATGAAATATATGCTCTGACCCGTATGGACCGGTTTATCTCGGAACTAACGGATATCCCGATTGTTTGCTTCGATAAATAACGGGGAATTCCAGATGAAATTTTTGAAGCACTTGGCTGCAACGGTTGCTGCCGCGGCCGGCTTGTCGGCACCGGCGCTCCTCGCACAAACGCAGGAAAGCGAAGTGACCAAGGCCGATGCATCCGATCGCGGCGTGTTCGCGGGTGACTGGCTGACGGTCGGTGTCGGTGGCGGTTACGGGCCGAGCTACGAAGGCTCCGACGATTATGTCCTGTTCCCCGCACCGATTGCGCAAGGCTCTATTGGCGGATTCGATTTCGGTGCGCGCGGCCCAGGCTTTTATGTCGATCTGATCCCTGACAGCAATAGCGACAGCAAAGTCAAATTCCTTGCCGGACCGCTCGTTCGGGTCCGGCTCGACCGCAACAGCAACATCAAGGATCCCGTCGTCCGCTTGCTCGGCAAGGAAGATGTCGCGGTCGAGGTCGGCGCGACAGCGGGGGTATCGTTTTCGGGCGTGCTCAACCCATATGACACGCTCACCATTTCGGGCGACATCCAGTGGGACGTGGCGAAAGCGCATCGCGGACGGCTGATCACGCCGACGGTTAGTTATTCGACGCCGCTGTCCACCGCGATTTTCGCCAATCTGAGTTTCTCGGCGACGCATGTCGATGACAATTATGCCGACACCTATTTCAGCATCGACGCGGCGGGTAGCGCTGCCAGCGGATTGCCCGTCTACAACGCCGGAAGCGGCTGGAAAAGCTATGGCGCCAGCCTGCTCGGCGGTTACGATCTGTCGGGGGATGTCCGCGATGGCGGCTGGGGCGTGTTCGGCCTCGTCAGTTACTCGCGGCTGACGGGAGATGCCAAGCGCTCCCCAGTGACCTCGATCCGCGGCGATGCGGACCAGTGGTTCCTCGCCGCCGGGGTCAGTTACACCTTCTGACATTTACCAATTTGCAACGCTGTTTGCCGCATAATGGCTGCTCCACGTCAGGGGTGCCATAAAATGAACGGGTCAGCACATCGGATCGTCGAAAGCCAGCATCAAAGCGGCGCGTTTGCGCGCAACGCCCGTGCGAGCTTTATGGGATCGAAAATCATCCAGTCCATCGGCGTCGAGCCCGACCGGCTCGATGCCGTGCACGAAGCGATGTGGCTTCGGCTGATCGACGATAAGGCAGCTTTGCCAAGTGACGAATGCGATCATCTGGCGGCACAAATCGTCGCGGTCGCGCGAGTCGCCGACCGGGCGTCGGCCAGCGGTGGCTCGAAAGGTGCGATGGCCGCCGTCATGCGCGAAAGCGGGCGCACCATCGACCCGATGATCGCACAGAATTTCCTCCGGCTGGCAAGCTCGCCGATCTTCTGGATGGCGCTCGATTCTGCGGGCGGCGCGCGGGCGAACTAAGCGCGCGCTGGACACTCCCCACCAATAGCTCTAAGTCTTCGGCATCCCCGGGGAGTCGTGTGACTGAGAGGCAGGTGTAACGCCCTGCGACCCGCTGAACCTGATCCGGCTGATACCGGTGTAGGGAGGGTCTGCTTTACCAAAGCGTCTCCTCCCCCAAATGGAGTGAGTTACATGGCAGATCCGTTCATCCTGAGCAAAGCCGCAGGCGGCGTCGAAGGGCCCGCACGCACAGAGATTGGCGTCACCACCGGCCCCATTCGCGGCAGCAAGAAAATCTACGTCGGAGAACGCCGCGTTGCCATGCGCGAGATTTATCTCGACCCGCACTGCGACGACGCGCCGGTGCGCGTTTATGACCCAAGCGGACCTTATACCGACCCCGATGTCCGCATCGACATAGCGGCAGGCCTTGCCGAACTGCGCAGCCAGTGGATTCGCGAACGCGGCGATGTCGAGGAAGTAGCCCAACGCGAGGTCCGCCCCGAGGATAACGGCCAGCTCGGCCCAGACCGCAGCGGCGGCGTCGCGCCTTTCCCCAACGTCCGCAAAACCGTGCTCCGCGCCAAACCCGGCGCAAACGTCAGCCAGATGCACTACGCCCGCAAAGGCATCATCACCCCCGAAATGGAATATGTCGC
>CAZQBS010000054.1:0-18851 GCA_964591835.1 uncultured Sphingorhabdus sp. | reverse complement strand
GCGGGTTCAGCACGATGTCGACGGGTGTTCCGTCTTCCAGATGCGGCATGTCTTCGATCGGAACGATTTTAGAGATGACGCCCTTGTTGCCGTGACGGCCGGCCATCTTGTCGCCCGGCTGAAGCTTGCGCTTCACCGCGACGAAGACCTTGACCATTTTCAGCACGCCCGGTGCCATTTCGTCACCGCGCTCCAGCTTTTCGCGGCGATCCTCGAACTTCTCGACGATCAGCTTGACGGCTTCGTCATACTGGACCTTGACCGCTTCGAGGTCGCCCTGGACCTTGTCGTCGGCAACCGCGATTTTCCACCATTCGAAACGCTCGACTTCGGCCAGATTGGCTTCGGTGATCTTGTCGCCCTTCTTGATGCCCTTCGGTCCAGCGGCAATCGTCTGCCCGATCATCATGTCGCGCAGGCGGTTATAGGTCGCACGGTTCAAAATCGAGCGTTCGTCCTCGCGGTCCTTCGCAAGCCGTTCGATTTCTTCGCGTTCGATGGCCATCGCACGCTCGTCCTTGTCGATGCCGTGGCGATTGAACACGCGCACTTCGACAACCGTTCCGGCAACGCCCGGCGGTAATTTCAGCGAGGTGTCACGCACGTCGCTGGCTTTTTCGCCGAAGATTGCGCGAAGCAGTTTTTCTTCCGGCGTCATCGGGCTTTCACCCTTGGGGGTAATCTTGCCAACGAGGATATCGCCCGGATGCACTTCGGCACCGATATAGACGATGCCCGCTTCGTCGAGGCTGCGCAGCGCTTCCTCACCGACGTTCGGGATATCGCGGGTGATGTCTTCGGGACCAAGCTTGGTATCGCGCGCCATCACTTCGAATTCTTCGATGTGGATCGAGGTGAACACGTCATCTTTCACGATGCGCTCGGAGATCAAAATCGAGTCTTCGTAGTTGTAGCCATTCCACGGCATGAAGGCGACGAGGCTGTTCTTGCCCAGCGCCAGTTCGCCCAGTTCGGTCGAAGGACCATCGGCGATGATGTCGCCTGCTTCAATCGCATCACCGACCTTAACGAGCGGCTTCTGGTTGATGCAGGTGTTCTGGTTCGAACGCTGGAATTTTTGCAGCGTGTAGATATCGACGCCCGATTTACCGGGTTCGACTTCGCCAGTCACGCGGACAACGATACGTGTCGCATCGACCTGATCGACAATCCCGGTGCGTCGTGCGCCGATGGCGGCACCCGAATCGCGGGCAACGGTTTCTTCCATGCCGGTGCCGACAAAAGGTGCTTCTGCACGGAGCAGAGGCACAGCCTGACGTTGCATGTTCGAACCCATCAGCGCGCGGTTGGCGTCATCGTTTTCCAGGAACGGGATGAGCGAGGCGGCCACAGACACAAGCTGCTTTGGCGAAACGTCCATCAAGGTCACCTGATCGCGCGGTGCCATCAGGAATTCACCCGACTCGCGTGACGAGATCAGTTCTTCGGCAAAGCTGCCGTCCTTGTTCAGTTCGGCGTTGGCCTGCGCAATCGTGTTCTTCTGCTCTTCCATCGCCGAGAGATAGACCACGTCGTCGGTAACCTTGTGGTCGACAACCTTGCGGTACGGCGTTTCAATGAAGCCGTACTTGTTGACGCGGCTGAACGATGCCAGCGAGTTAATCAGACCGATGTTCGGGCCTTCGGGCGTTTCGATGGGGCAGATACGGCCATAATGCGTCGGGTGAACGTCGCGGACTTCGAAGCCTGCACGCTCGCGGGTGAGACCGCCCGGTCCAAGCGCCGAAACGCGGCGCTTGTGGGTGACTTCGGACAGCGGGTTAGTCTGGTCCATGAACTGCGACAGCTGCGAAGAACCAAAGAATTCGCGCACTGCAGCGACCGCTGGCTTGGCGTTAATCAGGTCGTTCGGCATCACGGTCGATACGTCGACCGAACTCATGCGCTCCTTGACGGCTCTTTCCATACGAAGGAGCCCGACGCGGTACTGGTTTTCGAGCAATTCGCCGACCGAACGGACCCGGCGGTTGCCGAGGTTGTCGATATCGTCGATTTCGCCCTTGCCGTCCTTCAGATTGACCAGTTCCTTGACGACAGCGAGGATATCCTCGTTGCGCAAGGTGGTGTGATCGTCGGCGGCATCGAGCTGCAAGCGCATGTTCAATTTGACGCGGCCAACAGCCGACAGGTCGTAACGCTCTGCATCGAAGAACAGGCCGGCGAACAATGCTTCGGCGGTTTCGCGCGTTGGCGGCTCGCCCGGGCGCATCACGCGGTAAATCGCGTCGAGGCCCATGTCGCGGTTCTCGGCCTTGTCGGCCTTCAGCGTGTTGCGCATCCATGCGCCAGTGATGACATGGTCGATATCGAGCAGTTCGAGCGAATCCACACCCGCCTTGTCGAGCAGTTCGAGATTTTCGGCGGTGATTTCATCGCCAGCCTCGACATAAATCTTGCCGGTTTTCTCGTCAATCAGGTCGAAAGCCGAATAACGGCCGAAGATTTCTTCGGTCGGGATCAGCAGGTCGGTCAGGCCGTCCTTCACCGCCTTGTTCGCGGCGCGCGGCGTTACCTTGGTGCCTGCGGGGAAGATGACTTCGCCCGATTTCGCGTCGACGATGTCGAACATCGGCTTCGAAGCGCGCCATTGCTCTGCATTGAACGGGATGATCCAGCCACCCTTGCCACGCGCAAAGACCACGCGGCTGTAGAAATGGTTGAGGATTTCCTCGTCGTTCATGCCCAGGCCGTAAAGCAGCGTCGTGACCGGCAATTTACGTTTACGGTCGATACGGACGTTGACGATGTCCTTGGCGTCGAATTCGAAATCGAGCCAGCTACCGCGATAAGGAATGACGCGCGCGGCAAAGAGATATTTGCCCGACGAGTGAGTCTTGCCACGGTCATGGTCGAACAGGACGCCCGGCGAACGGTGCATCTGGCTCACGATAACGCGCTCGGTGCCGTTGATGAAGAACGTGCCGTTATGAGTCATGAGCGGCATGTCGCCCATGTAAACGTCCTGCTCCTTGATATCCAAAACTGAACGCGCTTCGGTGTCGGGGTCGACCTCGAAGACGATCAGGCGAAGCGTGACCTTCATCTGCGCTGCATAGGTGATCCCGCGCTGGCGGCATTCCTCGACGTCATATTTGGGGTCTTCGAGTTCGTAATGGACGAAATCGAGTTCCGATGTTCCGGCGAAATCGCGGATCGGGAAAACGCTGCGGAGCGTTTTTTCGAGGCCCGAGACATAACCGATCGAAGGGTCGGAGCGAAGGAACTGCTCGTAACTTTCGCGCTGGACCTCGATCAGGTTCGGCATATCGATAACTTCATGGATGTTGCCGAAGATTTTGCGGATGCGTTTTTGACGCGACAGAGATGCCGGAGCGGTACGGGTTGCCATATTGGAGCTTGAGCCTCGCTTAAGAACTAAAAACATGCGAACGCATTGTCACAGACGAAGAAAGGCCGCATGGCGAAGCCCCCAGAATCGGGCTCTGCTGTGCAGCCGTTTCGCGTATGTGAAAATCCATGCCCTTCAATACGTTAGCCAAGTTGCGCGACGACAAGACCATTCCCGAAAGGCAGGATTGAATATGTTATATAGGGCGGGGACGGGTTGGGGTCAAGCGTCAGGCGCGCGCGTAACGCGCGGGCCGAATTCGTTCGTTAACCGGATTAGATTTTGAAATTGGAACTACTCGGCCTACACATCGTTTGCTAGTCGGGGGCCTTAGACAAAATCTGGAAAATGGCCACCATTCCGGGGAATGATGCTTGGCCAAATCGCCCAAACCAAAGAAGGCAATTGAGGATGCGGCAATAACCGATACCCCCGCTCCGGTAGACGGCAAATTCCCCATTGTTGCCATTGGCATGTCAGCGGGCGGGCTTGAAGTCGCCAGCGCGTTTTTGCGGGCTATGCCGGCCGATAGCGGCATGGCCTTCGTCATCGTCCAGCATCTCGATCCCACACGCGAAAGCTTGCTTGCCGAGCTGCTCCGCCGAGAGACCAAAATGCGGCTGGTTCAGGTCGAAGAGGGTATGCGGGTCGAACCCAATCATGTTTATGTAATTGTTCCCGCCAAAACGCTGTTGATCGAAGACGGGGTTTTGCAGCTGGTCGAGCCCGAGGAAAAGCGCGGGTTGCGCCATCCGATCGACAAATTCTTCGCGTCTCTGGCGGAAGATGCCCAGGAAAAGGCGATTGCGATTGTCCTGACAGGAGCAGGTAGCAACGGCAGCGCCGGGCTGCTCGACATCAAGCAGATGGGCGGGATGTGCATCGCGCAAGAACCCAAAACTGCCAAGTTCGACTCTATGCCGCGCCATGCCATTGCGTCGGGCATGATCGATTATGTGCTGGCGCCAGAGGATATGCCAGCGGCATTGCTCGCCTACGCGCAACATTCCTACATCCACGACGCTGACCCCGAAATCATCCCGGCGAGTTCGGCCAACGGCATCGACGATGTGCTGACGCTGCTGCACAGCAGCGGCATTCACGATTTTCGCCAGTATAAGCGCGCGACATTGTCGCGGCGCATCCACCGACGGATGGGGGTGGCGCACATCGAAGCACTTGGCGAATATCTGGAGCTGCTTCAATCGGACCCGCAGGAACTGGTGGCGCTCGGCAAGGATTTGATGATCAATGTCACCGCATTTTTCCGCGATCCCGAGGCGTGGGACGCGCTTGAGCGCGAGGTAATTGCACCGTTGATCGCAAAGGCAGTTGCCGAACAGTCGATCCGCGCCTGGGTGCCCGCCTGTTCAACCGGGGAAGAAGCATATTCGATTGCAATGCTGCTGATCGAAAACGCAGAAGCGTCGGGCAAGCCAATAAATATCAAGGTTTTTGCGACCGATGCGGCCGACCATCATTTGGGAGCCGCGCGCAAGGCGACCTTCCCCGGCAGCATGGTGGAAGGCCTGTCGCCCGATCGGCTGGCGCGCTTTTTCGACAAGATCGACGACAGCTATTACCGCGTCAAACCGCATGTTCGCGAAAAAGTGCTGTTTGCCCCGCAGGATTTGCTGAAAGATCCACCTTACTCGCGAATGGATCTGGTCAGTTGCCGCAACCTGCTGATTTATCTTCAACCGCCCGCGCAGGACAAAGTATTGTCGCTTGCCCATTTTGCGCTGCGCGAGAGCGGATTTCTGTTTCTCGGTAATGCCGAAACCGTTGGCGCGCGCCGCCATCTGTTTGCCGACGTATCCAAACGCTGGCGGATTTACCGGCGCATCGGTCCTGCGCGGTCACCGGCAATCGCCTTTTCCGACTGGCCGACGCGTGATGACACGATGCCGCGAGCGGTTGGTCAGGCCAAGCTGTCCGATATTGCAATCAAAATGCTTGCCGACCGGTTCGCCCCGACGTCAGTTCTGATCGACCGCAGCTACCGCGTGTTGCATTTTCACGGTGTCACCGACGACTATCTGGCGCAACCTGCTGGATCGCCAACGATGGATCTGCTCGCGCTGGCGCGCGATGGCCTCAGACTGGCAATCCGGAGTGCGGTCCAGAAAGCGGTCGAGGACGGCAAGCCGGTCAGTATTCGCGCGACGGTGAAGCTTGCTGCGGGCGACCAAAAGACGCTGGTCACCGCCAGCACAGTCAAACAGGGCGATGGCGATAACGGCATGATCCTGGTCAATTTTACCCAGGACCAAGGCGCGCTGGCGCTACCCGAACAGGCCGCGATACTCACCACCGACCAGGTCCTGCGCGACGATATTGAAGAAGAATTGCGTGCCGCGCGTGACGAAATGCGCGGCACGGTGCAGCAATATGAAGCGACTAACGAGGAACTGACCGCAGCCAACGAAGAAGTAACCAGCGTCAACGAGGAACTTCAGGCTACCAACGAGGAACTGGAAGCGTCGAAGGAAGAGTTGCAGGCACTGAACGAGGAACTGTCGACGATCAACGCCCAGCTCGACCGCAAAATTGTCGAGCTTGGCGACGTCAGCGACGACCTCAAAAATCTGTTGATGGGCAACGACATCGCGACCGTCTTTCTGGACACCGAGATGCGGATAAAATGGTATACCCCCGCGATCCAGACGGTATTTTCGCTGATTGAGGACGATATAGGCCGCCCGATTGCCAATTTTGCTCAGAAATTTGTGGGTGGCGAACTATTGGAAAAGGCCAATGCCGCTGTTGCACAACTGGCAAGCTCCGAAGCCGAGGTCATTACGGATACCAACCGGTGCTACCGGATGCGGGTTTTGCCTTACCGCACACATGACAACCGTATCGCCGGTGCGGTCGCCACCTTTGTCGATATCACCGACCTGAAACGCATCCATGCCGAAAGCGCAGCGGCCAAGCAATTTTCGGACGCGATCATTGAAACAGTTCGCCATCCGCTGCTCGTGCTCGACGGCAGTTTGCGGGTGCACGAGGTCAACGCCGCGTTCTGCAAGATGTTCGGCATCGACCATGAAGAAGCCAACGGAGTCTTGGTTTATGATCTGGACCACGGCATGTGGGATAGCGTGGAGCTGAGGACGTTGTTGGAGGAAATGTTACCACAGCACCGCCAGATCGACGACTTCGAACTCGATATGCGGACGCTGGCGGGCGGGGTCAAAAACCTGATCATCCATGCCAGACGCATAGCGGGCGATGATGACCGGGCCGATGCGATTTTGCTGACCATCGAAGATATCACCGACCGCAAAGCTGGTGTGCTGCACCAGGAACTGATGATCGGCGAATTGAGCCACCGCGTCAAAAACACGCTCGCGGTGGTGCAGTCGATTGCCAGCCAGACCATCCGTCACAGCACGTCGCTGGCCCAGTTTGACAAGGCTTTTAGCGGACGATTGCACGCCCTCGCCAGCGCCAATGACGCGCTAATCGAAGGCAACTGGAAAGGCGTTCCGCTGCACGACGTCATGCGCGGCGCGCTGCGTCCGTTTACTACGGGCGGGCAATTTGCCAACGGCGACAGTCCCGAAGTCGACCTGTTGCCAAAAGCGAGCCTTGCGCTGGCGATGATCGTCCATGAAATGGCGACCAATGCCGCCAAATATGGCGCCTTGTCAGTCCCAGGCGGCGCAGTCGAGATAACATGGCGTATCGAGCGGGGAGACAATGAGCCGCTATTATGTCTGTACTGGACGGAAAGTGGCGGCCCTGAGGTCGCCCCGCCGACCCGTCAAGGGCAGGGTACACGCTTCATTGAACAAAGCGTGGCCTACGAACTGGGCGGTAAAGCCAGTCTGAATTTCGCCGCTGACGGATTGAATATCGAAATTTGCTTCCCGCTGACCGAAGACACCACTCGAACCGATGCAGCCAACCCGGACGGAACCGCAAAATGAGCCCAAATCCCGCTCTACAGGGTCGCAAAATACTGGTGGTTGAGGATGAATGGCTGATCGCCCAGCATCTGGCGATGCTGCTCGAGGACATGGGATGCGCAGTTGTCGGCCCGGTCGGAAAGGTCGATCAGGCGATAGAGAAAATTGCCGCCGAAACTATCGATTGCGCCTTGCTCGACGCTAATCTGAACGGGACAAGCAGTTCGCCGATTGTCGACGCTCTGGTTGCGGCCGGGCTTCCCTTGATCATCGTTACCGGCTATGGTGCCCTTGAACTGCCGACCGACGCGATGAATGCCGCCCCCCGCCTGAACAAGCCGTTTGCCGAACAGGAACTGGAGGCAGCGCTACAAGCGGTCTTGGGTGGCAACCCCGGTTAATCCTTTGACGGCGCTTCCGCCTCATGCCGCGCGCTTCTCCTCGTCGGTCTCGAGGTAAACATCGGCTGCGGCATTGCCGGGCGTTTACTATTCCGCAACCGACGCGCTGTATTGAAGGGCGCTTCGAGGACCAGTGGATTGCCATTACAAAACGAACAAGAAAGCTATTCCAAGGATATCATCCCCGACGTGGCAGCACGATCGGGTGATTCGCGTAGCTTTTTCAACAGGCTAACTTCCCGCATCAACCAACAAAATGTCATCCAGATTTCGCAAAACAAGACGAACGAAGCGTTGTTGCTGTTGCAAAATTATGAAGAAACGCGGCAGGGCTGGTTCTGGTCGACCGACGCCGAAGGCCGGTTAACCTATCTGACCGATTCTATTTCCGAAGTTTTCGGCAAAAAGCCGGGGGAATTGCTCGGCACGCCGCTGGTCGAACTTTTCGGCAAGACCAAGGCCGACGGCGAGCAACAGCGGACCTTGCCGTTCATCCTGGTCAAGCAGTCGAAGTTTGAGGAACTGGCGGTGCGCGCAGCGTGGCTCGAGGACGAGCGTTGGTGGTCGATTTCGGGCCAGCCGGTGTTCGACGCCGGCGGCAAGTTCACGGGTTACAGGGGCAGTGGCGTCGATATCACAGCGCAGCGCCGCTCGACCGCCGATACCTCGAAGATGGCGACCTACGATTCGCTCACCGGGCTGCTGAACCGTTACACTATGTCGAAAATGATCGAAACGACACTGACCGCCTTCAAGGCGCAGCAACGGTCATGCACGATCATGCTGATCGATCTCGACCGGTTCAAGCAGGTCAACGATACGCTCGGCCATCCGGCTGGTGATGCGCTGTTGAAGCTGGTTGCCGAACGGTTGCTGAAAGTTGTCGGCAACAAGGAAAAGGTTTGCCGTCTGGGCGGCGACGAATTCCAGATCATGCTGCCCGACACCGAAGATCGCGGCGCGCTTGGCGATATGGCCGATGAAATCATACGCAGCCTGTCGCAGCCTTATTCGGTCGAGGGTAGCCGCTGCATTATCGGCGCATCGGTCGGCATCGCGATCAGCCCGTTCGATGGCTTCACCAGCGAAGAATTGATCCGCAACGCCGATCTGGCGCTGTATTCCGCAAAAGGCAACGGGCGCGGCCGCTTCCGTTTCTATTCGAGCGAATTGCACCAGGCCGCCGAAGACCGCCGCGTGCTTGAGGAAGATCTGCGCGACGCGTTGCATAACAATCAGATGGCGCTGCATTATCAACCCGTGGTGTGTACCAAAACCAACACGGTAACCGGTGCCGAGGCACTGATCCGCTGGACTCACCCCGAACGCGGCCCGATTTTGCCGGCACTGTTCATCCCGATTGCTGAGGAAGCGAACCTGATCGGTGCACTTGGTGACTGGGCGCTCAAAAAAGCCTGCGAAGACGCGGCAAAATGGCCCGGCAAGATGCGCGTTGCGGTCAACGTCTCGCCATTGCAGTTCGCCAACGACTTGTTGCCCAAGATCGTTTCCGACGCGTTGTCGAGCAGCGGTCTGAAGCCCGACAGGCTCGAACTCGAAATCACCGAAGGCGTTTTCCTGAGCGAATCCGCAGAGACCGATAACATGTTTGCGGCGCTGAAGAAAATCGGCGTCCGGCTGGCGCTCGACGATTTTGGCACCGGCTATTCGTCGCTCGGCTATCTGCAAACCGCGCCGTTCGACAAGATCAAGATCGACCAGAGCTTCGTGCGTGGCGCGACCGAGCCGGGATCGCGCAACGGTGCCATCATCGCCGCGATTGTCGCTTTGGCCGAGGCGCTGGGCATGGAAACCACCGCAGAAGGCATCGAAACGCTCGACCAGCTCGAGCTGATCCGCAGTTTGAACGTCAGCCATATCCAGGGCTTCGTATACAGCCAGGCAGTAACCAATGAAGCGCTGCACCAAAGCTGTGATGTCGGCGAATGGGTGATAACGCCGCAGGGGCCAGCGAAGCAGCGCAACGACCGGCTGTCGATGTTCCGCAAGGTCCGCGTCATCCATCACGATCATTGCTATTCCGTGGTGGTGCGCAACATGTCGGTATCGGGCGCTTTAATCGACGGTTTGCTCGATGTGCCGCAAGGTACCAAATTCGTCATCGATTTCGGCGAAGGGCAGCTTGCTGTAGCAACGGTCAAACGTTCGGCGCAGCGGCAACAGGGCGTCGAATTCGAACAACGGCTGGTTAGCGACGGCAATGGCGGACTGTGCACCAGCCACCGCGTATCGCCTTATCTGATCGCCGCCGCGGGCCTCAGTGTTGGCAGCCTTGTCGCCGCGACCCAACCCTCGCTGACGAAAGACCCCAACAAAATTTCGCTGCCCGTGTTCAATACTGCGGGCGACTGGAATAGCGGCTAACCCAGCATGGCTGGATTTTTCCGGACGGCGATGGCAACACTCTGACCCATGTCCGCCATCGAAATCGTCGCCGTAATTTTGGGCATTGCCAACATATTGCTGATTATCCGGCGTTCGGTATGGAATTTTCCCGTCGCGATTGCGATGGTCAGCCTCTATTTCCTGATTTTCCGCGAGGCCAAGCTCTACAGCGACGCGGGGCTTCAAGTGTTTTTTGCGGTCGTGAATCTTTACGGCTGGTGGAGTTGGAACCGCAACAAGGCCGATGCGGGCGCGATAGTCGTCCGCCGCCTGCCTGCATTTGGGTACGTGCTCTGGATTGCCGGTTCGGTTGCTGCGATCTGGAGCTGGGGCGCGTTTATGGGTGCGAATACCGGCACAGCTATCCGTATTGGGACGCGTCAGTCGCGATGCTGTCGGTGGCGGGGCAAATCCTGCTGGCGCGGCGCTTTGTCGAGAACTGGCATTACTGGATCATCGTCAACCTGATCTCGATCCCGCTTTATGTGACGAAGGAGCTCTACTTGACGGCAGGGCTGTACGGCCTGTTTCTGGTGCTTGCCATTGCGGGGTTGGTCGAGTGGCGGAAGGCGGGGGCAGGCGCCGCCACTTGAAAACCCTCTCTCCTTTAGGGGAGAGGTACGGAGCCTTGCTGCTGAAAGCAGTTAGGCGAAGTGGAGAGGGGGCGGTGGAGCATTACGCTAACCGTAGAGCCCCTCTCGGCTGCGACTAAGCAGCAAGCTGCCAAGTCTCGCTCCTCTCCCCTAAAGGAGAGAGGGTTTTCTCTCTTCGCGCTCTTCGCTTGAATCAAAAAAGACGCTACGCGCGAAGGCATGACCAGACGCATCTGCCTCCACGGACCCGAAAGCACGGGCAAATCGACGCTCGGCACGCGGCTTGCGGCGCACTTGGGGTGCGAGGTCGTCCCCGAATATGGCCGCGCTTATTGCGAGGCGAACGGCACCGATATCGGCATGGCCGAGCTGGTCCATATCGCAGAGACGCAGGACGTAATGAACAGCGCGGCGGCGGCACGGGCGGCGGAACTGGGGGTGGAATATGTGCTGTTCGACACCGACCCGTTGATTACGGCGGTATGGGCGGAGATGATGTTCGGAGAACGCGATGTGTGGTTCGACACCTTCACCGGAACTGCCGACCAATATCTTCTCCTCGACATTGACCTGCCATTCATCGACGACGGCCTGCGCGTTTATGCGGGCGCAGAGGAACGTCAGCGCTTTTTCGATCTGTGCAAGACCGAGCTAGACAGTCGCGGGGTCCGCTATGCCCGGATACAGGGCGAAGGTGAGGCGCGCTTCGGTGTAGCGCTGGCGGCGATCAAACGATGACAAGCGTGACCAACGTCCCGTCACCCTGCGTCGACATATGCGATTTGGACCAGACCGGCCAATGGTGTCTCGGCTGCGGGCGATCGCTGGATGAGATTGCGGGTTGGGGTGACGTGAGTGATGAGAAGCGCCGGGCTATCGTTGAAGAATTGCCCGAAAGGCTGCGACGACTGAGTGCTTAGCCTGCCTTCTCCAAAGCCTCGCTCGCCGCCACCCATTTCGCTTCCGCGACTTCCTGCGCGGCAACGATCTTACCACGCCGTTGAGACAGTTCGCCCATTGTCAGGTCTTTATATTCGCTTGCTGCGGCCTGCGGGTCGAGACCCTGAGCTTGTCGAAGGGCCTTGTCGATGGCGGTCAGTACGACTTCGAGTTTGGCAAGGTCGGCTTCGGCATCGCTGACTTCGCGTTTCAGTTTGGCCTGTGCCTCGCGCGCCGCAGCGGCGGCTTTTTTGTCTTCCTTGCGGTCGGCTTTCGACATCTTTTCCTTGGCCGGACTTTTGCCCAGGATCATGTCGGTATAGTCGTCGATGCTGCCCTGATATTCGGTCGCGGTGCCGTTATCGACGAGCACCAGCCGGTCGGCGGTGAGTTCGAGCATGTGGCGGTCATGGCTGACCAGGACAACCGCACCTTCATAATCGTTGAGCGCCTGCACCAGCGCCTCGCGAGCATCGACGTCGAGGTGGTTGGTCGGCTCGTCGAGAATCAGCATATGCGGCGCATCGCGGGTGATGAGCGCCAGCGCCAGCCGGGCGCGTTCGCCGCCTGACAGCTTGCCGACAAGCGTGGTCGCCTTCGCACCGGAAAAGCCGAAACGCCCAAGCTGTCCGCGCACCGCACCGGGCGTCGCGCCCTTCATTAGCCTCGCCATATGTTCCAGCGGCGTGTCCTTGCCGTCGAGTTCCTCGACCTGATACTGCGTGAAATAACCGACGCGCATCTTGCCCGACGCGCTCATCGCGCCGTCCATTGGGGCGAGTTGGGCAGCTAACAGGCGGGCAAGGGTGGTCTTGCCGTTACCGTTGCGCCCGAGCAACGCCACGCGGTCATCGGGATCGAGACGCAGGTTCAACCGCTGAAGGATGGGTTTGTTTTCGGTGTAACCCACCGCCGCCATATCGAGCGTGACCAAAGGCGGCCGCAATTCGTCAGGGCTCGGGAAGTCGAAGCTCAGGGTCGGGTCTTCGGCCATCGCTGCGATCGGCTGCATTCGTGCCAGCGCCTTGGCGCGGCTCTGCGCCTGTTTCGCGGTCGAGGCGCGGGCGGAGTTGCGCGCGACATAATCCTGCAACTTCGCGCGCTGCGCATCCTGCGATGCTTTCGCCGCCGCCAGTTGCGCGGCGCGTTCGGCGCGTTGCCGTTCGAAACTGTCGTAACCACCCGAATAAAGCGTGGTCTGACCGCCCTCCAGATGCAGGATATTGTCGACGACGTTGTTAAGCAAATCGCGTTCGTGGCTGATGACGACCATCATCGAGGGGTAGGATTTGAGGAAATTCTCCAGCCACAATGTTGCTTCGAGGTCGAGGTGGTTCGAAGGCTCGTCGAGCAGCAGCAGGTCTGGCTCGGAAAACAGCAACGCCGCCAGCGCGACGCGCATTTTCCAGCCGCCCGAATAGCTATCCAGCGGCCGTCCCTGCATTTCCTCGTCAAAGCCAAGTCCGACCAATATCCGCGCCGCCCGCGCCGGCGCGGTGTAGGCATCAATCGCAATCAGCCGCTCGTGCAACTCGCCCAGCCGGTCGGGATCGGCGCAATGCTCGGCCTCTTCCATCAGTGCCGCGCGTTCAACGTCGCCCGCCAGCACCGTTTCGAACGGCGTAGCCGTGCCGCTTGGTGCTTCCTGCGCGATATAGCCGATGCGCGTGTTCTTGGGCATCTCGATGCTGCCATCGTCGGCCTCGAGCTCGCCGATCATAACCTTCATTAGCGTCGATTTACCAGCACCATTGCGCCCGATCAGGCCGACGCGCGAGTAGGGCGGCAGAGTCGAGGTCGCGCGGTCCAATATGGTGCGCCCGCCGAGCCGCACGGTGATTCCGTTCAGATTTAACATGATGCGCGGCCCCCTAGCAGGGGAGAGCGGCTATGTCACCGCATTGCGCGCGGAAAATTCGGGTCGTCGCCATTCCTCGCTTTCGACGATCTCGCGCAACATCTCACCAGCGCGCCAGACGTCAGAATGGCTAAGCGTCAGCGGGGTCATGCCGAAGCGCAAGATGTCCGGGTCGCGGAAGTCGCCGATGACGCCCTTTGCAATGAGAGCCTGGACGATTTCATAGGCGTTGGCGTGTCGGAAGGAGATGTGGCTGCCGCGTTGGCTAGCGGTTGCGGGGGTGACGCATTCGAGGCCTGCTGCGGTTCCGGCGGCATGGAAGATGTCCCACAAGGCGGTCGACTTCACCTCGACTTGCGCCATATCGACGTCCCGCCATACTTCAAGCCCGCTTTCCAGCGCCGCCAGTCCGAGCACCGACGGTGTGCCAGTCAGCCAGCGTTTCATCCCTGCTGCGGGGCGATAATCGTCGACAAAATCGAATGGCGAGGCGTGGCCCATCCAGCCGGAGAGCGGGTTCGCCAATCGCTCCTGCCAGCGCTCGGCGACATAAAGAAACGCAGGCGCACCCGGCCCGCCGTTGAGGTATTTGTAGCCGCAGCCGACCGCCAGATCGGCCCCTGCGGCGTTCAAATCCACCGCCACCGCGCCCGCGCTATGGCTCAAGTCCCAGCACATCAACGCGCCTGCCGCGCGTGCCTTCGTGGTCCATTCGGCCATTTCGAAACGTTCGGCGGTCTTGTAATGCACATGGGTGAGTAGCAGCAATGCGGTGTCGTCACCCAGCGCGTCCGCGAGCGCCCCCCGCTCGACCACGCGCAGCGAAGCCCCCGGAACAGCCGCGACCGCACCCTCGACGACATAGAGATCGGTCGGAAAATTCCCCGCCTCGCTCACCACCACCCGCCGTGACGGGTCGAGCCGAAGTGCCGCGACCACCAGCTTGTAGAGATTGACCGAAGTCGAATCGGCAACGATCACCTCCTCCCGGCCGGCGCCGATCAGCGGCGCGATCATCCCGCCCAGCCGCTGCGGCGCGTCGATCCAGCCTTCGTTCCAGCTCCGGATCAACCGTTCGCCCCACGCCCTCGCCACCACGTCCGCGTTCGCCGCCACGGTCGCGCGCGGCAATGGCCCCAGCGAATTGCCGTCGAGATAAATCACCCCCTCGGGCAGCACAAACCGCTCGCGATACCCCGCCAGCGGGTCCGCTGCGTCGAGCGCCTCAGCCTCAGCCAGTGTCAAAGCCCGAAGGCTTTCAATATCGCCGCGCGCTGCTTGTCCCAAGACACGCTGCCGGGCGCGATCAGCTCGACATGGCCTTCGTGCGGCGTGGTCACCATCTCGGCGCCGTAAGCCGTGCCGAACGAAGGCGGCGCAATCCGGTCGAGATCGTTGTTGAACTGCAATTCGCGCGCGGTGCCTCTGGGCATCTCTGGCGGGGAGGTGCGTGCAAATTCGCCCCCAGCCATCGCAATCGCGCCTTCATTGCCACAGCCATGATCGGGCAATTTCGTCTGCGCGCGCAAATCGGGGAGGCCGCCCTGCGATATCGCCAGATCGAGTCGCGCCGGATTGTCGCCCCTAAGCACATCCCCCTTCGCGAGGTTCGCCCGCCTGGCCAGCCAAAGCGCCAGATGCCCGCCGGCGCTATGCCCGATCGCCACCACCGGCGTGTCAGCCCGAAACCCGTATTTCGGCCGGTCGCGCACAAACATATCCGCCGCCGCCGCGACGTCCTGATACGTCCCCGGATAGCCACCCCCGCGGTCGACGCCGCGATATTCGATATTCCACACGCCAACCCCGCGCGACCGCAAATCTCCGGCAATCCAGTTCATGATATCGCGCTCGGCAATCGACGTCTGCCAGCACCCGCCGTGGATCATGATCACCGCCGGATGCGGCCCGGCACCAGTGGGCTTCCACAAATCGACCACCTGCAAAGCATCCGCGCCGTAACGCACCGTCTCGTCAGGCGCAGGCTTCACGCGTGAGAGCAGGTCGTTCCACACCATGATCGGCTTCTGCGGCACAGCCTCCGTCACATCGCCCCTCCCGAGCGTGTCGAAGGATGCACAGCCGGCCGTGGCCAGCAAAAGCAAAATCGCCGCATATCGCACCTGTTTTTCCTCTCAATGCAGAACGCCCCCATTGCCTGCATATCGCAACACCGGCAAGCCGCAGCCTGAAATGGCAAGGGCGACATAGAAACGCTAAAATAGAAACGCTAAAAGCAAATAAGCCAAAAAGGAATAATGCCTCAGCGGTCGTCGAACCATCGCGCCCACTCGCAGCCGCAGCTTTTAAGCCTTTTTCGTTTTCTCCTTTTTCCTTTTGGCGAAAAATTCTCCCAATCCATCCACCGACACACCGGATAAAAGAAATCACTGTCCTACAAGGAACCATATCGGTTATAATGCACGACTCGTGATAACCAGCAGGATTTCCCCCCATGACCAAGAAATCAAAACCGATCACCTTGAGCGAGTCGAAGGATCCCACAAAACCCCGCCAACCTACTACCTCCAAGTCCGTTCGTGTCGAGCCCAGTCGAGACACCGGGCAGCCAAGCGCCAACCTTCCATCTCTCGATGGAACTCGAGACGAACGGGGTGGGGATAACCTCCCCGAAGAACTCGCCTTCACCCCCGTCCCGCGTCAGGTGCAGGCGGGCCGCAATACGATCACCGCCGACAGGCAACGCGCGTTCATCCTTGCGCTCGCCCAAACCGGCAGCGTCACAATTGCATCCCGGGTGATCGGCAACGCGCCGGCCAGCCTCTACACGCTCAAACTCGTCCCAGGCGCGGAAAGTTTCGCCGCCGCGTGGGACGCCGCGGTTCAGCTTGGTGCGCGGCAGATTCTCGACATATTGGTCGATCACGCGATCAACGGCACACCCGAATATATCGACAAGGATGGCGAGATCGTCGCCGAACGCCGTATATTCAACCACCGCATGATGATGTGGATCGTCACGCACGCCATGCCCGAATATTTCGGCGCAAGCACCGGCCTCGTCCCCCACGGCGCGACGAGCAGCGGCATGAAAAAGCTGAAAGCCAAATGGGAGAAGGAGTGGCGGGAAGAATATGAGCGGGCCGCCGACTTGTCCGCCGGAGCCCGAAGGGCGCAGGAGGAACGCGAACGCGAGGAACAACGCCGCGAGCTCCTTCCCGCGGTGCTCGTCAGGATTTACCAGAACAAGGTGCGCGAGGAACGCAGCTACCGGTTGCAGGGCAAAACTCCCAGCGCCGACATGACGCTGCGCCAGCTAACGCATATCGAGCTCTATATGGAATTCGCCGGTATGGTCGAGCCGGAGATCGTGCGCTTCTTCGACAGCGCCCAGAGCGACCCGCACCCGTGGGAAACCGAAGCGGGCAGGGCGATAGTGGCACATAGGGAGGCGGCATGGGCGATGGACGGCCATGTAGAATCCGCTCATCCTGAGCTTGTCGAAGGACCGAAATCAAATGAATCCGTTCGCCCTGAGCCTGTCGAGCCGGAGGCGCAGCCGGAGACGACCGGAGGTCAACTACGCCCCCAAATCCTCCAATACGGCCCAAAAGGCCCACCCCACAGCGCCCTACACTGCGGCCCAACCACATCCGAAAGAACCCGCGCACGCCAGCAAGCCGAAGCGCAAATGGCGGAGGCTCAGAAGTTGTGGGAAGCATGTGCCACCGAAGAGAGCTGGGCAAGCTTCACAGAAACCTAAACCCCATTTGCCAAATGGCGGGAGTCGGAGACGACCGGAGGTCAGACGCAGAGGTTCTCCATGTTAGCGGCTGCCGTGATTGGATGCGTCGGCACCTTCACCTTGTGGCGGGGAGGCAGCAGGTGGAAATGTGCCGCCCCCCGCCTGTGGATCGCTCCCATATTCTTCGGGGCCGCCACCCCCGCCTGCACCTGCACCGCTACCGCTCACTTCTCCCACATTTGCGCGCGCCTGCTTCCCTCGATTTCGGGCCGCCTTGTCATCGGTTGATATTGATCGACCATGATCAGTCATCAGCTTAGCCCTCCATTGCATTCACAGTGTGCATTTGAGCTGGTGGTAATCCTTCGGCTTCAGCAATCGCCTTTAGTTCCACTTTGCGTGCAAACATTTGTTCGCCAAGTGCGATCAGATCGACATCGGTTCTGCGACACTGCGCGAACATGCCTTCAGACGGCATTTCCTCCTCTTTGACGTGATGCTCGATCTCTTCAGAAAGCACTTTGACCTTTGCGTCGTAAAATTCGTCGTCAGGCGAACCTGCCATTATATCGTTGATCAGAACCTTGGCACCGTCATGTTCGACATAAGCCTCGGTTAACGTCTCTTCTTCGATTTTACCGTCAAAGGCGGGATAGAAAATTTCTTCCTCGATAAGGGTATGGATTTTCAGTTCGGTGCAGATTTTTTCGGCGATCGTCTGCTTCTTTTGCAGACCCGTTGCTCCCTCAAATTTCTCGAACAGAGCTTCAACCTCGCGGTGATCCGATTTCAATAGCGCGATTGCATCCGTAAATTCCATTTCTGCCATGATATCCTCCATTGTTAATGTGCGGATTCAATCACGCTTTGCTAAAAATGTTCCGTCCGCTTTTCCCATGCCCACGCCATCAATAATGCTTTCCATTGGCCGGCGACAAACCTTTCAAGCGCTCTATTTCGTCCTCCTCAAGCTCCTCAATGCCCGCAATCTCGTCACGTGCCCGGGATGAGGCGTGCACCAATTCATCGAGCTTGGCGTGCAATGCCACATCGCGGCGATGGGCATCTCCCTCGCGCTCATTTTGTTTGTTCAGCACCATTTGAGTGAGCGTTATTGCAAGGATAGACAGTCCTGCTGTCAGGATATCGACCGGCAAATTTGCGAAAAACCAGAAAGCGCAGAACAGTACGAGCCCCATTTGCGCAAGCGGGTTTGCTGCAAAATCAGCTACCTTCGCAGAGATCAAACAGCCAAAACGGTTTACGGGGTTCTTGTTCACCTCACGTTGCCTTTCAGTGTCCGGTGCAACTCTAATCTTGTTGGATCATGCACCCGTTTTACTAAACCGGGTGGAAAACCCAGAACAGCCGTTAATCGTTCCGTCCAGAATTACGACACTTGCTCAATGGCCAAATTCAAGCTGCGAATGCCAAATGGCTTCGCCAAACGCACGGGGCAGTCTTCGTCAAACACATGATCCTGCGACGAATATCCTGTCATCAAAATAACTTTGAGATCTGGTCGAATGGCACGGCATCGGTCTCGGCCAATTGAAGTCCTGAAAAGCCCGGCATTTTAAAGTCCGTCAGCAGCAAATCGATTTTGGGATTATCATCAAATTTTTCAAGCGCTCGTGTCCCCGAGGGCGCTTCAAGCACATCAT
>CAZQBS010000053.1:0-18982 GCA_964591835.1 uncultured Sphingorhabdus sp. | reverse complement strand
CACCACCGGCGATTGCAGCCCCTTTGCACCGTGCACGGTCATCACGCGCACCTCGTTCGCGCCACTTTCGCCGTCGCGCTTGATCTCGATATCGCCGCGATCGAACCACGCCAGAAACGCTTGAAGCCCGCCGCCCTGTTGCTGGTCGAACTGCATCGCGGCGCCGAGCATTTCCTCCATGGGCACCAAGGCTTCGGGCCCGAGTCTGGCGGCAAATTTGCGACGACCGCTATGATTGCCCGACAATATCTGTTCGAGGAAATGATAGACCGTAGTGAAGTCGGCCATCGCCAGCATTTCGTGCAGCGCGCCAAGCTCGGCGGCAATATCTGTCTGCTCGCGGATATGCTGCCACAAGGTCACCTTGGCGTCACCGCGATAACCGTGACGAAGCAGCTTGTCCTGATCCCACCCGATCAGCGGCGACACCAGCAGGCAGGCAAGGCTCAAATCGTCGCCGGGTTGCAGCACGAAGCGGATAGCGGCGAGCAGATCCTGAACCACCAACGGTTGCAACAACCGCAACCGGTCGATCCCTGCAACCGGAACCTTGCGTTCATGCAATTGCGCAACCAGCAACGAGGCCAGATCGCCGCGCGTTCGCAGCAGGAACATGATGTCGCCGGGTTGCAGATAGCGGCCTTGCGTTTGCAGCCACGGTCGTTCGTCGATCAACGCCTTGGCATAATCCGCAAGTTTCTTTGCCAATTCGCGCTTTTCGCTGGTTACCCAGTTTTCCTCATCGTCATTGTCGTTGGCCGCCGCTTCGTCGGCGATACTGGCAGCAGTGACCGGCGACAGCAACTCGACGAGGCCGAAATCGCCTTTTGCGCTGTAGTGATCCTCGATGGCCTGGGTAATCCCGAAATTCTCGGTGCCAGTCGTCGCGATCACCGAATTGACGAAATCGAGAACCGGCGCGGTCGAGCGGAAGCTTTGCGACAGCGCCAGATTTTGCAGTTCGAGTTCGGCTTCTTTAATGCGGTCAGCGAAGGCCTCGCCAGCCTCGCGATAACGCTCCGGCGCCGTTCCCTGGAAGCCGTAAATCGCCTGCTTGAAATCGCCGACCGAGAAGATAGTCCGCGTTTTTTCCGGGCGTGCGCCAAACCCGCTGTAAAAATCATCGCTCAGCGCGCGGATGATGTCCCACTGCGCCCTGTTGGTATCCTGCGCCTCATCGACAAGTATATGGTCGATCTGTCGGTCCAGTTTGAACCTTACCCAATCGGCCATATGCCCTGTATTGAGCAAATCGGCGGTGCGGCGGATCATGTCGTCAAAATCGACCACGCCTAGCGCATGTTTGCTTTTCGCATATTGATCGGCAAACGCCTTGCCGACGAGCAACGCCTTGGCCAGACGGTCGGCATATTGCGCGCGACAGATCTGGTCGGAAAGCGACTTGGTCCATTCGTGCAGTTCGAGAGCCATAGCCGCATAAGTCGGATCGGTCGGAGTAAAACCTTTCGAAGCGACCATCGGTTCGCCCTTGCCGCTGGTCCAGCAGCTATGGAGCATCTCGAAGGAGGCGGCGCGCTGGGCTGGCGTCGATGCCAGCCAGTTGTGAATGGCGGTCGCCCGCTTTCCGCCCCTGCTGTCTGGCTGGTTCTTGCACCAGATCAGGTTCATCGCAGCGATGCTTGCAATCGCCGCTCGATTGATCCTGTCGTCGGCCAGTTCGGATTCCAGAAACGCCTCGACTGGTCCTTCAAAATTGACACCCGCCACACCGCGTGCCCAGACGACCGCCCCCTGATCATCGGGAATATCAGCCATAACATCGGGCGCGCCGCCGCATTTGTGGAGGAATTTGCGCGCCGCATCCTCGCCCATCGTCAGACTGAGCGATTGCAGGTCGGATATTAGTTTCCCGTCGCCACGCGCTTCGGCGGCGAGGATCATTTCGGAAAGGGCTTCGCGTTGCAATTCCTGCTGCTCGCGGCCCTCAATGGGCTTGAACCCTGGGATCAGCCCCGCTTCTTCGGGAAAACTGGCGAGCAGCGACTGGCAAAAGCCATGAATTGTCATGATCTGCAATCCCCCGCCCGGCGCGTCGAGAACCTTGGCAAACAAGCGCCGAGCCCGCGTTCGCGCTTCCGGCCCGGATTCGGCGCCGATGGCTTCCAGATCGTGGAAGAGCAATTTGTCCGGCATCTGCACCCATGAAGCAAGACGCTGGTTGATCCGCTCGGCCATTTCCGCCGCACCCGCCTTGGTGAAGGTAATGCAAAGCAGATTTTCCGGTTCAACCCGTTCTTCTAGCAGCAAGCGGATAACGCGCGCGGTAAGCACCTGCGTCTTACCCGTCCCCGCCGAAGCGCTCAGCCAGATATTTTCGGCAGGGGTCACCGCACCCAATTGCGCGGGAATCAGTGGTTTTAGGCCAGTGTCGGACAAGGCGGTCACTCGGCGTCGCCCCCGGTCACTGCCTGCCGTCCGTCCCACTCCTGCAACCGCATCAACTGGTTATAATCCTCGTAATTGGCATATTCCGGGCGAAGTTTCGCCGTGAACGCCGCGTCGCCAACGATCCATCTGAATAGCGCATCTTCGGCCTGACCCTTAATAAAGGCGACAAAATCGGGTGCTTCGATATGGTCGTCGGTAGCCTTCTTGCTCGTCGGTTGAGAGATGTGGCCAAAGCCGCCCTTACCCTTTGCCAAGCTCCAATATTCGAAACGGCCTGCAGTGCCTGCGACGCCATTAATCGCCCCGCGCTCCGCCATCAGGCCGACCAGACCGAGCTGCATCGCAAATCCCGCAGTCGCCTGCGGTGGCTTCGGTGCGCCGCCTGTCTTGTAGTCGATGATCGCCAGACTCCCGTCGGCCAAACGGTCAATCCGGTCGGCGCGGCCCTTGATCTTGATGCCGAGCAGTTCGGTGTGGCCCGAAACCTCAGCGACCAGCAGTTTGCGGCCTTCCTCTTCCTGCAGCCGCGCGGTTTCGCCCGCGATCCAGCGCAATCCCGCCGCCATTCGCGGTTGCCACAAGGCGCGCATTGTCGGGTCGAGCGTCTCGTTCCGCAGCAAATCGTCGGCGCGTTCGATCAACCGGTCGGGATCGCATTTGTCCTCGATAAACCATTTTTCAAGGACATCGTGCACCAACGTCCCGCGCCACGCATAGCTCGGTTCGGCATCGACCGGTTCGAGAACCTTAAGGCCCAATATCCGCTTGGCATAAAAGGAATAGGGGTCGGATTTGAGCTGGTCGAAATCGGTGATCGACATTTCGACCCGGCGCTGCTCGGCTGTGGGCTTCGGTCTGGGTCGCTCGGCAAATCCGACCGGTTCGGCGGGTTCATCGATCCGCCGCGCCAGCGCTAGCAATGCCGCGTCAGTGGCGAGCGCTTTGCCCAGCAGCGCCTTGATGCGGAGCAAAAAGCGCGAGGCTACCGTCGGCCCGCTCCGGTCGCGTCGGGCGCGGGTCAGCAAAACCGCTCTGGCACCGAGCGCAGTCGAAAGGTCATGCGCGGATAGCCCGATATTGCGGTCAAGTGTCGCCAGCCCAAGTTGTCGCCTGATCGCTGGCGCAAGCCACGGATCGGGCTGAGCGATCTGCGGCCAGGTGCCTTCGTTGAGGCCGCCGCAAATGACCAAATCGACCAGCTGCATCCGCGCTTCCAGCAAGCCATATATGGCAACGCGCGGGTGTCCGCCATAGGGTGGTCTGACGACAACCCGCCCGAACATTTCGGCAAGGATGGCGGGGACGGAAGCACGGTCAGGGCGGCCTATCGCTGACATATCGCAAGCGGCGAACTCCTCCCAAAGCTCGGCAAACTGGCGTCCCGTCGCGCCCTTCCAGATGCCGCCGTCGGTCAGCAATTCGGCGAGGGTTTGCAAAGCTGTCATGATGTCGGCAAATGGCTTGCCGTCCATCTGTTCCAGCTTTGCCAAGCCCGAACTGAAATCGGCCCACCATGAATCGAGTTCCGGATCGGGCTTCTTCGCCGATGCCAGTAAGCGAGTGATAGCGCCGAGACCAACTCCGCTCGCTGGCCCGCGTAGTTTCAAATCGAGCCGACGTGCCATTTCCAGCCAGGCGAGCCGCTCTTCGCCCGCGTGAACCAAAGGATGCTTGGCAATCGCCAGCACCGACACCGGCGAAAAGCGGCTGGCAAAGCCTTCGGCGAGCGCAGCGACTAGCTTACCGCCCGGCGTTTGCAGCAGCGGGGTCCCGGCGCTGTCATCGACGACGATGTTCCAGCGGCGAAGCTGCGCCGCAACGCGCACCGCCAATTCGCGGTCCGGGGTGACCACTGAAATCCGTGCCTCGGACGTCTCCAGCGCTTCACGCACCCGGATCGCGATGGCGCGCGCCTCCTCCGCACTGTCGGCTGCTTCGATCATGCTGACACCGGCCAACAGCTTGCGTTTGCCGGGCAGCGCGCCCCAATTGGCAGTTTCATCAGGCAGGCAAAAGATGTCGGTAATCGTGGTTGCGCGTTGCACGACGTCCGCGCGCGCGACCCCCAAAGGCTCGATCTCGCCTCGCCCAACGCCCATCCTGTCGAGCAGCAGCTTCAGATGAAATTGTGGATGCGTTTCGTGCGAACGTCGGGGCTGCTGACCGTCATCGCTCTTGTCATGCGACCCGAGCGAATCCCATTCCGTGTCGGCCATCGCCAGATCAACGCCGGGAAGTACGACGGCACCTAGCGGCAGCTTCGCGACGCTGGCCACAACGCGGACGACCGCCTTGGCCGAGGTGGTAATACCCGCAGCAATGAACAGACCTGCCGGTGGATTGTCGCGCAACCTCTGGTTCAACCGGTCGAGCAGCACGTTACGCCGTTCTGACGGTCCGAGAAGTTGCTTCGCTATCAACGCCGCGCGATATTCGGGGAGTATCTGCTTGAGTCGGCCATAAGACGACAGCCAGTGGCTTTGCAAATCGGTGCCCATCTGGTTTTCGACTTCGAGGAAATCGTCGAAACCGACCTGCTCGATCTCAAGTTCGTCGATCATCTCGGATAGCTGGCGCGCGAGACGCAGCGCTTCGGCAGGGCTGATCGCCTGGCCCGCCGGCCGGTGTTTCGTCACCAATCCGGCAAGCAGCATCAGCCTCGAAGCGGGCGCGATCACCGGCAATATCGTCGGGTCATCTTCCAGTGGATCGAGTACCGACCCAAGCGCCTCATCCAGTGCCAGATCGCCAATCGCCACCATGCGCGGCAACAGCAGTCCGGGCTTGGCGCGCCGTACAAACGCTTCGGTCATTGCCTTCACAGCGCGGTTATTGGGAAGCAGCAATGTCGCATTACTGACCACCAGCGGATCGTCGCCGCAGCGCCCAAGAACCATCGCCGCGGTTGCGTCGCCCAGATCCGCACCGAACGGCACGCTGAAGACATTCGCCCTGATGGCAGGGCGGTCAACCGTCGGCATATTCCGCCAGTTTTTGCTCAGTCGCCGCAATCGCCGCCGGATAGCCGACATCGAACCACAGTCCGTGGTGAACCAGCCCGAAACAGCGCCCTCCGGCAATCGCGCGGTCCCAGAATATGTTGGTCGAAAAAACGTCGGACGGCGGATCGACGATCAGCCGTTTCGCCAGCATCTGAATACCCGTCCAGACAAACGCGCCTTGCTTACCGGGGATGCGGCGCGACAAGCGGCCCTCGGCATCCATATCGAAATCGCCCTGCCCCTGCGTGTTGTTCGCTCCAGCCAGCGGCACAACCAACATGAGCACGTCCATACGCTCCTCGTCCCATGCCGCCATCAGCCGCACGAACGCATTTTCGGCCTCATCCGTCCACCAGTTATCGGCATTGACGCACAGAAACGGATCGTCGCCGATAAGCGGCAAGGCCCGCACCAGACCGCCGCCGGTATCGAGCAACAGATCGCGTTCGTCCGAAATGGTAACGTCGAAATCTGCGGCATTGTCAGCCATGTGCCGCTCTACCTGATCGGCGCGGTAATGCGCGTTGATCATCACCTTGCCGACGCCTGCTTCGCGCAAATGGTTGAGCACATGGTCGAGCAAGGCCACACCCGCGACTTCGATCAACGGCTTGGGCCGGTCGGCGGTCAGCGGCATCATCCGCGTGCCTTTGCCCGCCGCCATGATCATCGCGGTATCGACATGATGACTCATGCCGATGCAACCATATCGGGCGATTGGGCGCGAACTTCGGCAGGAATGTTGCGGTCGAACCACGCTTTCAATTCCGCCAGCCCGGGATGCGCGAGATCGCGCTCGAGCAAACCCCACATTCGTGGCAGGAAGCCGAGATAACGCTCCTTGCCGTCACGCTTCCATAACCGCGTGAAGATGCCGATAATCTTCGTATTGCGCTGCGCCCCGAGCAGCGCATAGTGCAAATCGAAATCGGCATCCGCATCGGTTGCGTCCCGGTAGTAGGCAAGCATTGCCTGCTCCAGCGCAGGCTCGACATCGCGCCGTGCGTCTTGCAAGAGCGACACCAGATCATAGGCCGGATGGCCGATCAACGCGTCCTGAAAGTCGATGATCCCTTGCCCGCCGTCGGGCAGCAGCATGATGTTTTCCGCATGATAATCGCGCAACACGGTGACCGACTGGACATCCAGAACCGGGGTCAATGCCGCGCGCCACAAAGTCTCATATTCGGCTTCATCGAACGCCAAACCCATTGCGGGCATATACCATTCGCTCAGTAAATTTACTTCGCGCAAATAGGCTCCTTCGTCATAGGGCGGCAGATCGGCGACCGGCGTGTCCACCAGCCGGACCAGCGCATCAATCGCGGTCCGGTAAATCCCCTCCGCATCCTCCGGAGCGACGTCCAAATGCTGGCGCATCTGCAAATCGCCAAAATCCTCGATCAGTACCAGCCCGCGGTCAAGATCTTGCGCAAATATCCCGGGCGCGCGGAACCCGTGTCCGACCAGATAGCGCGCGATGTCGATAAACGGTTGCGGGTCTTCGTGCGGCGGTGGCGCGTCCATCAGCACAGCCCTGCGTCCATCGTCGGCAATTGCGCGAAAATAGCGACGGAACGAGGCGTCGGCAGCAACCAGGGACACGGCCGCACCGCCCCATCCATGCTTGCCCAAAAATTCGTCCAGGCCCGCAGGCGGAGTGATATCAGTTGCCGGTGTCATGTCGGTCCGTGTTCAAGGTCAATATTCTGCTGCCGTCTGGCTGCGGTGCGATAAGGATATGGTGGCTGGGTCGCATATAGGCTGGACCGGCGCGCTCTGCCCACTCGACCAGCGTGAGCCGGTCGTCGCGCTCTTCGGCCAGCCCCAGCTCGTCGAGTTCCTCCACATTGTTCAGCCGATACAAATCGGCATGGGCAACTGCAATGGATGTTTCAGGCGGATCATATGAGTGGATAATGGCGTAAGACGGGCTGGCAACCTCGCCCGCGAACCCTAGGCCGCGCAAGACACCTTTGCATAGAACAGTCTTGCCTGCCCCCAGCGGCCCGTCGATTGCGACCCAGTCGCCGACAGACACCGTCTGCGCGAGTTGCTCGCCGAAAGCCAGCATCGCTGCTTCATCATTTATGATCACGCGCGAGGCACCGACATGATTACCGTCGTTCCTTGCCCTGCTGCGCTTTCCAACGTCAGCACGCCGCCGTGCGATTCGATCAACTGCTTTGCCAGCGGAAGGCCGAGCCCCTGCATTATCGACCCTGCACCTGGTGTGTCTGACGCGCCGATCCCCGGCCCATTGTCCGCAACAATAATCTCCAGCGAATCGGACTGCCAGCGGGCGAATAGCAAAGCCTCCCCGCCTTCGCGGTTGTAGCGAATCGCGTTGTCGAGCACCTGTCCGATTGCCTGCGCCAATCGCTTCGGATCAGCGGAGATCTGTCCCTCGGCATCACCCAGCTGCAGATCCAACATAACGCCATTTTCCTTGGCCAACGCGGATTTGGAGTCCGCTGCCTCGGTCAGCAGCGAACGAATATCGACGTCCTCGCGGGCAATCGGCAGGGCACCGGCATCGCTTTGGCTGTAATCGAGCACTGTGTTGATCTGTTCGGACAGCCGTTCGGCGGAAGTCGAAATTGCCTCAACATACTCGGTGGCTTGGTCGTTGAGCGGACCGGCTACCCCTGCCTTCAACAAATCGGCAAAGCCACTGATCGAGGTAAGCGGCGTTCGGAATTCGTATGACATGTTGGCGAGGAACTTGCCTTTTATTGCATCGGCCTCTGACAAGGCAGTGTTGCGGTCGCGCAACGCTTGCTCGATCTTCATACTGTCCGACATGTCGAGCATCGTGAAAAGCGCATTGCCATCCGGCAGTGGGATGGTCGCGATCTGGAAAATGCGCCCGTCAGTAAAAGTCGTTTTGCTCCGCCTCTGTTCCCGGTTGGCCGTGGTCATCCGTATCAATTCACCGATGACCGAAATCTGCGAAGGCTTTTTCAGGTGCGTGGCCATGATCGGCAGCAACTCATCGACCCGTGGATGTTTGAGCAAGGTCTCCTCTGGCAGGCTCCAGCTATCGGCAAACAGCCGGTTCCAGATGCTGAGCCGACCATCGGCTGAGAAAACCGCAATCGCCTCGAACAGATTATCGAACGTCGCTGTCCTGACACGCAGCAAGGTATCTCGCGCGCTCGCCAGCTGTGCCTGTTCGGTGCGGTCTTCGAAGATCAGCAGCAATCCGCCATCGGGCACCGGCTGCGCCAGCACACGCAGATGCGTGCCATCGGCCAATAACCAGTTTTCTTCCGAAGGCTCGGCCGATCGGAACCACTCTTCGCGCTCGGCGCGCCATTCGGGGAAATCGCGCACCTCGGGCAGTTTCCCATTCTCGCGCATCCGGTCGAGCACGCGGCTGAAATCGGGCTCTTCGGCAAGCCACTGGTCGCGAAACGCGAACAGCCGCTGGAATGGCAGGTTGGCGAAGGTCAGGCTGTGGTGCCAATCGAACTGTGCGACACCCGCCGACATCATGTTCAACAGGTCGCGCTGCGCCTCCGATAGCTGCCGTATTTCGCTGCGCGCATCGGTCAGCTCCTGGATGTCGATCGCCAGCCCGGCCACGCCGATTTGTCCGAGAGGGATGTCGAACACCCGCAACTGGCGGCGATCGCCATTGAGTGTGGTTGAAACCACACGTTCGGATTGCACGTCTTCATCTCTCGCTTTCGCTGCACATTCAATCGCGGTCACACCGTTCGATGGCTCGATCAGTTCGATGCCTTCCTCAACCACATGCCCGCCATCAATTGCGCCCACGGCATCGACATAAGCGCGGTTGACGAAGTTGAGTTGCAGGTCGGGACCACGGTGCCACATCGGCAACGGCGCAGCCTCGATTAGCCCTGCCAGTGCTTCGAATGCCGCGCGCGCTTCTTCGGACTCGCCCTTGCGTTGTTCGAGTTCACGCAGGCTTTCGGTCGAATCGAAAAACCACAGCAGCGCCGCACCATTGGGATAGATCACCGCATCGGCGATGCTGCCAACCACGAGCAAGCGCCGCTCGGAACCCTTGATCGCGACGGGCAGGACAAAATCCTTCCCCGTCCGCTGGGTTTCGCGCACGCGTTCGTTCAGTGCCTGAAGGTCATTGTCGGCCAATCCGGCATCGTCGGCCCCACCAAGGTCCGATAGCGAGGCAGCAGACGAATCCAGCCCTAACAACCGCGAAAACCTGTCAGCAGCCTCGATCCGCCCGTCGCCCTTGACCACAACCGGAATGGCGGGCGCGGTTTCCAGCAGCCGCGCAAGCCGCGACGTTTGCCGCAGCATCTTCAACGACTGCCGGCGAAGCGAAAGCCCGATCCAGATCGCAACCGTAGCCCCGACGAGCCACAACGCCATCAATATCCCGATGGTCGCAACAGGTAAGGTATCGACCGTCACCGGCAGGCTGTTCGTTGAAATTTCACCAGCCTGCTAATGCGCAAAAGCGGGCGAGGCGCAACGAAAAAAGCCCGCCACGTTTCCGTGAGCGGGCTTTGACGTTTTGGCGTGCGCGCCGATCAATAGCGATAGTGATCGGGCTTGAACGGACCTTCGGTCGAAACTCCGATATAGCTAGCTTGCTTTTCGGACAGCTTGCTAAGCTTCACGCCCAGCTTTTCGAGGTGAAGCATCGCGACCTTTTCGTCGAGATGCTTGGGCAGGACATACACGTCGTTCTTGTAGTTTTCGCTCTTGGTCCAAAGCTCGATTTGCGCGAGCGTTTGGTTGGTGAACGATGCCGACATCACGAATGACGGGTGGCCGGTTGCACAACCGAGGTTCACCAAGCGCCCTTTGGCGAGAACGATGATCTGCTTGCCGTCTGGGAACTCGACGAGGTCGGTGCCCGGTTTCACTTCGGTCCATTTATAATTGCTGAGCGCGGCAATCTGGATTTCACTGTCGAAATGGCCGATGTTGCAGACGATGCTCATCGGTTTCATCGCCTTCATATGCTCGGCAGTGATGACGTCGGCATTGCCGGTCGCGGTGCAGAAGATGTCGGCGCGGGTCACCGCTTCTTCCATCGTCACGACTTCGAAACCTTCCATCGCCGCCTGAAGCGCGCAGATCGGATCGACTTCGGTCACCATCACGCGCGCGCCGCCGTTGCGGAGCGACTGCGCCGAACCCTTGCCCACATCGCCGAAACCTGCAACGCAGGCGACTTTGCCCGCCAGCATAACGTCCGTGGCGCGGCGAATGGCGTCGACCAGCGATTCCTTGCAGCCATAAAGATTGTCGAACTTCGACTTGGTCACGCTGTCATTCACGTTAATCGCCGGGAACGGTAGTTCGCCTTTCTTGGCGATTTCGTACAGACGGTGAACGCCGGTGGTGGTTTCTTCCGAAACGCCCTTCAGGTTCTTGACGGTTTCGGTCAGGTAGCCGGGCTTCTTCGCGATAAACGCCTTCAATGCGCGCTGGAATTCGACTTCTTCCTCGTTTTCAGGCTCGGCAAAAGTTTCACCGCGCTCGAGCTTTGCGCCCCAGAGCGCAAACATGGTGGCGTCGCCGCCGTCATCGAGGATGATGTTGGCGGTGATGTCGTCACCCCAATCGAAGATGCGTCCGACATAGTCCCAATAGTCCGCAAGGCTTTCACCCTTGACCGCGAACACCGGGATTTCCTTCGCGGCAATCGCCGCAGCCGCATGGTCCTGCGTCGAGAAGATGTTGCACGTCGCCCAGCGCACATCGGCTCCGAGCGCGGTCAGCGTTTCGATCAGCACTGCGGTCTGGATTGTCATGTGCAGCGACCCGACGATCCGCGCGCCCTTCAGCGGCTGCAATGCGCCGAATTCCTGGCGCAGCGACATAAGGCCGGGCATTTCGGTTTCTGCAATGTTGATTTCTTTACGGCCGTAATCGGCCTCGCCGATATCGGCGATGACATAATCGTTGAAAGCCACGGGCTTGGTCTCCGGATGGGGTTGTTATGCGCCCGCCTTTAGCCGTGGCCTCCAACGAAATCAAATATAAAGATTGCTTTATATGTTATACCGAACGGTCTCAGGGGCGAGCCGCCATTCTTGCCGGGCACGTGCCGCCGGGCAGGCGGGTCGGCTCGACTACCGCGTCGGCTGCCTCGGCGAGCGTAGCAATCCCGTGTCTTTGCGAAGCCAGCTCCGCCGCAAGCATTTTCAGTTGTCGGCAGGTCATGTCACGGTGACCGGTACCGTAGCTGTTGGCAAAACCGATCGACATCCGGTCTAGCGCGCCTTCGGCCCCCTTCGCGCCGTGGGTCGCGGCAAAATGAGTCTTGATGACCTTGCCCTGATTGCCGATCAAGCTGCTGTTATTGATCACAAAGCGGTTATATTCGGGCAGAAAGTTATCCGCCCCGCCGCGACAGCGAAGCGCGGTGACGAGCAACATCGTGTTCAGATGTGTGATCTTGACGGCATCCTGTCCGGCGTGGTTCCAGCACGCCTGTGCCGGTTGCACCGCCGCTACGCTAACCATGGCGGCAAGCGCAATTCTCCCTTTAATTCCCCTCATTTTACGTCCCCTGTTCGTGTTCAACAAGGGCATGATTGACGATCCTGCTTTCCGAAGTTTTGACAGGGGTGGTGAATAAATCGTAACCATCTATCCGGCTGATTTTACCCTGCGTTAAATTTGCAAGTTTCCGGAACTTTCCGGGCTTCGGCGATTTGGCATAACGGGTAGCGCAAAACCCGCGCTTGACTCAGGCCGATCACTCCCCAAATAGGCAGTCCAAATCCACTCCCCGAAAGGACAGAATGATGAGCATTTCCGTTGGCGACAAAATTCCCGATGTCAAAATGACCAAGGCTACCGCAGACGGCCCGCAGCCCGTGCAAAGCGCCGATTTCTTCGCCGGTCGCCGCGTTGCGTTATTCTCTGTCCCGGGCGCGTTCACACCAACCTGTTCGGCTAGGCATTTGCCGGGTTACGTCGAAAAGGCTGACGAGCTCGCCGCCAAGGGCATCGACGAAATCGCCTGCACCGCAGTCAATGACGCCTTTGTCCTCGGCGCGTGGAACAAGGCTGGCGGTTCGGATGCGATCACGATGCTCGCCGATGGTAATGGCGAATTTGCCGCAGCCGTGGGCCTCGAAATGGACGGCACCGCATTCGGCATGGGCAAGCGTGGCCAGCGTTTCTCGTTGGTTGTCAATGACGGCGTCGTCGAGCAGGTCAACGTCGAAGCACCGGGTGATTTTAAAGTCAGTTCGGCCGAACATATGCTCGGTCAACTTTAAACGTCATCATAAAGTCATGCCGTTAGGGCATGGACAGAAGGGAGGGGCAACTCTCCCTTTTTTGTTGCAAAAATACGATTTTTCGTCGATGCGCCTTTATGCCCAATACCCAATCTCAAGCGATTATCGACCAGCTCATCACCGAATATGCTGCTTCGGTAAAACGCCTGCAAGCGGCACTCTCGCGTTATCTGAATGAGGGCACCGCACCGACCATCGAAGAACGCACCAATTGCGATTTCTGCTATCCCGAACTTGCCATCAAATATTATGGCAAGGAACGCGAGGCGGTAAATAACCTGTCGTTCGGCAAGCTGGAGAAAGTCGGCACCTACCGGACAACGCTTACCAAACCCGAATTGTTCGCAGACTATCTGCGTGACCAACTCGACCTGTTGACCGAACAATATGAGGTGGAGATCACCGTCGGGCGGAGCGATCAGGAAATCCCCTTTCCTTATGTGCTCGACGGTTCGTCCGATCTCGAACTCGGCACGGTCAGCCCGAACGAACTGGCGCGCTATTTCCCGACGACTGAGCTTGCTCTTATCGGCGACGAAATTGCAGATGGCCTGTTGCGTCAGAACGGGAACGACAATGCGCCACTGGCTTTGTTCGACGGGCTTCGCACCGATTTCTCGCTGGCCCGCCTCCGTCATTACACCGGCGCGCCTGCCGAGCATGTCCAGCACCACATCTTGTTCACCAACTACCACCGCTATGTCGACGAGTTCGTCAGCTGGGCTTGCGGTCAGGTCGGCAACGGCCATTACACTGCGCTATCGGGTGCAGGCGGGCTGTATATCGACCAACCAACCGACAACGCCGCGCAACTGGTTGCCGACAGCACGTGGCGGCGGCACCAGATGCCCGCTTATCACCTGATGGCGCCGGGTGGGCGCGGTATAAGCCTGGTGAATATCGGCGTCGGGCCGTCCAACGCAAAGAATATTTGCGACCATCTGGCGGTGCTCCGGCCCGAAGCGTGGCTGATGATCGGCCATTGCGGCGGACTTCGCGAAACGCAGCGGATCGGCGATTATGTTCTCGCCCACGCCTACTTACGCGACGATAATATTCTCGACGACGTGCTTCCGCCCGAAATCCCGATCCCGCCGATTGCCGAAGTCCAGCAGGCGCTTGCCGCCGCAGCAGAACGCGTGTCGGGTACCAGCGGCGCCGATCTGAAACGCCGGATGCGCACCGGCACGGTTGTTACTACCGACGACCGCAATTGGGAGTTGCGCTATTCGGCATCGGCGCTGCGTTTCTCGCAAAGCCGGGCGATTGCCATCGACATGGAATCGGCAACGATTGCCGCTCAAGGTTACCGCTTCCGTGTCCCCTATGGCACATTGCTCTGCGTGTCGGACAAGCCATTACACGGCGAAATCAAGCTACCGGGGCAAGCCAACCGCTTTTACGAAGAAGCCATCGCCGCGCATTTACAGATCGGCATCCAGACCTGCGAACTACTCCGCGATGCGGGGAACAGCCTGCACAGCCGGAAACTTCGCGCGTTCAACGAACCACCGTTCAGATAAGGCCAATGGAACGAAAACACCGTTTCATCGCTTTAAGCATCTCCCATTCGCAGAAAGGATATGCTCATGGCTACCGCGCCGAAGCAACAAGGAACGTTCGACAAGGCAAAAGCGAAAATACGCGATATTGCCGACAGCCTGACCGGAAGCGCCAAATCGGCGGCCAAGACCGCGTCCGACGGCGCGAAGAGCGCAGGCAGCACTGCAAGCGATGCCGCGCATAAGGCAGGCGTGGCGATCAAGGACAATCCCAAGACCTCGGCCGCCGTGGCTGCAGGAGTGGTTGCGGCAACCGCAGTGGCTGCCGTTGTTGTCAGCAAAGCTTCCAGCAAAAGCAAGGCAAAGCCGGCTGCCAAAAAGGCAGCGGCTCCGGCAAAAACTTCAACGGCCAAACCGGCAGCGAAAAAAACGGCTGCTAAAAAGCCCGCTGCGAGAAAACCGGCGGCAAAGAAGCCAGCTACTTCTTAAGGTCAGATCGAATTAGGGTCAGAAACGAGCTTTACCAGCCCTTTTTCTGGCCCTTGTTCTGCGCTTTCAGCCATTTCATCAGCGGCGCGAAATATTCGATCATCGCCTTGCCTGACATTTCGCGCGTACCCGTAAAGGCTTCGAGCGCATCGGGCCAAGGCTTCGACGCACCTACTTCGAGCATAGCGTTCAAGTTCTTGCCCACTTCCTTGTTGCCGTAAAACGAGCAGCGGTGGAGCGGGCCTTTCCAGCCAGCGGTATCGCACGCAGCCTTGTAGAACTGAAACTGCAAGATGCGGGCGAGGAAATAACGCGTGTAGGGCGTGTTGCCGGGCACATGATATTTGGCGCCCGGATCGAAAGCATTGGCCGGACGTTCGACCGGCGGCGTGATGCCCTGATATTGTTTGCGCAGAGCGGTCCACGCCGTGTTGTAATCCGCAGGCTTGATCGAGCCGTCGAATACACCCCAGCGCCATTTATCTACCAACAGGCCGAACGGCAGGAAGGCGACCTTATCCATCGCCTGCCGTAACAACAAGCCGTTATCCTTGTCCGCGCTCGGAACCTTTGATGCATCGAGCAAACCGATCTGCACCAGATAATCGGGCGTGATCGACAGTGCGACCGCATCGCCGATGGCTTCGTGGAACCCGTCATTCGCCCCGTTCAGATGCAGATAGCTCTGCTTGTTATAGGCGCGCTGGTAGTAATTATGGCCGAGTTCGTGATGGATCGTTACAAAATCGCCGGTGTTAATCTTGATGCACATCTTGATGCGCAGATCATCCTTGTTGTCGATATCCCACGCAGAAGCATGACAGACGACTTCGCGGTCGGCAGGTTTCAGGAATTGAGACCGGGCATAGAAGCTTGCGGGAAGCGGCTCAAATCCGAGCGAGGAGAAAAAGCCCTCACCGGTCTTCACCATCTTCATCTCGTCATAGCCCTTTTCCTTGAGCAATGCGCCGATGTCATAGCCGATATCGCCCGAGCCCGGAGGCGCAACGACGTCGTAGATGTTGCCCCATTCCTGCGCCCACATATTGCCGAGCAGATCGGCGCGGATCGGGCCGGTCTTTGATTGCACCGAGTCGCCATATTTTTTGTTGAGCTGGTTACGCACATAGGTGTGAAGCTCGTCATACAGCGGCTTCACCTCGGTCCACAATTTGTCGGTCAACTTGGCAAAATCGTCGGCGGGCATATCGTAATTCGACCGCCACATTGCACCCAGGTCGGCAAAGCCCAGTTCCTTGGCACCCTGATTGCCGAGATCGGCCATACGCACATAATCGTCCTTCATCGGCGCACCGACCATGTCGTGCCAGCTCGCCCACATTTCTTTCAGCTCTTCGGGATTGCGGTTGGTGCCCATCGCGGCTTCGATGTCCGACCCATTGATCGGCTGGCCCTTCAGTGTGCCCTTGCCCTTGCCGTAAGCCGAATTCAGCTTGGTTGCGATTTCCGACAGTTCCTTGGCCGCACCCTCGGTGGTGGGTGCAGGCAACACTAAACCGCCGCGCAAGATGTCGAGCTTGCGCTTGCTCTCGGCGGAAAGTCCGGCAACATTCTGGTATCTTGCCGCCTCAAGCGCGTATTGCACCGACTTCTCGGTGCCAATCTCACCATATTTCGCGGCCAACGCGTCGGTGTCATCGGTTATGTAAGTCGCGTTGACCCAGGCGACCCGAGCACTTTCGATCGAGAAATCGAACAGGTCCTTTTCGGCCTTTGCAAGAAACGCCTCTGCGTCGGCAACGGTTGGCGGTGCGACCGAACTCGTTGTATCTTGTGCCACGGCGACCGAAGGCAATGACAGGGTGGCCATCGCCAGTGCGGCGACGGAAACAAGGTTTTTCATAATCCAGCTCCAGAAACACAATTATTTTATGACGCAATGGTGAAACTTTACTGCGCATTCGTCAAGCATTGCGCCTTGTCATCTTTCTGATGAACAGAGCCAGAATCAGACCGAAAAAAGTTACGAGAAAAGCCACGCTTTTGATCGGCTGCGCGGTCGCGGCGATCCCGGCCAACAGATCGCTGCCGTGCAAGCTCAGTATCTGGATGAACTGGCAGATGGTTTCGGCATAATCAGCAGCGCCGACGATGATCGCGGCGGCGACTATGATCCATCCGAGCCGACGCAGACCGGGCTTCTCGCTTTGCGCAAACAGGCGACCGCCGCAATAGGCACCAAACGAGTAGACCGCGATATAGACGAGGTCGATGGCGATACCGAGCCGCGCAAGCCCGAGCACATTCTCTGCCTGCCATGCTGCGTGGATAGTATCGACGCGCGCTGCCGTGCCCGCCGACTGGTGGTCGCGGATGCCCCATGGCGACGACTCGGTGACAAACCACGGGTTCATCGCGATCATCCCCGCCAGTATCAGCAGACCCCCAAGCCAGAAGCGCCAGAAATTACGCTCTAATTTGCTCTCCATCATCGCTCTCTCCCAAAAGCATATTCGCCGCCGCCGCCCGTTCGCGGTTCAGGCGGTAGATGACATGAAGCACCGGCGGCACACCGTTGATTGCTTCGGGTATATATTCCCCGTCGAGCACCGCGCCGATTTTCTCCACCGCGCGCCGTGAGCGCACGTTGGTCGCGCCGATGTTGAAGCGGATGCTGTCGAAAAAGCGGAAGGCATGGGTCAGCATCAGCGACTTCATCTCGCGGTTGTATGCGCCGCCCCAATAATTGCGCGCAAGGAAGCTCCAGCCGATTTCGATCTCGTTGCGATCAGCCACGAAGTTCGCATAGCGGCTGCCGCCGATAACGCTGCCGGTCGCTCGCTCGATAACCGCCAGCGCACCGCGCGACGCCATTGCCCCCGCAAAATATTCGCGAAACACCGGCTCCCTGTACCGGTCCGACGCCGGATGCACTTCCCACAGCATCGGGTCGGACGCGACAGCATACATGGCTTCCCAGTCAGCCTGCGTTAGTGGTCGCAGCAGAAGGTTGTCGCCAACCAATGTCGGCTGCAAATCGGGCATCACCATGACGGTCCGCTCAATGCTTCGACCATCGCCTGCCCCAGCTCGGGCTTCACCACCGCGCTCATATGATTGCCCGGGACGGTGAACAATTTGCCGTGCGGCAGCAGTTCCGCCAGCGCCGCCGCCCAGCCATTGTCCTGATCCTCCGCGCCGCAAATGACCGCGATTGGCACATCAAAAGCACGCAATTGCTCTTCGCTGGTATCGACAAACGTCTCGATGATGAGGCGAAGCGCAACCGGATCGCCGCCTGTAGTCTTGAGGAACGCCTCCGCCATCCACTCGGGCGATCCCTTTTCGTGGTGGCCCAGATTGTCGAGGATATGCCTGAAATGGTCGCCGCGTTTGCCGGTGCTGGTCAGTCCCTCCAGTCCCATGCCCGAAATAATCGCCCTGCCCGGCTTGCACCCCCGAGCCAGCATCCGCGCCACGGTCCGCCCGCCGAGCGAATAGCCGCCAAGGTCGAAATCGGTAAGGCCAAGATGCCCGATCAAAGCAAACTGGTCGTCGGCAAGAATGTCCTTGGGATACAGCGTCGGATCATGCGGCTTCGCGCTCAGTCCGTGCGCGCGCAGGTCAGGCATGATGACGCGGTAGCCAGCTTCGGCCAACGCGGCAGCGTGGCCGAATTTGATCCAGTTGGTATCGGCCTCGCTGAAATAGCCGTGGATCAGGACAAGCGGCCGCCCCTCACCCGTTTCGCGCCACGCGAGTTGAACGCCGTCAGCCGCTTCGAAATAATGCGTGGCTATCATATGCGCTTTTTCAACCCCTTTTGCTGCATCCGCCACACCGCTATCTCGATCCGGTCTTGGCCGAAAAAAGGCTCGCTATCGAATACCAGGGTCGGCACACCCCAATGGCCCGATGCTTCGAGCGCGGCCTGATTAGCGGCGATTTCTCCGTCGAGCGCTTCGGCATCGCTGGCCGCCTCGGCATCGAGTTCCGCCAAATCCAGCCCCGCCCTCTCGGCGGCTCCAGCGAGGTGGGCACCCTCGTGCCAGTTGTCCGCCCCGCCCCAGATCAACCGAGACACCTCATCGCAAAAGGCAAGGCTCTGCCCGCGCCGCGCCGCCGCCTGCCCCAGCCGCGTGAGGCGGCGGATATAGGGTTGATCGGTCGCGATCTTGCGCGTGGCGATATCCTGCACGATCGGGTCAGGCCGCGGCGGGCCCATTGGAATGCCGTGAAACTGCGCCAGCCGGAAAACATCGGTGAAGGTATAGCGCAGCCAATTAGGGTGGCTGCGCTCAAAGAATTGGGGATCGCGGATCGCCAGCGGATAGACCGGACGCAGGTTGAGGGTCAG
>CAZQBS010000052.1:0-19386 GCA_964591835.1 uncultured Sphingorhabdus sp. | reverse complement strand
GCACCAATCGCGGTTTACTTCATCATCAGCTGGGTCGCTGGCCCTGCTCAAGGCTTTGCAGCCTTGGGAGCGCTTCTTCTTGGTGTGATCGTTGGCGGTCTTTTCGTTGCTATCTCGATGACCTCGGGCGGCGGCGCCTGGGACAATGCCAAGAAATATATCGAAGACGGCAATCACGGCGGCAAGGGATCAGAGGCTCATAAGGCGGCCGTGACCGGCGATACCGTTGGCGATCCCTACAAGGATACAGCGGGCCCGGCCGTGAACCCGATGATCAAGATCACGAACATCGTAGCGCTCTTGCTCTTGGCGGCTTTGGCGCACGGCATGTAAGCCGTTCGCCGATCCGAGAGATCAAACCCCGCCGGAAGCGATTCTGGCGGGGTTTTTCTTTGCCCGCGATGTTAGCAATTTGTTTGCCGCCGTTTGCTATGAAATTGCCGCATGGCGTCGAGAGCGATCATTACCGGCACTGAAGCGGATCCCCTTGGTCCGCGGCTCGATGGCTGGCGGGCGGTGGTGGACGACGCGTTCACGCAAAGCTGGGATGATTTGGCGCGTTCGGCGTCGGAACCAAATGCCTTTACCGAAAGCTGGTTTTTGCGTCCCGCGCTAGAGCAATTCGATCCGCAGGGCCGTGTGCAGCTCTTCGCCTTATGGGAGGGGGATCTGTTGGCGGGGCTGATGCCCGTCGGCCCACAAACGCAATATGGCCGCTGGCCGGTGCCGCATGTGCAGAACTGGCTGCACCATAACGCGTTTTTGGGGACGCCTTTGGTCCGCAGCGGTTATGAAATGGAGTTCTGGCGGGCATTACTGTCACTTTTGGACTCGCAACCGGGGCAGGCGCTGTTCGCGCATTTCAATTGTTTGAACATCGACGGACCGCTTGCTGCCGCGCTGGAGTCGGTTTGCCGGGCTGAGGGTCGCCGCTGTGCGCTGGTGCATAAAGAAGAACGGGCATTGCTCGAAGGCGACCTGACGCCCAACGACTATTTCGAAGCTGCCGTTCGAAGCAAGAAGCGCAAGGAATTGCGACGACAGAAGAACCGGCTTGCCGAAGAGGGCGAACTCACATTTGCGCGGAAAGCCGATGGCGACGGGTTGGCCGAATGGACCACCGAGTTCCTCGCTCTCGAACGTGCGGGATGGAAGGGCGATAACGGTTCGGCGCTCGATTGCTCACGGCAAACCCGCGAACTGTTTACAGCAGCACTGAATGGCGCGGCGGCACGTGGCAGGCTCGAAAGGCTCGAACTGCGACTGGATGGCAAACCGCTAGCGATGCTCGTCAATTTTCTGTGCGCCCCCGGCAGCTTTTCGTTCAAGACCGCGTTCGACGAAGCCAACGCCCGTTTTTCCCCCGGCGTCCTCCTTCAAATCGAAAATCTTGCGCTGCTCACGCGGCCCGGCATTGACTATTGCGACAGCTGCGCCGCCGAAGGTCATCCGATGATCGACAGCCTGTGGACGGGCAGGCGCTCGATTGGCCGCTATTCGGTCGCTATCGGCGGTTCGGGGCGGCGCACCATTTTCGGCGCATTGCTCAAGGCCGAACTCGCGCGCGGCATTGCCCGCAAAACACCGCTCCCAGCCCCAGTTCAAGGAGACGACGAGTGACCGCCGTTTTCGATTCTGCCGCCCGGCAGCTATTCTCGCAACATTACCCCGAAACACCGCACAAGTTAGACCATGCCCTCGGCGATCATCCGCTGTTGGCTATCGAGCGGCTGGCGCAATTGGGCGAGATACTGCCTGCAGCTTCGGTCGAGTATAACAAGGGCGATCTCCCGGTGGGAATCGATCCTGCCCTGGTTCCCGCCAACGGCCTGAGCATCGGCGATACCATCCGCCGTGTCGAAACCAGCGGCAGTTGGGCGGTTCTGAAAAATATCGAGCAGGTTCCTCAATATGAGGCATTGCTGCTTGGGCTGCTTGCCGAATTGAAGCCGCATATCGAGCGCAAAACCGGCAAGATGATGCGGCCACAGGGCTTTATCTTCGTGTCGAGCCCCGACGCAGTGACGCCCTATCATTTCGACCCCGAGCACAATATCCTGCTGCAATTGCGCGGGACGAAGGTCATGACGCAGTTTCCGGCGGGCGATGCACGTTATGCGCCCGATGAGACGCACGAGGGCTATCATGTCGGGGGGCACCGCAATCTCGTCTGGAGCGACGAACTGGCGGCGGGCGGCACCGAGTGGCCGCTGGCCCCCGGCGAGGCGCTGTTCGTGCCTGTGATGGCACCGCACCATGTGAAGAACGGCCCTTCGGTTTCAATCTCGCTGTCGATTACCTGGCGGTCGGACTGGAGCTTCGCCGAATCCGATGCGCGCGCGTTGAATGGCCTGCTCCGCCGATGGGGAGTGCAACCGAAAGCGCCGGGTCGCTATCCGGCGCAGAACAAGGCTAAATCGTACGCGTGGCGCGTTGTCGCGAAATTAAAGGGTGTTCGCTGACCTAGAACCGCTTGCGAAAGCTGAGTTCAAACACGCGCCCGCGCGGATCGAGCAGACCGGGCTGATATCCTAACGGGACCAGTCCGTTTTCATCGCGGACGTCGAGAACGTCGTTCAGCACATTATTGACCCGTAACGTAAGCTGGCTGCCCTTCAGGAACGGCAAGCTTTTGATGAGCTTGGGTTGCTGGTCGAGATTGATGAAAGCGAACGCGCTGAGGGTGGCCAGGTCGCTGAAGCGCAGGTCGCTGCTTCCAAGAAATGCGCTGCCATTGACGGTCGAGCCGCTCCGGTAATTGCCTTGCAGCCGAAAGCCCATTCCCTTGTGGAATACGCCGCCCGACAGTTCAAGCTCATGCCGCGCCGCGCCGCCGTTGCCGCTGGTGGCTGAACCGTTGAGCAAGTCGAGCACCGGAACGCCGGGGCGAATGGTGATTTCTTCCTGTATCTTGTAGGTGTGGTACAGCGCGAGTTGCCAGCGGCTGGGCTGCCCGCCACCCGGACCAAAACCACCGCCCATGCGCGGACCGCCAACACCACCACCTCTGCGACCGCCGCCTGCTCGCGGGCCTCCTCCTCCAGGTCCGCCGCCAAATCGTCCGCCGGCTTGCTGCTGTGGGCCGATGCCGCCCGAGACATTGAAACCCCAGCGTACGCGCTGCGATTGTTCGCGGTCGAAGTTGACCGGTCGCTGGTCGATGCTGACCAACCGTCCGCTGGCATCACGCACTACACGACCGGGAAAGGCAGCCTCGATCTCGGGCGTCAGCAGCGGGAACGACGCGGTGGTGTTACGGCTGTCATTCTTGAAATATTCGGCCTGAATGCCCAGACCTTCGATCTTCGATGGCGACCAGTTGAGGCCGAGTTTGATATCTTTGCGCTTTTCGCCGACCAGCAACGGGTTTCCACCGGTGGTGACGCTCACAAACAGGCTCTCCCCGCGCGTAAAGTCGTAGGTTGCAACATTGGGGGTGACCAAGAGCGGATTGCCCAACTGGCCGATGCCTGGCGCGTTTTCATCGCCTATAATCGAAGCGGAAAAGCTCAGATCCTCGTGCGGTGACCAGCGCAGACCCGCGCCATATTCGACCAGCCTGCCGAAATCCGACAGTTCGCTGAAGCCGATATTGCCGTTCAACGCCAACTCGCCGATTTGACGGCCAAGTCCGGCTTCGCGCTCGGTCAAAGGCACGTCGACATTGACCGAGTGGTTCATGATATTGCGGCGAAGGCTGACGTCGTTGGTCACGCCTGACCGGAAGGTTTCGCTGTCGAGCGTTTGCCGGGTAAAGCCCGACGCAAAGGTCGTGCGCACTTCGCCTGCGGGCAGGCGCAGGAACGATCCAGACAATGTGCTGCGGAGATTCGCGGTCTGTGACAGGCTGTTGGAAAGATCGGGGGCGAGGAAAACAAGGTCGCGCCCGAAGCCATCGGCAAAGGGGTTGGCCGTGCCGTTCAGCACAGCGGCGCGCAGCGCGGCGAAATCGACGTTTCGGGTCGAGCGTGTCTCGCTGTCGACGCGAGCATAGTCGCCGGTTACCGACCAGTTCCATCCGGCCAGCGCATTGATATACGACCCACCGAAATTGGTGGTGTGAACTTCACCCTCGCGCTCGAGCGCACGCGGCGTGTCGAAATAGCGGCTGATCGTTACGTCTTGGGCAAACGGCGAAAACGGGCTGGTCTCGGGCAAGACGAAGCTTGCTCCGGCCAATCCCTGCAACGACGCGGTGTCCTGAAGCTGATAATTGGCGTTGAGCGACACCGAGCTTTGCGGGGTGAGCGACTTGCTCCACGTGCCGTTGACCTCGAACCGCTCGGTTTGCGGGATGAGTGTCCGGAAACGCCCGACGTCGTTATCGTTCAGTGTGCCTGCGATCCCTGCAAACTGGGTCAGCGATGGAGTACTTCCCACAGGGACGCCCGCTTGCGTGACTACCCGCCCGGCCAACGCGCTCAGTGCGGGATCGATCTCCCCGCCAGTACCAAGCCCGGTCACATTGCCGTCCAGCGCCAGCACCGATCCGCTGCTGGTGATGATATCGCGCTCGGCTTCGGTCAGGCTGCTGCCGGTTTCATATTCGATGTCGATATTGATCCGCGTGTCAGCGCCGATCCGGGTCAGCGTCGCCTCGAATTCCTTGTTGCTCTGGCCGCCCTGTTGCGGCTGCGAATACTCTACCTCGGTGCCGAACGACGCGTAATTGTCTTTCAGGATGAAGTTGATGACCCGTTGGTCGGGCCGGAAGCCATATTGAAGTGCGACTTCTTCGGGGAAAATCTGCACCTGCCTGATCGCTTCAGGGGGCAAGTCGCGCAGTTCGCGAAAGCCCGATATCCGCCGCCCATTGAGCAAGACCACCGGCTGCCCGCCACCGCGCCCGCGACCGGAGCCTGTCTGCGGCGCTATTGCAGCGACCAGATCGGTGATCGACGAAGCCCCCACGGCTGCGACATCTGCCTCGCTCAGTTCTTCGACTGGAGGGACATCGGTATCAACCGCACCCCTGATCCGCTGAGCGGTCACGACAATATCCGTAGAAAGCCCGTCGTCAGCCTGTTCGGGGGCAGACGGCTCGGCGTTTTCCTGCGCCCATGAAGGAACCGAAGTCGAGGCAAGCAGAAGGGTAGTGAGGGAGAGGATGCGCATGGGGAGAATGTGCTCGTTTTATGATGTCGTTGATTTGTGTATCTAATGTGGCGCAGACAATACGAAAGCTTAACATTGTAGCAATTTGTCGCAGCGGGTTCTGACCCTGTCGAAACGCGGCGCTTTTCTTTTATCGGCTTTGCAGCTAAGGGCGCTCACAGTCTGTAAAATCAAGCGTATCAAGGGGCCGAATGGCAAAAGAAGAACTTCTGGAAATGCGGGGCATCATTCGTGAATTGCTGCCCAACGCAATGTTCCGCGTCGAATTGGAAAATGGCCATGAAGTGCTTGGCCACACGGCAGGGAAAATGCGCAAAAACCGTATCCGCGTGCTCGTTGGTGACGAGGTATTGTGCGAACTCACCCCTTATGATCTGACCAAAGGCCGGATCACCTATCGCTTCAAATAAGCGGATTTGCGGGTAATGCCGCAGCTTGTCCTCGCATCTTCGAGCCCGCGCCGCCGCGATTTGCTGGCGCGCTTGGGCGTGGAACCGGCGCGGATTGCTTCACCCGATATCGACGAACGCCCGTTGAAGGGTGAATTGCCGCGCGTTTATGCGCTGCGGATGGCGGTTGAGAAAGCGCGCGCCGTGCCGCGTGGCGACGGCGAGATCGTGCTGGCTGGCGATACTACGGTTGCCGTCGGACGGCGGATATTGCAGCAGGCTGCCGACGCGGAAATGCAACGCGGTTTCTTGGAACTGCTGAGTGGGCGGCGGCACCATGTGCTGAGCGCGGTGTGTGTCATTGACGCCGATGGCCGGGAACGCACGCGGATCAGCGACAGCATCGTCCGCTTCAAGCGGCTGGGGAAGGTGGAGACCGAAGCTTATATCGCAAGCGGTGAAGGGCTCGGCAAGGCAGGCGGCTATGCCATACAGGGCCGGGCAGAGGCGCTGGTCGACTGGATGGCGGGCAGCCACTCGGGGGTGATCGGATTGCCTCTCTACGAAACGCGCGCGTTGCTGATAGCGGCCGGATATTCGCTTGATTGAGTGGCTCTACGAGGACGGGATCGGCGAAGAACGCGCTATCCTTGTCGAGAGTGGCAAGATAGTTGCAGCGCGGATTGAGCGGCATGGCGGGATAAGGCCTGGCATGGTGGCGAAAGCGCGTCTGATCACCCGACTGGTCGCGAACAGTCGCGGGATCATACGCTTTGTGGATGGCGCAGAGGCATTGCTATCGCCGTTGCCGAAGGGGCTGAACGAGGGGGCTTTGCTGGCCGTAGAGGTGACCCGGGCGGCGATTGACGAGAAAGGCCGTTTCAAACTGCCGGTGGTGAAAGCGGTGCCTGACAAACCTGCTCAGGCTGCGCCGAGCTTGCTGCACCAGATTGAGGCAACCGGTTACCCTGTCTCTGCATGTCATGCCCATACCGACGACCGCTTCGAAGCATTGGGTTGGGGTGAGTTGCTTGAGGAAGCGAGAACGGGTGCTATCGCTTTTGACGGCGGGGCGTTGCAGGTGTCTCTAACGCCCGCGATGACGTTGATCGATGTCGATGGTGACCTCCCGCCCGCCGCATTGGCTCTGGCTGCTGCAACGGCGGCGGCGCAGGCTATCCAGCGACTGGATTTGCAGGGCAATATCGGGATCGATTTTCCAACGCTGGCGACGAAAGCCAACCGGCAGGGGGCAGTAGAGGCTTTCGATGCCCAGATGAACGGGCCATTCGAGCGGACTGCGATCAATGGTTTTGGCTTCATGCAAATACTGACTCGCCGCGTGCGCCAATCGGTCCCGGAAATGGTGCAATATCGTCCTTCGACTTTCGAAGCGCTGGCGTTGTTGCGTAGGGCAGAACGCGATGTTGGGACTGGTGGCTTGGGTCTGGTCGCGCATCCGGCAGTCGTCGCGCAGATAGAGGCACAGCCAGATTGGATCGCGCTACTTGGACGCCGGACCGGGCGGGCTATGTCCTTGCGCGCAGACGCGCAACTGGCTATCGGCGCAGGCTATGTCGAAACTACCGCATAAGGCCTCGGGCGTCAGGTGCCCCTTGTGTAAAAAGGCCGTAAAGCCAGAGTTTTCGCCATTTTGTAGCCAGGGCTGTAAGGACCGCGACCTGCTGCAATGGTTGGGCGATGGCTACCGCGTGCCGGGTCCTGCAGCGGATTATGAGGATAGCATCGACCTCAACGACCAGAGCTGATTTTGCGCTTGCCAAGGTGCGCATGGCCTCTCTATAGGCTGCGCTCCCACGCGGTTTTACCCGTGTAGCCCGAGTAGCTCAGGGGTAGAGCAGCGGATTGAAAATCCGCGTGTCGGTGGTTCAAATCCGCCCTCGGGCACCATTTCCATGTCGAAAAAATGGCCGGAGCAGCAACGCTGCCCCGGCTCTAGCTTTTAAAGTTCGGGCGACCTTAAAATTTGAATCGAGCCACCGCGCCATATGTGCGAGGCGGGCTCGGATAACCCGACACTGTGCCGGCCTGGGCGACGCCGTCGAATACTGTCAAAATATACTTATCGTCGAGCAGGTTACGAGCCCACAAGCCTAATTCCAGACCATTGGCGAGTGCCAAGGTTGTCGAAGCATTGACGAGGTTCACTTCACGCCGGAAGTTGTTCGGGCCGAAGGTCGGCAGGCCGTTGTTGATCTTCGTGTTGCTCTGGTGGTTATAGTCGATACGGCTGATCAGGCGATTGCCGCTTCCGCCGAACTCATGCGTATAGGTTGCCGAGGTGGAGATGGCGAATTCCGGAATGCCGCCTGGTCGTTTACCCGTCAAGTCACCAACCGAACTACGGGTGAAGCGATTATACAGCGCATCGAGATAGGTCATCGCAAAGGTGAACACGAGGCCTTCAGCCGGATTGATCTTCGTATCCAGTTCGAAGCCTCGCACCGATTGTTCTTCGGCGTTGTTCAGGCCGAAGCCGGTGCCAGTGAAGGAGAAGCTTTGAAAACCCTTGAGTGTCTGATCAAACAGCGCAAGGTTGACGGTGAGGCCCGGGAATTGCGCCTTGACGCCTAGTTCAAAGACTGTTGCGTCTTCCGGCCCAGCGAAGCGCGAACCGGTGTTCAAATTGGGTACAGCAAGGCCCGCATTGAGAATTGGCGAAGCGGGAGCAAGAAATGTCGAACCGCGTGGCCCCCTGATAAAATCGGTGGACGACGGTCGGCTGTCACGCGACAGGTTTATCGAACTTGCCTTGAAACCTGTTGCATAGCTGAAATAGGTGTTGATATTGTCCGACATGTCATAGGCGACGCGAAGCGTATAGCTTAAGTCATCATCGCGGGTGCGGCCATCCTCAACGGCGTTCGGAATGTTAAGGAAGGGCGGTTGGAACTGGAACGCCGCAAGTCCGAGCAGCGGATTGGCAGCTGGATTGGTTGCGGCTGCGGCCAAGGCCGCCTGATTTGCCGCGGGTAGCGCCAGAAACTGGGCGCGGGTCCGGACTGCACCGCCCGTAGCGAGCCCGATAAAGGCGTCAACGAGGTTGATCTGGCCTAGCTCGTCGAAGGACGTTTGGGAAAGCGCAAAATCCTTCTTGTCTTTGGTAAAGTTGAGCCCGCCCGTGAAGACGAGACCTTCAACAGGCTCAAAATCAACCGTGCTGAACACCGACCATGAGGTGTTATCCAAAGTATAGGCTTCAGAAGTCAGCGGGCCAGGCGAAAAAATCGAATTCTGCGGCAGGCCGAGCGAGGCTTCAACGCCGTTGAAAAGCATCGGGTTTCCGCCCAGCAGCGAGAAGAACGCCCGCCCTCGCGCGCCGGTGGTCAGAGAGCTGTCTTGGGTGACGGACTCGTCGAAATAAAAACCCCCGAGCAGGAAGTTGATCGGACCATCGAAATCCGATGCAATACGGAATTCCTGAGTGAGGGTTTCCACCCGCTGATCGCGCACTTCGGTCACGATATCCGCGCTTGTGAAATCCACATCCTGATCGACGAAGTTCTTCAGCTCGCGATAGGCGCTGATTGATGTTACCGTAATCGGTCCGGTTTCCCAATCGATCTGGACCGAACCGCCATAGCTGTCGAGTTCGTTGACCGGCACCTTGTTCAGGAAAGTGTCATAGCTGAAGAAATCGGTGCTGAGCGCGCCGCCAACCCCGAAAATTGCCGGGGCCGTTGGACCGGCAACGAGAGTGCTCACAACACAGCAGTCTTCGTCGATTTTCGAATAATCGGCCATCGCCCGGATTTTCAAACTTTCCGACGGCTCGATCAACAGCTGGCCGCGCGCTGACCAGCGATTGCGGTCCGACAGTTCTTTATCCAGATTGACGATTGTCCCGTAACCGTCACGACGATTGTAGCTACCGTCGACCGAGAAAGCGATGTTTTCGCTAATTGGACCAGTCACATCACCTTTAATGGTGAACGCATTGTAATTGCCGTAGGTAGCTTCGACGCTGCCGCCAAAATCATACTGCGGCGCACGGGTAATGACCGAAATGACACCTGCGGACGCATTCTTGCCGAACAAAGTTGATTGGGGTCCGTTGAGAACCTCGATACGCTGGACATTTGCCAAGTCGTTCAGCGACGAAGCAGACCGCGAACGGAACACGCCATCGATGAAGACACCAACCGATGGCTCGATGCCGAAGTTGTTATCGCCATTACCGAAGCCGCGAATGATGAAGGTCGAAGAAGACGAGTTCTGTAGCTGGCTAACACGCAAAGATGGTGCGACCGTCTGCAGATCGAGCACGTCGCGAATCTGTGCCTGCTCGAGCGTCTCGCCCGAGGTCACAGAAACCGAAATCGGCACTTCCTGCAGCGTCTGTTCGCGCTTGGTGGCCGTCACGATAATCACGTCTTCGTCTTCGGTGGCTTCCTCTGCCTGCGGTGCTTCGTCCTGCGCATAAGCAACAGATCCAAAACCCAACGACGCAACGCTAATCGTCGACAGCATCGCGGTCTTGAATATCCGGTTGGTGATTTTCATGTTAGTTCCCTCCTGTTTATCGGTGCGCCCTTTACGGACTTTTCATGGGGATGATTTTGTGTTTTCGCCCCAGCTTCACTCATGATCCGCCATTAGCGTTGCCGCTGTATTAACCGGACAATTAGTTGCCCGCAAACGGATAGTCCTGCGTTGATCGAAAAGACGCTAATGGGTGACAAAAATGCCACGCCGATATGCAAGGGACCGGTTCTGTGCCGAAAATGGTCAAAAAGGGCAATCTGCCAACAAAGATTTGTGTCCATTGTCAAAAGCCATTCGCGTGGCGCAAGAAATGGGCAAATGTTTGGAACGAAGTCCGTTTTTGCTCGGACCGGTGCAGGGCAGGAAAATAACTGGTGCCGGCTACAAGGTTCGAACTCGTGACCCCCTGATTACAAATCAGGTGCTCTACCAACTGAGCTAAGCCGGCACCGTAGCGCGCCCATAGCCTCAAACCACGCCAAAGGTCCAGCCCTCTGTTGATGCAATTTCAGCGGTCAGCGCTTTTGGCGTCCATAGCTCGGTTCGCTCGGCAACATGGCGGAGCCATGCGGCGGTGATAATCGCATCGGTCGCGTGGTCGGTGTAGCGTTCAAGGGGAAAATGCGGGCCGGTATTGAATGCCGCCAACGCGATATCCAGAGCTTCGGCATCGCGCAACTTACTCCGGCCCTTGCGAACGCCCGATGCACGGGCGGCGATGCTTGTGTAGATTTCAATGATGAGCGGGCCGCGCGGCGGCACCGGATCGAACGGCCATACCGGCAGATGCTGGCCAACACGATTGAGCATCCGCATTCCGGCGAAGCTTGCCTTGGCCACCTGCGAAGCGCCGATTGCGTCGAATACGCACGATGTCTTGCCGCTGTCACCGAGTATCGACAGCGCATCGCAGCGCCGCCAGTGCATGAAGTCGGCTTTGCGTCCGTCAGCTGCACCGAGGTAAAAATGGCGGCGGTGGTGCTGTTCGAGAAACGACGCCGCGCCCATGTCTTCGTCGTCGCAGACGCCGTCGACATAAACCCAGAAATCGCGCGCGTTATCGGGCGTGGCGTCGCCGGGGAGATATTCGCCGCGCTCGATTTTGGGCGGAGCGAAGCTGAAATCGAAGCCGATCAGTAGATCGCTGCTTTGCGCCAATAGCCAGTCGGCAATGTCTTCGCGCGACCAAGCTTTCCCGGGCGGCGCTACGATTGTCGGCGCTGCATTGCCGGTTTCGCATAATGCCAAAGCAATGCCCGGATGCCGGTTGCCTTTCGCACCGGACCAGTCGACGCAGGCAAATGAGGTGAAGCGCGGCATGAAGCGGCTGTGCCAGCGACTCGTCCAAAAGAAAAGGGCGGAGCCGAAGCCCCGCCCAGTCTCCCCCTCGAAGGCTCGTTATTTGCGTTTGGCAGGAGCCTTGCGTACTACCGGCTTTTTGACTGCGGCCCTCTTAACTGGCGCGCGCGCAACCAAGTTGGCGGTCATTGCCGCCGACGGGTTTTGCGGCGTCGGCACACTCACGTTAGGCATGTCAGCGAGCACTCTGGCCGCTGCATCGCGTCCGCCAAGCCCGAAGGCGAGGGCGAAAGCAACTGCCGCACCAATCGCCAACGCACCGAATGCATATTCGATGATCCGGCCGCCGATATCCATCTGCTGAAGACCAATGAAGATGAACAGCGCGACCGTCAGCCAGTAAGCGATGTTGGGTGCAAGTCCTGCCCCGGTTGCAGCGGCGATCAAGTTCTGCAGGATTCGCGCGACCAGCACGCCAAGGGCAATCAGCACCGCACCGAATATGACATTGCCTGCCTGAACGAGCACGGTTTGCAGCATGTTGGTAAGTTGCGGGAAGCCGAGCATGTCGGTCGCCGCAATCGCGAAGAAGATCATTATCGCGATGGTGACGATGGTTGCAATCAACCCCGATGCCGTCCGGCCTTCAGGCAGCACGCCGAGTTCGTTGATTGCGCGGTCGGCTCCAAGGCTCGGCAGGATTTCACGGATCAGTCCGCTTACCCACCGTGCGATGACGTAACCGATGCCCAGCAACAGGCACGCACCAATGATCAGCGGAATGGCATGAAACACCATGTTCAGCAGGTTCATCGCCGGTTCGGTGATCGCCGCAATGTCGAGAATGTCGAGCGCGCCGATGGCAAACGGAATGATAACCAGCACATAGGCAATCGTGCCGATGGTTTTGCTGATTGCGCTGTTGCCGGTTACCGCCTCGACGCCGCCCATATTGGCCCAGCGGTCGAAATTGATCGTGGCGAACGTGGTTTCGGCCAGGTCACGCACGATGCGCGCGACGATGGTGCCGAGGAAGAAAATCGCAACGGCAAAAACGATATTGTCGAGATAGCCGATAAAGTTGCCTAGCAACCCTTCGACCGGGGTAATCACGCTGTTGAAGCCCAATTGTTGCAACACAATCAGCAAACCGATCAGCCAGATCAGCAGTGAGACGATCTTGCCAAGCGCCATGCCGACGCTTTCGCCATTGGACGTGCCCCGCCGGAAAAATCCGATTTGGTCGACCATCCGGGCGAACATCCATTTGGCGCCTATCGCCAATCCCCATGTTGCAAGTAAAATGACGGCCGCTATGGCCAGTTTTTGCGCCCAGATCAGAAATAGTTGCTGATCGAAAGCATAGCCTGCAATTTGCATATTATCCATTTTAGCTCCCCCCTCTAATTGCGACCGGAAGGTCATCAGAAGCGAGTGGAAACTATCATGGAATCAAGACTCTGGCAAATTTTTGCTGCATTAATGCTGCGCAGCATTTTTTTCGATTCAATCCAGTGATTTGCGGTCGTCGCGCAGCTTGTTCCAGTAAGCGATACGCTCGGCGACCTGCCTTTCGAAGCCGCGCTCCACCGGACGATAATAGGTTGCTGGTGCCATGTCGTCGGGCCAATAGTTCGCACCCGAAAAGCCGTCTTCGGTCTCATGGTCATAAGCGTAGCCCTTGCCATAGCCGATGTCTTTCATCAGCTTGGTCGGCGCGTTCAGAATATTCGCCGGTGGCATCAGCGACCCGGTATCCTTCGCCGATTTCCACGCGGCCTTTTGCGCGTTGTAGGCAGCATTCGATTTTGGTGCGGTAGCGAGGTAGAGGCACGCCTGTACGATCGCCAGTTCGCCCTCTGGAGACCCAAGGAAATCATAAGCGTCCTTCGCGGCGAGGCATTGCACCAGTGCTTGCGGGTCGGCGAGCCCGATATCCTCGCTGGCGAAACGGACGAGGCGGCGCAGCACGTAAAGCGGCTCTTCGCCCGCTACCAGCATTCGCGCCATCCAGTAGAGCGCTGCCTGCGGGTCGGAGCCGCGCAGGCTTTTGTGCAGGGCGGAGATCAGGTTGTAATGGCCCTCTCGGTCCTTGTCGTAGACTGGCATCCGGCGTTGCAGCAACGCCGCCATTGCCGCAGGATCGAGCGGATTTCCGATGGTGATGGAGAACAGGGTCTCGGCCTGGTTAAGCAGAAAGCGGCCATCGCCGTCCGCGCTGTGGATCAACGCGGTGCGCGCCTCGGCAGTGACCGGCAATGTCTGCGCTTCAATCTCCTCCGCACGGTCGAGCAATGTCGCCAACGCTGCTTCATCGAGCCGGTTCAGCACCATCACCTGCGTCCGAGACAGCAAAGCTGCGTTCAGCTCGAATGAGGGGTTTTCGGTAGTAGCACCCACCAAGGTCACAACGCCGCTTTCGACAAAGGGCAGGAACCCGTCCTGCTGGGCGCGGTTGAAGCGGTGGATTTCGTCAACGAAAAGCAATGTTTGCTTGCCCGCTCGCGCCATCATCTCGGCCTCGGCAAAAGCTTTTTTGAGATCGGCAACGCCAGAGAACACCGCCGAAATCGCCTTGTAATGCATCCCCACGGCATCTGCGAGCAACCGCGCGATGCTCGTCTTGCCGGTGCCAGGCGGTCCCCACAATATCATCGACGACAACTTACCCGCCGCCACCATTCGCCCGATAGCACCGTCCGGTCCGGTCAGATGTTCCTGACCGATAATCTCGGACAACTGCGTGGGCCGCAGCTTATCGGCCAATGGCGCATTTGCCTTGGCGCGGGTATCGCTGGAACTCTGGTCGTCGAACAGGTCGCTCATCGCGTCACACTGTCGATTTGCGCGGTGCGACGCAATGGTTAACGTGCTGGCCCAAGGCGCTCGACAGGTATATTCAGCACGAACGAGGGGAGGGATAGTCTCATGAACATGAAGGTGAAAGCTGGCTGGCAATATTGGGTCATAGCCGTCGTCGGGTTGTTGTGGAACTGCATCGGCGCGATGGATTATACGATGACCGAGATGCAGGTCGAAAGTTACGTGGCGATGATGACAGCTGAACAACGCGCCTATGTCGATGCGTTTCCGGCATGGTCGATTGCTTTCTGGGCGCTCGGCGTCTGGGGTGCTCTGCTCGGGTCGGTGCTGCTGTTGCTTCGCAACAAGCTGGCGGTGACGGCCTTTGCCGTTTCTCTATTAGGCCTGCTGGGCACAACGATTTACCAATATGTCGTTTCCGACGCGCCGGACAGCTTCAAGACGCCGGGAACGATGGCGTTCAGCGCAGCGATCTGGGTGATTGCTTTGTTCCTGTTCTGGTATGCACGCAAGAAACGCGACGAAGGCGTGCTTAGCTAACAGGCACTCAGCCTACTGCGATCGTCCGCGCTGCGCGCTGGCGGATTAAGCGGATATAGGTGTCTGCCACGGTCTGGTTGATCGCGTCCCAGCTATAATTAAGCGAGCGGGCTTCGCCGGCGTCGCCATGTTTGCGGCGTAAGGCATCGTCGGTGCAATACAACTGCAACGCGTCGGCAAACTGGTTGATCGCGCCGGGAATAATCAACCGACCCGACACTTTGTCATCGACCAGGCTCTGGCTGCCAGTCGCCTTGGCCGCGACCACGGGAAGGCCGCACGCCATCGCTTCCAGCGTCACATTGCCAAAGGTTTCGGTAACGCTCGGGTTGAACAACAGGTCCATCGCGGCAACTGCGCGGCCGAGATCCGCGCCGCCTTGAAAACCGACGAACTTCGCGTGAGGTAGTCTGCTCTCGAACCAGCCCCGCGCGGGGCCTTCGCCGATGACCATGACCTGATGCGGCACACTGCGGCGCCGGAGCTGGTCGATGGCGTCGGAAAACACGTCGAGTCCTTTCTCCATGACCAAACGACCCAGAAAGCCGATGACCATAGGCTGATCAGTCAGCCCTTGTGCGCGCCGCCATTCGAGATCACGCCGCCCGGGATTAAAAATGTCGCGGTCGACGCCGCGCGACCAGATGTCGATGTCATAGTTCATCCGCTGTTCGCGCAGGACCTGCGCAAAGCTTTCAGACGGCGCAACCAGCGCGTCGCATTTGCGATATAGTCGGCGCAACCAAGCCTCGATCAATGGCTCGGCAAACGACATATTGTAATAACGCAAATAGGTTTCGAAGCGCGTATGCACTGAACACAGCACCGGCAGGTTGCGTTTGCGCGCCCATTTGACCGCCTGCCGCGCGACGCGGTCCGGGCTGGAGATTTGAACGACGTTCGGGCTGAAAGTATCCAGATCGCGTTTAACCCGGCCTGATAGCGACACCGGTATTCGATATTCAGGCCGGTTCGGGATGGCTATCGAAGGTACGCCGACCAGATCGCCGGTTGCCGGAAACGCCGGTTCATCGACAGTCGGCGAATAAACGCGAACTGATGCGCCCTTCTTCAGCAAATAGCCTACCAGCCGGTTGAGTGCCTGATTGGCGCCGTCGCGCACGTAATTGTAATTGCCGCTGAAAAGCGCAATGCGAAGGTCGCTGGTTTGCATCCGAACGGCTTTTAGTGTCAGGCGCTGCAAATGCCAATGGGAATGCCATTGCCAAGCCGCTAATGACCGCGAATGATTAATACTCTGATCGACGCGCTGCTGATTGGCGGACCCAAGCCGTTTCGGGCCGACGGTACCTTGAGCGCAATGGCGCGCCAGGCGGTCGATCGCCCAGTAATGCTTCGAAAGCTGGGGTTCGAGGGTGACCAAGTGGCCGATCGTACCGTCCACGGCGGCATCGACAAGGCGGTGCATCTTTATCCGCCAGAACATTATCCGCGCTGGGTGGCGTATTTCGCCAGTCTCGGGCTTGAGCCACATCCGTTTTTGCAGGCTGCCGGGGCTTTTGGTGAAAATATCAGCGCATCGGAGCTGACCGAGGAGAAGGTCCGGATTGGCGACCGTTTTCGCATTGGCGAGGCGCTGGTGGAAGTTGCGCAAGGGCGACAGCCATGCTGGAAAATTGACCATCATTTCGGCGTGCGCGGGTTGACTGCGGCGGTGATCGAAACCGGGCGCTGCGGGTTATACTTCCGCGTTCTGGAGGAGGGAATGGTCGCGCCGATGCACCGCATCGAACAGGTCGAAAGAGCCCCGCATGATTGGACCGTCGAGCGCACATTCCGGCTACTGATAGCTGGCGGACACAAAGATGACGCTGCCGGGCTGCAAGAACTGGCGGCCATGAAATCGCTTGCCGAAAGCTGGCGGGAGAGGGCGACTAAACTGGCCGGTCTCTAGCCCGCCCTATTCGCCTTCGTCATCGACCGGGACCGGCGCATAAAGTCGCAACCGCGTCACTCTCTTGTCATCGCCTTCGAGGATTTCCAGCCGCCAACCGCTGGCCTCGTGAAGCAAAACCTGCCCTACCACCGGAACTTGCCCTGAAATTACAAAGGCCAGCCCGCCCAGCGTATCGACATCCTCATCGACCTCGGCCAGTTTCCGGTCGATGGCTTCGGCGATGTCGTCGAGTTCGGTGCGTGCGTCTGCCTCCCACATATCGGGGCTTATCTGGCGGAACAGTGCTTCGGGCTCCTCGTCATGCTCGTCCTCGATTTCGCCAACAATTTCTTCGACCAGATCCTCGATCGTGACCAGCCCCTCGGTCCCCGAATATTCGTCGAGAATGATCGCCAGATGGGTCCGCGTCCGCCGCATTTCATCGAGCAGCGCGAGGACGCTCATATTTTCGGGCACGAACCGCGGCTGCCGGATGAACGCCTCGAGGCTATCGGGCACTTCCTTGCCTTCGGCCAGCACCGCGAAAATATCCTTGATGTGGATCATGCCGGTAATGCTGTCGAGCGTGTCTCGGTAGACGGGCAGGCGACTATGGCCATGTTCGGCGAACGAAGCGATGCAGTCGGCAAAGCTGGCACTTTCATCGATAGCGATGATGTCGCTGCGCGGGACCATGACATCGTCGACGCGGTGTTCGCTGAAATGCAGCAGGTTGCGCAGCATCGTGCGCTCGGCGGCGGTCAGGTCTCCCGAATTATCGGCTGCCTCCTGATCTTCGGTGTCTTCTTCATGCTCGGCAATGGCTTCTTCAAGCTGCTCGCGCAGGGTCGGTTCGTGATCGCGGCCAAAGAACATCGACTTCAGCCGCTGCCATATTCGTCCGTCATTATCGTCGTCGGCTGCGGTCCGCGAACCGTTAAAACTCTCACCCTCGGGCATAATATGAGCGCGCTGGCCTCTTGGATTGTCAGATATCGCCCTCATATGGATTGTGAAGGCCCAGTGATGCAAGCGCTTTTACCTCCAGCGCCTCCATTGTCTCGGCTTCCCCGTCCTCCATATGGTCGTGGCCGAGCAAATGAAGCATCCCGTGGATGACTAGATGAGTCGCGTGGTCGGGCAATTCGAGGCCGTTGTCTTTTGCTTCGGCAGCGCACACCCCGTAAGCCAATATGATATCGCCGAGCATGATTTCGGGCGCGGCAAAATCGCCAGCCTGGATCGATTCGATCTCGTCCTCGTCGAGCATCGGGAAAGAGAGGACGTTGGTTGGCTTGTCCTTGTCGCGCCATTCGCGGTTCAGCGCATGGACTTCGTCGTTGTCCGATAGCTTGATGCTGACGCTGACAGGTACAGGTGGGTCGGACAAAACGGTGTTGCCAGCGACCTTTACTGCGGCATCCACTGCCTTTTCGATCTGGAGCTGGCCAAAGATGGAAACGTCCCATTCCGGCCCGACGTCCAGCTCGACGTCAATCATCCTTGCCCTCATAGGCGTCGACGATTTTGCCGACCAGCGGGTGGCGGACGACGTCGCCGCTGTTGAAGTGGATCGTGGTGATGCCGTCTACGCCTTCAAGGCGGCGCACTGCGTCGTTCAGGCCCGACATCCGGTCGCCGCCAGGGATGTCGACCTGCCGAGGGTCACCGCAGATGACCATCCGGCTGTTCATGCCGAAGCGCGTGAGAAACATCTTCATTTGTGCGGCCGTGGTGTTTTGCGCTTCGTCGAGGATGATAAAGCTGTCTGCCAATGTCCGCCCGCGCATAAACGCAAGCGGCGCGATTTCTATTTCACCCGATGCGATGCGGCGTTCCACCTGTTCGGCGGGCAGGCAGTCGTACAGCGCATCGTAAATCGGGCGAAGATAGGGATCGACCTTCTCCTTCATATCGCCTGGCAGGAAACCCAGACGTTCGCCCGCTTCGACTGCGGGGCGCGACAGTACCAGCCTTTGCACAGCCCCCGTTATCAGCATCGCGACGGCTTGCGCGACCGCCAGATAGGTTTTGCCCGTCCCTGCCGGACCCAGCGCAAAGATAATTTCGTCACGCGCCAGCGCTTCCATATACGGAATCTGGTTGGCCGAACGCGGTACCAAAGTCTTTTTGCGTGTGCGGATCATGATGCCGGGGGCTTCGGATACTTCCTTGCGAACGATACCGTCGAGCGTGGGCTCAGCGGTCATCGCGATCACCGACTGCACCGCTTCGGCGTCGATATTTTCGCCGCGCAGCACGCGTGAATAAATGTCGTTCAATATATCGCGGGTGCGAGCGATTGCGCCAGCCTCGCCTTCAATCTGGACACGGTTTCCACGTGCCGAGATATAGACGCCGAGGCGGTTTTCGATGGCGACCAGATTGCGGTCGAATTCGCCAAAAACCGTGGTGATGAGATTGGGTCTGTCAAAGCTCATTTCGAGCCGGGACATATCGCCATGTTGCGCTTGAGCCCTTTTGGCCATTCAGGCGGCTGCTCTCATCTGTGGTTCACCCTTCAAACTTAGAGGTCCAGAATCGGTAATTTCTACTGTAACGATATCGCCGATAGAAAGCTCCCGCGCAAGCACATGCACCGATTGCAGCCAAGGCGACTTGCCGATTAATTGGCCTACGAGTTTTCCGGGTCTTTCGAGCAACACTTCGCATGTCGAGCCTAGGGCGTTGCGGTTAAATGCGGATTGGTCGGCGACCAGTTGCGCCTGAAGGCGTTGCAGCCGTTCGTTCATGATTGAAACCGGACTCTTGTCAGCCATGTCGGCGGCAGGGGTGCCCGGGCGGGGGCTGTATTTG
>CAZQBS010000051.1:18140-19587 GCA_964591835.1 uncultured Sphingorhabdus sp. | reverse complement strand
GTATCGTGCTGGAAGGGCTGCGCGGGGAGGACAGTATAGCTGAGCATGCCGCAAAGAAGGCATTGCCCAGAGCCTGTATTACATGTGGTCGAAGGAGTTCATGGAGGCCGGAAACGATATTGGCAGAGCAGAAGAGAGGAGCTTCCCCATGAAAATGTCACGCGCAGCCATTCTGCTGCTTCTATCCACTACGGCTTATACGCCCGCTACTTTGGCCCAAACGGAGGTTGTTGCCATTCCATCGGGTGCCGATGTGACAAAGGTCGGAACGACGCTGCGGGTCACCGCGCTGACGGATAATATCCTGCGCGTGCGCATCGCCAAGGACGGCAAATTCCCCGAAGATGCAAGCTGGGCCGTCGAAGCCCCCGTTCGTGCGAAAAGCGTCAAGGTGTCCGCCGCCGCCAACGGTTTCAGCACGGCCACGCTGCGCGTCAGGATCGATCCGGCGACTTTGGCGCTGACCGTCGAAGACAAAACGGGCAAGGTTATCACCGAAGACGCCACGTCACCGATTGCGCTGGATGGCAAAAGCTTCACGCTCAAAAAGCAGCTACCCATCGCCGAAAAGATCAACGGCATGGGCGACAAAACCGGCGGCTATGACAAGCGCGGGTCGAGCTATGTCGACTGGACCACCGACACCTGGGGCTATACCGACACGACCGACCCCACCTATAAATCGATCCCCTTTTTCATCAGCAGCGGCGGCGCTGGCGGAAGCTATGGCATCTTCCTGGATAACAGTTGGCGCAGCTGGTTCGATTTCGGACACAAGGACGCGGGCACACTTGAGATGGGAGCGGCTGATGGCCCAATCGATTATTATATCATCGCAGGCCCAACCACCGCTGAAGTTGTCCGCCGCTACACAGACCTTACCGGCAAACCGCCGCTGCCGCCCAAATGGGCATTCGGTTTCCAGCAGTCGCGCTATAGTTATATGAGCGATGCCGAGGTGCGCCAGATTGCGGCAAGGCTCCGTTCGGACAAGGTGCCGACCGACGTTCTGTGGCTCGACATCGATTATCAGGATCGCAACCGGCCATTCACAATTAACACAAAAACTTTCCCTGATCTTCCAAAGCTGGCACGCGATATGAAGGCCGATGGCATCAACCTTGTCGCCATCACCGACCTTCATGTTGCCCGCGCACCGGACCAGAATTATGCGCCTTATGACAAGGGCGCCGCTGGCGATCATTTCGTCCGCAATGCTGATGGCAAAACCTACGTCGCGCCGGTCTGGCCGGGACCGTCAGTGTTTCCAGACTTCACGCGCAAGGCTTCGCGCGATTATTGGGGCTCGCTTTATCAAGGTTTCGTCGATGACGGCATCGCCGGTTTCTGGAACGACATGAACGAACCGGCGATTTTCGAAACGCCGACCAAAACGATGCCCGAAGATAATCTCCACCGCATCGACAGCGACGATTTCGCCGCGCGC
>CAZQBS010000051.1:16725-18130 GCA_964591835.1 uncultured Sphingorhabdus sp. | reverse complement strand
AGTGCACAATGTCTATGGTATGCAGAATTTTCGCGCGACCTACGAAGGCTTGCAGAAACTGCGGCCCGGTGAACGGCCGTTTGTCATGACGCGGGCAACTTATGCAGGCGGGCAGCGTTACGCGGTAACATGGACGGGCGACAACAGCTCGACCTGGGATCACCTGAAGCTATCGATTCACCAGTTGCTCAACCTGGGCCTGTCGGGCTTCACTTATGCGGGAGCCGATGTCGGCGGGTTTACCGGCGGACCCGGCCCGGACTTGCTTACACGATGGTTCCAGATCGGAGCCTTCACGCCCGTGTTCCGCGCGCACGCCGCCAACGGCACACCGCGAGCCGAACCTTGGGTCGATGGCCCCGAACATCTCGCACTGCGCCGCAAAGCCGTCGAAGAACGCTATAGGCTGATGCCGTATCTATACAGCCTTGCTGAACTCAATGCGCGCACCGGCGATCCTATCATGCGTCCGGTCAGCTATGACTATCCGGAGATCACACAGGCCTATTGCGATGGATCGATGGCTTTCACGGTCGGCAAATCATTGCTGGTGGCACCAGCGCCCAAGCCGGAATCACCGCAGGATTATCAGGTCTGCCTGCCCACAGGTGGCTGGTATGATTATTGGACCGGCATGAAGCCCAAGGAAGATGTCAAAGGCACTCCGCGCGTGTTTGACGTTATCCGCGAAACACCTCGGCTTGATCGCATGCCGGTGTTTGTCCGCGCCGGAACCATCTTGCCGACGCAGCCGCTGGTGCAGAGTACATCGGAAACACCCGGCGGTCCGTTGACGCTGCATGTCTATCCCGGCGCTGATTGCAAAGGTGATATCTATCTCGACGATGGCAAAACCACGGCCTATCAAAAGGAGAGCTTCTTGCGTCAAGGCGTGACCTGCTCTGGAGATGCCGACAATATGCAAATCGCCTTTGGCAAACGCAAAGGCCGGTTTGCACCCTGGTGGAAGGAAATCGAGATCGTGGTCCATGGCAGCGTCCAGTCAGCTTCCGTCAAATTGGGCAGCAAGACGTTGCCTGCAACCCATGACCAGGCCAATCAAACGCTGCGTTTCATTATCGCCGACCAGCCCGGCACGGCGCGGATCGCCATTTCGACCAAGTGACCGCAAGCCTCGCCGCGATGGCCCGTAATTGGCCGCTGCGGATGCGGCTTGCCGTATTCGCTTTCGGCGACTTTGCTTTCAATCTCTATTGGCAAAGCGTCATGCTCTATTTGCTGTTCTATTATACAGAAGCGTTGGGTATCGGCATGGCGACGGCGGCCACCACCTATATGGTGGCGTCGATCTGGGATGGTATCGCCAGCTTTGCCGTGGGTGCTTATGTCGACCGGCGCGGCGCGAAGATCAGTTATCGGATAATATTGATGGCAGGTGCGGTTC
>CAZQBS010000051.1:0-16715 GCA_964591835.1 uncultured Sphingorhabdus sp. | reverse complement strand
TGGCCACATCTTGTTCCGGACACTCTATGCGCTCGTCAACGTGCCTTATCTTGCCATGTCGGCGCGGATCAGTGCGGATAGCAGGGACCGCGCTTTTGTAGCCGGACTGCGTATGTTGTCGGGAACAGGTGCTGCAATATTGGTGGCGCTCGGCACGCTGCCTCTTGGCGGTTGGTTATATGGCGGTGGCAATGCCGCGTCGGCATATCTGGGTGCGGCGATCATTTTCGCTATCATGGGTTCGGTCATATTGTTCATTGTCGGCGCGACTTTCCGCGAGGCTGATATGCCAACCGAATCGATGCAGCTATCGGTGCTCGATGCGTTGCGTAGCCTGCTTTCGAACCGGGCCTTTGTCACGCTGAACCTTGCTATGATGGCGATGATTGTTGGCGTCACCGTGCTCAACAAATCGGTGCTCTATTACTTCAAATATTTCCTCGATGATGAAGCATCCGGTCAATTGGCACTGGCGTCGATGGGGGCGGTCAGCGCAATTTCCTTACCGGTCTGGATGTGGCTATCGCGTCCGGTGGGCGTGAGAGCGTTGTGGTTTTTTGCTGTCGGGCTTTGCCTTGTCGGGTTGGGCTTTTTTTCCGTGATCGACATCCACAGTGCAGGTGCGATGCAGATATTCCTGATGGGCATGCAGGTAGCGATTGTCGGACTGAACTTCGTGTTCTGGGCCATGCTGCCCGATACGATCGAGTTTGGCCAACATGAAACCGGCCTGCGCGTGGAAGGCACGGTGTTCGGCCTCGCCGCTTTATTGCAACGGGTGGCTATAGGGTTTGCAACGCTGATACTGGGTTGGAGCCTTGGCAGCGCTGGCTACGTCGCCAATGTAGCACAAAGTGATGCCACCTTATCAATGATGCGCTGGACGCTGGCGCTTGTGCCCATCGGCTTTCTGTTACTGTCCGCCGTGCTGATGTATTTCAATCCACTGCACCGCGACACGCACGACCGGATCGTGCGCACGCTGGCAGCAGAGGCGCAGCGGCGTATTCCGATCAGCCAGCGTTCAAAGTGAACCGGCCTGTCACACCATCGGCTTGGGCAGATGGCGCAATCCAGACGTCAAACAAGCCGGGTTCCACTATGGGTTTCAGATCGCGACCGATGAAGGAAATATCTTCGTGGCGTAGCGTGAATTTCACTTGGCTACTGGCACCGGGCGCGAGCTTGATTTTTTTGAAGCCTCGCAACTGGCGCACCGGCCGGGTGATGCTGGCGGTGCGGTCGCGGAAATAGAATTGTACGACTTCTTCAGCGGCGCGGCTGCCTGAATTGGTGATCGTCGCACTGACTTCTATGCTGCTGCCCCACGCCATGCTGGCCGGAACGTTGATCGCCGAGTATGCGATCTTGCCGTATGTCAGGCCGTGCCCGAACGGGTACAGTGCGTTGTGCGGCGAATTGCGATACTGCGCCTTGTAATCTTGACGCGCGCCAGCCGGTTGCGGGCGACCCGTTGGCTTGTGGTCATAATAATAAGGCTCTTGGCCCGATTCATGCGGGAAACTGACCGGCAAGCGGCCTGAAGGACCCTTGTCGCCGAACAATATGTCGGCAATCGCATGGCCGCTTTCCGAACCCAGAAACCAGGTGACAAGAATGGCTTGTGCATCCTTGACCGCCCCGTGCAATGCCAAAGCGCGCCCATTTTTGAGGATGGCGATAACCGGCTTGCCGGTGGCCGCCACTGCGTCAGCCAGAGCCTGTTGCGGTGCGGGGATGATAATTTCGGTGCGGGACTGGGCTTCGCCAGACATGCCTTCATGTTCGCCAATGGCAAGAATGACGATATCGGCTGCATTGGCCGCAGCGACGGCTTTTTCGATGCCGCCCGCGAGCGGCTTTTCGATGTCGGACCCTTCCTCGACAATCAGTGCATTCTTGTCCGTCAACGCGGCGCGGACGCCGCTTTCCAGGTCAATGGATTGCTTGTTATCGCTATAGACGCACCATGGGCCATTAAGATCGTGCAGGCCGCTGGCGAAAGGTCCGATCAAGGCGATCTTCTTGCCGGATTTGGGCAGGGGCAACAGATCGCCATCATTCTTCAACAATACGCAGGATTTAACTCCTGCCTCGCGCGATACAGCCAGATTTGCCTTCAACCGCGACCTCGCTTTCTCCCGCTTGACGTCAATCCGCCGGAACGGATCATCAAACAGGCCAAGCTGCGCTTTCACTGCAAGCACGCGGCGCACCGACTGGTTCAGAACAGCTTCGGGCAAATCGCCATCGCGGACGAGGCCGGGCAGATGTAGATAATAAAGGTTGCTGGCCATGCCCATGTCGACACCCGCCAGAAGGGCAAGGCGTGCGGCATCACGGCCATCCTCGGCATAGCCGTGCAGGATCATTTCTTCATCGCCGGTATAGTCGGACACGATAATGCCAGGGAATTTCCATTCACCGCGTAGTACTTCGTCCATCAGCCATTTGCTGCCGGTTGCCGGCACGCCGGAAATTTCATTGAACGAAGCCATGCCCGAAAGCGCGCCTTCCTTAAACGCCGCTTCGAACGGCGGCAGATAGGTTTCGCGCAAGGTGCGCTCGGACACATCGACGGTGTTATAGTCGAGCCCTCCTTCGCCAGCGCCATAAGCCGCGAAATGCTTGGCACAGGCCATCATGCTGTTGTCGGCTTTGAGGTCTTTGCCCTGGAAACCGCGGACACGTGCCTCGGCCATCAGCTTGCCGAGATAGATGTCCTCGCCCGAACCCTCCATCGTCCGGCCCCAGCGTTGGTCGCGGGCGATATCGACCATTGGCGCAAAGGTCCAGTCGATGCCGCAACCTGCCGCTTCAAACGCCGCTATCCTTGCGGTGCGTTCGGCCAATTCGGGTTCAAAGCTTGCCGCCTCGCCGACTGGTACCGGAAAGACAGTGCGGTGGCCGTGGATGATGTCCGCCGCGAAGATCAAAGGAATTTTAAGCCGCGAACGGGTCATCACCGCTTGCTGCAGGCGGCGATGCATTTCTGCACCATTGCCATTGAATACGCCGGTGATCTTGCAATTAACCGCGTCTTCAATCTGCTGGTCAAAGTTGCCGGTGTTGACCGGCGGGTTGATCGTCGCACCCCCACCCCATGCCGACGGCATCAAATTGAGCTGCCCTGCCTTTTCTTCCAGCGTCATCTTCGCGATAAGGGCATCGACAAAAGCAGGCACACCCTTGGCCTCGGCTTCAAGCAGGAGGGCGCGTGCAGGGCTTGCGGCCCAAGCGGTAATCGCGCCTGCGCCCATAAGCGCTGCACGCCGCGAAATCTTTCTGTCGATCATCCTGCCACTCTCCCTGACGCTTATGGCTTCTACGATTTCTCTGCCACTTGGCGGTTCTACCCGAAAAAAATTGCCTTGGAACAGACCATGTAATCGGTTACATAGCCGCTATCCGGAGCAGAAGGCAATCATCATTAGACAACTGATTGCAGAAAAATATAAGCGTGGGAGAGTTTAGGGAATGCAGATGGCCGAAGCCACAATCCGTGATGTTGCGCGCCACGCCGAAATTTCGGTGGCCTCGGTGTCGCGCGCGCTGAATGGACTTACAAACGTCCATCCCGATACAAAGGCGCGCGTGCTCGCGTCGGCCAAGAAGCTGGGCTATGTTCCGCATGCCGGGGCGCGTAGCCTTTCTATGGCGCGCACTCACGCCATCGGGGTTGTGTTGCCCGACCTTCATGGCGAGTTCTTTTCGGAAATCGTGCGCGGCATCGACCGAGAAGCCAGCGGACGCGGCTATCAATTGCTTTTGTCCAACATGCATGCCGATGTCGAGTTAGCGAGTCTGGCCATGCGGTCGATGCGGGGCCGTGTCGATGGACTGATCGTCATGGCACCGCAGATTGATCCTGCTGAACTGGCCGAAACATTGCCGGGCGGCTTTCCCGTGGTGTTGGTCAACAGCCCTGACGGCAGTGGTCGCCATTCGATGCGCATAGACAATCGCACCGCCGCCGACGTGATGGTCCGCCATTTGCTGGATAGCGGTCGTAAAGCTCTTGTCCATATTTCAGGCCCCGCCGACAATATGGATGCGCGGGAACGAATTGAAGGGTTCAGCGCAGCTTTAGCCAAATATGCGCCAAGCCTGCCTGCCAAGATCATCAAGGGCAATTTCTCCGAAGAAGCTGGCGAACTGGCTGTCAAAAAGCTGATTGCCGATGGCACGCCATTCGATGCGATCTTTGCGGCTAATGACATGATGGCCCTGGGCGCTTTGCTCGCGCTGAAAGAAGCGGGCATCGATGTGCCGGGCACGGTCGCTGTCGCCGGGTTTGATGATGTGCCGCTTGCCCGTTATCTCGCGCTTACCACAATGCGGATTCATCTCGCCGAACTGGGCGCTCGCGCGGTGTCGCGCCTGATCGACGAGCTTGATGGTGAAGCGGCGGCAAGCACGACCGAACTGCTCACCGCCGATCTCGTTGTTCGCGCCAGCACCGGACAAACCTCCGCGCACTAATAGCTGTCGGTTCCGGCATTGCACCCGCTGCTGCTAACCGAGGCCAATAAATACAAGGCTACACACCATGATAAATCGTCGCACGCTCTTAGCCCAAACCTCGCTTGCTACTGCTGCCATGGCATTGGGGGGATGCGCCCATAGCGACGCCTCCGCCTCTGTTGACAGCTTGCCGACCGGCCCGCAATTATCACCCTTCTTTGCCGATCTGGAGGAGCGGACTTTTCGCTTCTTCTGGGATCTCGTAAACCGCGAAAACGGTCTCGTTCCTGATCGCTGGCCTTCACCCTCATTCAGCAGCATTGCAGCGGTAGGCTTCGCGCTGACGGCGTACCCGATCGGTGTGGAGCGTGGCTGGTGCAGCCGTGAAGATGCGCGTGACCTCACGCTGACCACTTTGCGCTTTTTCTGGAACGCTCCGCAAGGTGATGCGGGCAGCGGTGTCTCCGGGCATAAGGGCTTCTTCTATCACTTCCTGGATATGAAAAACGGCCACCGTTATGGGAAAGTCGAGCTCTCGACGGTGGACAGCACGCTGCTGTTTCTTGGCATGCTGTTTGCCGCTGAATATTTGGACGGCACCGATGCGGAAGAGCAAGAAATCCGCAAACTCGCTGCTGCCATTGTTGGTCGCGCTGACTGGCGCTGGTTCCAACCGCGTAGTGCTGCCATCCCTATGGGCTGGCATCCGGAGACCGGATTCATCGGGCGGAATTGGGACGGTTATAACGAAGGAATGATGGTATACATCCTCGCACTGGGATCGGCGGGCCATCCAGTGCCTGACGGCGCGTGGCAGGAATGGATCAAGCCCTATCCCGCTTTCTGGCGCGGACAGGGCGATACCCGCTACCTCGCTTTTGCACCGCTCTTCGGCCACCAGTACAGCCAGATGTGGATAGATTTCCGCGGCATCAAGGATGAGGTGATGCGCACCGAAGGATTCGACTATTTCGAGAACAGCCGTCGCGCTACCTACGCCAATCGCGCGTATTGCGTGGCCAATCCGATGAAGTGGGAAGGCTATTCACGGGACATATGGGGCCTGACTGCCTGTGATGGTCCCGGGTTTTTCAAGCTGCCGTTCAAAGGGGAAGAGCGGCAATATTACGGCTATGCCGCGCGCGGCCCGTTGGGACAACCCGACGAACTGGATGACGGGACAATAGCGCCGACTGCGGCATTGGGTTCGCTCCCCTTTGCACCTGAAATCTGCATCCCTGCTGCCGAAGCCCTGCGCAAATTCCAGGGCGGGCGGCTTTATGGAAAATATGGTTTCCTCGACAGCTTCAACCCCAGTTTCACCTATCAAGGCAAGTCGATAGATAAAGGCAATGTCGATCCGGAATTAGGCTGGATCAATGACGACTATATCGGCATCGACCAAGGGCCGATCCTGTGTCAGCTTGCCAATTATCGTAGCGACTTTGTCTGGAAATATATGCGCAAGTCGCCGGCCATAAGACGCGGGCTGGAGCGTGCCGGGTTCACAGGCGGATGGCTATCCGCATAATAACAGCAAGCCGGAGGGGAACGATGAAGAAATATCCGATGCTGGGTGCGACAATGGCCTTAGCCGTGACGCCTGTAACTGCCATCGCCAAGACGGCCGTAAAGACGGAGGTAGCCATCGCCGAGGGTCAAAGCCCACAATCTGCGGCAGCGGATGGATATCAATATCTGCTTTATATCCCCCAAGGCTATAATGCCGCCAAGGCAGAGCGCTGGCCGCTGCTCATCTTCCTGCATGGTTCGGGTGAACGGGGCACCGAGATCAATCTGGTCAAAGTCCATGGCCCGCCCAAAATCGTCGCCAATGACCCAGCCTTTCCTTTCATCGTCATCTCGCCGCAATTGCCCGCCGATCAGCGATGGGATCCGGCGAAACTCGATAACATGCTCGACGATGCGCAGAAGAAACTGCGTGTTGATACAACCCGCATCTACCTCACGGGCCTTAGTCTTGGCGGCATGGGCGCATGGGATTGGGCAGCAATCAGGCCCGACCGTTTCGCAGCAATCGCGCCGGTCGCTGCGCGCGCTGATACTGCGGTTGCCTGCAAGCTGAAGGACATGCCGATCTGGGTATTCCATGGCGACAGCGACCCGGTGGTTCCGGCATCGGGCGACATCGACATGGCTCAGGCGGTCGAGCAATGCGGCGGCAAGCCGCTGCTTACCATCTATCCGGCGACCGGCCATGACAGCTGGACCGAGACCTATGACAATGCCGCGCTCTATCTGTGGTTCCTGCGGCACCGGAAGAGCACCGCAGGAAAACCCTGATTGCGATCAGGCAACCGCGTCGGTTGCCGGACGGCGGGCGAAAAAGCCGAAGCCCGCGATAATCGCATAGCAAGCCGCCGGAAGCAGCAGCGCCGTAGCAAGGCTGCCCGTGACGTCAGCCAGCATTCCGGTCACCAGCGGGACGACTGCGCCACCGAAAATCGCAACATTAATAATCCCCGATCCGTCTGCTGCACGGCTCCCCAGCTTTTCGCAGGCGAGGCTGAAGATGGTTGGAAACATGATCGAGTTCATCAAGCCGATTGCCAGCAAGCTGTAGCCCGAAACCGTGCCGCTGGTGTTGATCGAAATCAGGATCAGCGCCATCGCACCGGCAGCGACGAAAGCGAGCACCTTGCCGGGGCTTATCACGCGCAAGATAGCCGACCCGATAAAGCGGCCAACCATTGCTCCGCCCCAATACAGCCCGATGAGCTTGCCAGCGGCCTGTTCTTGAAGCCCCATCACACCCGGCTGCATCAGATAGTTGACGATCAGCGAACCAATCGAGACCTCCGCACCAACATAAAGGAAAATGCATAAAGCGCCAAAACCGAAGCGCTTGCGCTGCAGCAAGTCGAAACCGGCCAGCCCGGCACTTGCCTGATGGCTTTCACCCTTCAGCTTGTTGCGGAACATCCAGACCACAGCGGCGACGATCGCAAGCGCAATGGCAAGACCGATATAACCGTTCACGATCGCCTGACTCTCGGCGGTGCGATAGGCATCAAGCTCTGCGCCGGACAGCTGGTCCGCCGTCACTGTGGCAAGGCTGCCTAGAATCAGGATCGAACCAACAATCGGAAAAATCGTGGTGCCCAGCGAGTTGAAAGCCTGGGCAAAGGTCAGGCGGCTGTGCGCGGTCTTTGCCGGACCGAGCAGTGAAATCAGCGGATTGGCAACAACCTGCACGACAACCACGCCGCTTGCCAGCACGAACAATGCAAACAGGAACAGGCCGTAAGTGGCGTTCTGCGATGCCGGGATGAACAGCAAGCAGCCCACCATCATTGTCAAAAGCCCGGCCACTGCGCCGCGCATATAGCCGATTTTCTTCACCAGCTTCGCGCCGGGAATACCGATAACCAGATAAGCGGTGAAGAAGCAGAACTGCACCAGCATCGCCTGGGTGTAATTGAGCGTAAAAAGTTCTTTGAGCTTCGGAATGATCACATCGTTAAGACTGGTGATCCCGCCAAAGATGAAGAACAGCGCAAAAACGAAATACTGCAAATCCGGCGCGTCGACATGTCCGCCATCGCCTTCAACTGACGCAGTTGCTTCCGAAACGCTCGGCGCTAGTGCCATTATTTCTCTCCCGTCCCAATGAACCGGAGACTTCTAACACCGCTTTTTGCGAATGCCACCATGCATAGGAATGTCCGGTCCATGTAACGCGAATTACATGCCGTAGCTTCTCGATTACCATGCATATCGGCCTTCATTCGCTAGGGATGGCAGGTCAAATCCTACATTTCAAGAAGGTGGCGACCAATCCCTTCATTCATCGGTCGCAACCGTGCGGCGGGAAAATAGGCAGCGGGAGGAAATGCACTTGTCGCGATAGCGCACGCACCAGCTCGACAGTAAAATACCAAGCGAGCCGATCGTCCCGCTGCTCTTCGAGAATGCGCGCCGAAGTGTCCGACACGGTCAGATCATGATGCCGCTCCCAGAACGCCATAGCGAGGGTCAGGACTTCGTCGAAGTCCGCTTTCAGGAATGCTGCGAACAGAGCTGAACCATTTTCCTCTAGATCGAGCTGACCGAGCAGCCCGGATGCCATGGCTGGAAGACCTCCGAGCTGAAACGCCGCACCTGCGAGGAGTTCAATCGGCGCCAAGTTCTTGGTTCCGTCGTTCGACCGCGCCAGCCATTCGAGGATCTCACCGGCGCGCCGGTAACAATCGATCGCCCGAGGCGCGTCATGGCCTTCAACGTCGGCGAAGATTTCGGCGGCCTGCAATAGGTTCCGCGCGTCCGCGATCTGCCCTTCGGAATCCGCGCGGCTCCAGCCGATCGTATCGACCTGCCAGCCTACCTGGAGGCAGCGCACATAGGAGCGAGCCTGATTAGCTGAGAGCTCGTTTTCGAGCGCGAGGCCGATGCGAGCGCCGTTGGCAATCTCGATGCGTAATGAGTCATGAGCCGGCATCAAGGACTCCAGAGCGCGTCGTAGACGCCATCAATGACGTCGTCGCCGTCAGCGAGGATAAGCTCGACGACCTGAAGATCGTGCGGCGCCGTATAGTCCTCGGGCACCACGCCCCAAGGTACGAGCGAGTGTGATGCCTCCCGGCTCGGCACGTCCCCACCTGAGATCATGATGAGATTGGTGCGCGGCAGCGGTTGCGCACCCTTCACCACCAACACCCTGTCGAGCGTGGCAATAGTTGCGGAATAGCCCTCGGGATCGATTTCGCGCAGCATTCGCTGCAATTGGCTTAGCGAAACAGGGCAAAAAGGCAGGCGAACCGAAAGAAGGGCGGGAGGACGGTAATGAATGAACGTCTGGGATGCGCGCTTCTGGCTACGTGCTTGCACCCCCCAAATACGTTTCGTCAAAGCCAGCCACGCCCCCTTGCGCGCCCCGATGATCGACTGCCCGTGGGATGCAAAGAGGCGGAGCTATCGCCCGAATATGAACGTCTATTGGACACAAGAGCGGCTGCGGTGGTGCTCGGCCTGTCATACCGGACGCTGGAAGACTTGAGGTGGCGCGGAAGGTCGCCACGCTATCTCAGGCTTTCGCGCAATTGCATACGCTACCGCCACAGCGACCTGATAGAGTGGGCAGAACGTCGCGCGGTCCATTCAACTACCGAAGCGCACTTCAAGCCGCTGCCGAAATGACAGCTTTCGCTGGGTTGGTGCTACCGATGTGCTACCCAGCGAAACGCCTGCATCCCTCCTGATAATCGCAGGACTTAATGCAGCTTCTTGAAATCCAGCTTTTTCTGTGCTTTAAAGCTGGTGCGGATGGCGGGACTCGAACCCGCACGCCCTTACGGACAACAGATTTTAAGTGGGACGAGACTTAACTATATTATTGATAATACATTGCAAATTTCCTTGCAAGTAAAGTCTGTGTAAGACTTTGTGTAAGTTTCGTGCCATGCACTACGGTGGCATTCTACGCAAAAGGAACGCCGAGTGCGGCTTAACCTTGAGTTGCCCTCTCTTCATCTGGCAATCTCACTTCATGTCGATCCCACGACGCACTATGCGCGCTGAGGTCACCAGAGTTCATAGGCCGTTCCCGATGCCACCGAGGCGCGGCTTGCCGCCGGTCGTGTATTGTCGCGGAACCAGACCGATCCAAGCTGAAAGAGCTCTGCCCGATTTGAAGTGTCGGCCATCGTCAATTGCGGCGACGAGGGAGGTTGCGACGATCGGCCCCACACCCGGTAAAGTCGTAAGACGTTTGCAGCGCTCGTCTTTACGGCAAATCTCAGCCAGTATGTCATCGAGAGCTGATACTCTGGCATCCAGGTCGCGATACTCCTCGACGAGCCTCAAGAACAGGGTCTTCGCCAAGTCGGACAACTCGGCTGATTCCACCATCTTGTCGATCTGTAGGCGGAACCGGGACGCCCCTGCGGGCATAACAACGCCGTACTCAGCCAGAAGGCCGCGAGTGTGGTTGATCAAGGCGGTGCGCTGCACGATGAGCCTGTCGCGCGTTCGGTGCAGGGCCTGAAGATCCTGTTGCGCGACGGTCTTGAGCGGCACGAACCGCATGGTAGGCCTGCTTACCGCTTCGAAAATGGCTTCAGCATCGACCGGATCGTTCTTCGATCCTTTCACGAACGGCTTTACGAAATGGGGGTGGATCAGGCGCACTGGGTACCCCAGCGCCTCAAAGGTGCGCCCCCAATGGTGCGAACTCGCGCAAGCCTCCATCGAAATCGACTGTGGTTGCAACCTGGCAACCGCATCGACCAGCTTTGCCCTATGCCCAGTCAAACGGGGAATGTCGCCCAAATGCTCAACGACATACCGCAAGTCGTCGAAGCGCATCGCGTCACCGGCGCAGACTGCTTTATGGCAAGGGTCGTGGTTTGCGATGGGCAGGAGCTTCAAGCCGTCGTTGATCGCTTCCTGCCGTTCTCATCGACCGACACCGCGATCATTCAATCCTCAACGGTCGCCCGACGTCTTCCCAAATTGTAAGGTATTTTGTCAAGATCGACCTTTCGGTGCTATTGCCTTATAACATTCTTCTTAAGCGGCTGATGACGCACCTGAGCTATGCAAGGCAAGGTGGTCGGTTTGAAAGCCAACGCGTCCGGCGAATGCTGCATCGAGTACGATCGCTGCCGCTGCAGTGTCAAACGGTCGTGGGTTGCCACCCGCCGACGGATCGCTTGCTGCCATGGCGGCAAGCTCGTCGCGGCGCGCCGGATCGACGCGCAGCTCGCTCAGACCGTGCGGGATGCCAAGTTCGCGGCGTAGGTCCATGAGCCAAGCCATGAAGCCGTCAAACGTTGGAATTGCGAGGCCGATATAGGCGGCGAGTCGATCGATGCGGAGCTCAATGGTTTCGCGATTGAAGGCGAGAACATAGGGCATGAGGACAGCGTTGGTTAGCCCATGATGGGTATCAAACAATGCGCCGATCGGGTGGGCGAGTGCGTGCATTCCGCCCAGCCCTTTCTGGAAGGCTGTCGCGCCCATCGAGGCAGCGACGAGCATGTGCCCGCGCGCCTCAATGTCGCCGCCATCGCGCACGGCGCGCGGCAGAAATTCGGCGATGATGCGGGTCGCCTCAAGCGCGATGCCATCCGCCATCGGATGGAAGCCCGGTGCACAATATGCCTCGAGTGCATGCGAGAGCGCGTCCATTCCGGTTGCCGCCGTGACATGCGGCGGAAGACCAATGGTGAGCTCCGGGTCGAGAATGACGACGTCCGGCAGCATCCTCGGGTGGAAGATTATCTTCTTGGTGTGTGTTGCCGTATCAAGGATGACGCCTGCGCGTCCAACTTCCGAACCAGTACCCGCGGTTGTGGGCACCGCGATAGCAGGCGCTATGCCGTCCGGGTCGGCGCGCGTCCACCAGTCTCCGACATCCTCGAAATCCCAAAGCGGTCGCGTCTGCCCAGCCATGAACGCAACAACCTTGCCCGCGTCGAGCGCACTGCCGCCGCCCATCGCGATGACGCCGTCGTGCTGGCCGGCGCGATAGGCTGAGATTCCAGCCTCGATATTGGCGCTGACCGGATTGGCGCGGACATCCGAAAACAACGCGGTCGGCACACCGGCGGCCGCGTTCGCTTCGATCGCCGCGCTTACCATCGGCATAGCCGCCAATCCCGGATCGGTGACGAGCAGCGGCCGCTTGACGCCGAATTCGGCGCAGATGGCCGGCAGCTCCCTGATCCGGCCGGGACCAACGCGCATCGCGGTCGGATAGTTCCAGTTGGTCGAAGGCAGGATCATCAGCTTTGGCTCTCACGCAGATGGAAGGATTGGGGTCGGGTTACGGCCTCGAAGCCGAACCGGCCGAGCGATGCGCCGCGTCCGGTATCCTTGACGCCGGTCCAGGCGAGGCTGGGATCGACATAGTCGCAGCGGTTCATAAAGATCGTGCCAACCTCGATCCGCGCGCCCAGCCGCGCCACCGCCGCGCGGTCGCTAGTCCAGATCGAGGCGGTCAACCCGTATCGCGAGTCATTCATCAGCTGAACCGCTTCATCGTCGCCATCGACCGGCATGAGACCGACAACGGGGCCGAAGCTTTCCTCGCGCATCACCGCCATGGAATGATCGACGCCGGTCAACACCTGCGGCATCAGATAGGCGGTGCCGGCGCGATCCCGAGCGAATGCTGCGGGATCGATATGGGCCCGGGCTCCGCTCGCCAGCGCCTGTGCAGTCTGCTCGCGCACCGTTTCGGCAAGCCGCGCGCTGGCCATCGGCCCGAGCGTAGTTGCCTGGTCGAGCGGGTCATCAAGCCGGTAGGCCGACGCCGCTGCTACGACTCCGTCGAGAAAAGGTTCCCAGACGCTACGGTCGACGTAAATGCGTTCGATCCCACAGCAGCACTGCCCCGAGTTGTAGAAGGCGCCGTCGGCGAGTGCCTCGATCGCTTTGGCGAGATCGGCGTCCGAACGCACATAGGCCGGATCCTTGCCACCAAGTTCGAGCGTCAGGGTCGTGAAGCTGCCGGCCGCAGCGCGCTCGATGGCGCGGCCACCTTCGACCGAACCAGTGAAGGTCGCATGATCGACGAGCCCGGCGCCCAGGATACGAGCGGTATCGTCATGGCTCATCGCAAGGTTGGCGAACAGCCCGGGCGGCAAACCGGCAGCAGCGAAGCCTTCCGCGAAGCGCTCGCCGACCAGCAGCGTCTGGGTCGCGTGTTTAAGGATGACCGCGTTACCGGCAAGAAGCGCGGGCACGATCGTATTGGCGGCAGTGAGGAAGGGGTAGTTCCACGGTGCAATGACGAGCACGACACCCAAGGGTCGCCGTTCGACATAACGCTGATAGCCTTTCTGCGCAGCCGGCAGATAGGGCGCGAGGGCGATCGGAGCTTCCTCGATCATCGCCCCGACGCGTTCAGTAAGCGAACGCAGTTCGCCGCCATAGCGAACCGGTCGCCCCATTTGCCATGCAAGCTCGGGCACGATCTCGTCGTTCCTCGCCGCGAGTGCGTCCATGAAGCGCCTGATGACAGTGATGCGATCGGCGAGCGGAACGTGCGACCATTCGGCTTGCGCTGCGCGCGCCGCTGTGAGCGCTGTGTCGATCTCCGCGGGACTCGCGATAGCGCGCCGCGCTACTTCGCGCCCGTCGATGGGAGAGATGCAGATAAGGTCGGTCATGTCAGATGATCTCGAAATAACGGGCGAGTTGCCAGTCGGTGATCGCTTTGCGCGCCTCGCGCTCCTCCCACTCGCGGGTGGCAGCATAATGCTCGACAAATGCATCGCCGAACAGCGCGCGGGCAGCGGGCGATGCCTTCAGACGCTGCGCAGCCTCCCAAAGCGTGGTCGGCAGCCGACGCGCCTCCGCGGTCTCGCCCTCATAGGCGTTGCCTTCGATCGCGGCATCCGGCTCAATTTTGTGCTCGATCCCCCACAGCCCCGAGCCGATCGCGGCGGCGAGTGCGATATAGGGATTAATATCTGCCGCAGAAATACGATATTCAACGCGCTGCGCCGAGGGCGAGCCGCCGATAACCCGCAGCGCGCAAGTGCGGTTCTCGTAGCCCCAGGTAGCGCCGGTCGGCGCCCAATGGCCAGGGATAAGCCGCGTGTAGGAGTTGACGGTCGGCGCCACCATGGCGAGGAGTTCTGGCATCAGCGTTTGTTGGCCGCCCACGAACCAGCGCATCTTGTCAGACATGTGACGCTCGGAATTGGTGTCGAAAAACGCCGATTCGCCCGATTTTGCATCGTAAAGCGAGCTGTGCAGATGGCCCGACTGTCCCGGCCAGTCGCGCGACCATTTCGCCATGAACGTCGCCATCCAACCGCGGCGCTGACACAGAATCTTCGCGACCGTCTTGAACAGCGCTGCCTTGTCGGCAGCAGCCAGCGCATCATCGACACGTAGTGCCGCTTCCAGGACGCCCGGCCCGGTCTCGGTGTGAAGACCCTCTATCTCGAGATCCATCGCCGCGCAGGTCTCGAGCAACTCCTGATAGAACTCGGCGTGGACGCCCGAGCGTAGGAGTGAATAGCCGAAGTTTCCGGGTGTTAACGTCTTCAGATCCCGATAGCCTTTTGCGCGCACGGACTGCGGCGTCTCCTCGAACACGAAAAACTCGAACTCGGCCGCCGCCTTCACGGCGAAACCCATGTCGGCTGCGCGCACGAGCACGCGCCGCAGCAGAGAGCGGGGGCAAATTGCCTCGGCTGATCCGCTGAATTCGCCTAGCACGAATGGCATACCCCCCTCAAACGGGATGCGTCGCAGGGTTTCGGGCAGAAGCCGCACTAGCGCGTCAGGGTAGGCGGTATGCCAGCCGGTAAAGCTTACATTGTCGTAAAGCTGGTCGTGCATATCCCACCCGAGCGCGACATCGCAGAACCCGAATCCCTTCTCGAGCGCGGAGGCAAACTTGTCGGCGGCCATATATTTGCCGCGCAGCACCCCGTCGATGTCGAACACTCCGACCTTTGCCACGGGAGTTGTATGCTCGGTCACGGCCTTAAGCGCGGCATCGGATGCTTTGGTCATTGCGAAACCTTGCAAGGGGGGAAGGCAGCCCGTTCTGCTGCTCGGTCGTTGGCGTCTTCTTCGTCCGAATCTCTTTCGATCCGGGCGAGTCCAGCGGCAAGTCGCTTGGCCCACATCGCTTGGCCCTCCTCATCGCGAACGAGATCGTTGCGCAGCTCAATCATGACGGACGGCAGCCCGTTAGCCTCGGCGTGGCGACTGAGCGTGTAGTACACGCCGTCGGTGCCCGGCGAATAAGGAACATTTAGACCAATGGCGACACCTTCGATCGCTGCAAGCTCGCTTTTCAGCCGTTGCGCAAGTCGCGCATCCGAGTTGTACAATAAACCTACGTCCCAACGGCGTGTATTCCCCGCCAATACCGGCGTGAAGCTGTGAATAGCGATGACCGTCGTCGACAAGCGTCTGGCGGCGCGCTCACGCAGTACCGCTGCCAATCGCTGGTGAAATGGTTGATGAACTTCGTTGATCCGGCGCTGGCGCTCGTCATCGGTGATCGCGCGGTTGCCCGGCACGGGTCCGAATTCGGTCTCGGAAACGATGAGATCGGGGTGATCGTCGGCGCGATTGCAGTCGATGACGAGGCGCGACACTGTCGAATAGACAAGGGGGCTGTGGAGCGCCGCAGACAGGTGTCGGGCGACCGCCAGAGCCCCGATATCCCAGGCGATGTGTTCTGCGGTGGCCTCCGCGTCAAGGCCGAGATTGGCGAGACGGTGAGGAATCGTCGATGCTGCATGATCGCAGATCAGCACGAAGCGACCGAGCGCCATGGACCGCTCGACGCGGACAGGTTCCACCCACTTGCGCGCTTCACTCACGCTACTGGCCTGGTCGGCGAGCTGAATTGTCGGTTTGGACGCACATCGACTTGCGGAAGGCTTTCTCACACCACATCTCTTTCAACGCACGGGTTAGAATTGGCGTATAAATTGGCTACAATTTGTCACGCTGTCAACCGAAAGAAGCACGCTATCTGATTTTCGGATCGTTTGTTGCAACATGCACCTTGGCTTCGACGTGTCTGACGACAAGCTATCGATGATCAACTCGACATGGTTAAGTAGCCGAACTTTTTCAGGTGAAATACTCCGCAACCGCTTCGGTCCCTAACGGGTATCGTCGCGCCACGTTGCCGCCGACGACTCTCCGCAATTATGGAATCTCGGATAGGCGCCTAGCAACATCGCCTAGTGGGGAACCGGTGTTTCGACAGCTCTCAACTAAGCCGAATCTGGCTCAACGTGGCGTTTGTAAACCCGGAAGATGTTTTCGCCAGATGCTGAGGTGGTTTTGAATGACCTGGGCCAGTCCGTCGCCGTCACGGGCACGGAGCAGGGCAATCATTATCACATGGTCCTCATTGCTTTGGCTTATACCGGCCATCGTTCGCCACGTCAGTGTGCCGCCGCGCAAGCCCGGCAATCCCCGTTCCCGGAGCGCTTTGATCTCGCTTGCAAGCATTTCGTTGCCACTGGATTGATAGAGAACGTCGTGGAACCGCCCGTTCAGTGCGCGGAGGACGTCGAGATCGGCGGTCGGCATCTGCACCTCGAATTCGCTAACAATTTCGGCCAGTTCATTAATGGTATCTTCCGTAATGCGCTCTGCGGCAAGGCGAGCAGCCGCAGTTTCGAGAATGATGCGCGTCTCGACGAGATCTTCGCGTTCGCGCTCGCTGAGATTATCAACCCGAAACCCTCGATTGGGGATTTGCTCGATAAGGCGCCGCGCCTTTAGATCGAGCAGGGCCATAC
>CAZQBS010000050.1:0-19685 GCA_964591835.1 uncultured Sphingorhabdus sp. | reverse complement strand
ACCTCGGGCCGTGCTACCGCAGCGCTGTTCACCGCGACCTTATCTGCCCCCGCTAGCAACAATGCGCGAGCGTCGTCCGCGCTGCGCACTCCGCCGCCCACGGTCAGTGGCATAAAGCACACCTCAGCTGTGCGCCGGACTACGTCGATGATCGTGCCCCGCCCCTCATGGCTCGCGCCGATGTCCAGAAAGCAAAGCTCGTCCGCCCCCGCCGCGTCATAAGCCTGCGCCTGCTCTACCGGATCGCCCGCATCGCGCAGATCGACGAAATTCACGCCCTTGACCACGCGGCCATTCGATACGTCGAGGCAGGGGATGACTCGGATGCGGACGGTCATAGAAAAACACCGTTCGTCCTGAGCTTGTCGAAGGACAGTTTGCGCAACCTGCACTTCGACCAGCTCAGTGCGAACGGTTTGGGGGTGTTGCTCACGCCCTAGTCCCCATCGCGATCGCCGTCGCCAGATCGAGGCGCCCGTCATAAATCGCACGGCCCGTGATGACGCCCTCGATGCCGTCCTTCGCATGCAGTGCCAGCATACGGATATCGTCGATGGCCTTCACCCCGCCGCTCGCAATCACCGGAATATTCACCCGCCGTGCCAGATCGACCGTCGCGTCGATATTGCACCCGGTCAGCATCCCGTCGCGGCCGACATCGGTGAACAGGATCGAGGCGACACCCGCATCCTCGAACCGCCGTGCCAGATCGATGACCGGCATGTCGGACGTCTCAGCCCAGCCCTCGGTCGCGACAAAGCCGTCGCGCGCATCGACCGCGACCACACTGCCATTCTCGAACTCGCGCGCCATGTCCTTGACGAACTGGGGGTTCTTGAGCGCCGCCGTCCCGATGACCAGCCGAGCCACGCCCATGTCAAACCACCGCTCGACCGTTTGCGAATTGCGGATTCCACCGCCGAGCTGGATATAGCCGGGGAAGTTCTCGATTATCCCCTCGACTGCCTCGGCATTTTCGGGGCGGCCTGCAAACGCGCCGTCGAGATCAACCACATGCAAAAACTCGGCCCCCTGATCGGCAAAGCGCAATGCCTGAGCCGCCGGATCGTCGGCATAGACGGTTGCGCGGTCCATATCGCCCTCGGCCAGCCGAACCACCTCGCCGCCTTTGAGATCGATTGCGGGAAATACGATCAAGGATTCCACTCCAAAAAGCGTTTCAGGAAATGGATGCCATAGGCTTGGCTCTTCTCGGGGTGGAATTGTACCCCGATGATGTTATCCCTGCCTATAGCGGCAACAAGAGAGTGTCCGTGGTTGGTTGTGGCCAGAACATCCGTCTCGTCTGCTCCGTCGAAATGATAGCCATGCAGGAAATAGGCTTCGCCTTGTTTCAACAATCCTCCATCTGCCAATGGCACAACATCGTTCCACCCCATATGCGGAATTTTGATGTCTGGCGCGGGCTCGATCGGACGCACCGTTCCAGGTATCCAGCCAAGCCCCTTCGTCGTTTTATGTTCGACCCCGGCATCGGCCAAAAGCTGCATCCCGACGCATATCCCCAGGAAAGGAACGCCCTCACCACGCACCCGGCGCTCCATCGCATCAACCATGCCATCGATGGCCGATAGAGCCTCCATACAGTGCGCAAACGCACCAACACCCGGCAAAACAATCCGATCAGCCTTTGCAACAACATCCGGATCGGCAGTCACCACCACATCAGTCGCCCCCGCCGCTTTCAACGCATTATGAACCGAATGCAGATTGCCCGCGCCATAATCAATCAGCGCGAGGGTCACGGCCTAGAGCGTCCCCTTGGTCGACGGGATAGCATCAGCTTTGCGCGCGTCGATTTCGACCGCCTGCCGCAATGCGCGCGCCAAGGCCTTGAAGCAGCTTTCGACGATATGGTGATTGTTCGATCCATAGAGATTTTCGATATGCAGCGTAATGCCCGCAGAGGTCGCAAAACTGTGAAACCAGTGCTCGATCAGCTCTGTATCCCATTCGCCTAAGCGAGGCATCGACAGGGCGACTTTCCAAACGAAATAAGGCCGCCCCGAAATATCGAGCGCGCACCGCGTCAGCGTCTCGTCCATCGGCGCATAGGCGGAGCCGTAGCGCGTAATCCCGCGTTTCTCGCCCAGCGCCTGCAACACAGCCTCGCCGACCGCGATGCCGGTGTCTTCGGTGGTGTGATGCTGGTCGATATGGAGGTCACCAACCGCCTTGACCTTCAGGTCGATCAGCGAATGACGTGATAGCTGCTCAAGCATATGGTCTAGAAAACCGATGCCGGTCGACACCTCATACACACCGCTGCCGTCGAGATTGACCTCGACATCAATCGACGTTTCGTTCGTCTTGCGGCTGATCGACCCTGTGCGCATGGCCGCCGCTATAGCCGCGTTCACGTATTTGGCAATAACAAGCGTCTTGATTTCGCAGCGTCCACAGTCCACCTAGCGCGCATGAGCGAAGAGCATGTCGATAGTCTGATTCCCTATGACGACGTGGTGCAAGAGGCACTGCGCGCCGTGGTCGGCCGCGTACTCGGCGATGTCGCGGCCGGCGGCCTCCCCGGTGACCATCATTTTTACATCACCTTCAAAACGCAGGCGCCCGGCGTCGCGATCCCGCAGCATTTGCACGAGCGCTTTCCCGACGAGATGACCATCGTGCTCCAGCATAAATATTGGGACTTGAAGGTCGAGCCCGAACATTTCGAGGTTGGGCTGTCGTTCAGCCAGATTCCGTCGCATCTTTTCATTCCTTATGCCGCGATTACCGCGTTTGTTGACCCGGCCGTCGATTTCGCGCTGCAATTCCATGTCGATGCTGGCGAAAGCGGACCAGAACCGCACGAGGCCGCAGGCAATGACGGGGTAGCGGTGCCGGTTGAGGACGGCTCAAATGTCGTGAGCGTGGACTTCGGGCGGAAGAAGTGAGCGGCGAAACCCGCACCGAATCCGACAGTTTTGGCCCAATTGAAGTTCCGGCCTCCGCTTATTGGGGTGCGCAGACTCAGCGGTCGATCGCAAACTTCCCCTTCCCGCCGCATGAGCGGATGCCGATCGGGATTGTCCACGCGCTCGCGCTCGTGAAACAGGCTGCTTCGCGGGTAAATCGCAAGCACGGCTTGGACGCCAAGGTGGCAGACGCCATCGAAGCCGCGGCAGTCGAAGTAGTCGCGGGTCAGCATGACGATCAGTTCCCGCTCACAATCTGGCAGACCGGCAGCGGCACGCAGTCGAACATGAACGTCAACGAGGTAATCGCTGGCCGCGCCAACGAAATGCTGACCGGCGCGCGCGGCGGCAAAACGCCGGTGCATCCCAACGACCATGTCAATATGTCGCAGTCGTCGAACGATAGCTTTCCGACGGCTATGCACGTCGCGGTCAGTCGAGCGCTTGGTCCGCTTTGCGAATCGCTTGAGCGCCTGTTGTTGGCGCTACAAGAAAAGTCACGGCAATGGTCGGACATAGTCAAGATTGGTCGCACCCATCTGCAAGACGCAACTCCCATAACTTTAGGTCAAGAATTTTCTGGATACGCGCAACAGCTTGCGAACGCGACGGGCCGCATTATTCAAAATTCGCGGGACATCCAACGGCTGGCACAAGGTGGAACGGCGGTCGGCACCGGCCTCAACGCCCCGCCGAACTTTGCCGTAGATTTTGCCAGCGAACTGAACGCGATTATCGGCACGGACAGCGATTTTGAACCAGCCAATAACTCCTTCGAAGCACTCGCGACGCATGACGCGCTGGTGCAAATGTCAGGCACGCTCAACACCCTCGCAGTCGCTCTCACCAAAATCGCCAACGACATCCGCCTGCTCGGCTCCGGGCCGCGCTCCGGCCTCGGCGAACTCCTCCTCCCCGAAAACGAGCCCGGCAGCTCGATCATGCCCGGCAAGGTCAACCCGACACAATGCGAGATGCTGACGATGGTCGCGGCGCAGGTGATCGGTAACCATCAGGCGGTGACAGTGGGCGGGATGCAGGGACATCTCGAACTGAACGTGTTCAAGCCGCTGATCGGCGCCAATGTGCTTCGTTCTATAGAATTGCTGAGCATCGGCATGGAGACCTTCGCCAAAAACTGCGTCGAAGGCCTCGAACCGAACCGCAAGCGCATCGCCGAACTGCTCGACCGCTCGCTGATGCTCGTCACCGCGCTCGCGCCCGTCATCGGTTATGACAATGCCGCCAAAATCGCCAAGCAGGCGCACCGCGACGGAACCACATTGCGTGAAGCGGCGTTAGCATCGGGTCTGGTTGACGAAGCGACCTTCGATTCCCATGTCAGGCCGGAGAATATGGTTTGAGGAGCGAAATATGCCCATACTGAAAACAATATTGGGAGCCGTAGTCGGCGATGCCATCGGCAAACGCAAAGGCAACGGCTTGCTGGGTGCCGGAATCGGTATCGCGGCGACACGGCTGGCGACACGCTCAATCCCCGGCGCATTGCTTGTCGGTGGCGCTTTCGTTGCCAAAAAGCTTTACGACAAGCGGAAGGAAAGGAAGCAACTCGACGCCGCTATTCCGCCTTCCCTGTCAGCCAGTACCCCGTCCCTGCCGCCTGCCATTCCTTCACGCTCTCCACCGGCGCGACCAGCATCAATACGTTGAGCGCCAGATTGTCGCGGATCATATAGGCGGTGAATGCTTCAAAGAATAATGCCAGCATTAGCGTCAGCTTCCACGGCAAGCGCGACGCGAGGAAAAAGCCGAGGATCATCCAGACCAGATCGAACACGCTGTTGATGATGCTGTCGCCCGCATAGCCGTAGGAGATCGTCACCTCGCGGTAACGGTCGATAATCACTGGGGAGTTTTCGAGGATTTCCCACGCACCTTCGACCAGGATAGCCGCGCATAACGCCAGCCCCAGCGGCCATTTCTTCAGCAATAACCGCCCAAGCCCGAAAAAGATAAAGCCGTGGATGATGTGGCTCGGAGTATACCAGTCTGCGATATGCTGGCTGTTTTCCGAACTCTGGACGATGCCGTGCCACAGCTTGATGTCACCGCACGCGCAAATCGGCGGGCGGTCCATAAAGAACAGGATGGCGATAAAGGCCAAGGATAACAGCAAAGCGATAAGGGCGCTGAACTTGCTGACTCGCAACGGCCATTCCATGCGCGCTACCCCCCAAAAACTATGTTGACGTTGCCCCGTGCTTTCGCGCAGTAGCGGCTATGGCCGACACCGACAACCACAAGCCGCACGAACTGGAGCGCAGGGGCCTCCTTTTCGTGCTTTCCTCGCCCTCAGGCGCAGGAAAATCGACGCTTTCGAAAATGCTGCTCGATGCCGACGACCATATTTCGCTGTCGGTTTCCTACACCACCCGCCCGCCGCGTCCGGGCGAGGTCGACGGCAAACATTACCATTTTGTCGATGTGGCAACGTTCAAGAAAATGGCGGCAGACGAAGCATTTCTCGAATGGGCGCATGTTTTCGGCCATCGTTACGGTACGCCCAAAGCGCCGGTCGAGGCGGCTTTGGCCGATGGTTGCGACGTGCTTTTCGATATCGACTGGCAGGGCGCGCAACAGCTTTATCAGGAGGCAGGTCCTGACGTCGTCCGCGTGTTCATCCTGCCGCCATCGATCGAAGAACTCGAACGCCGCCTCCATACCCGCGCGCAGGACAGCGACGAGGTAATCGCCGACCGCATGAGCCGCGCCAAGGCCGAAATCGGCCACTGGGACGGTTATGATTATGTCCTGATCAACGACGATGTCGAAGCCTGCTTCGAAAAAGTCAGCCAGATCCTGACCGCTGAACGGATGAAGCGGCGGCGGCAAAAGGGGCTGATCGGCTTTGTGAGGGATTTGGCGGCGACGTGATCCTTCGAGACGCCGTTTCGACAAGCTCAACGGCTCCTCAGGATGAGCGGGGCTCGAGTAATTGGCTCCGCTCATCCTGAGGAGGCCTGAGCGCAGCCCGCAGGGCGAAGTCGAAGACCCGTCTCGAAGGACTTAACCGGCGCGAAGCAAATCCAGGAACCCCACCGCCGCCATAAATTCGGCTTTGCGGTCGGCGCGGTTTTTGTCGGCCCAGTGATCCGCGCCCCACAATTCTTCCTGCCATAGCTCATCAAGACAGGCCGCGTTCCATATGTCGTGCGCATCGCCTGCCCGTTCTACCAACGCCAGCGTCAGAACCAGCGAGCCCGACAGATGCGTCAGTTTCGCCATCGCCGCGAGTTCGAATGTCCCGCGCCCTGCCACGGCTGCGCGTAATTTCGCCAGCGTCGCGGCGGGTTGCGGCTGGTGCATGATGCCTTCGACAATGACAAAGCTCACGTCGTAACGCGCCCGCGCCCAGTCGAGCCACGGGTCCCACATCTCCGCCTGCCGATCGGCCAGCGGCTCGCCTGCCGCCCCGCGGTAACATAGCAGGTCGGTCTCGCCATAAGCCGCAATCGCGGTCACAAATCCGTCGCGGTCGGCACCTATATGGTCGATCGCGGCATTGGCAAAGCCTGTCATCGGCATCGATATGGGATCGACCGTCTTCTCGACAGCCTGCCATTCGGCAACCACCGCATCGGCCAGCTTCCTTGTCGGCAACGCCAGCTCGTTTCGCTTCGGCGTCTTGACCGGTCGCCTGTCCAGCCGCACGGCGTGGCCGAATGTGCTTTGCTCGACGGTAACCTCTTTCCAGAAACGTCTCATGGATTGGGCGGGCTTTTCCACCGCTTGGCCAGCAAAAGCGGCACGAACATGAAGTCAGCAAGCCCCACGAAGAACAGGACATAGCCCGCCGCCTTGGGGAGCCCAAATGCCTCGCGTGCGATAACGGCAAGCCCGATTACCAGCATTATCGCGCCACTGATGCGGACGATGTTAAGCACGAGGAAACGGTATTGCGCCCGCATTTCCGTTTGGACCCTTTCTTCTTCGGGTGTCATGCAATTTCTCCCAACAACGCTTCCAGTTCGTCCATACTTTCCGCGATAGCGTTGGCCCCAGCTTCGCGCAGTTCGGTCGCGGGATGATATCCCCAGTTAACGCCGATTGTCCGGCAACCGGCGGCCTTGCCCATGTGAATATCGTAAACGGTATCACCGATGACGACTGCATTGGTCGCATCGACACCCGCATCGGCAAGCGCCTGATACACCATCGACGGATGCGGTTTCGACGGGTGCCGGTCGGCGGTTTGTAACGTCACAAACAATCCCCTGATACCATGATGGTCAAGGCAACGCTCCAGCCCGCGGTCCGATTTGCCAGTCGCTACGCCGAGCAGCCAGCCATTCTCGTCGAGCTTACTCAAAACGCCTGATATCCCGTCGTAAAGTGGCTCATCGACCAGACCATTGCCGCGCAATGTGAAAAACGCGGCCTTGTAACGCTCCGCCATATCGCGGTGCGTGGCATCTTCGGCGTCGGGCAGCAGCATCCGCATCGCTTCGACTAGTGAAAGCCCGACAATCCTTCGCGTGGCGTGGCGCGGCGGTGGAGCCATCCCCGCTTCGCCAAAAGCATGTTCCATCGCCAGACAGATATTGGCCTGGCTATCGACCAAAGTCCCGTCGCAATCGAAAATGGCGAGTTTCTTCACTTGGGCAAATTCCGCATCAGATGTGCAATCGCACGGTTGCCCGCTGCTTCGGCACCGTCTGCGGCGGCGAGACGCACCGTTTCAGTCTTGTTCTGACCCAGCTTCAATGTGCTGCGCCAAGCCGTTACTTCCATCTCGAACCCGACGATCCCGCGCAGCATTTTGTCGAAATGCCCATCGCCCATCTTGTCGCGTGTCCATTCCGGCTTCGGCCCCAGTCGCCGCTCCTGATTGGTCGACAGCGCATCCACCTGCGCGATCAGCGCCGCTTCGTCCATCTTGCGCACCGGCCCTTGCAGTTCGAGCGCGATGTAATTCCATGTCGGCACCTGATCGTCGATGCCGTACCAATCGGGGCTGATATAGCCGTCGGGACCGTTGACCACGAACAGGGCTTCCGCCCCGTCCAGGTGCCTGGTCATCGCGTTGCCGCGTGCGAGGTGAAACGCCAGCCGGTCGTCGTCCAGAAACACAAAGGGCAGATGCGCGACGCGGGGGCCGTCGGGAGTGGTCAGGAACAGCATTCCGAAGCCGATCTCCGCCGCAAAAGCGCGCATGGAGTCGCGGTCTTCCCAGCGGAAGGCGGCATTGGGATGCATTATTTCTTGCCGCCTTTGGGCGCAGCCTTTTTGATGACCGGTTTCTTCGCTGCAATCTTTTTGCCCGTCGCCATCTGGCTCCGTTTATTGTCCTTGGGCTTGTCAGGAGCGCTCCCACGCGACCGCCGCTCACCTTTACGTTCCTTGCGCGCCGATTTGGCGATGTTGGCCGCCACGCGCTTCTTGCCTTCGGGCGTCTCGGCAAATTTCGGCGCGTCGAGCACGAGCGCGTCGCCCAGCTCGATTTCGAAACCGAGATCGGCAAAACTGTCCTTCATATGCAGCGGCAGGTCGGCGCGGACGTCGATCTGGTGGCCCTTGGGGTGGTCGATGCGCAAACGCCGCGCGTGCAGGTGCATCTTGCGGCTAATCGTGCCGGTCAGGAACGCTTCCTTGCCGCCATATTTGCCATCACCGACGATTGGATGACCGATGGCCGCCATATGCACACGCAATTGGTGTGTGCGCCCGGTATAGGGCTGCAACTCGACCCATGCGCAGGTATTGCCCGCGCGCTCGACGATGCGGTAGCGCGTGCGCGCCGACTGGCCGTCTTTTTCATCGACATGCATTTTCTCGCCGCCGCTGCCTGGCTGTTTGCCGATGGCAAGGTCGATAAAACCGTCAGCGATGTCGGGCACACCAACGACCAAAGCCCAGTAAACCTTGCGCGCAGTTCGCGATGAAAATGCCTTGGCAAAATGCCCCGCCGACCGTGCCGTTCGCGCCAGCAGCAGCGCGCCCGACGTGTCCTTGTCGAGCCGGTGGACCAGCTTTGGCCGGTTATCCAACTCATAACCCAACGCATCGAGCAACCCGTCGACATGGTTCTCGGTCTTCGTCCCGCCCTGCGTCGCCAGCCCCGCAGGTTTGTTGATCACCAGCGCCGCATCGTCCTTGTGAATCACCATGCCGAGCGCGAACTCGACTTCGTCATCGGTCAGATCGCGGCGTTTGCGCGCCGGACGGGCGCTCGCCATCGCAGCGGTGTCAGCAGGCGGAACGCGCAGCTGCTGCCCCGCCTGAAGCCTGTCGCCAGGCGTCGCGCGTTTGCCATCGACCCGCAATTGCCCCGTCCGCGCCCAACGCGAGACGATATTGAACGACGCATCGGGCAAATGCCGCTTAAACCAGCGGTCGAGCCGGATGCCGTCATCGTCGGCTTCGACGACGAATTGCCGGATGCCCGTTTCGTCCTGCTTGCTCATGCCCACACTGCCTTCGCCATGATCATTCCGGCAAACAACGCACCCAGCGCCAGCAACACCGAAGCCAGCGCATAACCCGAAGCAAGCGCAACCTGCCCGCGCTCGATCATTTGCGCCATTTCCAGACTGAAGGCGCTAAAGGTGGTAAAGCCGCCCAGCACGCCCACACCGACAAACAACCGCAACGGCTCTGCCGAATTATCGCCGCGCAGCACCCATGCCGCGAGTACACCCATCGCCAGCCCGCCAAGCACATTGGCCGCAAAGGTCGGCCACGGCCATCCGCCCGCGCTCGTCGGCAAGGCACGCCACAGCCCAAAGCGCATCGCAGCACCGATAGCGCCGCCGGACATGACAAGGATGATGGAATTCATGGCGACGCCTTAGCCGCGCTTGACCGCGAACGCCAGCCATTCAAAGGCGAACCGTCCTAAGCCGAGAGGCCGATAAATTCGCGGCCCAGCTCGCCAAGGCGACGGATGGGGATGCCCCTGCTCGCCACCGACTTCTGGTCCGCAAGGACTGCAATGCTTCCCAGCCGCCAGCCATCGACATCACACAGCGGAATTGCAACCAGAAAGCGGATATTACGTTCGACCAGCGGTCGGCTCAACCGGCTCAATTCCGGATGCACCTCAACATTGGGGATGATCGTCGCACCCTTGGTGCACTGCGCATCGACTGCGGCAGAAAACTCCGACCAGACAATCCCAAAGTCGAGGCCGAATGCCGAATGGGTCCGGTTCGCGTCAACATCGCTATGCGACACAACTACAACTGGCACATCGAGCATCTCTGCGATCATCGCCAGGCTTATCCTCGACCGTGCGGGTGAGATATTCGATTGGCGTTGAACTGCATTATGCATCGTCTATCCCTATGTTGGCGCTCTATGCCGAGGCCGGTCAGGGCAGATCGACGATGTAAATAACATGCGGCCGGGGGTTTGCGGCGGTGGTGATGAAGCCATCTTTGTCGATATATCTTGTCAACACAGGCTGCGACCCGTCGGGATGCCGACTTTTTTTACCTTCCCCGCCATCTGCGGCGGTTTTCGCCGTTACTGATGGTAGAATTGTCGCCGTCGCCGTCGCTTGCCGATAAGTGGGACCGGCAGCTTTCGCGTCTTCCCCTATGTGGACCAGTACACCAGAGAAAACTGCGACGACGGCGAGACGGCGACAATTCATGCTGGTTGAAATGGCGGTTTTTTCAGCGGCTTGGCAGATTGAAACAGTTTGTAACGGTGGTAACGTTGCGATAAGCTGCGATCATCCATGGAACGAACGTCGTATCGGTGCGTTTTATATTTAAGGGTTATCGGGATTTTAATATCCGTTACATCTCGGATGTAACAGTTACCAGCGGTTTGCGCGGCAGGCTCAATATGTAAAAGCAGACTTTCCACGGGAGATATACCATCGCTTTCGATGAAACAGAGTCGCGTCATGGCTTCAATAGCAAGCTGAGAGCCGAAGCCGACGCGCTGCTGACTCAGCCAGTGTTTCTTCGATCGCCTGCTTTGTCCCGATTACTCCGCTATCTGGTCGAGGAAACCGCTGCCGGTCGTTCGGACAGCCTCAAATCGTTCACGGTGGCTGTGGACGGCCTTGGGCGACATGGTGACTTCGACGCTGCGTCGGACAGCTCGGCACGCGTTCAGATGGTGCGCTTGCGCAAAACGCTCGAAAATCAATATGCGCAGCACGGCCCGGTGGATGAATTGTGCATCTATCTGCTACCTGGATGTTACACGGTGCGTCTGGGCAAGCTGGCGGTTGCTTATCCGATGCTGTACCGGCCCTTGTCCGATACCAATTCAAAACCACTGGTTCAGACTGCGCCACCTGCCGACATTGCACCCGAAGACGTAGCCCCGCCGGTCAAACCGGCAAAGCCGCTTCACCGCCGATTTCCTGTTATCAGCGCCTTCACCTTGCTTGGTGTGGTTGCCGGCGTGCTGATGATCCTGTTCTGGCAGCAGATCGCTCGTCCCAAAAGCCCGCAGCTTAGCCCTGTTCTTGAATTGATGCCAGCGGATGCGGGCGGACGGCCCGACCTCGCAAAAACCGCGCATTTCGTCGCCAGCACTTTTGCCACCGACCTGCCACGTTTCAAATTGTCGCGTATCCGCATTGTCGACAAGGGCGATGCCCTGTACCAGCCGAACGCTCGCGAGAGCGCCTACCGGATGTTTACACGGTTGGAGGCTGATGAAGCGGGCGGAAACACATTATATCTGACTATCGACGATTCGCGCACCGGCACAATGCTTTGGTCGCGCGAGATGACGCTGCCCACGGGACAGCAGGAAATGTCCGACGCGCTCATTCCTTTACTTGGCGAAATCAACGGGCCAATGGGGGTCATCGCGACGCACGAAACCATCATCACCAAGGACCGGAATGATGGCGGTTATCCGTGCTTGCTCAAATATTTCGCCTTCATGAGGTCGCGCGAAAGTGCCATTGAAAACAAAGTTGCCGCCTGTTTCGAAAAGCCCGTCAAGGAACAGCATGTAGTGGCTACCGTACTGGCGGCGCGCGCACTCTTCGCAATCGAGCGGCGAAGCGCGCTGAAGGATTTCGGGGCGGCTTCACAAAAAGCCATTGAATTCGCCCGCGCTGCGGTCGCCGCCGATCCGCTCAACGGTTCGGCCAATTTCGCGCTCGCGCGTTTTTCCTACCTACAAAAAGATTGTGTCTCGGCGCGGTTCTACACCGCGCGCGCGATGGAGACCAATCCGAATGGCCCGGTCTCGACCGCAACGCTCGCTGCGTTGTCGGGACTGTGCAACTATCCCGATGCCGACAAGCTGCTCGATCAGGCATTCCGGACGCAAAGCACCTATTTCACCAAGGGTCGGATATTGTTGGTCCTGGCGGCGCTCGGACAAAACCGTCCGGACAAAATCGCCGACATCCTTCCCAGCGACCTACCCCAATCCCGCTACAACCGCGTGAATTATTATCTCGCCGAAACGCTCATCGCCGCTTCGCAAGGCAGGCGCGAAGACGCGGTCCGAAACTGGCGCCTGTTTTCGCAAATCATACCACCGGGCAGCCGTACACCGGAGGAAAAACTCCGCCCGATTGTAGCGCTACCGGCGATGCGCAAGAACCTGATTGCCTATTTGGCGAAGGCGGGCGTTATCTCGTGATAAAAAATAGGGCGGCTCGAAGGCCGCCCTAGTCGCTTCGGTTCGTGTAACGCATTTACCTGCCGTTGTTTGCGACAATGTCCACCGACGTGCCGCCGCCCGGGCTTGCGTTAAATGTGATGAAATAAGCGCCGCCGTCATTATCGCGGGTGCCGCCAAGGACATGTTCGCCAGCAAGCAACTGGTGCTCGGCGCTGAAGCCCGATTTGCGGGCGCGGGTGTAATAATAGTCGATGACATTCTGCATCGCGGTCGATGTCGTGAAGGTCGCAACGCGAATGTCACAGATGCCGCCATCGACACCGCCCGCCTCTTTCACACGACCGCGCGGATAGACGGGAAATTCGGGTGGCATCCGGTTAGCCCAGCCCGCGCCATATTGCAGCTTCGCATCGCAGGTGCCTTTGCCCCGCGTCACGCCCTGATCGGCGGCCAGCGCGCCAAGCGTCGTTGCGCGCTTCTCACCGCAGGTCGCGCACTCGCCCGCAGCAACTACCGTCGGCTTGGGCGCGCGCATCAGTTTCGCGCTGTCGAGCGCTTCTATCGAGGCATCGCCATTATAGCCGCTATCGGGCGGGATTGCGCCGGAAAGCGGCTTGTCGCTGTCCTTGACGGCGTTAATATTGGCGCTGTCGGTCAATTCGGGATCGACCAGGATGCGGTCATTAAGCGCGCCGTTGACCAAAGGATCGCTGCCCTTGCCTACCAGCTTGTTGTCGAGCTCGGCCACCGCCGCTTCATCGGTCGTGCGCTCACCGCACGCCGCCAGCGGCAATGCAAGCGTAAGGCCGATCATCAGCGGCAGGTTGAGGCGCGGAAAAAAACGCATGGTGCTGGTTGGTGTCAACGTCATGGCCCCACGCTGCGACCGCGCTTCGCCAAAAGCCAGCCCAAAAAGTGGTTAATTCCGACCTCGAGTCGCATTTACCGTTCGCAAAGCGCTGCCCTGTGCCAGCGCGGGACAGCGTCTGCTGATAGATTAACGTTATAGGCCCGTTCGTGTCTATCCTAGTTGCCCTAACCGACGGTTTGCCACATTCGCCAAATCATACCGTTCATCCTGAGGAGCCGTTGAGTCCTGAGCCTGTCGAAGGGTCGAAACGACATCTCGAAGGACTGCACCCGTGCTTCGAGACGGGCCTTCGACGGGCTCAGTCCCTCCTCAGCATGAGCGGATCATTTTCTCATCGTTTTCTGGGCGGAGTAAGCGTTGAATTGAATATTTTTTGTTCGACACGAACGGAAAAGGGAAAACTTACTTCACCACGCCGCGATAGCTGACCGCAGTTTTCGTTCCCGGCGCAATTGGATCGGCAAACACCCAGCGGATGTGGGTTACGTCTTCAGTGGTTGCCGCGCGCGTGGTTTCGACGCCAGAGTCGGCTGCTTTCACCTTGACCTCAATCGCCGCGAGCTTGCCCCAGTTTTTGCCGCCATCGGCCGACACTTCGGCCCAGTCCTCGGTTACCGCGATAAAGCTCACCGGCCCCGGTATGGGGTTGGTTGCGCGAAAACCCGATGCGGCCTCGGCACCGCTGTTGGTAACGTTCAGCGTAAACACCACGCGGTCGCCGGGGACGACGATAACGTCCTTGGGTTCGCGAAGCACGGTCTTTTCCTTACCTGCCGCGTCAATCTCGGTACGCTCTATCTTCACGTCGCTGAACAGGTTGACCGGCGATTTCGCCGTCGTCACCGTCTGGCCGCGCGCCGCGCCTGCCGCCATTACCGATCCCGAGATAACCGCCGCGCCCAGCGCGAGCGTATAAGCGGTATTCAAAAATTTTGTTTTCATCGTCTATCCCAATTCCGAATTTTAGCCGATTGAGGTCGCGACACGGAATATCCGCGAAAAATGGTAAATAAATAGTAAAATATGCTCCAGAATGAATGAAATTTCCGGCTTAATGGCCCGATCTTCGCGACGGCGACCCGGGGCGCTTTCTGGATCATTCGGTCATTAGCATAATGGTAACCGGAATGATTTAACGTCTGTTTTCCATGACCCGGATTTCATTCCTTTTCTTCGCTGGCGGGCGGTAACGACGATGGCTGTCACGCGCCTTTTCAAGAGCTTTCCCGGTATATCCAATACCGATAACGCAGGCTCCGGGCCGGTCGCTGTAATCACGCCCGACGATTCCCTTCGCCGCCTCGAAGTGCTCGACGATTTCGAACAGGCCGGGATCGGCTGGCTCTGGGCGACCGATGCCGAGGCACGGTTGATCTATATTTCGGAAAACGCCGCCAAAAAGCTGAACCAGCCGATCAGCGAATTGCTGGCCCAACCGCTCATCAAATTGTTCGAAACCGATGCCGCAAATCCCGGCGAGCGGTCTGACCGCCCGCTCAACTTCCAACTGACCGCGCACAACAAGATTGTCGACCAGACCGTACGCTTTGCGCTCGGTCCACCGCAGGACGAGGGGCGGCAGACATGGTGGTCGATATCGGGGCATCCCAAGTTCGACAAATCGGGCAATTTCCAAGGCTATCGCGGCAGCGCGAAGGACATCACGGTCGAATATGAGCGCAAGCTCGTTGACTCGCGGCTGGCCGAATTCGACTCGCTGACCGGCCTCGCCAATCGCCACCGGATGGACAAACGGCTGGAGGGTATCCTCGCCGCCTATAAATCCGCCAAGCGCAGTTGCACTTTGGTCATGCTCGATCTCGACCGGTTCAAGGCTGTCAACGATACGCTGGGTCACCCGGCGGGCGACGATTTGCTGCAACAGGTGGCACGGCGGCTGGAACGCGTGGTCGGCAGCCGCGGCGAAATCGGACGGCTCGGTGGCGACGAATTCCAGATCATCCTGCCCGACATCGACGACCGCGGAAAGCTCGGCGAACTGGCGAGCAAGATCATCCAGATCGTATCGCAGCCCTACGCCATCGACGACAAGCGAGCGACCATCGGCACCTCGATCGGCATCGCCATCGCGCCCTATGACGGCATAGAAAAGCTCGACGTGATCCACAATGCCGACCTCGCGCTTTACGCAGCGAAAAATGGCGGACGCGGACAGTTCCGTTTTTATTCGGCCGACCTGAAGGACGAAGCCGAAGAGCGCCGCATCCTCGAAGAAGGCCTGCGCGACGCACTCGCAAACGAGCTGCTCGAATTGCATTACCAGCCGGTGGTGCGCACCGCCGACAATATGGTCGTCACCTTCGAGGCGCTGATCCGCTGGGAGCATCCCGAACGCGGCAGCATCAGTCCCGAAGTGTTTATCCCGATTGCCGAAGAATCCGACCTCATCAACCAGCTCGGCGCATGGGCGCTGAACAAAGCGTGTCAGGACGCAATGGCGTGGCCCAAATCGGTGCGCGTCGCGGTCAATGTCTCCGCAGCGCAATTCGCGCATTCCGATCTGATCTCCATTGTTACCGACGCGCTCGACCGTTCAGGGCTTGAGGCAAACCGGCTCGAACTCGAACTCACCGAGAGCGTTTTCATGGGCGACGGAGAGACCATCGACGACATCTTCCGCGCGCTGAAAGCCTTGGGCGTCCGGCTCGCGCTCGATGATTTCGGCACGGGCTATTCCTCGCTCAGCTACCTGCGCTCAGCCCCGTTCGACAAGATCAAGGTCGACCGCACTTTCGTCGACAGCTGCACGCAAAAAGACCATAACAGCGCCAAGATCATCGCTGCGATTATCGGGCTGTCCGACGCACTGGGGATGGAAACCACGGTCGAGGGCGTGGAGGCGTTCGACCAGCTCGACGTCGTGGTATCAAAGGGCGCTCGCTTCATCCAGGGCTGGATCTACTCGAAAGCACTCACTCAGGAAATCGCATTGGAGCGCATGAAGTCGGGCGAATTCCGCATCGAACCCGACGGCCCGCAAACCCACCGCCAGGAACGCCGCTCGATGTTCCGCCGCATCGGCGTGATCCACGACGACCACCGCTACGACGCGCTGATGCGCAACATGTCGAAGACCGGCGCGCTGATCGACGGCCTGCTGGGCGTTCCTGAAGGTGCGGGACTGGTTCTCGACCTGACCGGCGGCCAGCTGGTGATCTGCACGGTCACACGGGTCGAAGGCGCGCTCATCGCTGTCGAATTCGAAACACCTCTGGTCAGCGACGGCGCCGGCGGGCTGTGCACCCGCCACCGCGTCTCGCCCTATGCGCTGGCCGCAGCAGGCCTTCCCCTCGAAGCCCTGCCAAAGGGCAATTACCCGATGCTGGCGCACAACGACGGCCCGAAAAGCAAACCGCAGTTCCTGCAAGTCAGCGCAACCTCGGGCGCGTCGATGGACTTTCCGGGCTAGGCCTACGGGCCGTCCAGTTCGCGCGCATCGACCAGCCCGCCCGCAACCAAATCTGCCATCGACCCGCGCGGCCAGTCCGACGGCAACGTCTGACCGCACGACGGACATTCGTGATGCGCCGCGGCATGCGCCTCCAGCCGCGTCCTGATCAGCGACATCTTCTCGACAAACTTGGCGTGCGAAACCGCCGGATCCTCGATTGCGAACTTGCGCCCGCGTTCGTCGAACCGCATATGCCGCCGCCACTCGTCGAGCGTCAGCATTTCTTCGGACGCCCCCAAAGCACCACCCGCCATGTCCCCGCGTTTGAGCAACAAGGTCAGCATCGCATCCGACGGCGAAATCCGCCGCTCATATTCCTGCCCCCCGCGCAGGATCACGGTTTCGCGCCCCTCGACCGCGCGTTGATAGGCAATCGCGACCAGCCCGATCTGCGCGCGGGCCAGCGCATCCTCCCACGCCGCCTCAAAGCGCGGAAACCGCCGCTTCATCCGCCGCGCGCCGACCGCCGACATCCCCGCCACCCGCGCCGCATCCTTGACACAGCCGACATAAGCCAGCGTATCGAGAAACCGCTGCGTGCGCACCTGAGTCCAGCCGTCATGCCGCCGCCGCAGTCCGGGAAAGAGCACCGCGATATCGACCTTCGCGCCGACAGGAATATTCTGCGGCGGATTGGCCGAGGCCGCCGCGAGATCGTCCACGGAATTGCGTTTGCGCGCCATCGTCAATCCTCCCCGACACAGTCATGATCATCGCCGTCACCTGTTTCGGACAGATAACAGGGCGTGCAAAAGCCAAGCTCTTTCAACTCGGCCGAAACCCAATCAAATTCGCGTCGCAAATCCTCGAGATAATCGACAAGCACGGTCATGCGCTCGCTCTCGGCAAATGCGTTGAGCAATTTTTGGACCTCAGCCAGACGCGGTGACATTTTGGGCGACAGGCGTGGCGGATTTTGGGGAGTGGGCATCGGCAATTCCTTATCCTAGTTTAAAAACGAATCGCTTTTAACCGATATGGAATGTTGTAGGAAAGTGTTTTCTCCAAATCCTCCCTCTCCCCTTCAGGGGAGAGGAGCGAGACTTGGCAGCTTGCTGCCTAGTCGCAGCGGAGAGGGGCTGGATGGTGAGGCGTGCGCGTCCCCCTCTCCACTTCGCCTAACTGCTAAAGCAGTAAGGCTTCGTGCCTCTCCCCTAAAGGAGAGAGGGGAAAGAGCACCCCAACTTTGCCACCCACCGCCAAACATGCCAAAGCGCCCCAACCCCAAAACCAAAGGAACCCCCATGAACCCCTTCGTCACCCTGACCGATACAAAGGGTCAGAAAATCTCCGTCAATCCAGAGATCGTCCAGTTCGTGCGCTCGTCCGACGGCAGGGACGACGAATGCCTGATCGTCTTCGGCAAAGACCAACTCCTCCGCGTGCGCGGGACGCTGGGGGAAGTGACGCAGATTTTGCGGGAGGGGTGAGGTGATTATACATTTTGCTGTCGCTTCGCTTTTGACAACGCGTTAGACAACACTCCAGAGATGGCTTGACTGGAACAAATAAAGAACATAGCATGTTCAGGTCGATCGGGAGAAAATTATAATGCGATCAATTGAGCTTTTTGCTGGAGCAGGAGGTTTGGGATTAGGTGCCGAACGTGGCGGCACTGTTCCCCAACTGATCGTTGAGCGAGATCGTTGGTGCTGCGATACAATTTCAGCAAATCGAAAAGACGTCTGGAAATCTTGGCCTGAGCCACTTCGAGGCGATATAAATCAGGTCGATTTTCGTCATTTGGACGGCGGTATCGACATTGTGACCGGTGGCCCGCCTTGCCAGCCATTTTCGTTGGGTGGAAAACATAAGGCACATGATGACCATCGGGACATGTGGTCTCAAGCTGTAAGAGCGGTCAGGGAAACTCGGCCAAAAGCTTTTATTTTTGAGAATGTTAAGGGCCTGACGAGAAGCAGTTTTAGCGATTATTTGTCCTACATTTTTCTGCAGTTAAGTTATCCGATGGTTGAAAAACGATCCGGCGAAGCCTGGCACGAGCATTTGTCGAGGCTGGAACAATATCATACATCAGGCAACCATGCAGATTTGCACTATCAGGTAATTCCGCCGAAGGTTTTGAACGCTGCAAATTTTGGGGTTCCGCAACGGCGCGAGCGAGTTTTCTTTGTTGGGTTTAGAAGCGATCTCGGAGCAAATTGGACATTCCCTAAAGCAACACACAGTTTGGATGCCTTGTTGCATGACCAATCGGTGAGAGGAGCATATTGGGATATTCACAAAATTGCACGAAGTCGGCGAACAACCACAACAAAGTTGCTGAAAGATTCCGATACGAATATGATTCCGTGGCAAACTGTTCGCGATGCATTCGTTGGCTTGCCCGATCCACAGGAATGTCCGGAGCGCAGCAGCAAATTTAAAAACCACCGCTTCCAACCCGGAGCAAAGGTCTATCCGGGCCACACTGGCAGTCCGATTGATTTGCCTGCTAAAGCATTAAAAGCTGGCGTTCATGGCGTTCCCGGCGGCGAAAACATGATGGTCAAAGACGACGGAAGTGTCCGCTATTTTACCATTCGTGAGAGCGCTCGCTTGCAGACATTTCCTGACAATTTCGAATTTTCTGGATCATGGTCGGAAGCCATGCGTCAGTTGGGTAACGCAGTCCCTGTTGACTTGGCGCATAAGGTTACCGCATCGGTCGTTGAACATCTTTCGATGATTTCCGCTGGGGGCCATGGCTGAACCTTACAATCCATTAGATAAGATCAACCTCGGGAAATCGGTTGTTGACGCGTTGCTGGAAGAGCAGCCAGTTCGGCTTACCGATCTGGCCTCGTTTCAAGGTGCAGGCATTTACGCAATATATTAT
>CAZQBS010000049.1:0-20037 GCA_964591835.1 uncultured Sphingorhabdus sp. | reverse complement strand
CCCCTTCTTCGCGTCCTTCGTTCCTTCGCGCTCTTCGCGTGAAACAATCTGGCGCAGCGTTTCGGTGCGGCTCGTCTTTGGCGTTGTCCTCACCCGATGGGGCGCAACCCCTCACCCAGCTCCGACTAACGAGCGAGCTCGTAAGTCTGCGCAACCCTCTCCCGCAAGGGGAGAGGGGTAGGTCACTTCGCCTTCGCCAACATCGGCGCCAGATAATGCCCGGTATAGCTGCGCGGTTCCTTGGCGACCTGCTCCGGCGTCCCCTCGGCCACAATCTCCCCGCCCTTTACACCGCCCTCCGGCCCGAGGTCGATCACCCAGTCTGCGGTCTTGATGACATCCAGATTATGCTCGATCACCACCACACTATTCCCCTGTTCGACCAGCCGGTGGAGCACTTCCAATAATTTGCGGACGTCCTCGAAGTGCAAGCCGGTGGTGGGCTCGTCCAATATGTAGAGCGTCTGGCCGGTGGAGCGGCGGCTCAACTCCTTGGCGAGTTTGACTCGTTGCGCCTCGCCGCCTGACAGCGTCGTTGCCTGCTGCCCGACCTTGACATAGCCAAGCCCGACCTCGGCCAGCATCGCCATCTTGTCGCGGATCGGGGGGACGGCCTTGAAGACCTCGACCGCGTCCTCGACCGTCATGTCGAGCACGTCGGCGATGCTCATGCCCTTCCATTTGACCTCTAATGTTTCGCGGTTGTAGCGTTTGCCGTTGCATTCCTCGCACGTCACGTAAACGTCGGGCAGGAAGTGCATTTCGATCTTGATGAGGCCGTCGCCCGAGCAGGTTTCGCAGCGACCGCCCTTGACGTTGAAGCTGAACCGCCCCGGTTTGTAGCCGCGCGCGGCGCTTTCGGGGAGCTGAGCGAACCAGTCGCGGATGTTGGTGAACGCGCCGGTGTAGGTCGCGGGGTTCGAACGCGGGGTGCGGCCGATGGGCGACTGGTCGATGTCGATGACCTTGTCGCAATGTTCGAGGCCGGTGACCTTGTCATGCGCGCCCGCAATCACGCGCGCGCCGTTCAGGCTGCGCGCGGCGGCGGCATAGAGCGTATCGATGGTGAAGCTCGACTTGCCCGAACCCGACACGCCGGTGATGCAGCAGAAGGTGCCGAGCGGGATGCTCGCGGTGACGTTTTTCAGGTTGTTCGCGCGCGCGCCGTGGAGCGTGAGCTTCTTCTTGTTGCCCTTGCGGCGTGCTTTCGGGACCGCAATCTCGCGGGTGCCATTCAGATAATCGGCGGTGAGCGATTTGGCCTTGAGAATGACGTCGAGCGGTCCTTCGGCCATCACCTCGCCACCGTGGACGCCAGCACCGGGGCCGAGATCGACGATCCAGTCGGCGGTCCGGATTGCGTCCTCGTCATGCTCGACGACGATGACGGTGTTGCCCAGGTCGCGAAGCCGGCGAAGCGTCGCGAGCAGGCGGTCATTGTCCTTCTGGTGAAGCCCGATGCTCGGTTCGTCGAGGACGTAGAGCACGCCGGAGAGGCCGCTGCCTATTTGCGAGGCGAGACGGATTCGCTGGCTCTCGCCGCCGCTTAGGGTGCCGCTGGTGCGGTCGAGGTTGAGGTAATCAAGCCCGACATTGTTGAGGAAGCCGAGCCGTTCGTTGATTTCCTTGAGGATCGCCTTGGCAATCTGCTGTTGCTGGTTGGTCAGCGTCTGCTCGACATTACCGAACCATTTGACCGCATCGGCGACGCTCATTTTGGTAGGCGTGGCGATGTCGACGCCAGCGATCTTGACGCTCAACGCTTCGGGTTTGAGGCGCGCGCCGTGGCAGGTTTCGCAGGGTTGCGAGGTCTGGTATTTCGAGAGCTCCTCGCGCATCCACGCGCTGTCGGTTTGAAGCAGGCGGCGGTTGAGGTTGCCGATGACGCCCTCGAACGCCTTGCGCACGCTATATTCCTTGCGCCCGTCCTTGAAAGTCAGCTCGACCGGAAGCCCGCCGGTGCCGTGAAGGATGATGAGCTTCTGGTCGGGGAGCAAATCCTCCCAAGGCGTTTCGAGGTTGAAATCATAGGCTTTCGCAAGGCTTGCCAGCACCTGCATATAATAAGGGCTTGGCGGGTTCGATTTCGCCCAGGGCACGACTGCGCCTTTTTTCAGGGACAGATGTTCATTGGGCACCACCAGTTGCGGGTCGAACTCCTGCCGTTCGCCAAGCCCGTCGCAATCGGGACACGCGCCTTGCGGGGCGTTGAACGAGAACAAGCGCGGCGCGATTTCCGCTATGGTGAAACCGGAGACGGGGCAGGCGAACTTTTCGCTGAACACGATGCGGTTGGGCGGGAGGCCCGTGCCTTTCATGCTCCCCTCCCGCTCCGGGGACTGTCCCTTCTTGGGGACTGTCCCCATTTCGCCTGCCTCGACCATACCGCCGGGGACAGTCCACTGCGCTTCGCTTGGGACAGTCCCCTCTGCCTTAAACGCAGCGCGGGCCTCGCCAAAGGCGCTTGGCACCAGTTCCGCCACCGTGCCATCCGCCAGATCCACAAACGCCAGCCCGTCAGCCAGTTTCAACGCCGCCTCGAAACTTTCGGCCAGCCGCTGCTGGATGCCGTCCTTCACGACGATGCGATCGACCACGACTTCGATGTTATGCTTGTATTTCTTGTCGAGCGCGGGGGCTTCTTCGATCGGGTAGAATTCGCCGTCGATGCGAACGCGGGTGTAGCCGGAACGCTGCCATTCGGCGAGTTCCTTGCGGTATTCGCCCTTGCGGCCCTGCACAGCGGGGGCGAGCAGGAAGGCGCGGGTGCCCTCGGGCAAGGCCATCACGCGGTCGACCATCTGGCTGACCGTTTGTGCGGTGATCGGCAGGCCGGTCGCTGGTGAATAAGGAACCCCGACGCGCGCCCAAAGAAGTCGCATATAGTCGTAAATCTCGGTCACCGTCGCCACGGTCGAGCGCGGATTGCGGCTGGTGGTCTTTTGCTCGATGGAGATCGCGGGCGACAGCCCCTCAATATGCTCGACATCGGGTTTCTGCATCATCTCGAGAAACTGCCGCGCATAGGCCGACAGCGATTCCACATAACGCCGCTGCCCCTCGGCATAGATCGTGTCGAAGGCGAGGGACGATTTGCCGCTACCCGACAAGCCCGTGATCACGATCAGCTGATCGCGCGGTAGATCGATATCGACGCCCTTGAGATTATGCTCGCGCGCACCGCGCACTTTAATGTGGGTGAGTGACATAAGGCCAGATTGTTCCAGATTTGTTCTTAAAGCGCAAGAGGGTGCGTCCGATAGGGAACGTGGCCTGTGCGGTATAAAATTTCAAGTCCGCGCGTCGCCAAAGCTTGCCCATTGTTCGCAAACGCAGCATAATGGAGCAAAAGGGGAGGTCGCATCGTTGTACATCTGAACTGAATGGATGGACGGGGTTTTGACCAGATTATTTGCTTTGCTGCCGCTTTTGATTTTCACTGCGCCTGCCACCGCGCAGGATGTGGTGCTGCCGCAACCCCTGATATTCAAATCGGGTACGGGCGACGGTGCGGCTCCGATGCCCGTCTACGCCAAACCCGCGCGCCCCGACATCGGTTGCGATGTGCTGGCGTTGAGTGGAAAAGCCATCGATTACGGCTATTACAGCGCGGCGGCCCCCGGGCACCGGCTCGACCGGAAATTGTTCGACACCGCGCTGGAAAAATATCGCGGCTATTATTGCAGCTATGGCCGCAATACAGGCCCGGCGCTGATCGTCGTTGTCGATTTTGCCAGGCGCAGCAGCGAACCGCGGCTCTACCGCATTGATCTGCGCAATGGCGACGGCCTCGACAGCCCGATCCGCGTGGCGCACGGCATAGGTTCGGACCCGAACGATGACGGTATCATCGACGCCTTCGGCAATGTGCAGGACAGCCTGATGTCGTCGCTTGGCGCGGCGCGGGGTGGCGAAATTTATGTCGGGATCAACGGGCTGTCGTTGCGGCTCGACGGGCTGGAGCCGAGCAACAATGCAATGCGCGCGCGCGATATTGTGGTGCACAGCTACACGCCGACACTCCAGCGCTATTTCAACACCGAGTTGCTGGCAATGCGCGGGGGCAGGCCGGGGACGAGCGAGGGGTGCTTCGTGGTCGAACCCGACAAGCGCGACTGGATCATGGATACATTGGCCGATGGCGGGTTTCTCTATTCGGGCTATAGCGGGCAAATGCCGAATAGAGTGATCGCCCAGCCGCAGAATGTGACTTTTGCACGGGGCGTGGGCGCTACTCCGGTAGCTTCTCAACCGTCGGCCTCGGGGGCGGCTTCGGGAACACCCGCCGGAACGCCCGGTATCCCGCCCACAGCCCCCATATCGCCAGCGCCAGCAACACCAGGGCAATAACCAAAGCCGCGACGGGGTTGGCAAAGGCCAGCACCAGCAACCCACCGGTGGCAACGTCCTCGACCGTCGAGACCACGACATTGCTGAATGGTTCGGGGCTGGTATTCACCGCCGCGCGAGCGGTCGATTTGGTCGCGTGGCTGGCGAGTGCAGCACCACCGCCGAGCAGGAAGGCGATCACCTGCCACGCAGGGTCTGCGCTATCGATGACCGCGAGCGCAAGCAAAGCGCCGCCGACCGGGCGGACCAGCGTATGAAGGCCATCCCAGATCGAATCGAGCCACGCAATCTTGTCGGCGAAAAATTCTGCGACTGCGCCAACGGCGCTGATCCCTAGCACCCACGGATTGGCGAGCACGTTGAGCATCTGGAGATTTTCGGGAAGCGGCACGATGTTGAATTGCATCGCGAGGCCGGTGGCGAATATCGTCAGGTAGAAACGCCAGCCCGAAAGCAGGCTCAGGCTGCCGGCCAGTCCAAGTAATTCGATGATGCCCATGTGCCTTTACCTCCGGCGATACGGGGACGCTGCCACTTTATTTCGGGCCATGCAATGGCGGTAAGCCAGACGTTATACGAAAGGGTGGGGAGCAGCGGTGTGGAGGCCCATACCGCCACTCCCCAAAGTTTGCCCGGCGAATTGTGACATCCGCCGGGCGGGGGACTTGCTGCGCGCCTTGAGTGCATTTGGGCGCGCAGCAAAGGGAATCAATGCGCAGCGTTGTAGCGCCGACGCAGTGTCTGCTTATATTCCTTCACTTTGGATCAGTTACCGCGACCCCGGCGATTTGGCCGGTCGCGACGCGGCGTCCGGTCTCTGCGCGGCTTGAAGCTCGGGTCTCGCACAGTGATCACATCGCGCTGGATCTGGCCGTCTACGCGGGCGACGCTGGCCTTGCGGTTATAGACCTGTTCGCCGTCGCGCGTCACGTTCCGCTCGCTTTCGCGCCCGGTTTCGGTCTTGCGTCCCGATGCGTCATATTCATAGGCGCGGCCCTTGCGGTCGGTGGCGCTGCCGGTGGTGGTAAAGCCGTCATCGGTGCGCGTGCGCTCATATTCGTAGGAGCGGGTCTTCCCGTTGAAGCCAGTAGACGATCCACTGCCGCTGACGCCGTCTTCGGTCTTCGTGCGCTCGCGGTGGCGGGTGGCAGTGGCGCCATCGCTGTTGCGCGTTGCGGTGGAGTCGACGACCAGAGTGCCCGCTTCCTTGTCGCGGGTAACGGTTTTGGTTGCAGTGCCCTTGGGCTTTTCGATGGTGACCGTCTTGGTCGTCTGGGCGTTCGCCGAAACGGCGAATGCCAGTGCGGCCAGCGGCAGTGCGAAGAGATATTTCATGTCCATTCTCCTTGATGGGGGGGAGGGAGAATTTCCCCGCTCCTGGCCATCAAACGGATGAATGCCGAAAACCCTTCGAATATTTTGGGCTTATTGCCCGCGCCGTTGCAGGCGGGTTTGTTGCGTGCGGGTCTGCCGGCGCTCGCGCAAGCCTGCGCGGATCGTGGCGCGCTGTTCGGGGGTCGCGGTGCGATAGCGGTCGCGCAAGGCCTCGGCTTTTTCGGGGGTCAGCCTCGCGGTTTCAATGGCCGGCAAAATATTGCCAGCGGCAATTGTCGGCTCGCTGCTCAATGCCAAAGGCTCGGTCGCTGCTTGCGGCTCCTGCTCAGCACTGGTAATGGCCGCAACCAGCTGATCGCGCCGGTCCAGACGCATTTCGCGGCGTTTGATAGCTGCATTGCGCCACGCTTCCTTCGCCGCCGGATCGGCCTCGCGGGCCAGTTCCCGCACGGCGGTGCGGACATCCTGCCTGCTGGCTTCGCCCGAGCGAACCATCTGGCGGACTTCCTTGCCTGCGATGGCCAATCTCTGACGCGGGGGCAGTTTGGCATAATCGGGATCATTGCGTAGTTCGGTTACGCGGTTGACGATGGCGGCGCTGCCGGTGGCCGGTTGTGTGACGGGGGTAGTTGTACCTTCCGCCGTCGTGTTGCTTTGCGCGATCATCCTGAGCTTGGGCTTTACCGCTTCGGGTGCATCGACGATCTTCGCCTCGACCAGCGCTTCGCTGATACCCGGCAGATAGACCGGATCGCCGAATATTCCGGCTGCTGCGGCAGTGGCGGTCATCAGGGAGACGACGGCAACCGAGCCGACAATCCGGGTGGTCCGTCGCCACGGGCTGCCAAAACGGCGGCGCGCGCTGGGTAATGTGGTGCCTGCATCGACGGCACCGGTATCGCCACTGGCAATGCGAGCCATCAACCGGTCGGAAAATCCACCCGGTAGGGTTGGCACGGCATAGGCATCGAGCGCCCTTTCGATTTCGGGGGAAAATGCAGGCGCTGCCATCATCCCGTCCTTCCGTGAGCCACAACGCCCTTGCGCTCGACACAGCCCTTCAGGGATGCGCGCGCACGGTACAGTAGCGATTCAAAGGCCTTCAGTTGCATTTCCAAACTCTCCGCCGCCCCTTGGTTGGGCTGCTCTTCATAATAGGTCAGGATCACGGCCGCGCGTTGCCGGTCGGGCAGCGCCTCGATGCAATCCTTCACCGCTTGGCCCGCTTCGCCAGCTTCTATTTGGCGGTCGGCCAGCGGGGTTTCGTCTGCACGCTCGGGCACTTTCTCGTCGCTGGTAAAGCGCTTGCGGCGAAGCCGATCGAGGCACTGGTTGACCGTGACCTTCTTCAGCCACGGCGCGATGCCGGTACCACCTGCCTGCCAGCGGTCAGCGTGATTCCAGAGCTTTAGCAACGACTCTTGCGCCACATCTTCCGCTTCCGCTGCGTCACCCAGCATCCGGTAGGCAACGCGCCAGACAAGCTGCGCATGACGGTCGGCAGCAAGGCGCATCGCGCCGTGATCGCGCGCCGCGATGCGCGCAACCAGTTCGTCATCGCTCTGTTCGGCCTGGCTGACCGCCCGCTGCATCATAAACGCACCCACAAAAACGGCAGTTCATCCACAATACGCACATAGCGCAAAAACCCTTCGAAAAAATTTCCGAAGGATTTTCAAAATTTGCACGTTGAGTCTGTATCGGCCCTGACCGGAGCCGAAAACAGGAGGCACATCATGAGATTTTTGAAAGCAACGCTGGTGTTAGCGGCACTATTGGTTCCCGCGAGCGCGCAGGCAGAGGAAGGCTGGCGCGTCGGCGTGAATGGTGGAACGACACTTTATTCGGGCGACGAAGACCCGCAATTTGCCAGCATCGCGCTCGCCCGCGATTTCGAGCAGGGCTTTGTCGAGATTGCCGTGTCGATGATACGCGGCGGCGTAACACAAGGTCTGCTGAACGCCGTGCCGGTCGATAGCGAGGCGGTGACGCTCTCTGCGGGTCGCAGTTTTGGCGATATCAGCCTTGACGGCTATGTCGCGCTCGGCCAGCGCCGCTTCGACACCGAAAGCTTCGAGCGGTTGGGCCGGACGGTGACGATTAACAGCGACGGGTCGAGTTTCGCAATGGGCGGCGCGCTGACATACAACGCGGCGATATCGGACAGCGTCGTGCTTTCACCGTTTGTTGCCCTCGATTATGACCGCGTCGACATCGGACGCGCGGTTGTTCTGCCGGGTGGCGACATTCGCACGATCACGATGAAGGAAGACGGCGTCACCGGCTCGGCTGGCGCAGCTTTGCAAAAGCTGTTCGGTGAGCACGCCGTAGGCACCAACGCTGCTTTTGTTGCAACCTCGAACAGCAGCGCCGCGCGTTCGGGAACGACCGACGCCATGACCAGCCGGATCGTTGCCGCGCGCAACATGCCGGGGCAGAGCGACGAATGGGCCGAGGTTGGCGCGTCGGCATCTTTTGCGCTCGCCGAAAAACTGCGGCTGAACCTCAATGCCAACCGTACACTGGGTTTTGCCGGACCCGAAGCAACGAGTTTAGCCGCCGGATTAAGTTTCCGCTTCTAAGCGCTGCCAATCCATGCTTGTTAGACGCCATGGATAGCAAAATCGAAACCCACCCCATCAGCGGCGAGGAAATGGCCCCGGCCACCCCCGCCGCAACGATGGTCATTTTCCGCGACAACCCCGATGGCGGCTCGCCATTGTTGCTGATGGTCGAGCGGATCAAGGCGATGGCTTTTGCGGGCGGTGCTGCGGTGTTCCCCGGCGGCAAGGTTGATGCGGCGGATTATGATTATGCCGGGATGCTGAATGGGCCGTTGCCGCTCGACGAAGCTGCGGCGCGGCTGGCGGCGATCCGCGAAACCATAGAGGAGGCGGGCCTGGCGCTGGGGCTCTCAGGTGTGAGCGACCCCGCCGATTGCGACGATGCCCGCGCGGCGTTGCACGATGGCGAAAGCCTACAAGCGATTTGTGTCTGTCACGGCTGGACGCCGGATTTCAACCAGCTCGTGCCATGGTCGCGCTGGCGTCCTCCCGGCTTTGAAGGTACGACGCGGGTTTTCGATACGCGTTTCTATCTGGTGGACGCCGGGAGCAGCGCTCCTCTGGCGACCGTAGATCACACCGAAAACCGCGCGCTGTTCTGGGCAACGGCAGCCGAGGTGCTAGCCAAGGCTGACCGGGGCGAGTTAAGAATTATTTTCCCGACGCGCCGCAATCTGGAGCGGCTGGCGCTGTTCGGCAGCTTCGATGCCGCCGCCGCCCATGCCGCGGAGCATCCGGTGCAGACCGTGGTACCCTATATCGACAACCGCGAGGACGGCAACTGGCTGTGCATCGCCGACGGGCACGGTTATCCGGTACTCGGAGAGTCATTGGAAAAGGCGATACGCGGGTAATTATTCCCCTGCCGTCTGCGGGCGGGGAGAAGTGGTATCAGTCTTCCGCCGCAATCGTCACGATCAACCCATCCAGATCATCGCTCACCGGAATCTGGCACGACAGGCGCGAGGTTTCGTTGCGGTGGTCGGTGCTGTCGAGCAGGTCGTTCTCGTCCTCACCCATTTCGGGGAGCTTGTCGGCAAAGGCCGGGTCGATATGGACATGGCAGGTCGCGCAACTGCAGCAGCCACCGCACAAGGCGAGCAATTCATCGAAGCCATTGTCGCGGATCACTTCCATCAGCGAAAGCCCGCTTTCGGCCTTTACGTCGCGGCCCTGGCCGCTGCGATCGATTACGGTGATGGTTGTCATCGGTTGTTTCCTGAATTGCCCTGTTTACCGGGCGTGTCGATAATGGCGTGCACCATATTAGGGAAGCCAAAAATTTTGATGGGGATAAGTAGTTATCCTTGGGTTGGCCGCCCTTGGCCAAAGTGCGCGTGACGCTTATGTCCAGCCAACAGAATCAGAAAGCGCCTCTATGTCCGAAAATCGTCACGCCGCCGTCATCATCATCGGCTCCGGCCCGGCGGGCTACACCGCCGCCGTCTATGCCGCGCGCGCCAACCTGACGCCGATGATAATCACCGGCGTCGAGATCGGCGGGCAGTTGATGACCACCACCGATGTCGACAACTGGCCGGGCGATGACGAGGGCGTGCAGGGTCCCGAATTGATGGAGCGGATGCGCAAACATGCCGAGCGCTTCGGCACGCGGATCGAGAATGACTATATCGAGAAAGTCGATTTTTCGAAGCGGCCGTTCACGCTGACCGGGGGTGCTGGCGATTACACCGCCGACGCGGTGATCATCGCGACGGGTGCCAGCGCGCAATATCTGGGGCTGCCGAGCGAGACAGCGTATATGGGCAAGGGCGTATCGGCCTGCGCGACGTGCGATGGGTTCTTTTACCGCAACAAGCCGGTCGCGGTCATCGGCGGCGGTAATACGGCGGTCGAGGAAGCGCTCTATCTCGCCAACATCGCCAGTCATGTGACCCTGGTGCACAGGCGTGACAAATTGAAGGCCGAGAAGATATTGCAGGACCGCCTGTTCGCGCGCGAGGCTGAGGGCAAGATTACGATCAAATGGAACCACACGCTCGATGAAGTACTCGGCGATGCCAGCGGCGTCACCGGGATGCGCATCGCCGCGACCGACGGCAGCGGCACCGAGGATGTGACTCTGCACGGCGTATTCATCGCCATCGGTCACAAGCCCAATACCGGTATTTTCGAAGGCCATCTCGACATGGCGGGCGGCTATATCAAGGTGCGCGGCGGGGCCGAGGGGCAAGCGACCGAAACCAGCGTGCCGGGTGTGTTTGCTTCAGGCGACGTGATGGATCATATCTACCGTCAGGCTGTCACGAGCGCGGGGACCGGATGTATGGCGGCGCTCGATGCCGAGCGGTTTATTGATGCGAATGGCTAGCTGAAAGGGCGATTTATGTGGGAGCGCTGTTTTATGAAACATATTCACTCGATCATGCCGCCTCGCGCCGCGTTCGGCTATAAATCCACCACAGCATCCCGACAAATAGCGCCGCGCCGCCGAACTCGGCGATCATAGCAAAGCTCTCGCCGACTACAGCTAATGGTGCATCGCTGCCGCTGCCTGCGACGATGCCAGCAAAGGCCACGCCGAACAGGCTTTCGCCCACGATCAACCCGGTCGCGGCCAGCACGCCCATTCGTTTGGCGGCTTCGGGGTCGTTCTGCGCGTCGGCCCATTTTTCGTAAAGGTGGCCGAGCACTGTGCCGACGACGATCAGAAAGGTCAGCGCCATCGGTAGATAGACGCCCATGCCGACGCCGAGCGGGGGCAGGCGCCTCTTGCCTGCTTTGCCCAGCAATTCATCGGCAATGACCACGGCGACGCCGATGAGCGCGCCCAGACCGAGCAATGGCCAGTCGAGATCGCCGCCGAGCACGCCCTTGGCCAGTGCTGAAATCAGCAGGGCTTGCGGGGCGGCGAGTGCGTTTTCGCCTGCGCCGACGCTCCCGGCAAAACCAAACGCGTTGTTGAGCAGGTCGAGCACCGGCGGGATCGCGAGGCTGCCGAATAGCACACCGATGACCAATGCTACCTGTTGCCGCCACGGCGTCGCGCCAACAATTTGGCCGGTTTTCAGATCCTGCAAATTATCGTTCGAAATTGTGGCGATGCCGAAGACGATGGCGGTCGCGAACAGCGCATAGGCGATCATCGCTTCGGTCTGGTCAGGTGTCCCGCCGCGTCCGAAAAAGCCGAGCAGCATCAGCGCCGCGCCAACCACAGCGAGGATGCCGACGCCCGAAATAGGCGAGTTCGATGCACCGATAAGCCCCGCCATATAGCCGCAGACCGAAGCGATGACGACGCCCGCCAGCAGGAGATAGACGATGGTCAGCACGATGATCGGTCCTGCCGATCCGGCCAGCGGCGTCGCGCCGAGAAACTGCCAGAGCAGAAATGCGACGGGAATAAGGGTGATTGCGATGATCGCGCCGACGATCTTGATGGGGATGTCGCGCTCGGTCAGCGGCAGTTCGCCACCACTAGCCCGCGCTGCCGATGCGGCAAATGCACCTTTCAACCCTTGAATGATCGGACCGATGATCTTGAGCAGGGTCCAGATCGCAGCCACACCAATGGTGCCCGCACCGATAAAGCGCGCCTTTTCGCGGAAAACGGTTCCGGCAATTTCGGCGGCGTCCGCGCCGGGAACACCTTGGCTGAAATAGGGAACAAGGCCGAGCCAGCTGATCGCCATGCCGAGCAGCATCGCGAGGCCGACCGAGAGGCCGACCAGATGACCGACGCCGATAAGCGCGAGGCTGAGCGAAGTCGATGCGCCGGTCGCGCCTGCGCCGATCTTGAAGAAATGCGCTATTTCGCCTGCCACCAGCTTCATCGAAATGAGCAGCGACAGCCCTGCGGCGACCAGTGAATTGACGACGATGGCCCTGAGTCCGCGCTTGTTATCTTCCGAACCCGAACCTTCGGCAGAACCCACGATCAGAACCTCGGCCGCCGCTTTTCCTTCGGGATAAGGCAGGTCCGACCCCGTCACCAGCGCACGCCTGAGCGGCACCGAGAACATCACCCCCAATATTCCGCCGGTCGCGCAGACCGCCGCGGTGGTCAGGAACGGGAAGCCTTGCCAATAACCGAGGATCACCAATCCGGGCAGCACGAAGATGATCGCCGACAATGTCCCCGCCGCGCTGGCGATGGTCTGGACGATGTTATTTTCGAGGATCGTCCCGCCAGGCAGCATCCGCAATATCGCCATTGAAATCACGGCTGCGGGGATCGAAGTGGCAAAGGTCAGCCCCGCCTTCAGCCCCAGATAAACATTGGCCGCCGTAAACAGCAATGTAATCAGCCCGCCCAAAATCACCGACCGGATAGTTAATTCGCGCATGTCCTGCTCCCCCGAATGCGCGAATATACTGCACGGGATTGTGCCTGCTTACAAGCTACCACTCACGAAAACAGCGCCCGGATTATGCCTTGCACGCGCCCGGATAGGCGGCCTCAATCGCGTTCCATATTGTGCTGACTGCCGACGTGTTGAGCGCACCAGTCCGAGCGGTCCAGTATTTGACGACGAGTTCGCGCAATTGGACGGCGGTCGAGCCGTCGGGCAGGCAGAATCGGTCTGCAACCTGATCGGTATCCTGAAAATACAACACCATGTCGTAGGCCGCCATCAGATACCATTCGCAGCTGCTCACCTCGGCTGCAACCGATGATGTGCAGGCGTCGAAAACCTGCTGCGATGTTTTGAATATGCTGGATGCTGGCGTTGTGTCCTGCGCCGCGACCGGACCCGCCAGAAACGCCGAAAATGCCAGCAAAGATATCAGTTTTTTCATGTGAACCCCCGTTCGATTGCATCAGCGCGCCAGCCGTCCCAAGGCTGGCCACTGCTCAAATACTATGCAATCAATTCGACAACAGCCAGCGTTTTTCTTTCTGCTACGGTGACTAGGTCCTGACCCTAGCTGCCTTTAAGTTGCCGTCTGAATTTGTGTAGCAGCGGCTCGGTGTAACCGTTGGGTTGTGCGACCCCGTCGAAAATGAGCGCACGCGCCGCTTGCATCGCGATACTGTCGGGCGTGAGCTTGCGGTAAAGTGGATCGCCTGCGTTCTGCGCATCCACCTTTGCCGCCATCTTGGTCAGCGCCGCATCGACCTGGGCTTCGGTCGCGATACCGTGGAGCAGCCAGTTGGCGATATGCTGCGACGAAATGCGCAAGGTTGCGCGGTCTTCCATCAGGCCGATATCGTGGATGTCGGGCACCTTCGAACAGCCGACGCCCTGGTCGATCCAGCGGACGACATAACCCAATATGCCCTGCGCGTTGTTTTCGAGTTCCTGAGTGACCTCTTCATCGGACCAGTTGTGGCCGACGGGTGCCACCGGGATGGTCAATAATGGATCGAGACCGGGCATTGGCTCGCTGGCCAGTTCCGCCTGCCGCGCGAACACGTCAAATGCATGATAATGCATCGCGTGCAACGTCGCGGCGGTCGGCGAAGGCACCCATGCGGTGTTTGCGCCAGCCTTGGGGTGACCGATTTTCTGCACCATCATGTCGCGCATCATGTCGGGGGCGGCCCACATGCCCTTGCCGATCTGCGCCTTCCCCGACAGGCCGCAGGCAAGGCCGATCTGGACATTGCGGGCCTCATAGGCCTGTATCCACGACGAGGTTTTCATGTCTGCCTTGCGGATCATCGGGCCGGCGTGCATCGCGGTGTGCATCTCGTCGCCGGTGCGGTCGAGAAAGCCGGTGTTGATGAAGACGATGCGGTCCTTCACTGCATATATGCAGGCGGCGAGATTGGCGCTCGTGCGGCGCTCCTCGTCCATCACCCCGACCTTGATCGTGTGGCGCACGAGCCCGAGGACATCCTCAACCGCGTCGAACAGCGCGTTGGTCAGCGCTGCCTCTTCGGGGCCATGCATCTTGGGCTTCACAATGTAGATCGAACCGGCGCGGCTGTTGCGGTGGGTGCCAAGGCCTTGCAAGTCGTGCAGCGCGCAAAGCGAGGTGAACAGCGCATCGAGAATGCCCTCGGGCGCTTCCGAGCCATCGGGGAGGAGCACCGCCGGGTTGGTCATGAGATGCCCGACATTGCGCACAAACATCAGGCTTCGGCCGGAGAGCGAAAATTCTGATCCAGACGGTGCGGTCCATTCGCGGTCGGGTTCGAGCGCGCGGGTCATCGCTTTTCCGCCTTTGTCAAAGCTGGCGGTAAGGTCACCGCGCATCAACCCCAGCCAATTTGCATAAGCTGCGACCTTGTCTTCGGCATCTACCGCCGCCACCGAATCTTCCAGATCGACGATCGTGGTGAGTGCCGATTCGAGGATGACATCGGCGATGCCGAGCGGGTCGGTCGCGCCGACCGGATGCGCCCGGTCGATGACGATCTCGATATGCAGGCCGTTATTCATAAACAGCAATCCGCCGTCACGCCGGGCAAATTTGTGCAGGCAATCTCCACCTGTCAGCGCTTTCTCCCAGCCAGGGATAGTTTCATTGAGAAACGCGCGGGCATAGGCAACCACCGCCGCGCCGCGATCTGCGTCGTAGCCGCCCGGTCGGGCAGGTGCCACATCGAGGACGTCGGTGCCGTAAAGCGCATCGTAAAGGCTGCCCCAGCGGGCATTGGCGGCGTTTAGGACGAAACGGTCGTTGAGGCTTGGCACCACCAGTTGCGGCCCTGCCATCTTCGCGATTTCGACATCGACATTCTGCGTGCCGATGGCAAAGGGAGCGGGTTCCGCGACCAGATAGCCAATCTCGCGCAGGAACGCCTGATAGCCGGGCATATCCGCAATCGGTCCGGGATTGGCCTTGTGCCACGCATCTAATTTAGTTTGAATTTCGTCGCGTTTGCCAAGCAGTTGACGATTCTGCGGCACAAAGTGCGAGAGGATGTCGGCCAACCCCTGCCACAGATGGTCGGGGGCAAGCCCCGTTCCCGTCAAAGCGCGGGTCTCGACAAAGTGCGCGAGTTCTTCTGCGACTTGCAGGCCAGCGCGGGTGACATATTCAGTCATTTTTTCGGCTCCAGTGAAACTTGGTGCCCGGGGAGATGTTTTATTGTTGGCAACGCCCTAGCGGGACTTTGGGCGGTGCAAAAGCGGAAATTTGCTGTTAGGCGAAATGGTATGAAACTAAGCAAACATCTGGTCGAAAAGCCCTGGGGCCGTACCGATATTCCAGCGGAATTCGGCGACATGGGCGGACGGCGCATCGGCGAAATCTGGTACGAGGCAGCCGACGGCAAGCCGCTGCCGATCCTCGTCAAATGGCTGTTTACTTCGGAAAAGCTGTCGATTCAGGTGCACCCGAACGATGCGCAGGCGAAAGAGCGCGGGATGCCGTCGGGCAAGGAAGAATGCTGGTATATCGTCGACGCCGAGCCGGGCGCTGTGCTTGGCATGGGTACGAAGCAGCCACTGAAAAGCGATGAACTCCGCGCCGCGTCGCTCTCGGGCGAGATCGAGCAGCTCATGGACTGGAAGCCGGTCAAGGCTGGCGATTATTTCTACATTCCGGCAGGCACAGTTCATGCCATCGGCGCTGGCATCACGCTCGTCGAGGTGCAGCAATATGCGGATATCACCTACCGACTTTACGATTATGGCCGACCGAGAGAGCTGCATCTGGAAGACGGCGTAGCGGTATCGCAAGCACGCCCCTATACCGAGCAACGCTCGGGAAGTGGGAAGCGCAGCGGGCAGCTGGTTGATGGCCCGTATTTTCGCCTCTGGCTGCTGTCGGACCGCGACGACGGCTTTACGTTGCCCCGCTCCATGCAAGTTTGGCTAACTCCGATTGCCGGACAAATATCGGTCGGCGACCAAACCGCGTCGGTTGGCGAGTGTCTGTTGGTTGATGGCAGCCACCAGATCAACTTGCCGCCGGGTAGTCGTGCCCTGGTCAGTGCAGTTTAGCCGCACGCAACGTGATGTAAATTTTCTGATCAATGCTCCGTTTACCGCAAATATTATTGCAACTTTGTTTCAGCGTATTTACTTTCTAAAGTCATAAGGGAAGCCGTCGCCGTTTAGGCGAGAAGCTGTGGAATTGATCTCAGATGGAATACAGGTTGGTGATTGCCGCCACGTTAGGGGCGGTAGTGTTGTTGGTCGGTGCATGGCTGCTGTTACGTAGAATGCGAGAACACCGCAAATTCCGCTTGCGCCAGCAAGGGCGTGGGAAAAACGCTGCGGTGGCACCTGCCGAGTGACTTGCCGCCGCGGGCATTATTCTCTCACAGTTCGTTGAACACTTATCTGGGCAGTGGCGCCGCTCGCCGGCGAGCGCGCTATGGTTATATATCTTTAGGCCAATTGTCAGTGTGGGTGGAATTACTAATGACACTGGGGGGATGGGACAACATCAGCGGCGCACGATGGTGCAGCAAACGGAAGAAAGCGTCAGCGCGATTTGATGGATAGCCGAATTGTTATTGCTGCTGCTTTGGGATTTTCCTTGGTTGTTTTCGCTGGCTGGCTGACGGTTCGCTATGTCCGAAAACGGCAGGCGTTCAAATTGCGTCAATCCGGGCGTGGAAAAAGCGCGCAGCACATCCCCCCGGAATAATATTCGGCTACCGCCATTTAGCCGCAATTATGGCACCTATTTTTTTCTGCACCAAAATTACAGATTTTAATATGACTATTCCGGGTATTTCTGCGCCATCCATTTGAGCGACTCGACGCACAATTGTTCAAGCACGGCTTCGTCGATATCGCTCAGCCTTTTGATGTAAAGGCACGACCTACCGGTTTTGTGCTTGCCGAGCCGGGCCATCAGATCTGCGTATTTGTCATAGCCGTCAGCGATGTAAAGCACGGTCTGTCCTTTGCGCGGGCTGAAACCTAGACGAGGCATGTCTCCCTCGCGACCGCTTTCATATCTATAGTGGCAATTTCCGAAACCGATGATGCTCGGCCCATACATTTTCGGTTTGTGGCCGGTCAGCCGTTCCATCATCGCCGCGATCCTGTGGGCATCAGCGCGCTGTTGTTCGTTGGCAACCTCATTGATAAACGCGCTGACATCGACGTCGGTAAACTGGGTCTTGTTTTCGCTTTTGGCCATAGCGACTCCTCCCGCGCTGCACAGCTTATCGCCTTGCCGCCGCCTGTCCAGACTGCTAGCCGCGCCGCGACAGTTTAGCCCATGAAAGTTTAGCCCATGAAAGATTCGGTCAAAAAAGTCGTCCTTGCTTATTCGGGCGGGCTCGACACCAGCGTGATCCTGAAATGGTTGCAGGTCGAATATGGTTGTGAAGTCGTCACCTTCACCGCCGATTTGGGCCAGGGCGAGGAGCTTGAACCCGCACGAGCGAAAGCGGTGCTGATGGGCGTACCCGAGCATCACATCTATATCGACGATCTGCGCGAGGAATTTGTCCGCGATTTCGTCTTCCCGATGATGCGCGCCAATGCGCGGTACGAGGGAGATTATCTGCTCGGCACCTCGATTGCCCGGCCGCTCATTTCGAAACGGCTAGTCGAAATTGCGGCGGAAACCGGCGCCGATGCGATCGCGCACGGCGCCACCGGTAAGGGCAACGACCAGGTTCGCTTCGAATTGTCGGCTTATGCGCTAAACCCCGACATCAAAGTGATTGCCCCTTGGCGCGAATGGGATTTGACCAGCCGTACCCGGCTCATCGAATGGGCCGAGCAGCACCAGATTCCGGTGCCAAAAGACAAGCGCGGGGAATCGCCCTTTTCGACCGATGCGAATTTGCTGCATACCTCGTCCGAAGGCAAGGTGCTTGAAAATCCGTGGGATGAAACCCCCGATTATGTCTATTCGCGCACGGTCAATCCCGAGGATGCCCCCGATACCCCAGAATATATAACCGTTGATTTCGAGAAAGGCGACGGCGTTGCGCTGAACGGCGAGGCGATGTCGCCCGCATCGCTGCTTGCGGCGCTTAACGAGTTTGGGCGCAAACATGGCATCGGTCGGCTCGATCTGGTCGAGAACCGTTTCGTGGGCATGAAGTCACGCGGCATGTACGAAACACCGGGCGGCGAAATCTACGCCCGTGCGCATCGCGGTATCGAAAGCATAACGCTTGATCGCGGTGCGGCGCACCTGAAAGACGAGCTGATGCCCAAATATGCCGAGCTGATCTATAACGGCTTCTGGTTCTCGCCCGAGCGTGAGATGTTGCAAGCGGCGATCGATCACAGCCAGGAGCATGTTTCGGGCACGGTTCGGCTTAAGCTTTATAAGGGGCTGGCAAGCGTTGTCGGGCGCAAATCTCCGAACAGCCTTTACAGCGAAAAGGTCGTGACTTTCGAGGATGATGCCGGTGCCTATGACCAGAAAGACGCGGCCGGCTTTATCAAGCTGAACGCGCTGCGGCTTAGGCTCTTGGGACAGCGTAAAACCTAACGGCTTTCGCCCATTTCTTAACCATTTGCGGCTAAATCGGGGCGGTGAAAAGTCGCGTCGTCAAAGCCGCCGATCCACGGCCTGCGTCCGCCGTCAGCTTCGCTGTCGGCTTGAGCGGGCTCGCCGGCTTGGTGCTGGCGGTCGTTATTGCGCGCAATTTCGGCAGCATCGGCACGGCGTTGGGCTTCTCCGGCTGGCCTGCTCTGGCCGACGGGCCTTATTCGGCGATGGTCGCACTGGCATTTTGCGGTCTGCCGATGGTGCTCTGGTCGCTGCTGGTGGACAAAGTTCACAAGCGACCGTCGACCGGTATCGACTGGAGCCTCAAACGCGCCGTTGCTGATGTGCTCGACGACAGCATCGTCAAGATCGCGGCGCTGTGGACGACATGGGCAGTCATCGCGAGCATCTATGCGCTCTGCCGCTTTTACTGGGACGGCAATTACCTGTTCTCGATGCAGATGTTCCAGGCCGCAGCCGTTCCGCTGGTTATCTTCTCGGTTCCCTATGTCGTCTGGCTCGACCGCTATCTGGTCAATCCGCGCGATGGCGCTTGGCATCTGGGGGCATGGATTGCTGGACGGACTGATTGGGACGCGCCGGAGATTTTCCATCACCTGCGAGCATGGGCCGTGAAAGGCTTTTTCCTCGCTTTCATGATCTCGATCGTGCCAGGCGGCTTTCGCGATATCGTCAACATGGATTTCACCGAAGTTGCAACGAACCCCGTGCGGCTGGCCAATGCACTCATCACCGCGATGTTCCTCATCGACGTGCAGTTTGCCACGGTTGGCTACATGCTGACGATGAAGCCTCTCGATTCGCATATCCGCACCGCCAATCCCTATCTGGCGGGCTGGGTCGCGGCGTTGATGTGCTATCCGCCGTTCATCATGATGAACAATGGCGGGCCGCTTGATTATCATATCGGCACGAGCGACTGGGCGCACTGGTTTGCGGGGCAGACCGCATTGCTGTGGATATGGGGCGGCATATTGGTCGCGCTAACCGGCATATACGCTTGGGCAACGGTCGCTTTCGGGCTTCGTTTCTCCAACCTGACGCACCGCGGCATATTGACCCACGGCCCCTACGCATGGACCAAGCATCCCGCCTATCTGGCTAAGAATTTTTACTGGTGGCTGGCCACAATGCCGTTTCTGGTGACGACCGGTAGCACCATCGACATGATCCGCAACAGCGCGATTTTAGCATTGGTCAGCGGTATCTACTACTGGCGCGCCAGGACCGAGGAAAAGCATTTGGGCACCGATCCGGTGTATGCCGAATATGCCGCGTGGATGGCGCGCAATGCAATGGTGCCGCGTTTTTTTGCAGGCTTGCGGGGACTTGCTGGGAACAGGTTGCGCAAGGGCGCAGAGGTGCAGCCTGCCGAATAGCTCGGTCAAAATCTCAGCGTCCTCCGCGCCTCCGAAGTCGGGTGGGGTGACTTCCCGCCAAT
>CAZQBS010000048.1:2529-20627 GCA_964591835.1 uncultured Sphingorhabdus sp. | reverse complement strand
TCAATGTGGCTGGCGCCGACCCCGACGGCCGCAGCGGCCAATCGACCGTTGGCGCGACTCACCTCATCAAGATTGCGGTCGAAGCAGCTTTGGGAAAACGCGAATCGGTAAGCGTGTTCGGTACAGATTATGCGACCGAAGACGGCACCGGTGTGCGGGACTATATCCATGTCAGCGATCTCGCCGCCGCGCACGTTATTGCGTTAAAAGCCTTGGTCGCCGATCCTGAAACCAGCCTCACGCTCAACTGCGGCTATGGACATGGCTATTCGGTGATACAGGTGCTCAACGCGGTCGACCGGGTGACCAACGGCAAGCTGGCCCGCAACATGGAAGACCGCCGCGCGGGCGATCCTGATGCGTTGATCTCCGACAACCGCGCCATTGTCGCCCGCTTGGGCTGGCAACCGAAATATGACGATCTCGATACAATCGTCAAACATGCGCTGGCATGGGAACGGCAGTTGGGCGAACGCCAAACCAGTTAGCTTCTCTTGCGCTTTTGCGCTGCCCCCACCATATCCGGCGCATGGACAATCAATTGCATAACAGCCAGACCACCTGGTACGGCACCACTATCCTCTCGGTCCGGAAGAACGGCAAAGTCGTCATAGCCGGCGACGGCCAAGTGTCGATGGGGCAGACCGTGATGAAGCCCAACGCCAAGAAGGTGCGCCAGTTACATGACGGCTCGGTGATCGGCGGCTTTGCCGGTGCCACCGCCGATGCCTTCACGCTGTTCGAACGGCTCGAGAAAAAGCTCGAACAACATCGGGGCCAATTAATGCGCGCGGCAGTCGAACTGGCCAAAGACTGGCGGACAGACAAATATCTGCGCAATCTGGAAGCGATGATGATTGTCGCCGACAAAGACGTGACGCTGATCTTGACGGGTAATGGTGACGTGCTCGAACCGCTTGACGGTATCGCAGCGATCGGATCGGGCGGAAATTATGCACTGTCCGCAGCCCGCGCGCTGGCCGCTTATGAAAAGGACGCCGACAAAATGGCGCGGCACGCGATGAAGATCGCGGCCGAAATCTGCGTGTACACCAACGACCAATTGACGGTCGAAAGTCTGGACAGCGCCAGCTAATCAGGCCGCTGCGAAAAACATCAGGTGGGTCAACCGGCCATTATCGGGCCTAGTGCCGAAGGCGCGCGCAGAATTGTGGAACATCCACGGGCTGAACAGGATCAAACGGTTGAAGCGCATCGGCACGGTGAACTGTTTTTCCCAACGCGACGGTTTGAGTGTGTCGGCGTTGACCACGTCCTCGATCAAGATGTTCGGGTCGGAATAGCCGGCTGCCTGCACCCCTTCCAGGTCGCCCGGCACACGATCGAGCCCGGTCCGCCTGTGACGGAAGAAATCGGTGCCGCCGCGGCAATGCTCGGGCAGGCTGAGGTAGAAGATACCCGAATAGAAGCACGGGTCGATGTGCACGCCAGACAATCCTTTTTCCTGCGCCAGCGTTAGGCGGCAGTGACCGTGACTGGTTCCGGGTTGCGGCTGGACGGCGGCGCCGATGATGCCCGCGACTGCTTTATCGAGACCGGGTATGGGCAAGGCCTGCGTCGACAGCAGCCCCGGATAGTTGCCATCCTTAAACGTCGGATCGTAATCCAGGGCCAGCGCCTTAGTCCGCGCGAGATACGGATCGGCCAGAAAATCGTCGATAATGATCAGCGATGGCAGCGGCATGGCATTGGCATATCAAAGGTGCTCCTCGCAAACCACTTGAATCACCCTCAAAATCCACCATTTAGGCCAGCATGAACCAGAACCTTACCCCGAAAGCCATCGTCGCCGCACTCGACGAACATATCATTGGTCAGGCCGACGCCAAACGCGCAGTCGCAGTGGCATTGCGCAATCGCTGGCGGCGGCAACGGCTTGGCGCAGACCTGCGCGACGAGGTGACGCCGAAGAATATCTTGATGATTGGCCCCACCGGTTGCGGCAAGACCGAGATTTCGCGGCGGCTGGCAAAGCTTGCCGACGCTCCGTTCATCAAGATCGAAGCGACCAAATTCACCGAAGTCGGCTATGTCGGCCGCGACGTTGAGCAGATTGCACGTGACCTTGCCGAAGAGGCGGTGCGTCTGGAAAAGGACCGCAGGCGCGGGCATGTCCGCGAGGCCGCCGAAGCCGCAGCTATGGAACGCCTCTTGAAGCCGCTGGCGGGTGAAACAGCGAGCGAGGCCACTCGGCAGGCGTTTCGCCAGCGGATCCTGGACCACCACATGGATGACGTCGAAATCGAGATCGAAGTGTCGGACGCGCCATCTTCGCCCATGGAAATTCCGGGAATGGGCGGTCAGGTCGGCATGATCAATCTGGGCGAGATGATGGGCAAGGCATTCGGCCAGAACAATCTGAAACGCCGCAAGATGAAGGTACCCGATGCCTGGGCGAAATTGGTCGAGGAGGAATCGGAAAAGCGACTCGACCAGGACGACGTCAATCGAGTAGCGCTGGCCGATGCCGAAGCCAACGGCATCGTCTTTCTCGACGAGATCGACAAGATCGCGGTGTCGGATGTGCGCGGCGGGGGTTCAGTGAGCCGCGAAGGCGTACAACGCGACTTGCTGCCTTTGATAGAAGGCACCACCGTTGCCACCAAATACGGCCCGATGAAGACCGACCATGTGCTGTTCATCGCATCGGGCGCGTTTCACGTCTCGAAACCGAGCGATATGCTTCCTGAGCTCCAGGGACGCTTGCCGATCAGGGTCGAGCTTCGCGCGTTGGAGCATAAGGATTTTGTCCGCATCCTCTCCGAAACGCGTGCCAACCTGCCGACCCAGTATGCCGCGTTGCTGGCGACCGAGGAAGTGACGCTGACATTCACCGACGACGCAATCGACGCGATTGCTCGGATTGCCTTTGACGTCAACGCAAGCCTCGAAAATATCGGGGCGCGGCGGTTGCAGACGGTGATGGAGAAGCTGCTCGAAGACATCAGCTTCGATGCTGAAGACCGCAAGGGCGATGCGATCACCATCGACGCCGCTTATGTGCAGAAGCAGCTTTCGGGTATCGCCAAGGACACCGACTTGTCGAAATATGTCCTTTAGGCACATCTGATGCCGCGCTATATCTGGCGGTAGCAAGGAGACCGAAAATGATTTTCGAAGGTGGATGCCATTGCGGAGCGGCGCGTTACACAGCGAGCGGTGAACCGCAGCATGTTTCAGTCTGTCATTGCAGCGATTGCCGCAAATCGGCGGGCGCGCCTTTCGTGTGCTGGGCGGCTTTCCAGCAAGCCGATTTCACGACCAGCGGCGACATCAGTGCCTATAATTCTTCGGGCAATGCGACGCGGCATTTCTGCACGCGATGCGGCACCGGGCTATATTATGTGAACGAGGCTGTCCTACCCGGGCTGGTCGATATCCAGACCTGTACGCTCGACGATCCGGAACAGCTACCCCCTCAGCTTCACGTGCAACACGCGGAGCGCGTGCACTGGACCAAGACATTCGAAGAACTGCCCAAATTTGATCGCTATCCTAGTTAAATTCAGCGTGTGGCGGCGGTCATCGTGCCACCGGTAGTTGGCGACACCACAAGCTTCCATGCCTTGTCGGCGACAAAATAACGCTTGGCCAGTTCCTGCAGCCGCGCAGCCGTGACATTGCTGTAATCGCTATAAAGACGGCCAAGTGCGGTAAATCGCGCTGGCTCGTACGTCGCGCCTTTCAGCTGTGACAACCAGAACACATTGCCCGACGATGCCCGCTCGACCGCCTGCTTGACCGGCTCGACCGCGCGTTGCAACTCATCGGCGCTCACCGGATTGGCAGAAAGATCGGTTGCGACTTCGTTTGCAAAGGCAAAGAAGCGGTCGACTTCAGCGGGTTTCACCTGGCTGTAGGCCATCAGATATCCTCCGCTGGCAAAGTTGTCGGGCCAGTTGTTGGCCATGTCGGGGCTATAGCTTGCGGCTTGCTCGGCACGGAATTTTTCGAACAGCCTGTCACGGAAGATCGCCGCGAGTATCTCGAGCTCGCGCCCTTCGCTGATGTTCGCAAGGCCGCCGCCGGTGGGCCATGCGACCACTGCCGCCGCCTGATCCTGCGGGCCTTTATGGTTGAGCCTTACGGCATCCGCCGCCGGGAAGTTCAGCGCCAGCGCTGAGGCGTCGGGCGCAACCGCCGGACGAGGCTTCATTGCGCCAAAACTGTTTTGAAGCGCTGTGGTCGCAATCGCCTGATCGAAATCGCCGAACAGCATCACCTCGATCGGGCCTTGCGCGAGGAGCGGCGCCCAATAGGTCTTGAACTTATCCGCGTCGATCTTCGCCACGTCATCAGGTGCCGCCGACTTCCAGCGGGGGTCTTTGCTGCTGAGCAGATATTCAAGATCGCGTTGCAGCACCGATGTCGCCGACATTTCAAAGCTGTCATAGCCCGATTTCGCCAGCGCTTTGGCGCGCGCGACCGGAAGCGGGTCCCAACCGGGATGTTCCAGCTTGGTCGCGATCAGGCGCAACTGGTCGGCCAGATCGTCGGCGCGGGTGTTGGCCGAAAACTCGAATGCATCGCTGTCGATGCCAAAGCTCAGCTCGATCCGCCTGCCATTGACCATCTGGTCGATGTCGTTGCGTTTCAGCTTGCCGACGCCGTTTTCGCCGAGCACCAAAGGCCCGGCCCAGAGCAACCCGCCCTGCTCCGGACTGACCGCTTGATAGCCTTTACCGAAGCGCACCAGCACGCGAATTTGTCCGCTTTCTGCCTTGTTGGGATAGAGCAACGCCCTGACCCCGTTCGACAGTTCGAGCTTCGTCATCTCAAGCTGCGACATCGTCTGCTGTGCGGTAACTGTTGCCGGACTACCCAGCTTTGGCAGTGCATCGAAGCTCAACGCGGTCTCCGCCAGACGGGCCGACTTATTTGCGGTCACCATTGCGTTCAGCGCCGATGCCATGCGTTTGTCTACGTCGGGAACACTCTGTGGCGACGACAGCATCATCCGCGTAACCGTGCTGGAAAACAAAGCCTTGGTGGATGCCAACAGGCGTTCGGGGGTGAACTTGTCCTTCATCGCTTCGTAAACAGCAATCACGGTATCAGGCGCTGCAACGGTTTCGCGGATATCGACGGCGCGGACGATATCGTCGGCCTGCTTCGATGCCGCCTCGAACGGATAGCTGTCGACCATCGTCCTAAGCGAGTTAGCAAACAATGTTCGTTCACGTTCGATGTCGGCCTTCGAAGGCGCATTGTCGACTGCGTCGGCAATCACCGCTCGAACATCTTTGGTCGCCTCTTCCCACCGCCCGTCGATCGGTGTGATCGAAATCAGCGTCGCATCGGCGGAGCGCGAAATATCTTGCTGCGCGACTTCGGCGAAAAGGTAATTGCCGCCGCTTCGCGCAGCGGTTTCCAGTCGCCGGTTGATGATCTGGGCCGCCAGCGCGTCGATGAGTAGCTGCTCGTTATAGAGGATCGTGTCGTCGACTTTTTCCCACGGGCGGACATAGGCCATGCTGACGGTGGTCGGCAGCGTCGATTCAACGACCACACGCGTCGAATTGCCTTCCGGCGTAGGTTTGCGGAAATCGGGTTCGGGCGCGCGCGGGCCGGTGCCTTTCCAGTCGCTGAAATATTTCTGCACGAGATTGGCCAAGTTCGCCGGATCGACATCGCCAGCGATCACCACGACCGCATTTTCAGGGCGATACCAACGGTCATGAAACGCATTCAGCCTCACCGCGTCGGCGGCACGCAAGGTCTCTGGCGTGCCGATGGTCGAGCGCGACGCGAGCCGCTGCCCTTGAAACATATGTTGGCGCAAGGCATCGCTATAGACCTGCTGTGCGCCGCCGCCTTCGCGCAGTTCGGCAAGCACAATCGCGCGTTCGGCGTTGAGCGCAACGTCGGAAATACGCGGGTTACGGATCATACCCGAAATAATCTTGATCGATTCGTCCAGCTTTTGGGGCGCAGCGTTGGGCAGGTCGAGCTTGTAGACAGTCTGCGTCGGGGTTGTCTGCGCGTTGCTGTCGCTGCCGAAGGTCACGCCAAAGCGCTGCCAGATACGCTTGGCCTCGCCGTCGGGAACGAAGGTCGAGCCCCGGAAGGAAAGATGCTCGATAAGATGGGCAAAGCCCTGCTCGTCGTCATTCTCGTGCAGCGCGCCCGCGTCGATGCGGACCCGGATTGAAACCTGTCCGGCAGGCACGTCGTTCTTTTTGACTGCGTAACGCAAGCCGTTGGGCAGCTCACCAAACGTCCATGAGGCATCGACGGGGACGTCACTGCCTTCATAGAGCCAGGGCTGTTTGACCGGCGAGGTCTTGACCGCATTCGCGGGTGCCGCAACTTGGGCGTAAGCGGCGGGGGCCAGCAGCAACGCTGCGGCGGCAAAGGCGTGGGAGATTAAGCGCATATATTTCCTATATTGCGGGGCTGGGTTGACCGCAGATGAACGAGACGGCCAAGTGCCGCCTAAATTCCACCATCGACGCTGTCATAACCGATGGCTTTCAATTCCGCCATCAAAGCCGAGGTGCACTCGGCAAGCTTCGCCGGAACAGTCGTCCTGACAACGAAATTGGCTCCCACTCTGCCCTCGCGGAAGAACGGATAGCTGCCGATCTGGCAGCCTTCGTGCCGCTTTTCGACATCGCCGAGCAGGGTCGCAATCTCGCTTTCCGCCACCCAGCAACCAATCTGATGCGACAATAAGGGCGCGCCGCCTTCGATGGTGCCGGTGAGCGCGTCGAGCATCCCAGCGGTAATATGTGGCACGCCCGCCATGATGAAGATATTGCCGAAACGGATACCCGGCGCACCAGACATCTTGTTGGGGATGAGGTCGGCACCTTGCGGAACCCGCGCCATCCGCATCCGCGCCTCGGTCGCGCCGCCGCGGGTCTCGTAATAACGCCGCAGCATCGCGCTGGCTTCCTCGTGGAGCACCACCTCGACCCCAAGCGCCGCAGCAATCGCATCGACGGTGATATCGTCATGCGTCGGGCCGATGCCGCCTGTCGTAAACAGATAATCGTTACGCGCGCGCAGCAGGTTCACCGCCTCGACAATTGCGTCCTGATCGTCGGCCACAACGCGGACTTCTTTCAGGCGAATGCCCTGAATATTGAGCCACAGCGCAATCTGGCTGATATTCTTGTCCTGTGTGCGGCCGGAGAGGATTTCATCGCCGATAATCACAAGCGCGGCGGTGTAGATGCGGGATTCTGTCATTGGGTGGGCATAGCTGCAAACTTCGGCATGGGGTAGAGCTTTGCTTTGATATTCAAGGGGTGTGTGGCTTTTGGGGACTGTCCCAAGCGCAGCGCCGTGGACTGTCCCTAAAAGCCGTGCGCGCCGTCCCGGAGACAGTCCACTTCGCTGCGCTTGGGACAGTCCCCTGGGTTTGGTTATTCACTCTCGCAAAACCGACCGAATGCCTATATATTCCTACGCATGGATCAATATGTAAGCGTCACGCCCGCCGAGGCGGCACAGACCCGCGACGGGGTTATCAAATTGCACGGGGCCGAGGGCTTCGAGGGTATGCGCAAAGCCGGTCGGCTCGCCGCCGAGATACTCGACGCGCTGGTGCCGCATGTCGTGCCGGGTGTCTCCACCGAAGAGCTGGACGACATCGTGCGCGAAATGACGCTGCGCGGCGGCGCGGTTCCGGCGACTTTGGGCTATCGCGGCTATACGCATAGCTGCTGCATTTCTATCAATCATGTCATCTGCCACGGCATCCCGTCGGACAAGAAATTGAAGGACGGCGACATCGTCAATATCGACGTGACGCCGCAACTGGGCGGCTGGCATGGCGACACCAGCCGGATGTTCCTAGTCGGCGATGTGCCGGTGAAGGCCAAACGCCTCGTCGATGTGACCTATGAATGCCTGATGCTCGGTATCGAACAGGCAAAGCCCGGCAACCATGTCGGCGATATCGGTTGGGCGATCCAGAGCCACGCCGAAAAGCACCGCTATGGTGTCGTCCGCGACTTTTGCGGGCATGGCCTCGGGCAATTATTCCACGACGCCCCCGAAATCGTTCACGTCGGGCGTCCCGGCACTGGTCCTGAACTGCGCCCCGGCATGATCTTCACCATTGAGCCAATGATCAACATCGGCAAGGCTGCGGGCAAAGTATTGGAAGACGGCTGGACGGCGGTAACCCGCGACCGCAGCCTGAGCGCGCAGTTCGAGCATAGCATCGGCATCACCGAAGACGGCTGCGAAATATTTACCGCGAGCCCGAAGGGGCTTGATAAGCCGCCTTATTGATGTCGAAGGTGGCGCTTAACATCAATCCCCCCAAAAAACGGGCATCCAAAGCTTTGGACACGATTGATCAACCCATACAATCCAATGAATACTTTGGGACCACTTCCGATCAAAATTCTTGTGTCTGGTTTTACGATGGAAGCGAAGCTACTCGCACAGGCGTCCCCAACCCTGATGCTTTGTCGCGAGTTGCAGTTTTACGCGGTCAAACGTTAAAATCAGCACTTAAAACCCTGCCGATGTTCCAAGGCAAGAAATTCGTTATCCACAAGATGGCGCTTGAGCCGGGGGTTTACTATCCTCGAATCGCACGGCCAAGCAACCACCACCCATATGATTTTGGTTCAGTTCCCAACTACAGAGAGTTGTCTAATATCATTATGAGTTCGCTCAACCAAATGCGCACTCTGGTTGGAATGCTCGATGAAGTTGTTCGCACGGTTCACCCCGCAAAGAAGAATATGAAGAGTTTTGGCACTAATATCAGAAACCTGATAATTTTGGCTTGCACGGAGTGCGAGGCTCAATGGCGGGGAGCGATAGAGGCTAACGGTGTAGTAAAAAAGCGCGCGTGCACCAACGATTATGTCAAGCTGCTCAACGCGATGCGTCTCAAAGAGTACACGGTAAAACTTAGCCATTTTCCTTGGCTAAAGGGAATTTCTCCTTACCAGAATTGGGAGGCGGCAAACGCAACAAAATCGATCAATTGGTACAACAGTTATAACGCTATCAAGCATGATCGCGAGCAATGCTTCGAACAAGCGACACTAAAAACAGCAATCGATTCAATTTGTGCATTGTGGATTATGATTGCAGCGCAATATGGTCAAAATGCCATTCGCGAATTTGACGACCTCAATCGCTATTTTCAGCTCGAGCGTGTTCCGCGTTGGCGATTTTCAGAGGTATATACCAGCTCAATTGGGAATGGTCCCACAGATTACACGCCGACAAATTTTCCATTTTGAAGGTTCGTCAAATCAAAGGCGCAACCCGCTCGTCTCGTCCAACCCCGCCATGATGTTCAAATTCTGCACCGCCGCGCCGCTGGCACCTTTACCGAGATTGTCGAGCATCGCCAGCAACCGGACCTGCGTATTGTCGGGCGAGCCCAAGACATAGAGGTCAAGCCGGTCGGACGGCTCCTGGTGCCCACGGATCAGCAGTTCCGACGGGGCGCGTTGTTCGTGCACGGTCACCACTGGCGAACCAGCGTAATGCGCAACAAGCGCGGCCCGCATTTCATCCGGACTGTCGCTGCCCGGCATGACCGAGAGCGGAAGAGGTACCTCGACCACCATGCCGCGATAGGCGTTCACTACCGACGGCGCGAAGATCGGCGCATGGCCGAGGCCGGCATGGACCTGCATTTCGGGCACATGCTTGTGGGCAAGGTCGAGTCCGTAGGTGCGAAAACCGATGTCGGCACCCGCGTCGCTTTCGAACCGCTCGATCAACGCCTTGCCGCCGCCCGAATAGCCCGACACCGCGTTTACGCTATAGGGCCAGTCCTCGGGTATCAGCCCCGCTACAACCAAAGGCGCGACCAGCGCGAGAAAGCCGGTGGGGTAGCAACCGGGGTTACTGACCAGCCGTGCCGCCGCAATGCGGTCATGCTGACCCTTGCGATATTCCGGGAAGCCATACGCCCAGTTCATATCGACACGGTGCGCGGTCGATGCGTCGATGATGCGTGTGCTGTTCGACATGGTCATCGCCACCGCTTCTTTCGCCGCGTCGTCGGGCAGGCAGAGGATGACGAAATCGGCGTCGTTGAGGGCTTCGCGCTTGGCGGCGGGGTCTTTGCGTTTGGCGTCGTCGAGCGTGATGAGCGAGAATTCGCTGCGGCCCGCGAGCCGGTCAGCGATTTCGAGTCCGGTGGTCCCTGCTGCGCCGTCGATGAAGATGGATTTGGTCACAACGCCACCCGCTTCCGCGCCACTATCGCCTCGTCATGCTCGGCAAATCTTGCCGTCGCATCGGCCAAAGGCTCGACGCTTACCGCCATCGCGGTGCCGTTGGCATGGATGATATTTTCGGCGTCCGCCATGATCCCGACATGGCCGGGGAAGAACACAAGGTCGCCGCGCTGCAACGCCGCGCCTTCAGGCAATTCCTCGCCAAATTCCGCCTGCTGCATATCGGCATCGCGTGGGGCTTGGATGCCTTTCAGCCCGAACACAAGCTGCACCAGCCCCGAACAGTCGATCGCGTCGCCGCTGCGCCCGCCCCAACTATAGGGCGTGCCGACAAGTTGCTCAGCCAAATCGGCGGGTGAGCTTTCGACCGCGCCGACTTCGGATAAATGCGCCAATGGGATGAAGCCACCTTCACACGCCAGATATTTCCCGCACTCACTCGCTTCTCCGCAAAGCAGTTGCGCGCCCATCGGATAGCGCGCCAGCACAGGTGCCTTCGTCGTGGGCGCAGCGACTATCAGCGTCGCTGCCGCGCTGACGATATGAGTCGCGTCGAAATCGTCGCCCAGTTCGGCAAAGCGCACATAGCCCAGGTAATTATCGTGCAGGCAATAGCCCCACGCCCATTCGCCTGCGACGTCGAGCACGGCAAATTCCTCGCCGTGCATTAGCGCGCTGACCGGCATCGAGGTCGCGTGGGCCTCGGCATGGATTTCGGTGACCGGCGCAATTCCTGTGCGCAACATCGGCACCGCATAATGCGGCGCGAACAGCTTGCCCGCAAGACTGATGTCGGCCAGATCGCCGCGAATAGGCGTCGTGCGTTTGTCGCCGACGAGGCTATGGCCTGTCAGTTTATAGATAGGCCGTGCGCCCGATTTGATTTGGCCCGTCGCCAATATTCGTTCCCTGCCCCGAGTTCGTCATTCCCGCCTAGGCAGGAGTGGCAAAAATAATGTTAAACTGGCCTTAGCGGACGGGATAAGTTTCCGTCAAATAACGAAACACCGCGCGCAGCCCCAGCGCCTCACCGCCTTTGGGTCGTCCAGGCTTTGCTGACGGCCGCCACGCATAGGTGTCGAGATGAACCCAAGGCACATCGTCCGGCACGAATTTCTGCATGAACAGAGCCGCCGTCACCGATCCAGCAAACGCGCCGCCGCTGTTCGCGGTGTCGGCAATGTCGCTATCGAGCATATCGGCATAAGGCGCCCATAGCGGCATCCGCCAAAGCGGGTCATTGACCGACCTCGCAGCGCCGAGAAGCGCATCGGCAACGTCGTCGTCGTTGCTGAACATCGCGGGCAAATCAGGCCCCAAAGCCACGCGAGCCGCGCCGGTAAGCGTAGCAAAATCGACGATCAAAGCCGCCCTGTCCTCGACCGCCTTGGCCAGCGCATCGGCCAGCACCAATCGCCCTTCGGCATCGGTATTGTCGATCTCGACAGTAATACCCTTCCTGCTCTTCACGACATCACCCGGGCGGAGCGCATTGCCGGATATCGCATTCTCCGCCGCTGCTACCAAAATGTGCAACCGCACCGGGAGATGCGCCGCCATGATGAGTTCGGCGAGCGCCAGAGCATGAGCCGCGCCGCCCATATCCTTCTTCATAATGCGCATTCCGGCGGCGTTCTTCGCGTTCAGCCCGCCACTGTCGAAGGTAATCCCCTTCCCAACAATCGCGATACGCGGATGGCGCGGGTCGCCCCATATAAGTTCGATCAAACGCGGTGCGTGATCGCGCGTTGCCGCCCTGCCGACCGCATGGATCAACGGATAGCCGCTCTCCAGCGCGTCGCCGGTGGTGACGGTGACGTCCGCCTTATGCAGTTTGGCAATGCGCCGCGCCTCAGTCTCAAGCCCGTTCGGGCCAAAGTCGCCCGCAGGGCGGTTAACCAGATCGCGGACCAACGCCGTCGCCGAAGCTTGCCGTGCTGCACCTGTTATCCGGCCCGGCTCCTTTATGAGCAACACGCGGGTGCCGTTTGGCTTGGGCGCGCTCAGATATTCATCGTAACGATATTGGCCGAGCATCCAGCCGAGCATCGCGTCGCCAGCGTCTGCATCAACCAATCGGTAGCTGCCTTCGGGCAGGCTGTCCGCTGCCTTGGCCAAGTTCCAGACGCCGAGCTTTTTCGCATCGGCAACGCCTGCTACAGCCGCCCATTCGCCGGGCTTCTCGCCCGGCATTATCGCAATGTCATTCGCTGCGCAGGAAAATTTTTGCGCCCTCACCGCAGTCCGCACGGCATCGGGTTGCGCCGCAAGCCAGCCATCGAAGCCGTCTTTATCGACGATATGGATCGGCGTGGCGGGCTGGCCGTTGTCGGGCTGTATCAACTGGTCATAAAAAGTCATAACCGGCGCGATAGCGGCATAAATCGATAATCGGAACAGCTTTTGCGCTGGCTGCCTGACACAAGGCTGCCGCTATTTCTTCATGTTATCCAACCCGCGCACAACGCCCGCTTTGGTCGAAGGGTTGGAGGCATTTTGCTTGGGCGCTTTTTCTGCTTTGGGTTTGCGGATCTCTTTGCTCGATTTCTTTTGACTCTTGGCCATTGATATTCTCCGGTGGTGATGGGAGAGCCTACTTAGGCCTGTGTCGCGCGATTACCTAATGCTGCGGCTGAGCGATCGATTGTTAGCGCGTCACTCACCTTCGAAATAGCCTAGTCGAATATCTCTTCGAAAAACGATTTCTTGCGTTTTTTGTGGCCGTAACCATGACCGAACCCTTGATTATCCGCCGAAAAAGGTTGCTGCTGATAGCCTTGATGCTGCGGCTGCGGCGCAGGGTTGGGGGCAGGTGCAAATTCTGCGGCGCTGCGTTCGATTATCTTGTCGAGCTCACCGCGGTCGAGCCAGACGCCGCGGCATTGCGGGCAGTAATCGATCTCGATACCTTGACGGTCGCTCATAACGAGCGCGACGTTGCAAACAGGACAAGGCATTCCGGCGGCTTGGTTCATTGGGGACAAACTCCTGACGGTCATAAAACCCGCAACAAGGCGGGCGGTTCCCATCTGGTTTGCCGCATCCCAGCTTTCAAGGGCTCGGCCTAGTTGATAACCGCGCCCGTCATCCACATCAGCGACAATATGATAACCGCCAGTCCCAAGGATATCGCCAGAACATAGCGAACACCCTGATTCTTTACGCCACCGCTGGCTTCTTCCTCGGTGACATCGATATGATCCCCATCTTTGTGCACGTTAACAACTCCTTCTTAAGCCACTACAACCAGCGTATCAGATTTTCGGGTCCGCCGTTAAACAGATTTTCGAAATGGCCAGTCGGTTACATGCGCCACCCATAATGCTAGCCAGATGATAGCTGGTTGCAGCAATAGGCGGGGACCGTGATACCACCAGCTCAGGTCGCGTCCGCCGATAGCTATATCGTTCAGCGCGTGGTTGATGTTGGCGGGCCACACGCACAGCGCATAGAGTGCCAGCCCGACGCCCGCAGCATACCGCAGACGCGGGATCATCAGGCCGATGGCCCCGGCGATTTCAGCGACACCGGTCAGTGCAACGACCGCGTCAGGATAAGACACCCAGTCAGGTGTAATCTGCAAGAACCCGCCCGGAGCGCGCAGATGCGCAACGCCTGCAACCAGATACGCCAAAGCGACCAATATCCGTAATGCAGTGCGCACAATGCCCCTCTTTATCTGCTAGCGTCTTATCTGCCCCGTCAGCGTCGCGAAAGCCAGTTGCAATCTGCAACGATGTCAGTAGGCTTTTAAGCGAGCGATTAGGAGAGAGATAATAATGGCTGACCCGGCGGCAGCTCACGAAACCACAGTCGATGTGCTCATCGTCGGCGCAGGGCTTTCGGGCATCGGTGCTGCGGCGCACCTTACCATGCAATGCCCGCACAAGAGCTACGCGATTGTCGAACAGCGCGCCGATATGGGCGGCACCTGGGATCTGTTCCGCTATCCCGGCATCCGTTCGGATTCAGATATGCACACGCTCGGATACCGCTTCAAACCGTGGCTTCATGAAAAGACCATCGCCGACGGCCCGTCGATCCATGGATATGTCCATGAGACCGCTGCCGAATATAAAATCAATCAGCATATCCATTTCGGCCACCGCGTGATGGCGGCCAACTGGTCAAGCGCCGATTCACGCTGGCATGTGACCGCAAAAGCGGCGGACGGCGGACAGGAACGGCATTTTGCCGCGCGATTCCTGTTCATGTGCGCTGGCTATTACGACTACGACAAGGGCTATATGCCCGAATTCCCCGGCAGTGCAGATTTCGGCGGGCAGATCGTCCACCCGCAGCATTGGCCCGAAAGCCTCGATTACAAGGGCAAGAACGTCACTGTCATCGGCTCGGGCGCGACGGCGGTTACCATCGTTCCGGTCATGGCGGAAGAAGGCGCGCAAGTGACGATGCTCCAGCGATCGCCAACCTATATGGTGTCGCGTCCGGCGCGCGATCCGTTCTCCAAGAAAATGCGCAGTATTTTCCCGGAGAAACTGGCCTATGCGATCACACGCTTTCGCAACATTAACATGCAGCGTTTCACTTATTGGGCGGCGCGACGCGATCCGGCGAAGATCGGCGGCAAGATCATCGAAATGGCGCGCAAGGAACTGCCCGCTTCGGTCGATGTCGACACCCATTTCACCCCGAGCTACGGCCCGTGGGAGCAACGCCTGTGCCTGATCCCCGACAGCGATATGTTCAAGGCGATCGCAGGCGGCAAAGCCGAGGTCGTCACCGACCATATCGATCATTTCACCAGGACCGGCATCCAGCTCAAATCGGGCAGGCATCTCGATGCCGATATCGTTATTACGGCGACCGGGCTCAATCTGGTCACGCTCGGCAAAACCGCGCTCAGCATCGACGGCAAGCCGGTCAATCTGGGCGATCATGTCAATTACAAGGGCGTCATGTTCAACGACGTGCCCAATCTGGCCAGCGTGTTTGGTTACATAAACGCATCGTGGACGCTGAAGACCGACATCGTCGCCGATTATGTCTGCCGGTTGTTGCAGGCGATGGACAGAAAGGGCGCGCTCGTCGCCAACCCACATCTGGACGATCCTGACATGCCGCGCCTGCCTTTTGTCGAAGATTTCAGCTCGGGCTATTTTGCGCGCAGCTTCGACAAGCTGCCGAAGAATGGCGACCGCCATCCGTGGCGCGTGTTGCAGAATTACGCCGCCGAGAAAAAGATCCTGACGAAAGATCCGATCGACGACGGAGTGCTGGTCTTTTCGGACCGCTAAAGCGAGAAAGGACACGGGGACCGCAAACCGTGCCGCATTACGCTAGTCAGCCTGTAGAAAGCATCGACCGCCTAAAAAAAGCCCATGCCTGAACTGGTTTCGCAACCCCTGTTTCCGTTTATAGCCGGTGGTGTCCTCGTGGTGCTGCTCGTGCTATCGAGCCGCCTGCGCGTCGTGCGCGCGCTGTTTAGCGTTGCGCTATGGGGCTTGATGGGCTTCCTCCTCTATTCCGTGGTGCAGACGGGCGCATTGTTCGATCCGGCACTCGAGCGGCTGGGGAGCATCGCCGGACGCCCGGCACAGTCGGTGGTCGGCGAGGAACTGCGCGTGCCGATGTCAGCTGACGGCCATTTCTGGGTGGAAGCCAGCATCAACGGCACAAAGCGCCGGATGTTGGTCGACAGCGGCGCAACGGTAAGCGCCGTGCCGGTTGAGACCGCCAGGGCGGCAGGCCTCGACGCCGCGACCAACCCGATGCCCGTCATGATCCGGACCGCCAACGGCACAATCACCGCACGAAGCACCCGCGCCCAAGAACTCCGCCTCGGCAACATAGTCGCCCGCGACCTGGGCGTAATCGTGTCGCCAGCATTCGGCGACACGCATGTGCTTGGGATGAACTTCCTGTCGCGGCTCGAAAGCTGGCGGGTGGAGGGGCGGACGCTGATCCTAAAGCCCCATCACCCGCAGGCCGTGAGGGAAGCTTAGCGGCTAGCCGTTTCCTCACATCGGCATCGGTTCCCACAATTCGATCTTGCGGCCTTCGGGGTCCATGATGTGCGCGAATTTGCCGTTGGCTTCAGGGGCGAATGTCTTGACCGGCGTCACCCCATGCCCGGCACAGCGGGCGAGGATACCGTCGAGATCATCCACCATCAAATTGAACATGAATTCCTTGTCCGACGGCGCGAAATAGTCGGTGTCGGCCTTAAAGGGCGAAAACACCGTCGCAGCTCCCGGATGCGCAGCGGCGGCTTCAGGCGTGAAGATGATGCCCCACTCTCCCACCGCGATGCCAAGAACGCGGCCATACCATTCGTTGGTGCCAGACGGATCGGCCGATTTGAAAAACAGGCCGCCAAGGCCGAGAACTTTGGGCATTTGGTCGCTGCTCTCTTTTGGAAGGGCGCATCATGCGCCAGCAAATCGCTGCCGTCCATGGCCCAGATGGGTAATTACCTCAGGCGGCTCGAGAGCCTAAATTATCTATTCGCAATCTTGGAAAAAAGATATATAACTTTCTTTACAGTTTGTTACGCCAAATTCGCGGGGGAATGTGGAATGGGCAATCGAGAAGAAGAACGGCGCGACGCCGACCAGAGCAACAATGATCGGCGCAAAACTGCGGACCCGAAATATGCCGGACCCGAGCGACGAAAGGGCGAACGCCGGGAGCACAAAAGGCGCGATACATGATTTTCAGCGTCCGTTGGAACTCTATCGTTATTCATGGGTTCATCCCGGATAAACCGTGTAAGTGCACGGCGCGCACCGGAATAAATTTGGGTCAGTCGCAACCGGAGCGTCTCCCTTGGAAACCAGACTAATCATCGCCTATTTGCTTATCGCCGTCATTGCGGCGCTCGTCATTTTCGGCGGGGTGACGTTTTCAAAAAAGCAGAGCAAGTCCCGTCGCCGTGATTCCGGCAGGTCGCCGCAAGAGTGATTTTTAACGAAAATTGCAGCTGATCCCGCCCCACATATTGGTAATTTTCGCGGCGCTGCCTTTGCCATCGAGCAATCCGAAAAGCTCGCCTGCCGCAAATTCGGTACCCAACGTGGTTTCTGAAAATTTCGCTGCATAGGCTGCTTCAAGTTCGGCACGGGTACTGCCCGGACCGATAGTGCTGGCGGTCGTAATCGTCCCGTCCGCCCGCTGATCGAGGACCCAGCCGAAAAATCTGTCCCTCTGGAAATACAGGCCCAGACCGTCAGGCCAGTTGGCATATTGCAGCGGCCCGGCGCCGCACTCCCCGTTTGTGCCGGTTCCGGGCTCCTCGCGAAATGCCAGCGAAGCCAGCACAGTCTCGCGAGGCGTGCCGAATGCGATTGGGCGGGCGGCACCGCTTTGCGGGTTGAACAGCCGTAACCCCTCGGCCTCCACGGCAAGTTTGGGATCGTCGCTTGCTGGCATTGCCTGGCTGTTGGATGCGGCAGGTGCTGTCCGCGAGGACGAAGGGTCAGCATTGGCCTGCGCAACCGGTTGTGCCGCATCTTCGGACGGTGCATCATCGGCACACGCGGACAGCAACAACGTCGCAAGCAATATGCAGATGTGCCCCTTCATTTCGCCAGTCGCCGCCGGTTAGCCTTCACGCTGCGCGAATAATGCTTGATGCTGCCGCTCATCATGGCTTCGGGGCCGGTGCCGTGCTTGCCCGTCGCCAGATCAAAGCCGAGCGCGATGTTGGACGCGACCTTCTCGCTCACCATGCGCTCTGCTTCCTTCGCAGCGTTCGGCCCGCCCATCGCAAGAGCGCCCATCCGCATCGCGATCACCATATTGGATTCGGCGGCGAGCGCCCATGCGTCGATGCCGACGGAGAACCAGTTTGCAGATTTCGTTTTGCGGGTCATGTCAGTCAACCTTTGGCGGGGATGGTTCGTTCCCCTGCCCTACAGAAAGAGCAGCGAACGGCACAAGCCCGGAAGC
>CAZQBS010000048.1:0-2429 GCA_964591835.1 uncultured Sphingorhabdus sp. | reverse complement strand
GCGCTTAAGGATACAAAAGCCACGGCGAACGGCATTTACCCTGTCTCCCTTGTCGCTTTAACGGCTGGCGACGATCCCCATCCTCGCGAAAATGCATTGTTTTTGGGCATAAGCGCTGCGTTCAAAAGTTTCCGATCCGGCGTATTCACGACATCGACCATGCCACCACGCAGCACGCGCACGGTGGTGACGCCATTGATTGCAAGGTCGAGCGCGGCGTGAAATTGCAGGTCCCCGCCAGTTGCCAGCGCGATGTCCCACGCCTCGGCAAAGCTTTCGGCACCCGCACGTTCGCGCAACCGGTAAGCCGACGCGCGCCCCATGCCGACCGCGCGCACCGCAGGGCCAACCGCCCCCATCACTGAAAGCGCCTGCACAAAACGCCGCTGCCGCTCCGCCGTCCAGCCATTAAAGCGATTGCGGGTGAACGGCACGGGCGTGAAGGCCAGCACGTCATCAAAATCGGGGTTGTTGGGGTCGGGCGAATCGGTCATGTCCGTGTTAGAACATAAAGTGAACGATGTAGGAAAGTTGTTTTTTGCGCGGACACCAGCAACCGCCTTTCAACGAGCGCAATTAATTTAGTGTCCCCGGGATGCGCGGAATGCCAATGCGTTCAAATCTCTGGATTTCTCTCCAGTCATTACTGAACCCGGGCACGATATAGGGAACTTTTGGAGTCCAAACTGGTTTAAAATGCACTGATAAAGAAGGATTGCCCATTGCAAATCTTTCTCTCTGATTGGCTCATATTTTCATGAGAGATCGGAAAAAAACGGAGAGCATATTATGAAAACGACGATTTTAATCGCAGGTGCATTGACGCTTGCATTCACTGGCCCACTTGCTGCCGATCCAGGTAAAAGCAAGGAAAAGGGCAATGGCAAATCCAGTCATTCGACGATTAAGCATGGTGGCGCCAAGGCGTCTGCGAATGCTCATCGGAGCTCACGCAACGGGGTCATCATGACCGACCGGTATGGGCGCCAATATGCGCTGGATGCCCGTGGAAGTTGCCCTCCCGGCCTGGCTAAGAAGAATAACGGCTGCAACCCTCCGGGCCAAGCCAAGAAGCAGTATGATATCGGGCAGCGGTATAACAGGAATTTCGGTAATTCCTGGACTTACAATCAGATCCCTGTGGCATTGCGGTCGCAGTATAATCTGAATTCGGACGACCGTTATTATTACAACCAGGGCTATCTGTATCAGGTTGATCCAAAGACCATGCTGGTCGAGCGAGTAATCAGCGCGTTGTTGCGTTAATCGTTATAAGTTCTTTGTAAGGCCGTTCAGCGAGGGTCGCTGGGCGGCCTTACATGTTTGCGGGTGTGCGAGTCATCCGTGTCCGATTGCGCGTGATCCATTCGGCCTTGTCATCGTCCTGAAAGTCGATCTGCTTGAGCGTCTCGATTTTGTCGCCGTCGCGCGTGGTGGTCAGGCGAAGGGTGGCGGGGCGGTCATCGTCTTTGCCAAGCGATTCCTCGACCATCGTCCAGCGAGTCGAGTCCACCGCATTGCCCTCCATCCGCGCTTTGTAAGCATAGACCTCTACGCTGCGGCCCTTGCGGAATGTGCCAGTGGTGATGGTACCGGTTGCGGGATCATAAATCTCGACCGAGGTTATCCGCACATTGCCGACCTTTGGCCCGTCGTCAAAGTCGGACTTGCGGATCATGGTTACGCCGTCGCCCTGATCCTCGACCAGCGTCTTTACCGGAATGCCGAACCATTTGTTCGCGCCGTAATCGAGATATTCAAGGCTCCCTTCCCACTTGCCCGCAAGCGACGCGCGGGCAGCGGCGACGTCAACTGGCGCGGGCTGCGCGATTGCAGGTGTGGCGAAAGCGATGAGCAGGAGCGTGGCGAAGTGGTGCATGACATTTTGGTCCTGTAGTGGCGGTCGGTGGCAGATACGCGAGGGTAATGTGTTGGGATGCAAGACGGTGAAGTGGGGGCGTTGACGATTTATCGAGCATCTCATAGCATATCGCCATTATGCCGCCGGAAATTCTTGCGCTGATGGACAGGCCTTTCGTGCTCATCGCCGTGCTGGCGGTGGGTGCGGTGTTGGGCATTACCGTTGAGCGTCTGGTCGAGGGACAGAAGCGCGCCGAGCGTCGCGCTTATTGGCAGGGGCGTAATACCGGCAAGCGTCGCGGCAAGGTGATTCCGTTGAAAAAGGACGGGCTGGCCGAGGGCACAAAGGCCAATGGCACCGCTACCGATCAGCTCGCCTGCGTGATGGCCGCCGATTTCAGCGCGCGGTCGTTGCTCAATCAACCTGAGCACACGTTGTTTAAGGCGCTCGATGCAGCCGTCATCGCTCGCAATCCCGGCTGGCAGGTAATGGCGCAGGTGTCACTGGGCGAGTTTCTCGGCAGCCCCGACAAGGATGCCTATTGGGCGGTCAATGCGAAGCGAGTCGA
>CAZQBS010000047.1:20093-21700 GCA_964591835.1 uncultured Sphingorhabdus sp. | reverse complement strand
ATCGCCCAGATCGTCGCCTCCGCACGGTCGATCGGCGCGATCCGGGCGACAAGCGATACGCTGCCTGCCGCGGCTGCATAGCCACCGACAAATGCAGTCAACGCCCGCACCGCCATGCGGCCATTCGCGATATAGGATGTCGCCATTGTCCCCTTCATTCCCGATCGCCCGACTGCGGCTTGCCCTAAACAGATTATGCGACTAACTGCAACTGCGAATCTATAGCAATAGTAGCAAGGGGTCATCGATGAAGCCGAATCCGGAGGCCGCTGTGCGGTCGAATCTGTCACGCGCGGCGCTTGCCATAGCGATGCTCGTGGGTTCGCAGCCTGCTTTTGCGGGCGAAGACGCCGCGGAGAGCGGCGCCGCGGGCGAAACGATCGTCGTGACCGGGCTTCGCGAAGCCAGCGTCTCCTCGGCGACCAAGACCGGCACCCCGTTGATCGAGACGTCGCAAACGATCACGGTGATCGATAGCGAAGAGCTCGAACGCCGAAACGCGACAACGCTCAACCAGGCGGTCGGCTATGTCGCCGGCGTCGCTGCGAACCAGCGCGGCGGCACCGTGTCGCGCTATGACCAGATGAGGTTGCGCGGCTTTGCGCCCGGTCTTTTCCTCGACGGGATGCGACTGATCGCCGGACCCTATTCGACCCCGCAGACCGATTTCAACCGGATCGACCAGATCGACATCATGAAAGGACCCGCGTCGGTCCTTTACGGCAACGGCACCCCCGGCGGCCTTATCAATCTGTCGAGCAAAAAGCCCGAGGGCGAAGCATTTGGTCGCTTCGAAGCGCAGGTCGGCAATTACGACAGCCTGCGCTTCGTCGGCGACATCAACCAGCCACTCGATGCCGATGGCCAATGGCGCGTGCGCCTCGTCGGCGGATGGCAGAAGACCGACGGCTTCACCAAGCAGACCGAGAGCGAGCGCTATCACATCAGCCCGATGATCGCCTTCGCCCCCGACGATCAGACAAGCATCACTCTGATTGCATCCTATCAGCATGCGCCGTCGGGCGGCGGCTATTCGGGCGTGCCCGCTTATGGCAGCGTGCTGCCGAACCCCAACGGCCCGATCGACTATCATCTCAACACCGGCGATCCGGCCTATGAGGTCTATGACCACAAGCAGAAGTCGGTCGCGCTGCTGGTCCGGCGCGAGCTCAGCGAGCATCTGGCCTTCCGCTCGAACTTGCGGTTCCAGAACAACAAGCTGAATTATCGCCAGATCTACGTCGGTGGCTTTGCGACCACCGGGACAGGGCTCAATATCAATACCGATTACAGCAGGATCGTCCGCGGCGGCGGCGGCGCCGACGAGGATTTCGACACGCTGACGATCGACAACAACCTCAACGCGAAGTTCGAAACCGCGGGCATCGAGCATGATATATTGGTCGGGCTCGATTATCTGCGGATCACCGGCGAGAATTTCCAGCAGTTCAACACCGGCCAGACCGCCAATCCGCTGACGAGCATCCCGAACCTCAATCTCTATGCACCCGTCTATGGCGTCGGGATACCCAGCCGCGATCTGACGCTGCTGTCGCCCGCTTATGTCAACACCACCACCACCCGCGACCAGACCGGCCTCTATATCC
>CAZQBS010000047.1:10931-20083 GCA_964591835.1 uncultured Sphingorhabdus sp. | reverse complement strand
GGTGTTCGGCGCTGTGTATGTGTTCGAGTTCGGCCTCTCGCCCTATGTCAGCTACACCGAATCGTTCGAGCCGCAGGCGGGCGCCGATTATCTCGGCAATCCCTTCTCGCCAACCACCGGCAATATGTATGAGGCGGGCCTGAAATATCAGCCGCGCGGCTTCAATGCGCTCGTCACCCTCTCGGTGTACGAGCTGAAACGGCAGAATGTTCCGGTCGGCGATCCGCTGGCGGGCACCGGCGGCCGTCCGACGAATTCGCAGGTCCAGATCGGCGAAACCCGCGTCCGCGGCGTCGAGATCGAAGCCCGCGGCGAACTCCGTCCGGGCCTCGACCTCATCTTTGCCGGCACCTACACCGACGCGGTGATCACGCACGGAACCCCCGCAGTAGCTGCCGTGGCGCCCACGCTCACCCGGCTCGGCACCACCGGCACGCCCACGACCACCGGCACCGCTGCACTCGGCGTTCCCAATTGGCAGGCGTCGGCGTTCCTGTCGTACGACTTCGGCCGTGGCGGGGCAGGCGACGCGCCGCTGGGCGGTCTGAGCCTAGGCGGCGGGTTCCGTTATGTCGCCGGCTCTTATGGCTCGACGAACTACAAGGTCGTCAACAGCGTGACGACGTTCGAGCTGTTCAAGACGAAGAGCTTCATCCTGTTCGACGCGATGTTGGCCTATGACCTCGGCCACGCCAGCCCTGCGCTTGAGGGTCTCAGCGTCGCGGTGAATGCGCAGAATCTGTTCGACAAGCAGCATGTCTCGGCCTGTCCCTTCTCCAACAGCTGCTATTTTGGTGCGTCGCGGACCGTCGTGGGGTCGCTGCGCTATAAATGGTGACCCTGCCGCCATAGCGCACCTTGCCGCCATCGGAGCGGCGCCTCATCGATGAAATGATGGTGAGCCCTGCTGGGTTCGAACCAGCGACCTACTGATTAAAAGTCAGTTGCTCTACCGACTGAGCTAAGGGCCCCATAGGCGCGGCGGATAGCGGCGCTTGCGAGAGCGCTCCCCCTAATGGCGCTAACCATCACCGTCAAGCGGCTTTGGCCGTGCCAGCCGACATTGTAGCTGGCGAATGGTCAGCCCGCTTACCGGATCACGCCAACAGGGGGCGATCATCGCCGCAGGGGTCAGCACGAAACTGCGCGCGCGCATTGCTGGATGAGGAATGTTGACCGCATTATCGGCCCAGATGCCCCCCGACCACAGGATGATATCGAGGTCGAGCACCCGCGCCCGCCAACGCTGGCCGCGTCGATCCCGACCGAAATGCGCTTCGATCTCGTGCAACCGTTCCAGCAGGGCAGGCGGATCGAGCGCGGTAGCGACAATCGACGCCGCATTTGCGTACGTCCGTTGCGAGGGGCCGATAGCACCGCTGGCGATGACCGGCGACTGTGCAAATACATCGACATCGGGCATTTCCAGCGCAGTGATGACCTCTCTGAGCACGGCGGCGGGCGAACCAATCAGCGGGTGTCGCTGGTTCGAACCGAGCGCGAGGAGGTAGAGATAGGACAGTCAGCTATCCTCGACCAACCGCGAGTAAAGTTGCGGCCTGCGGTCGCGGAAAAAGCCCATGCTGGCGCGGTGGGCGCGCGCTTGGTCGAGATCGAATGTTGCCACCATGATACCGGTTTCGCTGTCGTCGAGTTCTGCGACGATATCGCCCCATTCGTTGGCAATGAAGCTGGTCCCGTAGAATTTTTGGGGGTCACCGCCGTGATCGTCTTCGCTGCCAACGCGGTTGGCGGCGATGACCGGCATTGTGTTGCTGACCGCATGTCCCACCATTGCGCGTCGCCACATATGGCGCGTGTCGAGCGTCGCATCCTGCGGTTCGGCGCCGATGGCGGTCGGGTAAAACAGCATTTCAGCTCCCATCAGCGCCATCACCCGCGCGACTTCGGGATACCATTGGTCCCAGCATATGCCGACGCCGATGCGAGCGCCGAAAACGTCCCAGACCTTGAATCCGCTATTGCCCGGGCGAAAGTAGAACTTTTCCTGATAGCCGGGACCGTCGGGAATATGGCTCTTGCGATAGGTGCCGAGAACCTCGCCATCGGCATCAATCATCGCCAGCGTGTTGTAAAAATGCGAACCGTCGCGTTCGAAGAAACTGGTCGGGATGGCGACGCCGAGTTGCTTCGCAAGCTTTGCCATTGCTTTTACCGAAGGATGCTCAAGCGTAGGGCGGGCAAGTGCGAAATGGGCCTCGTCCTGAGTCTTGCAGAAATAGGGTCCCGAGAACAGCTCGGGTGGCAGAATGATTTGCGCGCCTTTGTCCGCTGCTTGCGCGACAAGGTCGCTGACCGCACTGATATTTGCGGCTTCGTTCCCAGACAGTGACAACTGCAACGCTGCTACGGTAATATTTCTGCTCATGCCGCCCTATATGCGCACGCCGACACGTGCTGCAAGCATTGCGGTGATAAGATAGAGTATGACGGTAAGGACAATTCCCGCGCCGAGCGAGGGCCAGAAGCCAAAGCCGCCGCGCAGCATCCACGGGATGAGCAGGAACATCGGCAGGCTGGGGATGACGAAATAGAAGGTGGCTTCGGCATGATCGGCAAGCAGCTTGCTGTCCCCCGTATCGCGCCACAACCAGACCATCCCGAGGATTGAAATAAGCGGGAGCGACGCAATAAGCGCGCCCGTCGCCGGCGCTTTTTTGCCGACATAGGCGATCAGGGCGATAATGATCCCCGAGAGGATTGCCCTGATCGCGAATGCCGTCACTAATTTAAGGCCGCTTCTTGAACAGCAACGTCATGCGGTCGCTTTCGCCGATAGCCTCATATTTCGCTTTATCGACTTCCTTCAGGCGCAATGCAGGGGGCAGGGTCCACACGCCGTCGGGCCAGTTGGCGCTGTCCTTCGGATTCGCGTTGGCGTCGCTTTTGCCGACCAGCTCGAATCCGTTCACTTCCATGAACTTGATCACGTCGGCTTCTCGTACATAGCCCTTACTGCCATCGGTATAACTGAACGGCGCATCGGCTCTGGCGCGGTGCTGTTCGATGCCGATCATCCCGTCGGGTTTGAGCAGGTCGCGCATTGCCTTGATTTCGGCGTCGGCGATGTTCCAGTTCATCAGATTGTGCATCATCCGCATGATAAGAATGCGGTCGTAGGTGCCTTTCACTCCCTCGGGCATCGCGCTCAGTGAAAAAGCGGAGAAGTCGGTCGCGGGGCGGCCGGTTACCTTGGCCACATCATTTGGGAATTTAACAACGCCTGCGGCGATGCCTTCCTTCTGCTTATGGCTGAAAAAGGTGTTTGTGCCAAAATAGAGACCGCTAAACTTGCCCTTCTCGTTGACATAGCGACCGAGGATACGCGTGTACCATTCGCCGCCCGGTGCATATTCGCCGACGACATGATCGGGGTGAATTCGGAAGAATTCGATGGTCTTTGCCGGTTGGCGATACTTGTCGCGCTTGGCATCTTCGGCACGCGCAGGGTCGGCGAGAATACCGGCGAGGCGCGACTGATGTTCTTTGTGCATCTTGTTATGCTCAGCCTTGCTCATGCCTTTGTGATCGTCGGCATGTGCGGGGGCGGTAAGAACGGTTGCCGCGAGGGCAAGGAGAAATGCTTTTTTCATAGGGGGATCCTCTCAGTTTGTGTGCGCTGTATGGAACGGTTTCGGCGTCATGCCAATATATTCAAACCGGGACTTGCTGACTCGAACAGTGGAAACTTCCGCCGCCGGTGAGCACCGCATTGGCGGCCAGACCGACGATTTTGCGGCCGGGGAACAGGCCAGCGAGTTCGGACAGCGCGACGTCATCATGGCGACTGCCATAGATTGGAACCACGACAGCAATGTTACCGACATAAAAGTTCATATAACTAGCCGGCACCGCCTCGCCGTCCTGTTCGAAGCGGCCAACCGAGGGCAGGGCTGTCACCTTGCAGCCGAACGCTTCGGCCCGGGCACGGGCGTCTGAATAGGCTGTCGCGTTGGGATCACCAGCATCGCGCGCTTCGGGAATGACCAGATGGTTCGGGGCAACAAAACGCGCGAGATTGTCGACATGACCGTCGGTATGGTCGTTGGCGAGTCCATCGCCCAGCCACAGCAATCGCTCGATGCCTAGGTCTTTGCCAAGGCGTGCCTCGATATTTGCCGTCTCCATCGAAGCGTTTCGGTTGGGATTGAGTAGGCAATCGACCGTAGTCACCCCCAGCCCCCCGCCATCGACGTCGATCGAGCCGCCTTCCAATATCCAGTCGCAATCCGTAACGGTCAGTCCAGCCGAATGCGCCAGTTCCTCTCCGATGCTCTGGTCGCCCGCGTAATCGAACCGCCCGCCCCAACCATTGAAGCCGAAGTTGCGGGCGAGACGGTCGGGGCCGTCTTTGACAACAATGCATCCGGTATCGCGCAGCCAAATATCGCCGATTGGCCGTTGCTCCACCAGAACGCCAGCCTCGACGAGATCACCGGCAAGCTTGGCGGCATCGGCATTACCAGCGATGAGGTGAACCGTTTCCCCGCGACCACCGTCATGCACCGCGTTGGCGAACGCCGCGATCTGCCGCTGCGCCTCCGCCAGCGGTTCCCCCCAATATTCGGTGAAGCTAGGAAAGCCGATCCAGACTCGCTCATGCGGTGCCCATTCTGCGGGCATTCGGAACGTCATACAGCGTTACTTTGCCGCCCGGCTTTTGTCCCGAATGGCGCGGAATTCGTCGCCTTCGTTCCAGTTCGGCCACGCATCGGTCATCGCCAGCATCCGGCCTACACGGTAATAAAGCCGCAGGTCGGCCATTACGCCCGACCAGTCCCAGGCGTCGTTAAACTCGTCTTTCGGGCTGTGATAGGCGTTCTTCTCATAATCTTCGGCAATCTTCTTCGCAGCTTCCTTACCGCCGGTTACCAAGTCGTCGCCGCCTTCGAAATAAACCATCGGCACGCCCAATTTCGCGAAGCTAAAATGGTCGGAGCGATAGTAGAAGCCCTTCTCCGGCGTCGGTTCCATCTCGGGCGTGCGGCCCTCCGCCTTGGCCGCCGCATCGAGATAGGCATCGAGCTGCGACTTACCTTTGCCGATGACGGTCAGGTTCTTGGCGGGCCCGGCCATCGAAAATGCGTCCATATTGACGCCGCCGACGGTCTTGCCCAGCGGATAGACCGGGTTTTCGGCATAATATTTCGAACCCAGCAGGCCCGATTCCTCGGCGGTCACGGCGAGGAATACCACGCTCCGGTCAGGCGCGCCCGCCTTGGTGAAACCTTCGGCGAGTGCCACCAATGCGGCAGTTCCGGTCGCATTGTCGATCGCGCCGTTGCAGATGTCATCACCATCCACGGGGGTGCAAATGCCTAGATGGTCCCAATGCGCGGTATAGAGGACATACTCGTCGGGCCGCTTTGTGCCCTTCATGATGCCGATGACGTTCTTGCTATTCTTGCGGCTGATCTCGTTGTCGAACGCAACCGAAGCGGTCAGGCCCAATGGCACGGCCTTGAAGCCCTTTGCCTTGGCAGCGGTCATCTGTTTGTCGAGATCCTGTCCAGCGGCGTTGAATATCTCTTTCGCCACCGACTTTTGGATCCAGCCATTGGCAAGTGTCTGGCTCTTGCCACCGTCTTTTGATTGCGCGAGAAATTGCGGGCCGGTCCAGCTCGAATTCACGACATTCCACCCATATGCAGCCGGCGCGTCGTCGTGGATGATGAGGACAGCGGCGGCGCCCTGCTTTGCTGCTTCTTCGTATTTATATGTCCAGCGACCATAATAGGTCATCGCCTTGCCACCAAACGGGCCGTCCAGACCGGCGGTATCAAAATCGGGATCATTGACCATGACGACGACGGTTTTTCCCTTTACATTGACCCCGGCATAATCGTTCCAGCCCTTTTCAGGCGCGACGATGCCGTGGCCCACGAACACCATTTCGCTGGCCTTGACCTCGGTTTTGGGGGTTTCGCGGTAGCTGCCTACGACAAACTCGCTGCCATAAGCGAACGACATCGCCTTGCCCTTTTTGTCGGCGATGCTCAGCGCTGACACATTCTTGGCGAGAATCTCAACGAGCGGCACGTCTTGGGTCCAGCTCGCGCCGTTACCCGGCTCCAGCCCCGCCGCCTTGAACTTGTCGATCAGGAAGGCGACGGTCTTTTCCTCGCCAGCTGAACCCGGCGCGCGGCCCCCGTAGCTGTCGAGCGAAAGTTCCTTGGTGATGCCCTTCATCGTCGCTTCGGACAGTTCCGGCACAATGATTTCGGGCAGGGCCGAGGTATCGACGGTGGTGGTGGTGACCGCAGGGTCATCGACCTTTTTGCAAGCGGTCAGCGCAAGCGCCGAGATAAGGGCAAGCGTCAGGATGCGCATTTGATTCTCCTACAGGGAAATATTATTGCGCACTCTGCCAGAGCGGGCGGCAAGGCTCAAATGAAAAAGGAGGTGCCGCATGATGGACTTGCGCCGACCACCCGTCGCATTTGCCTTGCATCCGGCATGTGGGACGATAGGTTCCGGGATATTGAGACTGGGGGCAACATGCTAAAGAATATAGTTTTTCTCACTGCAACCGTTTGCGCGACGCCGATTTGCGCGCAGAGCAAGGATGCGAGCGCCTTTGGCGCACGCGAGGGAATCGAACAGGTGTCGCTGTCGCCCGACGGCAATAAGGTTGCGTATATCGTTCCCGACAAGGGACAGGGCAGCAGGTTATATACCGTCGATCTTGCCAATGGCGGGAAGCCAAGGGCCGCAATCGCAGCATCGGGCGATCCGGAACGGCTGTCCTATTGTGAATGGGTGTCCAATGCGCGGCTGATCTGCTTGGTCAGAATGATAATTCGCGACGAGGGTGAGCCTGTGAACGTTAGTCGCCTGATCGCGATCAACGCCGATGGCACCGAGCTGAAACTCGTGTCGGTGCGGCAGGGGAATAATGCCGAGCGCTTTTCCTATTTTGGCGGCAGTTTGATCGATCTTTTACCCGGCGATGACGGCGCGGTGCTGCTGGGCCGCGAATATGTGCCCGAAGGTAAAATCGGATCGATGATTACGAAGACTGAAGAAGGCTACGGCGTCGACCGCGTCGATACGCGCACGCTCGCGGCAAAATCCGTGGTAAAGCCAACCCGTCTCGCCGCCGAATATATCAGCGATGGGCTGGGCACGGTGCGGATTATGGGCGTGGTGAAAACCGATGCTGGCTATGACAGCGGCACCAGACGTTATCTGTACAGGCGAGCAGGGCAAAATGGCTGGCAACCTTTCGGCGAATTCGATTCGACGAGCGAGACCGGCTTCAATCCCTATTCGGTCGATCCTGCTGAAAATGCTGTTTACGGCTTTGAAAAATTCGAAGGGCGGCAGGCACTGTACAGAGTCCAGCTTGACGACAGCCTCGCCAAGACGAAAATATTCAGCCGGCCCGATGTCGATGTCGACGGCTTGATCACTCTGGGACGCAAGAAACGTGTTGTTGGTTACAGCTTTGCGACCGAAAAGCGCCAAGCGGTCTATTTCGATCCTGCATTGAAAAAGCTGAGCGGCGCGCTGTCGAAGGCGCTGCCCGATGCGGCAATGGTTTATTTTGGTGGGATGAGCGCAGACGAGCAGAAGCTGATTGTTTGGGCGGGCAGTGACACCAATCCGGGGAAATATTACTATTTCGACAAGGCAACCAGCAAGGTCAGCCCGCTTTTTGCGAGCAGGCCGGATCTGGCTGGCTATACGCTTGCGCCGGTCAAGCCGGTCAACGTCAGGGCTGCCGACGGTACACTAATCCCCGGCTATCTGACGCTTCCCGTCGGCAGCAGCGGCAAAGGGCTGCCAGCCATTGTCATGCCGCATGGAGGTCCCAGTGCGCGCGATGAATGGGGCTTCGACTGGCTGGCGCAATATTTTGCCCATCAGGGTTTTGCCGTGTTGCAGCCCAATTACCGTGGCTCGTCGGGCTATGGTGACGGCTGGTATCAACGAAATGGTTTCCAGTCATGGAAGTCGGCCATTTCCGACGTCAATGACAGCGGTCGATGGCTGGTATCGGAGGGCATAGCCCTGCCTGACAAGCTTGCTATCGTCGGCTGGTCCTACGGCGGCTATGCCGCACTGCAATCAGCGGTGCTCGATCCTGCCTTGTTCAAGGCAATCGTGGCGATCGCGCCGGTCACCGATCTGGGCAAATTGAAGGAACAGTATCGGAACTATATGAGCTACCGCGTTGCGCGCGACTTCATCGGCACAGGCCCGCATATCGCCGAAGGCTCACCGGCACGTAACGCTGCCAAAATTGCTGCGCCTGTCCTGATGTTTCATGGCTCGTTCGACAGGAATGTCGACATTGACCAGTCGCAACTCATGGCCGACCAATTGCGCGATGCGGGTAAACAGCCGGAGCTGGTGGTCTACAAGAATCTCGACCATTATCTGGAAGACAGCGCGGTCAGAACCGAGATGCTCGAGAAAAGCTCAACTTTCTTGAAAGCCAAGTTGCAGATCAAATGAACCAACAAAAAAGGCGGCCCCGCAAGACCGCCTCTTTGTCGGCATATAGCCAAAATCAGCGCGAATAGAATTCGACGACCAGATTTGGTTCCATCTTTACCGGATAGGGCACTTCGTCGAGCGTCGGGACGCGGGCGAACGTTACTTTGTCGTTGCCGTCGGCGCTGACATATTCGGGGATGTCGCGTTCGGCCAAGCCCTGTGCTTCGATGACCAGCGCCATTTCCTTGGCCTTGCTGCCGAGGCTGATGACGTCGCCAGCGTCGATCTTGCGGCTTGCGATGTTGCACTTCACGCCGTTGACGCGAATGTGGCCGTGGCTGACGATCTGGCGTGCAGCAAAAATCGTCGGCGCGAACTTCGCGCGGTAGACGACCATGTCTAGGCGGCGTTCGAGCAGGCCGATCAGGTTCTGTGAGGTATCACCCTTCATGTTGGCCGCTTCGGTGTAGGCACGCTTGAACTGCTTTTCGGTCACGTCGCCGTAATAGCCTTTGAGTTTTTGCTTGGCGCGCAGCTGAATACCATAGTCGCTCAGCTTGCCCTTGCGGCGCTGGCCGTGCTGGCCGGGACCATATTCACGCTTGTTGACGGGGGATTTCGGGCGACCCCAGATGTTTTCACCCATCCGGCGGTCAAGTTTATACTTCGAGCTTTTGCGCATCGACATA
>CAZQBS010000047.1:1861-10831 GCA_964591835.1 uncultured Sphingorhabdus sp. | reverse complement strand
GCCGGACACCTGCTTCACCGGAGTGCAGGGTCGATTGCGAAGGCGGGCGTATGGCGGGATCGGGCCAATATGTCAACATCGCGCTCGACTTTATCATGAGCACTTTCTAAATGCGCGACCATGCCGGAAACAGACCAGACGATAAGCCCCGAAAATTGCAGCAATATGGCTCAGGTGCGCGAATGCGTCGATGCCATCGACCGCGATCTGGTTGCGCTGCTTGCGCGCCGCTTTGGCTATATGGATGCGGCAGCGCGGATCAAGTCCGACCGGCAGTCCGTGCGTGACGAGGCCCGCAAGGCGCAAGTGCTGTCAAATGTGGCGCGCGAGGCTGCCGCTGCCGGACTTGACGCGGAGCGGCTACGAGCGGTGTGGGACGTTCTTGTCGAACAATCCATTGCGCATGAATTTACGCAGTGGGACCGGTTGCACGAAGCATAAAAACAGGTTCAATCCTGCACGTCTCGTCGCTTTGCCAATGTTGTCAGGACACCGCGTATTGTGCGTACTTCCTGAGCGCTCCAGGCGGGCTTTGTCAGCAAAGAGCGCAGCGTGCGCCGGGTGACTGGTGCCCGGTCTTCCAGGAAATAGCCTTTCGGCTCAAGCATCGCGAACAACTGGTCGATCATTCCGTCGAGTTCGAACTGCGACGACGGCGGATCGAGAACGACCTTCGGCGGGCTTTCAAGCGATTGCAGCTTCGAATATTCATAGGCGCAAATAATCACCGCCTGTGCGAGGTTCAGCGACCCGAAATCGGGATTGATCGGCACCGTGATGATCGTTCGCGCCAACGCCAGTTCGTCGCTATCCAGCCCTGACCGTTCGGCACCGAATAATATCGCACTGCGCCCCGGCTCGCTATGTATGGCACCCGCAGCCTCTGCCGGAGTGACCACGGGTTTGGTGACGCCGCGCTTGCGCACGGTGGTAGCATAAACATGGGCGATATCGGCGGTGGCCTCTGCGAGCGTTCCGAAAACCTGCGCTTGCGCTAGCACGACATCGGCCCCCGCTGCTGCTGGTCCAGCTGAAGGATTGGGCCAGCCATCGCGCGGCGCAACGAGGCGGAGTTCGGTAAGGCCGAAGTTGAGCATAGCGCGCGCCGCCTTGCCGATGTTTTCGCCGAGTTGGGGACGGACGAGGATTATGGTTGGTCCTTCGAGACGAGGCTTCGACAGGCTCAGCCTCTCCTCAGGATGAGCGGTTAATAACAAACTCCGCTCATCCTGAGGAGGCATTGAGCCCTGAGCCTGTCGAAGGGTCGAAATGCCGTCTCGAAGGACCTTTGACCTACTCGCCAAAAGCTGAACTCTCGGCCAATCTCCATTGATTAATGCTTCTTTCTTCCGACGCGACCAGCCCTTTATTTGCCGCTCCGCGGCGAATGCATCGTCGCGTGTCGCAAACATTTCCGACCATGCCATCTCAACTGGTCTTTTGTTAAACGTATAGCAATCACGGAACGCACCCCATTGGTGTTGCGAAACGCTTTGTTCCAGATTGTCGGTGTGCCCCGTGTAGTAACTACCGTCGGCGCATTTCAGCATGTAGGTCCAAAAGCTCATCGTCCGCGCTATATCCTTCGAGACGGCATTTCGACAAGCTCAATGCCTCCTCAGAATGAGCGGGTTGTATATCACCTGCTAAGATTATTCCGGTTTGTGTTACCCGCTCATGCTGAGGAGGGCTGAGCCTGTCGAAGCCCTGTCTCGAAGGACTACTTCGTCCCCGCCTCCGCCACGCTCCCCGCGAAATCTTCGAAGTCGCGTGCTTCGCTGAAGTCCTTATAGACTGAGGCGAAGCGGATGTAGGCGACGCTGTCGAGCGCCTTCAGCCCGTCCATCACGAATTCCCCGATGCGTTTCGACTCGATCTCGCTTTCGCCCAGCGTCTCGAGTTGGCGCTGGATCGCCGAGGCGAGTTTTTCGATCTGCGACGCGTCGACTGGCCGTTTGCGGCACGCGACCGACAGCGAACGTTCGAGCTTCTCGCGCTCGAATGGTTCGCGTTTGCCCTCGCTCTTTACGACAGTCAGTTCACGCAGCTGGATTCGTTCGAACGTGGTGAACCGCCCGCCACAGCCCTCGCACTGCCGTCGCCTGCGGATTGCACCATTATCCTCGGTCGGACGGCTGTCCTTTACCTGACTGTCGTCATGTCCGCAAAATGGGCAGCGCAATTATTTTTCCTGATTTTTCTTTTTATTCACATGTCGATAGGCGACGATACCGGCGCCGATGATTGCGCCTGTGGCCAAGCCCACCGGTGCAACAACAGCCGCCAAGGCACCAATCGCAGCGCCACCTGCAACCTTCTTCGCGGTATCGACATCGGCCAGATGCTTGCCGGTATGATAGGCGTCCTTGGTCGCGCCCCAAAGCTCGTCCGCGGCCTCGCCGACATAATGCTTGGCCTGGTTCGGAAAGCTTTCCGCCGCCAGTTGCTCAGGCGTTTTCGCGCCGCATTGCGGGCAGAATTTCGCGCCCTCGCCATATTCGGCGTTACATTCGTTACAATATCCCATGATCTCATTCCCTTCTTGTGTATTAGATGGGTAAGTCACCTATATAGTTCAAGAGGGATAGATTGGGAAGCGTTCGGTGAGGGCGGCAACCTTGGCGCGAACATGTTCCTCGACCTGCCCGTCGCCCTCGTCACCGTTGCGCGAAAGCCCTTCGACCACCTCTGCGATGAGCCGCCCGACTTCGCGGAATTCGACGGGGCCGAAGCCGCGTGTCGTGCCGGCAGGTGTGCCGAGCCGGATGCCCGAGGTCACGAACGGAGAGCGCGTGTCGAAGGGAATGCCGTTCTTGTTACAGGTCAGCCAGGCTCGGTCGAGACCCTTCTCAGCGGCTTTTCCCGTCACATCTTTCGGGCTGAGATCAACGAGCATGAGATGATTGTCGGTGCCACCCGAGACGACGCCGAGGCCGTGCTCCTGCAAACTCGCGGCCAGCGCGCGGGCATTTTCGACAACGCGGTGCGCGTAGATCTTGAAATCGGGGCGCAATGCTTCGGCAAAGGCAACTGCCTTGGCGGCAACGATGTGCATTAACGGGCCGCCTTGCAGCCCCGGGAAGATCGCGCTGTTCAGTTTCTTCGCCATGTCCTCGTCATTAGTCAGGATCACGCCCGAGCGGGGACCGCGAAGCGATTTGTGCGTGGTGGTGGTTACGACATGTGCGTGCGGGAACGGGCTTGGATGCGCACCGCCCGCTACGAGGCCGGAGAAATGCGACATATCGACCATCAGGATCGCGCCTACCTCGTCGGCAATGTCACGGAAGGCCTTGAAATCCCAGATGCGTGAATAAGCGGTGCCGCCCGCGATGATGAGCTTGGGCTTATGCTCGCGAGCCAACCGCGCGACCTGCTCCATGTCGAGAAGATGATCGTCGGGGCGAACGCCATAGGGAATGACGTTGAACCATTTGCCTGACATGTTGACCGGCGATCCATGCGTAAGGTGCCCGCCGCTGTTGAGGTCGAGCCCCATGAAGCTGTCGCCGGGTTGCAGGAGCGCGAGGAACACTGCCTGGTTCATCTGGCTGCCGCTGTTGGGCTGAACGTTGGCGAAGTTGCAACCGAACAGCTTCTTCGCGCGCTCTATCGCCAGCGTCTCGACGACATCGGCATATTCGCAGCCGCCATAATAGCGCTTGCCCGGATAGCCTTCGGCATATTTGTTGGTGAAAACGCTGCCCGCGGCTTCCAGCACGGCCTTGCTGGCGATATTTTCCGACGCGATCAATTCGATCTTGTTTTGCTGGCGTTTCAGTTCACCCGCTATCGCATCGGCAATCTCGGGATCAGCGGCGGCGAGATCGTCGTGCCAGAAACGGTCCATGATATCGGTGTCGAGCGAGCTTGCAGCGGTGTTCATGCGGGTTCCTTGGAGGCTATCGGATTGGATAATTTATCGACTCGGCGCTGGTGGCGACCGCCTTCGAAGTCGGTGGAAAGGAAAGCATCGACGCAGGCCTTGGCCATGTCGATGCCGATTAGCCGTCCACCCATGGCAATAACATTGACGTCACCATGTTCGCGCGCCAGCTTGGCCGATAGTGGCTCGGAAACCAGCGCAGCGCGCGCCTCGGGATTGCGGTTGACGGCGATCGAAATGCCAATGCCCGAGCCGCACAGCGCGACACCGCGTTCCGCCGCGCCGCTCGCAATCGCGTCGGCCAGCTTATAGCCATAATCGGGATAATCGACCGAGGTTTCGTCGAACGGGCCGAGATCGCTGACTTCGTAACCAGCGCCACGCAAATGCTCCACAAGCGCGGATTTTAGCGCGAGTGCGGCATGGTCTGAGGCAATGGCGATACGCATCGGCACATCCTGATCGGCGTTGAGTCGGAATGGGCATCCTCTAGGGTGACTGTCTACAAAACGCCATGCCGAATTTGCGCCGTTGCGCGGCTTATCCACGACCTTTATGGGGCGAGGATGGTCAATCTGCTTTTATCCGTCGCGCTGTTCGCGGGCATCCTGTTGCTCTTCGGCGCGTGGAAACGCTGGCGGCGCGATGGTGCTGGCCTGCAAATGTGGCTGATGATCGCGGCGGCGTTGGTGATTTTTGCCAATATCGCGATCTGGGTGGTGCCGGATAACAAGGGACAGTCGCTGGTAACTGGCGAAGCCAGATAATGTTTTGCCCCGCCTGTAGGTGGGAAGGCGCAAAGGTGTCGAGCACGCAACACCCTTGTGTTTGACTCGAATCTTCGCGCCTTCTTTCCTTCGTGCCTTGCTCACCGAAGGTGAGCCCTAAATCACTTAATCGGCGAATTCGGGTCCAGCCTGAAATCCAGATACCCATTTACCGAAGCCATCAGCATGTCCATTTCGTTCTCATAGAAATGGTTGGCACGCGGGATTTCGTCGTGGTGGATGGTGATGTGACGCTGTGTGCGCAGCTTATCGACCAGCTTTTGCACCGCGCTCGGGTTGACGATTTCGTCCTGCGCGCCCTGGATGATGATGCCCGACGAAGGGCAGGGGGCGAGGAAGCTGAAGTCGTACATGTTGGCGGGGGGCGAGATCGAGATGAAGCCGCGCACTTCGGGGCGACGCATCAATAGCTGCATCCCGATCCACGCGCCGAAGCTGAAGCCGGCGACCCAAGTCGTCGATGCTTCGGGGTGGAAGCTTTGGACCCAGTCGAGCGCCGCCGCTGCATCGCTCAACTCGCCGATGCCGTTATCGAATTCGCCTTCGCTACGGCCAACGCTGCGGAAGTTGAAGCGAAGCACTGCAAAACCGCGCGCGACGAAAGTCTTGTAAAGATTCTGCGTGATCCGGTCATTCATCGTGCCGCCAGCCTGCGGATGCGGATGAAGGATCATCGCGACAGGCGCGCGCGGGCGGGGCGGGGGCGAGAAACGGGCTTCGAGACGGCCTTCTGGACCGGGAATGGCAATTGCTGGCATGTTTGTTTTCGATTCTAGGTTGCGCGCGCTGCCGGAATGTTCGGGCTTTGCTGGAATTGGAAGCGCTATATAGAAGCAGTCACGATTTTCGCAACCATCATGGACGCCCCCAGCCCACCAATGCCAGCCAACGCACGCATTTATCTCGATCACGCCGCGACAACGCCGGTGATACCGGCCGTGCGCGAGGCTATGGCCGAAGCGCTTGGGCGCTGGGCCAACCCGTCTTCGCCGCACAGCGAGGGCAGGACGGCTAGGGCAGCCCTGGAAGATGCGCGCGGACAGATCGCAGCGGCCTTGGGCTGGAACGGCGAAGTGATCCTTACAAGCGGCGCAAGCGAAGCGATTGCGCTTGCCGTGGATGGGCACGATGCAATTGCCTGTACGGTTGAACATGACTCGGTGCTGGCGGCGTGTGGGCAGACGCGGCTTGCTGTCGATGCCGCAGGTCAAGTCGATTTGGCCGCGATTGGCGCACCCGCGCGATACGCGGTGCAGTCGGTGAACAACGAGACCGGGGTTATCCAGCCGCTCGATGCGGTGGCCGCGGTCGTGAGCGCCGCAGGTGGCACATGGCTTGCCGATTGCTCGCAAAGCGCGGGAAAAATGCCGTTGCCCGACGCCGATATCATTGCGGTTTCAGCGCATAAACTCGGCGGACCCCCGGGGATTGGAGCATTGCTGGTCCGCCAGCTCGGTTTGCTTAGGCCCACCGGCGGTCAGGAGCAGGGCTATCGCCGGGGAACCGAGAATTTACCTGCGGCCATCGGATTTGCGGCCGCGTTGAAAGCCGACTTAGGCTGGATGGATGAAACGGCGCGCCTGCGTGCCAAACTGGATGCGGCAATTGCCGAAAGCGGCGGCGAAATTGTCGCTAAAGACAGCACGCGCCTTGCCACCATCGCCAGCTACCGGATGCCCGGGCTTGCGGCATCAAGCCAGCTCATCAATTTCGACATGGCAGGGATCGCGGTGTCGGCGGGTAGCGCCTGTTCTTCGGGTACGCTCAAGACCAGTCATGTGCTGACCGCAATGGGATGGGATGCGAAGGCCGCTTCCGAGGTTATCCGGGTTAGCTTCGGTCGCGAGACGACCGAGGCAGAAATAGACCGATTCATCGAAGTCTGGCGCAGCATATCCGCGCGGGCGAAGACGGCGTGATCTATCTCGATTATCAGGCAACGACACCGCTCGCGCCCGAAGCGTTTGCTGCTATGGAACCTTGGTTGAAAGACGGCTTTGCCAATCCGCACAGCGCCCACGCTCCCGGACGTGCAGCGGCAGCGGCGGTGGCAGTAGCGCGCGATCAGGTAGCCGCGTTGTTGCCGATGGGCGGGCAGGTGGTTTTTACCAGCGGTGCTACCGAAGCGATCAATCTGGCGATAAGGGGTTGTGGGTTGCCAGTCGCGGCCTTCGCCACTGAACACGCAGCTGTGCTGGATACTATCAAGGCACTAGGCGGCGATATTCTGTCCGTTCTGGATGATGGAACGGCGTGTGCACAGGATGCCCGGAGGGGTGGGTTGGTCGCGGCCATGCTGATCAACAACGAGATCGGCACCGTACATCCCATCAACGAAATTGCCGATGCTGTGCATTCGCGTGGCGGTTTGCTGTTGTGCGACGCTGTCCAAGGGTTCGGTCGGAAGCGAATTCCTGAAAGGCCGGATTTGATCGCTATCTCTGCGCACAAGATACACGGGCCAAAGGGGATCGGCGCGCTGTGGGTGCGTGATGGAGTCGATCTGCAGCCGCTCATGCTCGGCGGCGGGCAGGAGCAGGGGCTGCGTTCGGGTACGCTATCGCCTGCACTTTGCGCTGGATTCGGAGCTGCTGCAAAGCTGGCGGCTGAGCGCATGGAGATCGATGCCGCGCACGTCGAAATGCTGTGGCACCGCGCGTGTGAACTGTTCCCGGATTGGATAGCAAATGGCGAGGTAGCCCACCGCTATATGGGCAATCTCAACATCCGCCGCGACGGTGTCGATGTTGCGCGTCTGATGTCAGAATGCCGCGAAATTGCTTTCTCGGCGGGTAGCGCATGTGCCAGCGGCTCGGGTCGCCCGAGCCATGTCCTCCGCGCGATTGGCCTCTCCGACGCGCAAGCGAAATCCTCTATCCGCTTGGGCTTTGGTCGCTATACGACAATCGAAGAGATTGATATTGCCTCCGAAACAATAAACCGTGCGGCAGAGGCGATGCTATGATTAGAGTGACCTTTATCAGCGCCGATGGCGATCAGGAGCAAATTGTCGAAGCTAGGGAAGGCGACTGCCTGCTCGACGTCGCGCAGGCCGCCGGTCAACCGCTGGAAGGAACCTGCGAAGGACAGATGGCCTGTTCGACCTGCCATGTATTTATCGACAAAGCGTGGTTCGAGAAGCTCCCGCGTGCCAGCGAAGACGAAGAGGATATGCTCGATCTGGCATCCGGCGCGCGGCGGACAAGTAGGCTTTCGTGCCAGGTCACACTTACGGCGGACCTCGACGGGATGCGCGTCAGCATACCTGCCGAAAGCCGGAACATGCAGGGGGTTTAGGACGGCATCGAAAGGACGGTTTTTGCAAGCCAGTTGGGATCGGTCGAACCGAGCTTCACGCCAGTGCTCATGCGCGTATCGTCCGAACCGCAAGCGAATTGCTGCAATTCCGAATAAAGGCTGCCGGCGGTCTTTTCGGTACAACTGATTGTCAGCCTACGTTCCATATTGCGGCCATTGCCCCAATATGTCGCAACATCGAACGATACTGACCCGCTTGATTTGCGGATCGAGGCCGCGTCGATAAATTGGACTGACGACGCGCCAGGCCCACCTGAAACTAGCCACCAATCGGGCTTAGCAGCGATTGCCGGGGTGCTTGCAAGGATAGTTGCCGCGATTGCGATGCCGAACTTGCTCATGTCATGCTCCTGTATATTTGCGTTTTGACGACAACGCCGGGTTGCGGGGATTTCATCCGCCAACGGCAAAAATATTTCTGAACGGGCGAACCAAACGCCGCACGACGCCATCAAGGCCCACTTGAAACGGCAAGGTGGTCAATGATCGGGGCAGGGCGTTGAAAACCGAATTTCCCGCCGCTTCACTTCCCATTCACCAAAATGCGCCTATATAGGGAGCGTCGGGTTCGCCCGACTATGGTGATAAATGGCGATGTGTAATAGATGCAGCGGACCCGGGGGCGGTACCCGGCAGCTCCACCAAATCTCTCGACGCCCTTGTTAATTGAGGGGGCCGGGCGTTCTGAAGGGGCTGAACTAGGATCGACGTGTGTTCAAAGACATTGTTTTTGCCCGGCATGAATAAGCCGTGAAATGGTTCACAACCAATAGGTGCAAACGATAACGAAGCACTTGCTCTCGCAGCATAATTTTGGGCCTCACGGTCTGAACTTATACTAAAAGAACGCGGCTGGATCAGCCGGGCAACAGAATGATTACGGCGGCCCCGGAGGAGCCGAGCAACAGAATCCTCCGGACTTTTCAAGACTCGGGGCACCGAGCAACAGAAGCCCCCTACTTATGGTTGAAAAATCCC
>CAZQBS010000047.1:0-1761 GCA_964591835.1 uncultured Sphingorhabdus sp. | reverse complement strand
GAACGGTAGATAGGTCAATCAGCGCCGAAAGCCTGTTGATATTCCACCGCTTCCAACATCTTTGCCGAGGCCAGGAAAACAGCCCCGGTGCATAATGCGAAAAATACCTTGCCGATATTGCCGGGATATTGCTGCATATATTCCTGACCGCGCATCACCGCGCCCAGACCGAGCGCATAGGTTATAAGAAAGACCTCGAATTTGGTCTTGATCTGGAACAGGCGTGCGATCTTTTTCATAGATCTTAAACGTAGCAACGCTTGTGCCAGTTCCGGAAAAGCGTGACTTTTTTGGCTTATGGTTACCAAAGTGTAAAGATTGGCGACGCTATGCCAGTGACATTAGGTCGCATGCGTCGAGCACGGCGGCACGCGCTTTCCGAATCTGATCCACCAAGGCGGGGTCGCTCAGCTGGTCGGGCGCGATGTTTTCGGGCCAATGCGAGACTATCACGCTGGCGATCCGATCAAGCTTTGGCTCGTCGGCAAGGAAGCGCCGATCGACCGTCGCGGGGTCTGCAACTACGCGTAACCGCAGGCAGGCTGGCCCGCCGCCATTGGCCATCGACTGGCGGACATCGACAGGCACCAGTTCGCGGATCGGCCCGTTGCCCGCAACCATTTCGCTGAGCCAGCTCCACACGCGCTGGTTTGCTTGCGCTTCGCTCGGCAAAATTAGCGCCATTGCGCCACTTGGCAGGGTAACCAATTGCGCGTTGAACAGATAGCTCTGAATGGCATCGGTCAGGCTTATGCGGTCTGCGGGGACGATGACGATTTCTGCATCAGGCATGAGCCGCTTGATATCGGCATAGGTGGTCTCAGGGTGTTCGAAGGCCTGTTCGTGGGTGAACAGCACCCTTTCGTTGGCGACCGCGACGACGTCATTGTGAAACGCACCAGCGGCAATCGCGATTTCCGACTGTTGCACGAAGAGGGTCTTCGCCGGATCAAGTCGGTGCGCGCGCGCAATCGCCTTCGATGACTCGATATGCTGGCGCGCAGGGAACGGCCCGCCTGCCTTGCCGTAGACGAATATCTCGATCCCGGACTCGCCATGCGACGGGCAAAGCCGCATGAAATTGGCGGCACCCTCATCGCCATACGGTGCCGGGACAGCGGCGTGGACGGCAAAATGCTGCGTATTGGCAAAGGCCAGTTGAAGCTGTGCCAATGTACCATGCCATTCGTGGCTGCGATGCGCCATTGTCAGCAAATTGGCTGCCGACAGGTGACATCGGCCATCGGCCGTATCGGGGGCAGGCGAAACCGTCGCAGCATTGGCGGCCCACATTGCGGACGCGGAAAATGCTGCGGCCCGGATATGCGGTTCGGCGCTCGTCATGTCGGTTGCCAGTCTAGCCAGCCACTTCGAATTGGGGCGGTCTAGCGGCATGAAAAAGCCCTGTGCCAGACCAAGCCGCAAGTTCGCGCGCATCTTTTCGACGCCCTGCAACGCTGCGGCGCGCGGCTGCGAAACTGCGCCAGCGTTACTCGACGATGCGATATTGCCGAGGCTTAGTCCCGCATAATTATGGCTCGGGCCGATGATGCCATCGAAATTGATTTCAACCAGCGTCATCGTTCACCACCGCGCGACATGTGTGATGCTGTCACCAGCGGCAACGCCTAATGCGCGAGCGCAACCGGAATCAATTGCGACACCGGATTCGCGAACCTCGATCCAGCCGTAAGCCGTCTTGAAGCTCCGCATCCGGCCTGCCGCTACCAGCATTTTTTCGCCGCCGACATGATCGCCCAG
>CAZQBS010000046.1:0-22544 GCA_964591835.1 uncultured Sphingorhabdus sp. | reverse complement strand
TCTTCGAAGATCGTGCCGACCTTGATAGAAAAGCGTTTACGGCAATCGCCGCACTTATGAGTGCGCTGATCCGAGAAGTGATAGACTTTGGTGCTGCCGCAAAGAGGGCAGAAAGCGCCGTTTTTCCAGCGAATAGCCGTGAAATGGTCGATTGCAGACTGTTCGTTGGGAAACGCAGACATCATCTGCATTAAGTTTTCGAACTGCTGTTTTTTGGGGCTGATCGTGCTCATGCCCCCTTATTGCACTGAAATCAGATTGGGTCAAGTAGGTATATAGGTCCCTTATTAATGGGCCCACGAATGCTGATGCGTAAACAAATAGCTCACCATCTCTCAAAATGTCCCAGACGGGATAGCGCTCTAAAAAGAACATTGAGCCTAGCAGCGGCGGCAACCAAAACGGCATGGTTCCGAAAAATGTCGTCCAAGCGATCTCCGCCCTGGCGTCCAAACGCGCCTCACGGGGAACCTCTTGGAGGCGGCCGACCAATGGAACCTTTTTAAAGGCAGCGAGAAACCTATTCTTCAAAAAAGCAGTAGCACGGGCGAATCGAGTCCGCTCGACTAGGCTATTCTCCGCTGCTTCTTCTTGATCCAAAAAACTCTCCCGTGTTATTCCGATATTCAGAATATCCACATGCCGCAAGAATTGATAGGAAATCTGCAATTTGTTCATGAAAGTGTGGTATTTAGACAACATCTGGTGACTGATATTGCCAATTCAATCGGTGTTGCGAAACGGCGCTAGGCGGCCTCACTCCTCCCCCATCCGCAGCGCCGCAATAAACGCTTCCTGCGGAATACTCACATTCCCATATTGACCTCTGGTCGCCTAACGGCCCCCCGCATCCGCAATGATCCTTCGACAAGCTCAGGACAGTCGGATTTACTCTTCGCCCATCCGGAGCGCGGCGATGAAGGCTTCCTGAGGTATCGATACGTTGCCGTATTCTCTCATTCTAGCCTTGCCCTTCTTCTGCTTGTCCAGCAGCTTCTTCTTGCGCGATATGTCGCCGCCGTAGCATTTCGCGGTCACGTCCTTGCGCATCGCCGCGATGGTCTCGCGCGCGATTACCTTGCCGCCGATCGCGGCCTGGATGGGGATCTTGAACAGGTGCCGCGGGATCAAGTCTTTCAGGCGCTCGCACATGCCGCGGCCTCTGGCCTCTGCGGTGCCGCGGTGGACGATCATGCTCAGCGCGTCGACCGCGTCGCCGTTGACGAGGATACTCATCTTCACAAGATCGCCCTCGCGGTGGCCGATCTGGTGGTAATCGAACGACGCATAACCCCTTGAAATACTTTTCAATCTATCATAAAAATCGAACACCACCTCGTTCAGCGGCAGCTCGTACACCAGCTGCGCGCGACCGCCGACATAGGTGAGATGCTTCTGCACGCCGCGCCGGTCCTGGCATAGCTTCAATATGCTGCCCAGATATTCATCGGGGCAGTAAATCGTCGCCTCGATCCACGGCTCCTGAATCTCCGCGATACGGTTGATGTCGGGCATGTCGGCCGGGTTGTGAAGCTCCATATCGCGCGCGTCTTCGGTCTTGGAGCGGCTGAGTTTCAGCTTGTAGACCACCGACGGCGCGGTGGTGATAAGGTCGAGGTCGAACTCGCGTGTGAGGCGTTCCTGGATGATTTCCAGGTGGAGCAGCCCAAGGAAACCGCAGCGGAAGCCGAAGCCCAATGCGGCGCTGCTTTCGGTCTCGAAGCTGAAGCTCGCGTCGTTGAGGCGAAGTTTGCTGATGCTTTCGCGGAGCTTTTCGAAGTCGGCGGCGTCGGTGGGGAACAGGCCGCAGAAGACCACTGGCTGCACTTCCTTGAAGCCGGGGAGGGCTTCGGCGGCGGGGCGTTTGGCGTCGGTGATGGTGTCGCCGACGCGGGTTTGCGCGACTTCCTTGATTTGCGCGGTAATGATGCCGACCTCGCCCGCCGCGATTTCGGTGAGGATTTCGAGCTTGGGGCGCATACAGCCGACGCGGTCGACCAGATGTTTGGTGCCGGCGGCCATGAACTGGATTTCCTGGCCCTTTTTGATGACGCCGTCGATGACTCGGATCAGGATGACGACGCCGAGATAGGGGTCGTACCAGCTGTCGACCAGCATGGCTTTCAGGGGCGCGGCGCGGTCGCCCTTTGGCGGGGGGATGCGGGTGACGATGGCCTCGAGCACCTCGTCGATGCCGATGCCCGATTTGGCGCTGGTCAGGACGGCGTTGTCGGCCGGAAGCCCGATGATTTCCTCGATTTCGGCCTTGACCTTGTCGACCTCGGCGGCTGGCAGGTCGATCTTGTTGATGACGGGGACGATTTCGTGGTCGTGCTCGATCGACTGGTAGACGTTGGCGAGCGTTTGGGCTTCTACGCCTTGCGCCGCGTCGACGACGAGGAGCGCGCCTTCGCATGCGGCGAGGGAGCGGCTGACTTCATAGGCGAAGTCGACATGGCCGGGGGTGTCCATCAGGTTGAGCTCGTAAAGGAGCCCGTCCTTCGCGGTGTAATCGAGGCGGACGGTCTGCGCCTTGATCGTGATCCCGCGTTCCTTCTCTATGTCCATATTATCAAGGACTTGGCTCGTCATCTCGCGCGCGGTCAGTCCGCCGGTCTGCTGGATCAGCCGGTCGGCCAGGGTCGACTTCCCATGGTCGATATGGGCAATGATGGAGAAGTTACGGATACGCGATAGTTCGGTCATGCGACGCCCCTAGCAGCGCTTGATTGACGCGCCAACCCGTCCGTGCAATCTCTCGGATTAGGGACAGGAGAGGATCGGCGCATGGCTGACAAAAAAGCGGGCAAAAAGGCGAAAGCCAAGGGCTCGCCCTTCACCAGTATGCAGGGCGCGTTCGATGCGGCAAACGATGCGACGATGGCGCTCGGCCCGCTCACCGGCTTGGCGCGCGAGGACTTTGTCGGCGCGATCGGGCTGATGCTCCGCCAGACCGCGGCCAACCCCGACAAGGCGCTCAAGGCAGCAGGTGCGTTCAGCGAAGACGTCATCCAGATCATGACCGGTAAATCGGACCTTGCGCCCGATGCCAAGGACAAACGTTTTATGGATCCGGCGTGGCAGTTCAATCCGTTCTTCAAGGCCGGAGCGCAATATTTCCTCGCGGTGCAAAAGGGCGTGAAAAGCTATATCGAGGACTTGGAGTTGGACGCGCTCGAACGCGACCGCGCGAACTTCATCTCGCAGATCATCATCGATGCGCTTGCCCCCACTAACAGCCTGATCGGCAACCCGGCCGCGCAAAAACGGCTGGTGGATTCGGGCGGGCTCAGCCTCGTGAAAGGCCTCAAAAACGCGTATAATGATATGGTTCACAACGACATGATGGTGAGCCAGGTAAACAAGAAACCGTTCAAGCTCGGCGAGAATCTGGCGCTGTCGAAGGGCGCGGTGGTGTACCGCGACGAGCGCTTCGAGCTGGTGCAATATGCGCCGACAACCGACAAGATTTACAGCATTCCGCAACTCACGATCCCGCCGCAAATCAACAAAATGTATCTGAACGACCTGACTCCCGAAAAGAGCGTGGTCAAATGGCAGACCGACCACGGCATCCAGCCGTTCATGATTTCGTGGCGCAATCCGGTCGAGGAGCAGGGCGTATGGGGCATGGCTGAATATGTCGAAAGCTGCATCAAGGCGATGGATGTGGTGTGCGAGATTACCGGCAGCGATACAGTCAATGTCTCGGGCGGCTGCTCGGGCGGGCAGACGATGTCGGTATTGCTCTCCAAACTGGCGTCGATGGGCGACGACCGCGCTGGCGCGATTACGATGATGGTCTGTGTGCTGGAACCGCGCCCCGGCGATACCGAGGCCGGTTCGCTGGTGTCGCACAACGGCATTGCGCTGGCCCGGCAACGCGCGGCGAAGAAGGGCGTTATCGAAGGGTCGAGCCTTGCGCGCGGCTTTGCGTGGCTGCGGCCGAACGACCTGATCTGGAATTATGTCATCAACAATTACCTGATGGGCGACGATCCGCCCGCGTTCGACATATTGTTCTGGAATGCCGATGCGACCAACCTGTCATCGGCGTTGATGGGCGATTTCCTCGAGCTGTTCGAGGCGAATGCCTATGCCGAGCCCGGGACTTTCGAGGTCGCCGATCATGTACTTGATCTGACCAAGGTGACCGGCGACATGTTCATCCTGGGCGGCACCACCGACCATATCACGCCGTGGAAAGCCTGTTACCGCTCGACGCAATTGTTCGGCGGCAAAAATATCGAGTTCATCCTGAGCCAGGCAGGCCATATGCAGTCGATCCTCAACCCTCCAGGCAATCCGAAGGCGAAATACTGGAAAAACACCAAGGGCAAGACCCCCGCCGATGTGAAGGAATGGATGAAGGGCACCGAAGAAGTCACCGGCAGCTGGTGGCCGTACTGGATGGAATGGCTCCACGCGCGATCGGGCAAGGAAGTCGCGGCACCGGCTGCGCTGGGGAGCAAGGCGTATCCGGCAATGGAGGCGGCACCGGGGATATATGTGATGGAGTGAGGCTTTTGCCCTTGCACCATCTAATCGTTCAATTAAACCTTCATCAGCGACCCGAAGCAGGCGTTAGGAATGAATATGACCAAGGGCCGCGAGCCAAGCTATAGTATGGAAACCGTCGATGGCCGCTCACTGCGGGTTGCCGTCTGGGGCTCCAGCAAGCCCACCGGCAAGCTCCCCATCCTGTTCTTCAATGGCATTGGCGCCAATATCGAGGCAATGGCGCCGATGGCGGAAATGCTCGATGATCGCGATTTTATAACTTTTGACATGCCGGGGATTGGTGGCTCCCCCGATCCGGTTGTGCCGTATAATGCCATGCTCATGGCGCGGATCGCGGCGTTATTGCTTGACCGGTTCGAGATGCCAGTAGTGGACGTTATGGGCGTTAGCTGGGGCGGGGCGATGGCGCAGCAATTTGCGCTGCAAAACAGTGCTCGCACGAACAAGCTCATCCTTGTCGCAACCAGTGCGGGGATGTTGATGGTACCCGGCAATCCCAAGGCGCTCGTCAAAATGGCCGACCCACGCCGCTATATCGACCCCGATTTTATGGCGAAGCATTTCAAAACGCTTTACGGCGGCATGGTCGGTAACAAGGCGGAGCATATCAACCGCCTGAAGCCGCCGTCGAAGACCGGCTATTTCTATCAGCTGATGGCGATGATGGGCTGGACCAGCGCGCCGTTCCTGCCGTTTATGAAAACCGAAACACTGATCATGATGGGCGGTGATGACCAGATCGTGCCGGTGGCCAACGGCAAATTCCTAAACTTCCTCATCCCCAATAGCGAGTTGATGGTGATCGAGGATGGCGGGCATCTGTTCCTGCTGAGCCATGTCGAGAAGAGCATCGCGGCGATCCGGCAGTTTCTGGACCGGTCGGTCGAAACCCAGCGAAGGGCAGCTTGACTCTGCCTGTTTCGGGAACAAAACCAATATTTTGCAGTTATTCGCAGGCCACAGAAAGTGGGCATCGAATTCTGCGCACTCATGAATTCGGTGTGGAGGGGTCGGAGCGAAAACGCTCCGGCCCTTTTCTTTTGCCGCGCGTGCGTTAGCGTGACGAATCGGGGAGGGGGCTGAGGTTATGACCATGCGGCATATCGCGATAATAGGTTCGGGTCCGGCGGGCTATTACACCGCGGAGGCGGCGCAGAAGAAGTTCGGCGACGATGTCCGCATCGACATCATCGACCGGTTGCCGGTGCCGTTCGGGCTGATCCGCTTTGGCGTCGCGCCCGATCACCAGTCGATCAAGGCGGTATCCGCGCGCTACGAGAAGGTGGCGCTATCGGACAATGTCCGCTTCGCCGGCAATGTTGGCGTCGGCACCGATGTCAGCATTGACGAGCTGCAAAGCCTCTACGACGCGGTCATTCTGGCAACCGGCGCGCCCAATGACCGAAAGCTGGAGACACCGGGTGGCGATTTGCGCGGCGTACTCGGCAGTGCCGCCTTCGTCGGCTGGTATAACGGCCATCCCGATTTCGCAGATCTCGATCCTCCGCTAGGCGGCAAGCATGTTGTGGTGATCGGCAACGGCAATGTCGCGCTCGACGTTGCGCGGATATTGTCCAAAACGCGCGCCGAGTTCGCGGCTTCGGATATCGTCGGCCATGCGCTCGACGCGCTCGAGCAGGCCAACACCGAAGAGGTCACGATATTGGGACGCCGTGGTCCGCACCAGATTGCGATGACGCCCAAGGAACTTGGCGAACTCGGGCATCTCGAACGGGCAACGCCGCGTGTAGAAAAGGCCGATTTGCCCGATTTGGGCGACGACGCGCTACTCGAACCCGGAATGCGCAAATCGGTCACGCATTTGCGCGAATTTGCCGCGATTCCGGAAAGCTTCCGTGCCGACAAGGACATCAGCCTCAATTTCGATTTCTTTGCAGCCCCCGTTGCTATCGAGGGAGACGGCAAGGTGGAACGCATCATCATCGAACGCACTGAGCTCGACGAACAGATGCGCAGCGTGGGTACCGGAGAGACTTATACGCTCGATTGCTCGATGGTCATCAGTTGCATTGGTTACCAGACACCTCCCATCGAGGGGGTGCCGTATGAGCATGGCCGGGGGCGGTTTGCCAGTGATGAAGGGCGCATCTTGCCCGGGCTGTATTGTGTCGGCTGGGCGAGGCGGGGGCCGAGCGGGACGATCGGCACGAACAGGCCCGATGGTTACGCGATCGTCGACCTGATCGCCGACGATATCGGCGAAGGGGACGGCAGGACAGGTCGCGCCGGGCTTGATGCGCTCTTGGAAGCTCGCGGAGTCCAGGTGGTGAAATACAGCGATTGGAAGAAGATCGAGGAAGCCGAAATCGCGCGCGCCAGAACCGGCGCGCCGCGCGAGAAATTCGTCCGTGTCGAGGATATGATCGCGGCTGGCAGCTAGGTCCAGCGCACTTTGGCAAGTGCTATTCCGGCAAGGTTCTGGTGGCGGCCAATATGCCTGATCCTGATGTGGTCGAATTGGGGTCTTAGCGCGAGGAAGCTTTGATAGTGACCGCGTAACGCTTCGCTGCGGCATTTAGCCAGCCCGTTCGCCTGACCGATGACAACGGCCGAATCTCCGAGCAGGATAACATCGCGCGCGCCGATGGATATCGCCAGTTCGGCCGCATGAATTAGCGCCAGCCATTCGGCATCGTTGTTGGTGCCGTGGCCGCAATCCTGCCCGTGATAGGTGACGCCCCGCGCAACGACTGCGGTTTCCATCCGGCCCGGGTTCGGCCTGCATCCGCCGTCGAAGTATATTTTCAGGGCGCGGTTCTGCATTGAGCAATAGTTGCGGATTTTGCCTGACTTGTCATCATTCTCACATGAAAATCACCGAACGATGGGCGCTGACACATCATCCATCAAATCAGAAAGCGACATGACATGATAAACCGCATTGGCATAATTTCGGGCGTCGATGTCGAAGCTGCGTCATTTCTGCCCGACCAGATGAGCGAAGGTGAGCCGCTTCACGGCTTTTTAATCCGGAGCGCAGAGCTCGCGGGCAAGCACATAGCGATCACCTGTAGCGGCATCGGCAAGGTCAACGCTGCGATGGCGGCGACCATCTTGTGCGAACATTATCATGTCGACCTGTTGATGGTCATTGGCACGGCGGGCAAGCTGTCCGACATGCAAAGCGATTGCTTCCATATCACTGAGGCGGTGCAGGGCGATTATGGCGCCTCGCGCAATGACGGTTTTGCGCATTACAGCGCCGGAGCATGGCCGATAGGGCGGGCCCATATCGAGCCGTTTCGTGCAGCGGCCATGCCCGATATCGGTTTGCCCAAGGTCCGCATCGTAACAGGCGACTGCTTCGTCGAAAGTGCCGATCACGGCAGGCGCTTGCACAGGGAATTGGGCGGCCACCTGATCGACATGGAAACCGCTGCCGTTGCGCAGGCCGCTGAAAGGCTGGGGGTGCCGTGGGCGGCGATCAAGGCGACGACCGACAATGCCGACGGCGAGAGTGCCGGCGATTTTCAGAGCAACCTCAAACGCGCCGCGCGGACGGCGGCCGAAGCTGCTGAAAAGATGATCGCCGCTCTACCAGCCTAAATCCATAAGCCTACGGCGTGGATGACGATCCCCGCCAGTCCGCCCACCAACGTGCCGTTGATGCGAATGAACTGGAGGTCGCTGCCGACTGCATTTTCGACGCGGTCGGTGATTGTGGAGGCATCCCAATTGGCGATCGTGTCGGAAACCAACGCAACGATATTGTCGCCGTAATTTTCCGTAGTGCCGACAATCGCGCGCCGTGCGAAACGGTTGATCTGGCCCTTTAACTTTGCGTCTTCCTGCAGGCTCGCGCCCAACTGGATAAGCGCTTCGCCGAATTTTCCGGCCATCGCTGCATCGGGGTTGCGTGCGGCCTTCAGAAGGCCTTTGCGGCCCTGCTGCCAGATACTGTCTATCCATTTGCCGATTGCGGGGTTGGCGAGCACTTCGCCCTTCCAGTGGTTGATCTTGGCCTGCAGTTCCTTGTCGGTCCGCAATCCGTCGGCAAGTGCTGCCAAGCCTTCCTCGCCCTTGGCGCGCAGCGGATGGTCGGGATCTTCGGCCATTTCGGCGAGCAGCTTGTGAAGCCCGTTCAATATTGCATTGGCCAACCGGTCGTCCAAGCCAGTCCAGCGCATGATGCTGCCCGCACGCTCTTCGACCATGGCGCGGATGATGTCTTCGTTTGCTTCGAGAGTCTTTGCCGCCCATTTGATGACTCCGTCGAGCACCAGCAGGTGCCGCCGCTCCTTGATCATCGCCTGCAGCATCTGGCCAAGCAATGGCGCGATATCGAGTTTTTCGAGCTGGCCGCGAAGCGCGTCCTTGGCGACATTGCCCAGACGCTCGTCGTCGAGCGCGGCGACCACATCTCCCATCAGCCGCGACGCGCCCATGCGCATCCGTCCTTCGCCACCGGCCGGGCTGGCAAGGAAGCGGCCCATTGCACCCGCGACGTCCATTCGCTGCACCCGCCTTGCGACGACCTTGCTGGTCAGGAAATTGCCGCGCAGGAAATTGGCAAGCGTACGCCCGATGCGTTCCTTGTTGCGCGGAATGATTGCGGTGTGCGGGATCGGAATGCCAAGCGGATGGCGGAACAGCGCAGTGACCGCAAACCAGTCGGCCAGGCCGCCGACCATCCCGGCCTCCGCAAAGGCGCGCAGGAAGCCCCAATGACCTTGCAAAGCGGTTTCAAGATGGTTGCCGATGACAAACAGCACGACCATGAAACATAAAAGGCCAGTCGCGATAATTCGCATCTGGCGCAGTTCGGCCTCACGCTCGGCATAGCGCGCCTTTTCGGAAAGCCCCAGCTGATTGACCGATTTCATGAGGCTGGCATTAGCCGAGCGGTCGCCGCCCTGCCAAGCTGATGTGCAGGGGCATCATTCGGCAGGTTGCAAGCCACCTGTGCTCGATGCAGGAGGACGCTTCTTCTTGGCCTGCTTGGCTGCCGCTTCGCTGGCGTCGAGGGCATCATCGTCCTCGGTGCGATAGGTTAGCAGATTGCGCCGCAGCCAAGGACCGACACGCTTTTCGAAACCGTCGGCAAGACTGAAGCCAGCTGGCACGATGAGCAGCGTCAGTAGCGTCGAAACAATCAACCCGCCGATAACCACCGTGCCCATCGGCGCGCGCCACTGACCGTCACCGCCTAGCGATAATGCGGTCGGGATCATGCCCGCAGTCATCGCGACCGTGGTCATGACAATCGGCTGCGCGCGTTTATGTCCGGCTTCCATGATTGCCTGGAATTTAGGCACACCGCGCGCCATTTCCTCGATGGCAAAGTCGATCAGCAGAATTGAGTTCTTGGCGACGATGCCGAACAGCATCAATATGCCAATGAACACCGGCATCGAAATCGATTGGCCGGTTACAACCAAGGCCAATAGCCCGCCCAACGGAGCAAGCAACAAAGAGCCCATATTGACCAGCGGCGACATGAACCGGTGGTAGAGAAGCACTAGTACAGCAAATACCAGCAACGTGCCCGAAATCAGCGCAGTGAGGAAGTCACGTTGCATTTCCGCTTCCCATTCCTGGCTACCAAAAGGTGCACGCGAAACTCCAGTTGGAAGCTTGGTCATTATCGGGAGCTTGTTAATGGCCGCATCGGCCGTCGACATAACCACGCCGGGTGCGAAATCGGCGCCGACGAATGTGCGGAAATTCTGGTTGCGTCTTTCGATCGCGGTTGGGCCGGCACCGAAGGTAATGTCCGCCACACGCGAAAGCGGTACCGAACCACCACCGGCGGTTTGCACCGGCAGATTACGAATAACGTCCAGGCTCTGGCGGCTTTCTTTTGCCAGCATGACACGAATGGGGATCTGTCGGTCCGACAGCGAGAATTTGGCGCTGTTCTGGTCAATGTCGCCCAACGTCGCGATGCGGATCGTTTGGCTTAAGGCAACGGTTGTCACGCCAAGCTGCGCCGCCAGATCAGTGCGCGGGGTGACAATCAATTCCGGACGCTGCAAATCGGCTTCAATACGCGGCGCGCGCACTTCTTTAAGCCCTTTCATCTGTTCGACCAGAATTACGGCTGTTCTGTCGAGCGCGGCCGGGTCGGAACCGGATAACATAACTGAAACATCGCGTCCCGAACCTCCGCCTCCCGGACCAAATGCTTGGAATGACACGCGCGCATCGGCAATTCGGCTGAGCGCTGGCCCCAGATCTTGCTCAAACTCCTGACTTGTGCGTTCGCGGTCTTTTTTGAGTGTGACGAAAATGCTCCCGCTGCCTTCGCGTACGCTCAGTAGCGCGGTATTGACCTCGGGCTGGGCCTCGACAATCGCAGCAGCTTGGTCGGCAACGGCCTTGGTCTGTTCAAGGGTCGTGCCGGGCACCATTTCAATCCTTACCCTGCTGAAATCCATATTGCCCGTGGGGAAGAACTGCTTGGGCAAGACGACAATCAGTGCGATAGTCACCGCCAAAGCGAGGACGCCAAGGCCCATCATCCAGCGACGATGGCCAAGCGACCATTTCAGGATCTTCATGTACCGGTCCATCAACGGGCCCTCGCCATGTTCGGCGATGCCCGACGATTTCAGGAAAAAAGCGGCAATCATTGGGGTAATCATACGCGCGACGGCAAGGCTCATCAGCACCGAGGCAACAACGGTCAGGCCGAAATTCTTGAAGAACTGCCCCGCCACGCCCGGCATCAGGCCGACGGGGAGGAACACGGCAACAATCGAGAAGGTAGTCGCCACGACAGCAAGACCGATTTCATCGGCAGCATCTATAGACGCCTGATAAGCCGATTTGCCCATGCGCATATGGCGAACGATATTCTCGATCTCCACAATAGCATCATCGACGAGTACGCCCGCGACGAGGCCCAATGCCAGAAGCGACATGGTATTGAGCGTCAACCCCAGAAGGTCCAGGAACCAGAAGGTAGGGATGGCCGATAGCGGAATGGCAATTGCCGAGATTACCGTTGCCCGCCAGTCCCGAAGGAACAGGAACACGACGACGATTGCCAGCAACGCGCCTTCAATCATCGCCGCCATTGAACTTTTGTACTGCGATTTTGTGTAATCAACGCTGTTGAACAAGATCGTGAACTTGATGCCAGGATTTTCCTTTTCGATCTCGGCGATTTTGATCATTGCCTCGTCGAACACGGTGACATCGGAGGCACCCTTGGCACGCGTCGTTCCGAACGTGACAACCTGTCGGCCGCTTTCGAAAGCCATCGATTTTTGTTCGCTATATCCGTCTCTTACCTCGGCGATATCGGCAAGCTTGATAGTGCGCCCGCCGCCCAGACTGATCTGCGCCTGTCCCAGCGCAAAGGCGTTGGCAGCATTGCCCAGCACGCGGACTGACTGGCGCGAGCCTGCAATTTCGGACTGGCCGCCCGCCGCATTAACGTTTTGCTGGCGCAGCACGCCATTCACCTGCGCCGCAGTAACGCCCAGCGACTGCATTTTGGCAGGGTCGAGAACAACACGGATTTCGCGACTGACACCACCATTGCGGCTGACCGATGCCATGCCTTCGACGCTAAGCAAGCGGCGTGCGACAGTGTCATCGACGAACCAGCTAAGCTGTTCGAGCGTCATGTCGGATGCCTCAACTGCAAAATAGGCAATCGGGTCGCTGGATGTTGCAACCTTGAAAATCTGCGGTTCCAAAATGCCGTCCGGCAAGTCGCTGCGGATCTGGTCGACCGCATTCTTCACTTCGCTGACCGCGGCGTTGATGTCGTCGCCGATTTCAAATTCGGCGCTGACCGTGGTGTTGCCTTCACGTGCACTGGCGTCGATGTTTCGCACGCCTTGCACGCTTCGAATGGCCGATTCCACTTTCTGGGTTATCTGCGTGGTAATTTCGGACGGGGCAGCGCCCGGTTGCGAAATCGAAACAACCACCACCGGAAATTCGATATCAGGATCGTTCTGGACGTCCATTTTCATGAACGCAGCAATGCCCGCCAGTGTCAGCGCCAGGAAAAGGACGATGGGCACCACCGGGTTGCGTATCGACCAGGCAGAAATGTTATTGAAGTTCATGATGGGGCGTCCCGGTTGTCGCGCGGTGTTACTTTTTAATCAGCTTCGGTTTGACGACCTCGTCAGGGTTCAAGAACCCGCCAGCATAAAGCACGACGCGCTCTGTGCCATCCAGTCCTTCTGCGATGGTCAGACCGTTCGCGGTGGTCGTCCCGACCTTGACCGGACGGCGTTTCACCTTGTTGTCGGCACCCACGATGTAGACGAAGCTACCTTCGCGGCTGTTTTGCACGGCCGACTCAGGCAGCACCGGCGCAGTCATCGCCCCCGCCTTGATCTCGACCGAGGCAAAGCCGCCCGGCCGCAGCGCGCGATCAAAAGGCAGCGAAACGCGGGCAATGCCCTGACGCGATTGCTGGTTGATCATCGGCGCTACCTGCCAGATGCGACCGGCGAACTGGCGATCGGTTCCAACCGGCGTCACAGTCGCCGACACGCCCTCGGAAACCAGCGCGAGATCGTCTTCGCTCAAAGCCGCCTGCAATTCCATTTCGCCGTCCTTTGCCAGGCGGAACAATATGCCGCTGCCTGCCGACACCGTCTGGCCCGGTTGGACATTGCGCTCGAGTACATAGCCGCTGACCGGTGCCCGGATATCGAGCCGTGCATTGCGTGCCCGGGTTTCCGCAAGTTGCGCATTGGCAACATTGACTCGAGCACGCGCGCTGTCGCGCGTTGCGGTCTTGCGATCGACATCGGCTTTCGAAATAAAACCGCGACCCACCAGTTGCAACGCGCGGTCGAGTTCGTTCTGGGCAAGCTGCAAATCTGCGCGCGCCACGCCGATTTGCGCTTCAAGTGCATTGGCCTGCTGTGCTTGAACCGAGCGGTCGACGCTGACCAGCGTCTGACCCTGACGCACCCAATCGCCGGCATCGACATAGACCTGCGTCACCTGACCGCCTTCGCCCACAACGCCAACCGGAATCTCGCGACGCGCAGCCAGAGTGCCAGTGGCGGTGATCGCGCGTACGACAGTATCCCGGCCGGGCGCGATGACGCTTACCGTCTGCGCTTGTCCGTCCTTAGCCGCATCCGCCGCCTCGCCGCCGCTGCCCGACATCATATAGGCGGCAATTGCACCGATTATCAGCACAGCCGCGACCACGCCGATAATGATCCAGCGACGCCGACGCGTCCGTGCGGTGTTATCGCCGTCCAACAGATCACCGTTCAGGCTGGCGTTCATCGTTGTTTCGTAGTTCATAATCAGAATCCAAATTGGTCGCGTTCAGATGGCAAATTACGGGCAGGGCCGCGATTCATCGAACTGTATTAGCCAAATACATCACCTGCGGCAAGGCCGAGATGCCAATAAGTGGCGTTTTGCTACTTTTTCTTAGGATATAGAAGCTTGCGCTGCGGCACAATACAGACGGGCGGCAACATTGTTCGACAAACGACGTCAGATCGTTGCGCCGGGCATGAAAAGGGCCGCGCGAACGTGCCGCGCGGCCCTGAAATCGCCATATTTTAAGAGGGTTAGCGAACGCGACCGCGCTGAACTAGATTCATGATTGCCAGCACAATGACCGCACCGGCAAAAGCGACCAACAGCCCTGTTATCGAAAACTCCTGAACGCTGCCGACAATGCCGAACCGGTTGGCGATCAGGTTTCCGACTACCGAACCCACGCATCCTGCCACCACATTCCAGAAAATGCCCATCGAAGCATCGCGGTTCATCACCTTGCTTGCCAACCAGCCAGCGACGCCGCCGACGATAATTGCAATAATCCAACCCATGATTGTTCCTCCTTAACAACGCCCCTGTTTGCTTTCGGACGTGCCCAAGAGAATAGCCGGAAAGTTAGGAAGTTCCAAAGCGGAATTTATTCGGACAATTTTTGTCACAGGATAATTCAAAACCCCCTGCGGCAAAGGCCGAGGGGGTTTTGTATCGCGCGACCGAGCAGCGGCGAAATTCAGTATTTCTGCTGGCGTTCGTAAAGGTCGCGGTAATGCTGGATCCGCGTCACACGAAGACCGGGCATCCCCGAACGATCGACCGCACGCTGCCAGGATGCAAACTCCTCAAGCGTCAGGTCATAGCGTTCGCATACGTCGTTAATGCTGAGCAGGCCGCCATTGACGGCTGCGACAACTTCGGCCTTGCGGCGAACGACCCAGCGGGTGGTGCCAGCAGGTGGCAGGCTGGACAGCGTTAGCGGCTCACCAAGTGGGCCGATGACTTGTGCCGGGCGAATTTTCTGGTTCTCGATCATAATGTCCTCAATGCTCCATGCCCCGCATGGTTGAACTGTTCCCCAGTCCGTTCACCATTAATGTCAGGGGCTTTGCTATTCCTTGAAGCGTCTTGGTAAACGCCATTTTCATATTTGACCTGACTCGTTTCCTGCGTGCGACGAGTTGCCCCAAACGGTCCGGATGGTGCTGAAATACCCAAATGATGCGATCCAAAATAATGAATGCGCTGCTCAATTGCGTCGCCAGACGAATCACCGATTCCGCCCCGCCGTGAGGCAAGCGACACCGCCCTTGCAGTCCGGCTATTTGCTTGACGGGCTATTGCCGTCGCCAGCATCGCCTGATGGCCTTGCCGGGTTGCGTCTCCGGTACGCGATACAGGGTGAGGGAATGTCATTTCCATAAGACCGCTCTAACGCAGCATGTATAACGCCGGGTAAAGGGCTGGTTCAGTTGCTGTTAGCCGAGGTTAACAGCGGTTATCTTTTGCCCCTAAGTGCTGTTCCATTTCGAGAAACCCCAACGTAAAACTGGCGTTTCGCGGGCGGGGCCGCTATGTGCGGCCTCAAATGATTGACGATATTTTCAATACAGATTTCCAGTTGGGACCCGATTTAAGCGGCAAACGAATCGTTGTCGCGATGTCAGGCGGTGTCGACTCGTCGGTTGTGGCGGCGCTCGCGGCGCGCTCTGGCGCAGAAACAATCGGCGTTACGCTCCAGCTTTATGACCATGGCAGTGCGGTCAAGCGGGCAGGGGCGTGCTGTGCAGGGCAGGATATTCGCGATGCGCGCGCCGTTGCCGACAAGCTTGGCATCGCGCATTATGTTTTCGATCATGAAAGCCGTTTTCGCGAATCGGTAATCGACCATTTCGCCGACGAATATATGGCGGGCCGAACGCCTATCCCGTGTGTGCGCTGTAACATGGGGGTGAAATTCACAGACCTGTTCCGGCTGGCAAAGGAACTCGGCGCGGATTGTTTGGCGACCGGCCATTATGTCCGCCGTGTGGAAGGCGTAAACGGTGCCCAACTTCACCGCGCCGCCGATCCGGCACGAGATCAGAGCTATTTCCTGTTCGCGACGACTCAGGATCAGCTCGATTATTTGCGCTTCCCCTTGGGCGGTATGCCCAAGCCACAGGTGCGGGCAATCGCGCAGGAATTGGGGCTGGTGGTGGCGATGAAGCCCGACAGCCAGGATATCTGCTTCGTCCCCGACGGCGATTATGCCAGCGTCGTGCGCAAAATCCGGCCCGATGCCGATACCGGAGGCGACATAGTCCATCTCGATGGCCGCGTACTCGGACAGCATAAGGGTATGATCCATTATACCGTCGGGCAGCGCAAAGGGCTGGATGTCGGCGGGCAGCCTGTGCCGCTTTATGTGGTGCGGCTCGACCCGGCGACCCGGCGGGTATTCGTGGGTCCGCGCAAGGCGCTGGCGGTCGATGCGGCGCGGGTGGTCGATGCGAATTGGCTGGGCGACGTTCAGGGGCTCGACATCTTGGCAAAGGTCCGCTCGATGGCAAAGCCGGTCGCAGCAACGCTCGACGGCGAATGGTTGCGCTTCGACGCATCCGAATATGGCGTCGCACCGGGACAGGCGGCAGTGCTCTATGATGGCGACCGCGTGCTGGGCGGCGGCTGGATTGAAGAGACGGTTGCCGCGGAATTTTCGGTCGCTGCTTAAAGCGCGTCGATTTCAGCCTCGTTCAATTGCACGCAGCCGAAGGCACCGCGCCGTTCGGCCACCGCTTCGGCAAGGAACGGCACCGACGCGGTAACGCGCTTGTTTTCCGGATCGTCGGAAAAGCCCACCAATGCCATCCCTGCTTCCTTGTCGGTTTCGCAACTCGCCATGTCGCGGCCTTCGATATAGCGGCATGAGCAGGTAATATGTGCGCCATAGGCGGCACCGACGCGCGCTTGGCCCCTGATACTCCCCCAGTTCCAGACGACCAGCAGCACGACTATCGCCAGCACGCCCAAAGCAACGTTACGTGCCGTCCGTACGCGGTTCTTTGGAACTTCTGAAGTTGCGGTTGCCATAGAGCCTCATGTTGGTGCATCGGTGCGCTTTATGCCTAGATATAAAAGCCTTCTCGCCGCAACCGCTTTTTCGATGACGCTGGCTGGATGCGGTCCGGAACCCGCAACCGCGCCAACAGGCGTTGGCAAAATAATGATTGCAGACGACGCGGTGGTCGGCAAGGAACGGCTTGCCGAGGCAATCGCGCCCTTTTTTGATGATCCTGCGCTCGCCGAAACCCGAGCGCTGGTGGTGATGCGCGGCGGGCGAGTGATCGCCGAACGCTATGCTCCCGGTTACGGCCCCGATAGCCGCCTTATCAGCTGGTCGATGGCGAAGAGCGTCACCGCTACGCTAGTCGGCTTAATGGTCGCCGATGGCCGGCTTGCTCTAGATGAACCCGCCCCGCTGATCGAATGGCAAACGCCGCGCGACGGACGTGCCAAGATCACCTTGCGACATCTTCTGCACATGTCATCGGGTCTCGACCATACCGAAATGGCGGAGGGTGACACCGAAATCTTTGATGCTGACACGCCGCAAATGCTTTTTCTGGGTGGCCGCGATAATGCCGCACGTTATGCCGAGGGACGCCCGCTCGAGGCCGATCCGGGTACAAAGTTCGAATATAGCAGCGCGACCAGTAACATCCTTGCCGACATCATGACCCGCTCGCTGACGCCGAGCAACGATCCGGTGGTTCGCCGCGATGCGATGCTCGAATATGCCCGCGGACGACTGTTCGAGCCGCTGGGAATGACCAGCGCTTTCCCCGAGTTCGACCGAAACGGGACGATGCTGGGCGGCAGCATCATCCACGCGACCGCACGCGACTGGGCAAAGTTCGGTGAGTTCCTGCGCAACAACGGCTCGGTCAGAGCGGCGCAATTATTGCCGACCAGTTGGACTCGCTTCATGAAAACGCCGAGCAAGAACGACAGCAGCTATGGCGCGCATTTGTGGCTTAACCGGACGCGTAATGACGGCCGCGACCAGGTGCTTTTCCCGGACAAGGCACCGTCGGACGTGTTCGCGGCGCTTGGCCATCTGGGCCAGTTCGTTGTCGTCTCGCCGCAGCACCGGCTGACAATCGTGCGGCTTGGTAAAACGCAGGATGATCAGCTCGATCCGGTCAACGACCAGTTGGCGGAGCTGATTTCGATTTTCCCGAAGGGGTAGCCGATCACCTCCAGCTTGTGGGAGGGGAGAACTTTAAGCCTTCGCCACGGGCGCGTCGTCGCCCAGATCTTCGTACCACGCCTCGACCGGTCCGCTGAGCTTGATGAGCAAAGGATTGCCTTTTCGGTCGCGTGCCTTACCGGCCTGAACCTTGATCCAGCCTTCGGAGATGCAATATTCCTCGACTGTGGTGCGTTTTTCGCCCTTGAAACGGATGCCGACACCGCGCGACAAAAGGTCGCCGTCGAAGTGCGGACTCACCGGGTTGATCGAAAGATGGTCAGGCGGGGTGTCGGCCCCGGTCGTTTTGGGTTGGTCGGTCATGGGCGCGCCTTTGCCGGAAGCTTCAGATAAAGGCAAGCGCGGCAATTAAGCCTTCGCGGCGCTCGGCTGCTGTGCCAAGGGGCCACAATGAAGACCGGACAATATGACGCCATCATTCTGGGCGCTGGCGGTGCCGGGCTGATGTGCGCACTCACCGCCGGGCAACGCGGGCGACGGGTGTTGGTCATCGATCATGCCAGCGGGCCGGGGAAGAAAATCCTGATTTCGGGCGGTGGGCGGTGCAATTTCACCAATGTGAATGCGACTACCGCCCATGCACAGGAGCGTTATTTATCTGCGAACCCGCATTTCGCCAAGTCGGCGCTGGGGCGCTATACGCCGCAGGATTTTATCGATCTGGTGCAGGCGCACGGGATAGCCTTTCACGAAAAGACTTTGGGGCAGCTATTCTGCGACGGCAGCGCGCGGCAGATTGTCGAGATGCTGATGGCCGAATGTGACAAGGCGGTCGTGTCAGGCGGGCGCGTGGATTTCGCGTTCAATGCAGCCGTCGCCGATGTAGCGCACGACGGCAGCGACTACCGCGTCAGTTACAACGGTCTGAATGCAAGCGCGCAATCGCTGGTCATCGCCACCGGCGGACCGAGCATCCCCAAAATGGGCGCGACCGGTTTCGCCTATGATCTGGCGCGGCAGTTCGGATTTAAGGTCATCGAGCCGCGTCCGGCGCTTGTCCCGCTGACCTTGGGCGGCGACGATGTTCTGTTCCGCGAGTTGTCGGGCGTGTCAGCGGATGTGATGGCGAAGTGCGGCAAAACCGAATTCCGCGAGGCCGCCCTGCTCACCCACAAGGGTCTGTCCGGACCAGCCATTTTGCAGATATCCTCCTATTGGCGGCCGGGTCAGGACATCGGCGTCGACTTTCTGCCCGACAGAACGCCCGGGTGGTTGCGCCAGATCAAGCGGGACAAGCCACGCAGCACCCTCAAATCCGTGCTTTCCGCGGAATTGTCCGGTCGCTTGGCCGAGACGCTTGCTGATCGTATCGGCGACCCGCGCAATCTGGCCGACCAGCAAGACCGCGTACTCGAAGATGCCGAACGCCGCCTCGCCGACTGGCGCTTCACCCCCAATGGCAGCGAGGGCTATGCCAAGGCTGAGGTCACGCTTGGCGGCATCGCCACAGACGGGCTGTCGCAGCAGACGATGGAGGCGAAAAAGGCGGCTGGATTATATTGTATCGGCGAGGCGGTTGACGTGACTGGCTGGCTTGGTGGTTACAACTTTCAATGGGCTTGGGCTAGCGGAGTGGCAGCAGGACAAGCTCTTTAACGGCTGATGAGCACTGTTGCTGCAATGCAACATACGCAAATTTTATTTACGCACGATGCATCTAAACGGCCCCTTTCGGCGTTTCTCCCCTGTCCAATGTAGACACGAAAGGGAAACCTAATGAAAATTACGAAATTTCTGACACTTGCGTCGGTATCGCTCGCCTTTGTCGCCACCCCCGCATTTGCCCAATCCGAAGATGAAGAATGGGAAGGCCCCTATATCGGCGGCTCCATCGGACTTGCTGCGCAAAACAACGATCGTAATGAAAGCGTCGTTTTCGATAATAATCTCGACGGAACTTCTGGCGATACCGTTCGCACCACGACGGGTGCAAATGCTTTCTCGCCCGGCTTCTGCGGCGGTGCCGCGAATGGCCGCACGCCTACCGAAGGCTGCCGCGGCGACAAAGACGGTCTCGAATATAACATCCGCGCCGGTTATGATATCCAGCAAGGTAATATCGTTTACGGCGTTGTCCTCGAAGCCGGCAAGAACGAAGCGCGTGATAGCGTAAGCGCATTCAGCACGACCCCGGCGTTCTATTATTTCACGCGGGAACTTGATTACTCGCTCGGCGCACGTGCACGCGTGGGATATGCTGCACGTGGAGCGTTGTTTTACGCTACCGGTGGTGTGGCTTATGGCAAAATTGAAAACGAATTCGAAACGAGCAACACGGCAAACAGCTTCACCGATAACGGCAGCGGCACGAAAAGTTGGGGCTATTCGTACGGTGGCGGTGCTGAAGTAAAGATAGCAAAGAACTTCACGATCGGTCTCGAGTATCTGTACACCAATTACGTAGATGACGATTATGTAGTCCGCGTCGGTCCGGGCACGGCGCCCATCACCAACCCGTTCCGTATCGTCAATGCCAACGGCACCGACATGCGCCGTTCAGACAGCGATTTCGATATGCACAACATCCGCTTTACTTCGACGTTCCGCTTCTAAGGAAGCAAGCGTACCCAAGCGATATAGGAGAGGGCGTCGGTGAAAACCGGCGCCCTCTCTTTGTTTCAGGCCGCCTGTTTGGCGCGGCTTTGCTTCTTGCGCTCGTTCGGATCGAGGAAGCGTTTGCGCAGGCGGATATTTTTGGGGGTCACTTCGACCATTTCGTCGTCGTCGACATAGGCAATCGCCTGCTCCAGCGTCATCCGCCACGGCGGGGTCAGGCGGATTGCGTCGTCCTTGCCTGTCGAGCGGAAGTTGGTCAGCTGCTTTGACTTCATCGGATTGACTTCGAGGTCGTCGGGCTTGGCATTCTCGCCGATGATCATTCCTTCGTACAGCGCTTCGCCCGGCGAAACCATCAATATGCCGCGCTCTTCCAAAGGTCCGAGTGCATAGGCGACCGCTTCACCAGCGCCATTGGAGATCAGTACGCCGTTCTTGCGACCCTCGATATTGCCCTTGTGCGGTCCGTATTTCTCGAACAGGCGGTTCATGATACCCGTACCGCGTGTATCACTCAAGAATTCGCCGTGATAGCCGATCAGCCCGCGCGAGGGCGCGCTGAAGGTGATCCGCGTCTTGCCGCCGCCAGAGGGGCGCATATCGGTCAGTTCGCCTTTGCGCACCGCCATTTTTTCGACAACGGTACCCGAATGTTCGTCGTCGACGTCGATGACAACGGTTTCATACGGTTCGGTCGGCTTGCCGTTTTCGTCGGTATTGAACAGTACGCGCGGGCGCGAGATGCCGAGTTCGAAACCTTCGCGGCGCATTGTTTCGATGAGCACGCCAAGCTGGAGTTCGCCGCGCCCTGCCACTTCGAAACTGTCCTTGTCGGCGGATTCGGTGATTCGAACTGCAACATTACTCTCGGCTTCGCGCATCAATCGGTCGCGGATCATGCGGCTGGTCACTTTCGTACCCTCGCGGCCCGCCATCGGGCTGTCATTCACCGAAAAGCGCATCGACAGCGTCGGCGGGTCGATGGGTTGTGCATGCAAAGGCTCGGTCACGCTGGGCTCGGCTATTGTGTCGGCCACGGTTGCCGTGGTCAGGCCAGCAATCGAGATAATGTCGCCAGCCTTGGCTTCGTCAACCGGAACGCGCTCAAGTCCACGGAAAGACATGATTTTTGATGCGCGGCCGGTTTCGACGATTTTACCGTCGGGGCTGAGCGCGTGGATCTGCTGGTTCACCTTGACGGTGCCCGACAATACCAAGCCGGTCAGGATACGACCGAGGAAGTTATCGCGGTCGAGCAACGTGACGAGCATTTTGAACTCGCCGTCAACATCGGCCTTTGGAGCCGGAACATGCGACACGATGGTTTCGAACATCGGTGTCAGCGTGCCTTCGCGCAGGTCAGGATCGATTGACGCGTAGCCATTGCGGCCCGAAGCATAGAGAACGGGGAAATCGAGCTGCTCATCGGTCGCGTCGAGCGAGACGAACAGGTCGAACACTTCGTCGAGTACTTCCTGAATGCGTTCGTCGGGGCGATCGACTTTGTTGACCACGACGATAGGGCGCAGGCCGAGCGCCAGTGCTTTGCCAGTCACAAACTTTGTTTGCGGCATCGCGCCTTCCGACGCATCGACGAGCAGGATAACGCCGTCGACCATCGACAATATGCGCTCGACTTCACCACCGAAATCGGCATGACCAGGTGTATCGACGATATTGATCCGCGTTTTGCTTCCATGATGGTCATCCCATTCAACGCTGGTGCATTTTGCCAGAATCGTGATTCCGCGTTCTTTTTCGAGATCGTTCGAATCCATCGCGCGTTCTTCGATCCGCTGGTTGTCGCGGAAGGTGCCCGACTGGCGAAAAAGCTGGTCAACGAGGGTGGTCTTGCCATGATCGACGTGCGCGATGATGGCGATATTACGCAGGGACATAAAGTGACTCTTACAAAAAATACCGTTCGTCCTGAGCTTGTCGAAGGACGGATTGGGCAGGAGCGATCGTGCTTCGACAGGCT
>CAZQBS010000045.1:0-22953 GCA_964591835.1 uncultured Sphingorhabdus sp. | reverse complement strand
TTGGTCGGGAAAAGAGGATTCGAACCTCCGGCCCCTGCCTCCCGAAGGCAGTGCTCTACCAGGCTGAGCTATTTCCCGACTGGTGCCTGAACCGGGCTAAGCCCGTTGCGCAGAACGCGCGTATAATCTTCGGGTTTGAGGCTTTCAAGCCAAAATTCGAGCGCGATCGCGGTTGCCAGAATCGACTTGCCGTCCTAGCGTTGAAGCATGTCGAGCGAGCCGCATTACGAAGAACAATATCTTGCGCTGATGCGGCGGATTTGGACCGAGGGCACGATCCAGCGAGACCGGACGGGGGTCGGCACAAGGGCATTATTCGGTGCAACTATGCGGTTCTCGCTCGCCGATGACGCCATTCCGCTGTTAACTACAAAACGCGTGTTCTGGAAAACGGCGGCGCGCGAAATGTTGTGGTTTCTGACAGGCGAAACTAATATCCGGCCGCTGTTGCTGCAGAAAGTGCGGATATGGACCGACTGGCCGCTCGAGCGTTACCGGCGCGAAACCGGGAACGATATATCGCAGGAGGATTTCGAGACGAGAATTGTCGAAAGCGTGGAGTTTGCTGATAAATGGGGTGATTTGGGCCCCGTTTACGGCGCGCAGTGGGTTAACTGGCCGCGATATCTGCCGGTGGGGGAGGGGCTGTATCAGCGCGCCGATAAGGGTATCGATCAGATAAGTTTGCTGGTCGAGAGCTTGAAGAGCAATCCGGGTTCGCGGCGGCATATCATTGAGGGCTGGAACGTCGCCGAACTGGACCAGATGGCCTTGCCGCCATGCCACAAAACCTATCAGTTTCATGTCGCCGACGGGGTGCTGAGCTGCATCCTGTTCCAACGTTCATGCGACCTTGGGCTTGGGTTTGCCTTCAACGCGTTTTCAGCGGCGTTGCTGACCCGGATGCTTGCCGCAGTTTGTGGGTATCGGGCTGGTGAGCTGATCTGGCAAGGCGGCGATGTGCACCTCTATAACAACCACGCCGCACTGGTCGAAGCGCAGTTGGCGCGGACGCCTGGCGGAGCGCCGAAGTTGAAGCTGCATCGCACACCAGACAACATTTTCGACTTTGTCATCGAAGATTTCGAGGTGCTTGATTACGCACCGCAAGCGCATATTTCCGCGCCCGTGGCCGTGTGACATGATAATAGGTCAACTATATTGACCTAAACCAAAGCTTGAAATAATATAACAATCGCTGACAATAAAGTTTGTGAGTCGTTGGTGGCTCGAGTCGAGCGAGGAGAGCAATATGGCGCAGCGCCCAAAGGACAATCTTGCGCCATTAGCCTTGCACGTCCCGGAACCCAAATTCCGCCCCGGCGACAAGGCCGATTTCAGCGACATCATAGTTCCCGCGGTGGATGCGTTGCCGCGTCCCGACGAGGCTGTGAAGCCGGCGGATATTCACGCATTCGCTTACGGGATGGTCCGAGTGCTGGACGATGACAATGAGGCCAAGGGTAGCTGGAATCCTGGACTCGATCCTGACCGGCTGCGGTTCATGCTGCGAAAGATGCTGACATTGCGCGCCTTCGACGACCGGATGTTTCGCGCACAGCGGCAGGGCAAAACCAGTTTCTACATGAAAAGCTATGGTGAGGAAGCGACGTCGGTGGCGACCACCATGGCTTTGCATGCCGACGATATGTGTTTCCCCAGCTATCGCCAGCAAGGTATTCTTATTACCCGTGATTATCCACTGATCGAGATGATGAACCAGATCTATTCGAACCGCGGTGACAAGCTGAAAGGCCGCCAACTTCCGATCATGTATTCAGCTAAGGATTACGGTTTTTTCAGTGTTTCGGGCAATCTGACGACGCAGTATCCGCAGGCGGTGGGATGGGCCATGGCGTCCGCCTCACGCGGCGATACGCGGATATCGGCAGTGTGGTGTGGCGACGGTTCCACGGCTGAAGGCGACTTCCACAGCGCGCTGACATTCGCCGCCGTTTACAACGCTCCTGTTATCTTTCAAGTCGTTAATAATCAGTGGGCTATCTCCTCTTTTTCAGGTTTTGCCGGAAGCGAACGTACGACCTTCGCCGCACGCGCGATCGGTTACGGAATCGCCGGATTGCGCGTCGACGGCAACGATGTGCTGGCGGTTTATGCGGCGATGGAATGGGCGGCCAACCGTGCGCGGACGAACAACGGGCCAACGCTGATCGAATATTTCACCTATCGCGGCGAGGGGCATTCGACCTCTGACGACCCCAACGCGTATCGCCCCGCCGAGGAATATGCCGAATGGCCGCTGGGCGATCCTGTGGACCGCCTCAAAGCACATCTGGTAGCGCTCGGCGAATGGGATGAGGACCGCCATGCTGCGCTGGCCACCGAGCTTTCCGACGAAGTGAAAGCAATCCAGAAAGAAGCTGAGAAAAACGGCATATTGGGCCATGGGCTTCACCATTCTTTCGAAACGATGTTCGAGGATGTGTTCGAGGAAATGCCCTGGCATCTGAAGGAGCAATGCGAACAGGTTCTCGAGGAACAGCGCGACAAGTTCGGCCCTGATTGGAAGGCCCAATAATGGCCGAAGCTATGATCAGAACTATGAATATGATCGAAGCGATCAACAGCGCGATGGACGTCATGCTCGCGCGCGATCCCGGTGTTGTCGTGCTCGGCGAGGATGTCGGCTATTTCGGCGGCGTCTTTCGCGCCACTGCCGGTTTGCAGAAAAAACACGGCAAGACGCGGGTTTTCGACACGCCTATTACCGAATGCGGAATAATCGGCGTCGGCGTCGGAATGGCTGCGTATGGGTTGCGGCCCGTGCCTGAAATTCAGTTTGCCGATTATATCTATCCCGGTCTCGACCAGCTGGTCAGCGAAGCGGCGCGGATGCGCTATCGGTCGGCGGGTGATTTCATCTGCCCGATGACGGTGCGCTCACCCTTTGGCGGCGGTATTTTCGGCGGACAGACGCATAGCCAAAGCCCCGAGAGCCTGTTCACGCATATTTGCGGGATCAAGACGGCTATCCCGGCAACGCCCTATGATGCCAAAGGCCTGCTGATTGCGGCAATCGAGGACAATGATCCGGTCATGTTCTTCGAGCCGAAGCGTATCTATAATGGTCCGTTCACCGGCTATTACGACCGTCCCGTCGAGCCATGGTCCAAGCATGAGGGCAGTGCGGTCCCCGAGGGTTATTATCGAATCGAACTGGGCAAGGCGGCCACGGTTCGCGAGGGGCAGGCGGTTACCGTGCTGTGTTACGGGACGATGGTTCATGTCGTGAAAGCGGTGGTTGCCGATCTTGGCATCGACGCCGAAATCATCGACTTGCGCTGCCTGTTGCCGCTCGACATCGAAGCCATCGAAACTTCTGTCAAGAAAACCGGACGCTGCCTCGTGGTGCACGAAGCCACGCGGACCAGTGGCTTCGGCGCCGAGCTAGCAGCATTGGTGCAGGAACGCTGCTTTTATCATCTGGAGGCACCGGTCGAGCGGGTTACCGGTTTCGACACGCCCTATCCGCACAGCCTTGAATGGGCCTATTTCCCCGGGCCGATCCGCATCGCCCGTGCATTTGAAAAGATCATGAAGGATTGAGCTGATGGCAAAATTCACATTCAACCTGCCTGACATCGGCGAAGGTATTGCTGAAGCCGAGATTGTCGCGTGGCACGTCAAGGTCGGGGACAATATTTCGGAAGATCAGCCGATTGCCGATATGATGACCGACAAGGCTACGGTCGAAATGGAAAGCCCGGTTTCGGGGGTGGTGACCAAGGTCGCAGGCGAGGCTGGCGATGTCATTGCCATCGGCTCGATGCTGGTCGAAATCGAAACAGCGACTGACGTCAGTGACGTCAGTCAAAAACCCGAGGCGGACCTCGCCAAACCAACGGAGTTCGCGACGGTCGAAGATGAGGTTCCGCAAGCGCCTGAACTGGCCGCCGCACCGGTCACGAAAGCGGTTGAATCGGAAAAACTCAAGGAAATCTCAGCATCACAGCCACATGCAAGCATTACCGCGTCGCCAGCTGTTCGTGCCCGTGCCAAGGATCTCGGCGTCGATTTGACTGACGTCAAGTCGGCCGGAGGGCATGTTCGCCATGCCGATCTGGATGCGTTTCTGAGCTATGGCGCAAGCCAAGGGTATCGCACTTCTGGCTCCATAAAACGCGACGACGAAGCGATTAAAGTCATCGGTATGCGCAGGCGTATTGCCGACAATATGGCCGCATCAAAGCGCCACATCCCGCATTTCACCTATGTCGAGGAGATCGACGTCACCGCAATCGAAGCGATGCGCGCTGATCTTAATGACAACCGCGGTGCTAAGCCGAAACTCACGCTTTTGCCGATGCTGATCGTTGCGATCTGCAAAACGATCCCGCAATTTCCGATGATCAACGCGCGTTTCGATGACGAAGCTGGTATCGTGACTCGGCACGGTTCTGTTCACTTGGGTATGGCGACGCAGACCGATGCCGGTCTGATGGTGCCGGTGATCCGCGACGCGCAGGACCGCAATATCTGGCAGTTGGCGATGGAAATCAGCCGTTTGGCCGATGCCGCGCGCAAAGGCACCGCCAAGAGCGAGGAACTGTCCGGCTCGACACTGACGATCACGTCGCTTGGTCCACTGGGTGGTATAGCTACCACTCCAGTCATAAACCGGCCTGAAGTGGCTATAATCGGTCCCAACAAGATCGTCGAACGTCCGATGTTCGTCGGCGATTCCATCGAGGCGCGCAAGCTGATGAACCTGTCGATTAGCTGCGATCACCGCGTAGTCGATGGCTGGGACGCCGCCAGTTATGTGCAAGCGCTCAAGAAGCTAATAGAAACGCCGGTTCTGCTCTTCGCGGACTAAAATTTGAACCCGGCCAGACTTTCCTGGTCGAATTTCAGCTTCAAAGTCACGAACGGTCCCGACCGCGTATAACGGCTATCTTCGAAATCGCGGTCTTCGAAGCCAACGATATTGTAACCCAATGCAATATTGGCGTTCTTAAAGGGTGTTACGGTCAGCACCGGGCCGCCCGAATAGGCAATATTCTTGCCATTGCTACCGATCCGCACGGTTCCGGCGGCACCGATGTCGGCCACATTGCTGAGGTCCAACTTGATGTCGGCACCGACGATGTTGCTCCAGCCTTTGACATCGTTCTTGCCGAACTTGTCGAAGACATAGCGCGTACCCCAGAAGAACGCATATTCGCCGCGTTCGATGAACAGGCCGTCATTCTCGTCGATTGGCGTGTAGTTAACCGACAGGTTGTTGATCACACGGCGCGATTTCGCGTCGCCGTCGATAGTTAGCGGGGCGCCCCCGATCGGACCCGGCAAGCCGGCGACCGCACCCCGCACCGCATCGTAGCGGAACTCTGATTTGCTGAGGAACGACCATTGGCTGTCGGCGGGGCGGTGCGCCCAGCTGATTTCGGCCTGAGAGGTCGTTGTGCTCGAACCCAGTTCGTCCTTAGCGCGGAACCAGCTAAACGCCCCGCCGATGGCGCGGCCTTCGCCGATCTGGCGTAGGATGGCGGTGGTAACGCCGTAGCGGTTGGTTGTTTTGCCGTCGCGATATTCTGCACGGCCAGTCCAGCTCCAGCGCTCGCCGTGATAGGTGCCGCCAGCGGTCACAGCGGTAAAGTCTTCGGTCAGCGTGCCGTCGCTGCCCAGGAAACCCCCAGAGGCCACTGGTTGCAATGGATTGACGACATCGGCGCGGTTGAACCCACCAAGCGTTTTGTTGCCATCCAGCGTGAAGTCTACCGACCACTGATCGCTAATCTTGAACGATTGCGCGAGGCCGTAAGCTGCAAAGGTGCGCGGGCCATATTCGGTAATCTCTTGCTGGTTGCCACTAGCGGTGATCCGGCCACCGGCCCACGGGGCGACGTCGAAACCGATGCGGGCCGTACGCGCGTCGATATTCTCGCCTTTGGCAATTTCGTAGCTGCCGACGATCGCGATGTCCGACTTGATCTGGTAGCGCGCGCCGATGCTGTGGCGGGCAGGGAAATCGATGTTTTCGTCCTGATCGCCCAACGCAAATTCGGTCTGCGCCGACAGTTCCAGCTTGTCGCCGAACAGCTTTTGCGAGCCCGCCAGCTTGGCAAGAGTGGATTTGTTGGTCGTACCATCGGCGAGCTTGTCATTGGCATGGGTCAAACCGGCGCGAACGGTGGTGCCGCCGTCGCGATATTCGATCTCTGCGGATGCAACGCGGCGACGCGTGTCATTACCCAGAAACTCTTCCTGATAGCCCAAAGCCGATGCCGACAGCTTGTCGTTCAGGCGGACGCGGGCATCGACTCCGAATTTGCGCGTACCGATTTCCGACGCATTGGTCTGGCCTACGCCAAAGCCTGCCTGCTGTTCGCGGACATAAGCAAGCACGTCGAATTTCTCGTCATGATGCTCCGCCTCGACCAGCCATGCAGTCGCGCCGCCTGCGCTGGTGGCACGACCGCTTGCCTTGGCTTGTCCGGTGGATCCGGCGAACTCAGCGCGGATCTCGGTACCGGTGCCGGGACGGAAAATGATGTCTGCACCCAACAGGTCCGTTTTGCTTTGGTCGGTTTCGTCGTGGATCGCGGTGGCACCGATTTGCAGCTTTGCATGCGGGCTGGCCCACCGCACACGGCCACCGGCGTTGGCAACGCGCTGACCGATGCCATCGACTTCGTACTCGGCGATGATGAACTGCGGATCGAGGCCGCTCGAGCGCGACAGGATCGGTTCGCGGAAGCGCAAGGTGCCGGCGAGATAGTCGATGTCATAGTCGATATGACGGAGCAGAGACTTGCTGTCGACAATCCGGTCCGAACGCAGACGGTCACGGGTTTCAAGCGTTATCCGCTCGCTGTTTGCAAGGATATCGCGCGCAGCCAGCGCATACGGGCCGCTCAGGCCATTGCCCTGGATTTCCTCGCGGCGATAGCGATAGGGCGTGTCCGAGCCGAAGGCGGTCGCCTGGATCTCGTCATTGCGATACTCGGCCTTCACGCCATTGAACGAGCGCTGGTAACGGGCGAGCACTGGCTCGTCGATGCCCGTCTGGTAATCGCCGAACAAAGCGTAGAATTGTGGGCGTTCGAGTTTCAGATACAGACGGCGGATCGACGCTGCGTCGTAGCGCTGCTCCGAACGGTCGGCGTAAATCGTGTAGTAACGGCGCGGGTCGATAACTCCGGCAAAGCGGCTTTCATCTTCCTTCTTGTCGCTGTCATAGGACATCGTCATCAGCCATTTGCCGGTCACGCGGCCCTTGGCGTAAAGCGCGATGCGACCGTCGAGGTTCAGTTGGTCATTGTCGTCGGCCAGCTCTTCCAAGCCCTCTTCAAGCTTGTTGAAACCGATGGTGCCCGCGGCAAAGCCGACCACGGTCCACGGACGATCACCCGGGTCGAGCCATGTTTCGACGCGCTGCGAACGCTTCACTTCGCCGTCCTGGAAATTGAAGCTGACAGCAACGGTTCCCGACGCGGTGGTTGGTTCCAGTTCAATATAGGCGATGCCGTTGTCGCCGTGTACGCGCCATACCGGCAACGCGCGCTCCAGACCGGACAGCTGGCTTGCCTGCTGGGCATCGACCTCGATGGCGGGGGCATAAGGGGCGGTCACGCTGAAATCGCCCACAGAGCCGTGCTGGATAGGCTTGTCGGACCGGTCGGTCAGGCGCACCGCGATACGTGGCCTCGTGATGCCGTCAGCGACGAGCACCGATTGGTCCTTGATAAACTGGGCCTTCATCGGTGCATGGGCAAAATAGACGTGATGCTCGATCGTTTCGATGATCTTGCCTTCGGCGTTCTTGATGTTGGCGGTCAGGCGGTTGTTGCCGCCGTCGATGCCGACACCGCGCCACGTCGCGACGCGGATTTTGCCGTCGGGACTTTTCTTCATTCCATCGAACGCCAGCGGTTCGACCGGCTTGCCATTGACCAGCAACTCGACGCTCTGGCGCGGCATGTGCTTGATCGCGACACGCACCGAACGGACCCGCGGATTGTGACCGGTTTCAGGGAAGAGAAAACCGGTGCCGGGCTGCTGCCCCTCGAACCAGTCACGCTCTGCACCAGCGGCTTGCGGGTCCGACAATGCGGGCGGCAAGGTCACCGCGCTTTTATGCAAATCTTCGCGTGATGCGGTCTGGGTGGCGCGGAAATCTGCACGTTTCAGGCTACCGCCCCGGCCTTCGACAAAACGCGAAATGGCGCTACCTGCGCTTCGCGTGTTCTCGGCGCAATCGACTGGCTTCTGGTCGAGCGGGAAGCTGTTGGGGTCGATCTGGACAACGTGGATACCGGGGATTAGCCCTTCGAAATGATAACGTCCGTCCAAATCAGTGACGCTGTATGTACCGTCCTGAAGCATGACGCGAACGCCCTGAATACCCTTCGCTTGGCGTGGGTCGACGGTGCAGCCGCCTTGGGTAACGCGGCCAACGAGGGTAAAACGCTCGCTGATACCGTCACGGACGATGCGAATAGCGGCGTCTGCGGTCTCGCTGGCAGCACCTCTGTTATCCGCAGCCGATGCCCGATTGATCGCATCGCCGGGGCGTGCGTCCTGCCTGACTTCGGCCAGATAGGTCAGCAAACCCGACGCGCCAGCGGCCAGAGGCGGCAGGGTGACGGTAAAGTTGGTGCCGTCGGCGGCAACCGTAGGAACAATATTAATACTCTGATAACGAACGCTATTTATCCGCAAACGCATGGCGTCGGGCAGGCGGTCGGTAACCGTGATCGGTCCCGAATTGCGGATCCGGTCAGGGTTGCTTACCGAGACACGGTACTGAACGACATCCCCCGGCATCGCCGTGGCTGTCGAAGTTACCTTGCTCAGCGTTAGCGCCCCGCCGGGCCGGTCAAGCGGGATGTCTATCCTCACTGGTGCCGGGTCGGATAATGTTATCGTACCTCCGTATGATCCGGGCACGATTATGAATGGCCCGCCGTCGGGCCTGACCAGCGCCGCCAGTTCGGGCGGTGTCGCTATCGATGGAGATGAGTACGGTGCAGGCGGCGTGACGATCAGCCTGTATGTCCCTTGGCGCAAAAACGGGAACCGGTAAAAGCCTGAAGCAAAAGTATAAACCCTGCCTCCGCTGTCAGTCACAGTGCTTCCGGTCACGACCGTACTGGGGAAGGCGGAGACCCCGTCATCGCCGAATACCTGTGCTGCTATACCCGTTGCCGCATCGACAATCGTGACCATGCTGCCATCGACGGGCGCTCCATCTCCGCTGTCGAATGTCAGGCCGAACGGATCGACCAGTATTTCGACATCCGCTGTGCCAACGGCGGTTCCGGTGCTGCCATCGTCCATCTCGATATGCAGTGTATCGCCCGGCCTGACCGACAATAAGCAATTGTCGCGCACGGGATTGGGCGGAATTGCGCTGGTGTTGATGTAACCGAGGAAATGACCACTGTTAACCGACGATTCGGTGAGCGTAATGCGCTCCCTGTCGCCATCGGGCGTGGTAATCATGACTTCAAACCGGTCAATCGCAACAGGATCGACGTTTTTGGTCCCGTGATCGAGTTGGATCACCAGTGGCTCGCCTGCGCGAATGGCTGTCGCCGGCAAGATGCGGGCGGGATTGGTCTGAAGACCGGAATAGACGCCGTCGAAAGTGACAGGAACTGCTCCATTGCTGCCGAAGCACATGGTCGGGGGCAAATTCGCCGACGACGCTCCCGGCGCTTGGGAAAAATGGAACAGCGAAAACACGGGTGGTGTGGCCGGGGCCAGTTCCACGGCAAACTGAACGGTGTTAGACGGTCGAGAAAGTGTTTGCCCGCCGACAGTCCATTCCGCCGTGGCAGTATTGCTGATGATTTGCGGCGTGTTTTGCGCAAACGCAGGTAGGCTGGCGGCAGGATGCAATATCCCTGCCGCCAGCACACCGGCGCATTTGATGATGCACTTGGTTAACGCTCTCATGGTGAAAAAGGGCGACGACGGTAATGACCGCGCGCCGCCCCTTATCCCGTTCAGTCGATGGTTACGCGGAATACAAGCGTCCGGGTTTCGCCCGCTGCAATGTCCGACAACGTGGCCGACACGGTATTCGTGCCACCATTGTAAGTTGCATCGAGTGTTCCGGGTGTGCAGGTGCTTCCGGTGACGACCGTGCCATCATATTTTGGCGTGAAAGCAGCCAAATAGGTGAAATCCGGCTCAAGGTTTAGGTTGTCTGCGACTGCGACGTTGGTTGCGGTCGCGGCACCGGCTCCGTTGGTCACGACGATGCAGTATTCGACCACCGCACCGGGAACTGCCTTGAAATTGCTCGCGCTGACACCGTCGGAAATGACCCGGCTGAGCTTGGTAACAGTGAGATTGGGAGCGGCTAGCGTATAATCGTCGCCATCGCTTTCTATTCCGTTCCGGCCGCTATCGGCAAAGATGGTTTCAATCCCAGCGGTGTTGGCATCGCTGTCTGTGGAAGCGACGATGGCCGAACCATCGACGTTTAGCGCTGTTGCGGTCATGGTAACACCTGCAACCTGACCGTTGGTTTGGACCAACGGAATATCACCGACGATAAAAACCGCTATCGAGGTGTCGGGTGCAAGATTGTCCACGGATGTCGCAATGTCGGTGCCTGCCTGATAGGTACCATTGCTGTTGGCATCGACAAAGAAGGTGAAGCCAGTCACGTCGAAGACATCGGTTCCGCCATGTTCGGCCGTGCCACCGGCCAGTTGAGCCGCTGCAAGGCTAAAGTCGAGAGTATCGTTGGACGTGTTGGTCAGCGTGAAGCGGGTTACCGCATCCTGTTGTCCAGGCACTACCGAAGTCGTGCCTGTCGGCGTTGCCTCCGTTAGCGTGAAAATGACCTTGCGGTCGACGTCGAACGTATCGGTCGCCGTCCGCTGGGTCTGGGCCACACCGCCGACCTGATAATCGACCGTTGCGGTATTTATGACATCGGTGCCTACAAGCGAACCCGCCGCGAATGCCGAACTTGCGCTCATCATTGCGGCCGATATTGTGCCTGTGGCAACGAGGAACTTAAGCGTACTGGTCATGCTTGTTCTCCTGTTGCACTTTTATTCAGATTGCGCCCACTCCGCTGCAATCATGGCGGTTCGCGATCACTTGACGATCCCGCGAAATATCAATTTACCTTCCGCTCCAGCGGTAAGTGGTTGATTCAAATTCCATTTTATATGAGTGACGTCGATCAAGGTCGCTGGCCTTTTAGTGCCGTCGGGTTTTGCGACACGCAGCCTCCCCAATATGCCCCAGCTCTTGCCGCCATCGACCGAAACGACCTCAAGCCCGTCGGATGTGCCATTAAAGGCTACTGCGGCCGGCAACGGATTGGTCACGACAAAATTGTTGGCGGTAGATCCCCCGATATTTTTATAGTGGACGACAAACACCAGATTATCACCCGGTGTTACCATATTCGGTTTTTCGAGGACGACGGCATTGCTGCCGTCGCGGCGGACGATCTGACGCTCGACGAAGACGTCGCTTTTCAGTTCGAGCGGGGTAGCCGCCGATATGCTGGTCGCGCCGAACGCGACGGCAATCGTCATAAGCAGCACTAAAATCATATTTTTCATGGAATTTTGACCTTGAATGTAACGGTGCGGGTCTGACCGGCCGGGACAGTTCCCGCCGAAATGTTGACGCGCGTGCCATTGAAATTGCCTGCGTCGGCGTCTGCGGCATCGGTCAAAGTTGCGGGGCTTCCGCCTCCGACCTGATGCGTCATGCTATTCACTTCATAGGTCGTGCCGAATGGAATGGGATCGGTAACGGTCAGATTGGCCAGACTACCCGAGCCGTTGACCGTAGCCGCGATGCTATAGGTGACGATTGCGCCAGGAACCGGACGGTTGCCACCGAACGGATCGAGTATTGTGGCCGATTTCACGAGCGCGACCGAAGCGGCCTGAACTGCCAGAAAGCCGTTGTCGCTGGCATCTGCCCCAGTGCTGCCGACCACCGCATTGCCACCGCCTTGTCCCGCGCCCGAAAAGCTGGCGCCAGGCGCGCCGCTGCCGGTTCTGGCAACTGCGGTCAGGCTGACGTCGGCACGGTTGCCGTCGGTCACGCCGACGGGTGTGCTGGTGATAACGAAAATACGGGAGCTTTGGTCGGGTGATAGCACCGGATCGTTTGTGCCCGGAACATAGACGGTATCGACACCCGGATCGTAAACGCCGTTGCCATTGGTATCGAGCACGATCTGGGTGAGCGAAGGATCGAAATCGTCGCCGCCATTGGCTGTGTTAGCAGTCAGCGCGAATGCCTCGCTGCCATTACCGGTGTTCGTGACTTGATAGGTCTGGACATTGCCGGCCGCACCCGGCGAAGTTGTGACATCGCCCGGATCGGTCCAGTCGACTGTTACGTCGAGCAGCTCGTCAACCTTGATCACAACGGAGTTCGACTGGATCGTGATCGGACCCGACGGTGTATCGTAGGTCGCTTCCGCGATATTCTGGATATCGGTACCCGCCAACGTGCCTGCGGCCAAAGCAGATGGTGCCGTGATTGTTATCAAGGCTACGCACAGCGCGCAGCTAAAAGCTTTGATCGCAACACAACTCCGGTCACGCCGGAGGACGGAAGGTAATCTGGTCATGCCCGGCCTTGTGCCGAAATAAGGTCAAGAAACTGTTAATCAGGCCACTACGGGTTAACTACATTAAAATATTGATAATAATACATAAAATGTCCACATAAGTTGGTGAATGGTGTAAAATTGGTAAATAATGCTAAGGATTGCATTGATGACGGCAGTGGCGTCATCGCGATGAAATTCTGTTATCCGCCTAACTCGCGGTTGACAGAATCTGTCGCCGCTTCTAACGCGCCTCCACCGCATCAAGCGGGTGTAGCTCAGTTGGTTAGAGCGCCGGCCTGTCACGCCGGAGGTCGCGGGTTCGAGCCCCGTCACTCGCGCCACCCTCTGGCGGGTTAATCCCCGGAGGATGCTCTGAACGATCCGGTTTCCATCCAGATCATCAACGGCCTGAGGGGCGCGATCCAGACAATGCCTGCAATGAGATATACGAAGGCTTGGGCGAGAACATGGATCTGTCCGATATAGCCCGACAGGCTGACGATCGCGAATACCCACACTGATATCAGTGCCAATATGGCCAGCATTCCGACGGGTTTGCGCCAGCTTGGGCGTTGTCCTTGCTGGCTCATGAAGTCATCCAGGATTTTTCGGTGAGTATCGCGTCCATCGGCACATCCCAAGGATCGGCCTCGATTGCCGGTGCATGCTGCACCGACCAGGCAATCCCCACCGCGATGCTGTTATCCAACACGCTAAGTGCGCGGTCGTAATGGCCTGCACCCTGTCCCAATCGCATCAACCTGCTGTCGAACGCGACAAGGGGTACAAGGATGACGTCAGGGTCAACTATATCGGCTGCTGCTGATGGTTGCATCAGGCCGAATGGCCCGGGTTCGAGCGGATCGCCCGGCGACCATCGCAGAAACTGCATGGGTGCAGCGCGGCTTGTAACGAAAGGCAGAGCAGTTATACAACCGCGTTCATGCGCCGCTGAAAGTAAAGCCGATGGATCGGCCTCACTATCTTTTGCAAGATAACCGGCAACAACCTTTCCCGATTCCAAATAAGCGGAAAGCGGCGAAGGAACCTTCGAAAAAGCAATCGAACGGTCTTGCACGCCTAACGCGGCAACATAATCATCGCGCAATTCACGATACTTGCGGCGCATGGTGGCTTTGTCGATTTCCATCTCGCCTATCGTGTCTGGACCCTTACAGTTAGCGGAACCACCATGGGTCGTTTCCCGGAATATCCTCTGACGCCAAAACGTCAGGTGGGCGCCGTTTAGCCCGGACCAGGGTCCGAACAGGGACAGCTCCCTTAGATAAATAATCGCCTCAGGGATGTTCTCATCAGTTCGTGCCGGGCAGTCCCGCCAAAGCCTGTATAGGCGCTTATCGGCTATTGCTCAAGCTTATCCGCGAGTGCCTCAAGCCTTTCGGCCAGTTTTTCCAGCGTTCTGGCTGCTTCCTGCACTTCCGGATCGTCAGAAGCGGGTGCTGAAACCGCTTGAGCAACCCCGTTTTTGGCATCGTGCAACTTATCCGCCAGCAGAAGCGCCGAAAAGAGCAGCAATCGGCTTTCGTTGAGACCGCCGGTGGGACCGCCAGCCTCTCGCGCCATGTCATCGACCATCGCGCCCAAAGCCTGAAGTCGCGGTTCTTCGCCGTCTTTGCAGGTGACGATATATTCACGGTTGGCGATCGAGAGGCGGACGTCGGCCATTATTGGGCCAGCCCGGAAAGCAGATCATCGAGATCGGCAAGTGCGGCCTTGGTTTCGGATTTCAACCGTTCGTGCTTCGCCAGCAACTCGCTACCAGCACCTGTCGTCACCGTCGGGCGCGGTGCTTGCTCGATACGCGATAACGCGCGTTCGATACGGCCGATCGCCATAATTAGTTGTGGCTGTGCCATGACTTGCCTCCCTGATGTGATACGGGATAGCAGATTCGGGGAATTCTGCAAATGCGCTCGAAATGACAATAAACGCGGCGTCACCGACGAAAAGCGCCCCCCGTCACTTGACGATAGCGGCTCGTGCCGACAAAGGGTGCGCACCGGCGACTCGAGCGGCCACCGGCCCTGTCTGCGGCGTTCGCCGTCGACCTTTGATCTGGTAATCTGGGGAACCGAGCATGACAGTCAGCGAACGGCAAATGGCCAATGCGATTCGGGTGCTGGCCATGGATGCTGTGCAGGCCGCTAATAGCGGGCATCCCGGTATGCCCATGGGAATGGCCGACGTCGCAACAGTGCTCTATTCCGACTTTCTGAAATTCGACCCCGCCGATCCGAAATGGCCCGACCGTGACCGTTTTGTATTGTCAGCAGGCCACGGATCGATGCTGGCTTATGCGACATTGCACCTGACCGGTTATGTCCGCCCGACGATGGATGATATCCGCGATTTCCGCCAACTCGGCAGCCCGTGCGCCGGACACCCCGAAAATTTCGAGCTTGCGGGTGTTGAAGCCACGACGGGTCCCTTGGGGCAGGGGCTGGCTATGGCAGTCGGCATGGCGATTGCCGAGCGGCATCTGAACGCGGTTTTTGGCGATGAATTGGTCGATCACAAAACCTGGGTGCTAGCCGGTGACGGCTGTCTGATGGAGGGGATCAACCACGAAGCCATAGGTTTAGCCGGGCATTTGCAGCTTGGCCGACTGAATGTGCTGTGGGACGACAACCGCATCACCATCGACGGTGCGGTGGATCTGTCGTCTAGCGAAGACATTGCCGCGCGTTATCGCGCCACCGGCTGGCATGTCGTTAGCTGTGACGGCCATGACTTCGACGATATTCGCAAAGCGATGACTGAAGCGGTTACCGATCCGCGCCCATCGTTAATCGCTTGCCGGACGGTTATTGGCTACGGATCGCCGAACAAGCAGGGCAGTTCAAAAGTTCACGGCTCACCGCTGGGTGAAGACGAAGTAGCGGCAACGCGCGCAGAACTTGGCTGGAACGAAGCCCCGTTCGAGATTGCCGACGACGTTCGAGCTGCGTGGGTTGAACGCACAAAAGGCGGCAACGAGCTTCATTTAGAGTGGAAGCAACGGCTTTCAAATAGTTCAAATAACAATGAATTTGAACAGCGATTGGTAGGTGAAATCGATCCTGGTTCGGCGATGTCGGGTTATATGGCGCAGTTGCTCGAGGATCGCCCGAAAGCAGCGACGCGCAAGTCGTCTGAAATGGCGCTCGGCCCATTGACCGAGGCGTTTCCCGAGTTGTTGGGTGGATCGGCTGATTTGACCGGTTCAAATAATACCAAAACATCGGCCACTAAGCCATTTAATAAAAACGATTATTCTGGCCGCTATATCTATTATGGCATCCGCGAGTTCGGCATGGCGGCGGCGATGAACGGCATGGCGCTACACGGCGGAATCGTCCCGTTCGGCGGCACGTTTCTGATCTTTTCTGATTATGCGCGTCCCGCGATCCGCCTTTCGGCATTACAGGGCGTGCGGGTGATTTATGTGCTGACTCATGACAGCATCGGGCAAGGCGAAGACGGCCCTACGCACCAGCCGATAGAGCATCTGCAAAGTCTGCGGATGATCCCCAACCTCGAGCTTTTCCGCCCCTGCGATGCGGTTGAAGTCGCCGAGTGCTGGCAACTGGCGCTGAAGCGCACGGGCGGGCCGTCGGTGCTGGCGCTTTCGCGTCAGGATTTGCCCATGCTGCGGACTTCGGTTGACGTCAATTTGTCTGAAAAGGGCGCTTACCGGCTGGTTTCGGCGCAAGCAGCGCGCAAGGTCGTGCTGATTGCTACCGGCTCCGAAGTGTCGCTTGCCACCGAGGTCGCGGCGCAGCTGGAAGGCAAGGGCATCGGTGCCGACGTCGTTTCGATGCCAAGCGTTTCGCGGTTCAAGGCGCAGGATGCGCAGTACCGCACCGATATCCTGCCGACCGACGGAAGTTTGCGGGTTTCAATCGAGGCCGGCACGACCTTCGGCTGGTCCGACATTACCGGCGAAAATGGCCTTCAAATCGGCATCGACCGTTTCGGTGCTTCTGCGCCGGGCAAAGTGCTGATGGAACATTTCGGCTTCAGCGCCGACACGATCGTCCCCAAAATCCTCGCCGCACTCGGCTGACACTTCAAGGAGCAACGCATGACCGTCAAAGTAGCAATCAACGGATTTGGCCGCATCGGCCGGCTCGTCGCCCGCGCGATCCTGGAACGCGACGATCATGATCTCGAACTGGTTGCGATCAACGACCTGGCACCGGCCAAGGCAAATGCGCTCCTGTTCAAGCGCGACAGCGTTCATGGACCGTTTCCCGGTACTGTCGAAGCCGACGGCAATGATATCGTCGTCAATGGCAAGCGAATCCACGTCACCGCTGAGCGTGATCCGGCAAACCTCCCGCACGCGGCGAACGGCGTCGATATCGCGCTCGAGTGCACCGGTTTCTTCACCGACCGCGCCAGTGCCGAGAAGCATCTGGCTGCGGGAGCCAAGCGCGTTTTAATCTCTGCTCCAGGTAAAAACGTTGATAAAACCGTGGTTTTCGGGGTGAATCACGGGGTTCTGACGTCAGATGATCTGATCGTCTCGAATGCCAGCTGCACCACCAACTGCCTCGCGCCGATGGCCAAGGTGCTGAACGACGAAATCGGCATCGAACGCGGGTTGATGACCACCATCCACAGCTACACCAACGACCAGAAAATCCTCGACCAGATCCACGAAGACATGCGCCGAGCGCGTGCCGCCGCGATGTCGATGATCCCGACCACCACCGGCGCGGCGCGCGCGGTTGGCGAAGTGATGCCCGAACTGAAGGGCAAGCTCGACGGATCGGCGATCCGCGTCCCGACGCCAAATGTCAGCATCGTCGACCTGACTTTTACCCCAAAGCGCGACACGACCAGGGAAGAAGTCAATGCGTTGCTGAAGGCGGCTTCCGAAGGCGCTTTGAAGGGCGTTCTGGCTTATTCGGACGAGCCGTTGGTATCGATCGATTACAATCACTGCCCGGCAAGCTCGACAATCGACAGTCTCGAAACCGCGGTTATCGACGGCAAGCTCGTCCGCGTCTTGAGCTGGTACGACAATGAATGGGGTTTTTCGAACCGCATGGTCGATACCGCTGGCGTCATCGGCAAGTTGCTCTAATCATGGCATTTCGCACCCTCGACGATCTGGGCGACATCAGGGGCAAACGCGCGCTGGTGCGCGTCGATCTCAACGTGCCGATGGCCGAGGGGCGGGTGACCGACGAAATGCGCCTGCGTGCGTTATTGCCGACTGTGCTCGAACTGGCCGACAAGGGCGCGAAAGTGCTGTTGCTGGCGCATTTTGGCCGTCCCAAAGGTGCGAAACACAGCGAGATGTCGGTTTCGATGGTGCTCGACGCGTTGCAAAACGTCATGGGCCGCGAAATTATGTTCGTGCCCGAAATCACCGGTGATGTTGTCGCGCAATCGGTCGAGATTTTGGCCGATGGTGACATTGCACTTCTCGAAAACACCCGCTTCTGGCCGGGCGAGGAGAAGAACGACGCCGAACTGGCCAAGGCGGTCGCCGCGAACGGCGATTTCTACGTTAACGACGCCTTTTCCGCCGCGCACCGCGCGCATATGAGCACCGAGGGATTGGCGCATGTTCTCCCGGCCTATGCCGGACGCTCGATGGAGGCCGAGTTGAAGGCGCTCGAAGCGGCTCTTGGAAACCCGGAACATCCGGTCGCGGCTGTGGTTGGGGGGGCGAAGGTCTCGACCAAGCTCGATGTGCTCAACAACCTCGTCAAACAGGTCGATCACCTCATCATCGGCGGCGGAATGGCGAACACCTTCCTAGCGGCGCGCGGAGTCGATGTCGGCAAGTCGCTGTGCGAGCATGATCTGGCCGATACTGCCAACGCGATTCTCGACGCGGCGGAGGCTGCGGGGTGCACCGTGCATTTGCCCTATGACGTCGTGACGTCAATCGAATTCCGCGCAAATCCACCGGTTCGTATCGTAAACGTGCACGAGGTCGCATCGGATGAAATGATCCTCGATGTCGGACCTGCTGCCGTCGAAGCGTTGGCCGATGTTTTGAAAACATGCCGGACATTGGTGTGGAACGGCCCGCTCGGCGCGTTCGAGATCGAGCCCTTCGACGCGGCCACGGTGGCCTTGGCAAGAACGGCAGCGGCGTTGACCAAGGAAGGCTCGTTGGTGTCTGTTGCAGGCGGTGGCGATACCGTAGCAGCACTCGCTCATGCCGGTGTTGCGCAAGATTTCAGCTTTATTTCAACCGCAGGCGGCGCGTTCCTTGAATGGATGGAAGGCAAACCGCTGCCTGGAGTAGACGCCCTTCAAGCAGATTAAAAAGGCGGGGCGCTGGCCCCGTTTTTTCAAACCGTCGATGCATACGTATGCCTCGATGCAGAAAACAGGAAAGACAGAATGCAAGACCCGAAGATGATGGAGAAAATCGCGACTGCGCCCGGTTTCATCGCCGCGCTCGACCAGAGCGGCGGTTCTACGCCCAAGGCGCTCAAGGGCTATGGCATCGAGGAAGACGCTTATTCGAACGACGAAGAGATGTTCGGGCTCATCCATGACATGCGCAGTCGCATCATCACTTCGCCTTGCTTCAACGGCGAGAAGGTAATCGGCGCAATCCTGTTTGAACGCACTATGGACGGTGAAGCTGGCGGCAAACCCGTACCCGCTGCGCTTTGGGACCGCGGCGTTGTGCCGTTTCTCAAAGTCGACAAAGGCTTGGAAGACGAAGCAGACGGCGTCCAGATGATGAAACCGATGCCCGAGTTGGACGCATTGCTTGAGCGGGCTAAGGCGAAGGGTGTGTTTGGCACGAAAATGCGCTCTGTCATCAATCTCGCATCACCCACGGGAATTGCCGCCAATGTCAAACAGCAGTTCGAAGTCGCCGAACAAATCCTGTCGCATGGTCTGATGCCGATCATCGAACCCGAAGTGAACATCAAAAGCGCCGAACGCGGGCAGTGCGATGCCATCTTGCGAGACGAAATATTGAAGGCTCTGGATACGCTGTCGGGCGACTATAAGGTTATGCTCAAGCTGTCGATCCCGGCGGAAGCCGGCTTGTTCGATGCGCTGGTGGCACATCCGCGCGTGTTGCGCGTGGTCGCCTTGTCTGGCGGTTTCGCCCGCCCCGAAGCCTGCGCCGAGCTGGCCAAAAACAAGGGCATGATCGCCAGCTTCTCGCGCGCTCTGCTGGAAGATCTGCGCCACCAGATGGGCGAAGACGAGTTCGACAGCTCGCTCGGTGGCGCTATCGATGATATTGCGGCGGCATCGGCTACCTGAGTTTGGAGAGGGGCTGGCGGCAGATGCGTAAGACATTTGCCGCCAGCCCGAAGCCCCGCTAAGAGCGCGCCATGATTACGCCGCCATGCCAATTATACCTGATCTCGCCGCTGGATGTCGGGGGCGATTTCTCCGCGAAGCTGGAAGCTGCCTTGTCCGCTGGGCCGGTGGCCGCTTTCCAGTTCCGCGTGAAGGGTATCGACCAGCATGAGGCGGCGGCGTTGGCCGAACCGTTGCAGGCGATTTGTGCCGCGCATGACGTTGCGTTCATCGTCAACGACAGCGTGTCGCTGGCGAAGCGGTTGGGCGCAGACGGTGTTCATCTGGGGCAGGGCGACGGTGACGTTGCCGACGCGCGGATCGAACTGGGCAAGGCTTTCCAGATCGGCGTGACCTGCCACAACAGTCGCCACCTTGCGATGGAGGCTGCCGAAGTCGGTGCCGATTATGTGGCTTTTGGCGCGTTCTTCCCGACCAGCACAAAAGACGTCGAGCATGTCGCCGAACTAGACACTATTGAGAAATGGTCGAGAGTCATGGAAATCCCGTGCGTCGCGATTGGTGGGATAGGATTGGACAACGCCAAGCCAATCATAGACGCTGGCGCCGATTTCATAGCAGTCAGCAGCGCGGTGTGGGCCCATCCGCAAGGCGCGGCAGAAGCTGTGAAGGCGTTCAACGCCCTGCTTGCCTAATTGGGCAGCCACAGCTAAAGGCCGCCACCAACAGCACGCTTTGGCGCGCTTGCTCTTTCCACTTGTTAGCGAGTCTTCCTGATGAAAATCAACGCGGTTGAAATCAAGCCGGGCAATATCCTTGAATATGAAGGCGGGCTGTGGCGTGTCGTCAAAACCGCTCATACCCAACCGGGCAAGGGCGGCGCGTATATGCAGGTTGAACTGAAAAACCTGCGCGATGGTCGCAAGAACAATATTCGCTTCCGTTCGGCCGAAAGCGTGGAAAAGGTTCGTCTGGACCAGAAGGATTTTCAGTTCTTGTATGCCGAGGGCGAAAATCTCGTTTTTATGGACAAGGAAACCTATGATCAGGTGACATTGCCCAGCGATCTGCTTGGTGACGCAGCGGCGTTTTTGCAGGATGGCATGGATGTCGTCATGGAAATGTATGATGATGAGGCGCTGTCCGTCGCTTTGCCCGACCAGATCGAAGCGATGATCGTCGAAGCCGACGCTGTCGTCAAAGGCCAGACCGCTTCTTCGAGCTACAAGCCAGCTATTCTCGACAATGGCGTGCGCGTGATGGTGCCGCCGTTCATCGGCGCTGGAACACGGATCGTGGTCGATGTTTACGCCAGGGAATATGTGAAGAAGGCCGACTGATGCCAGCGCTTACCGGCCTGATCACCGTAATGGAAAAAGCCGCGCGCAAGGCGGGTGGCAAGTTGCGCCGCGACTTCGGCGAGATCGAGCATTTGCAGGTCTCGCAAAAAGGACCGGCAGACTTTGTGTCGAAGGCCGACCAGAAATCAGAAGATACGATTTTCCACGAGCTCGAAAATGCGCGGCCCGATTGGGGATTCCTGATGGAAGAAACCGGGGAAATCGAAGGAACAGCGGGCAAGCCGCGTTTCATCGTCGATCCGCTCGATGGCACCACGAATTTTCTTCACGGCATTCCGCATTTCGCGATCTCGATCGCGGTGCAGGATCCCAAGCCCGACGGCTCTGGCTGGGGCGATATCTTTGCGGGGCTTGTCTACAATCCGATCACCGACGAAAGCTTCTGGGCGGAGCGTGGCAAGGGCGCATATCTCGGCCATAAGCGGCTTCGTGTTTCGGCACGGCGTCAGTTGAACGAGGCGCTGATTGCAACCGGCACGCCTTACAAAGGGCACGGCGACTTTGAAGAATGGGGCAAAGTGATGAACGCCATCGGCCCCGAAGTTGCGGGTATCCGCCGTTTCGGCGCCGCCAGTCTCGACCTCGCTTGGCTTGCCGCAGGTCGCTATGACGGCTTCTGGGAGAGCGGATTGGCGCCGTGGGATACCGCCGCTGGATGCCTGATCGTGCGTGAAGCAGGTGGCTTCGTGACCGACTATCGCGGTCGCAGCCCGCATATCGCCGATACTCAGGTTCTGGCGGCGAATGACATCCTGCACAGCAAGCTGCACAAGCTGCTCGCCGGTGCGCTAAAATAAAGCGCAAATGGCTGTAAAAAGCGCGTCTCGGGCCTTGCGGCAAGCGGTTCCAGTCCCTAGAAGCGCGGCAGTTTAACGCCTTAAAAAGCGAGTCCGATTTTGACCGATTTGTCGCAATATCTTCCGATACTGCTTTTCCTGATCGTGGCGCTTGCCCTGTCGTCGGCATTCGTCTTCCTGCCCATGGGTGTTTCGCGGCTCACGGGATCGCATAAACCGACCGAGTCCAAGCTCGCTGAATATGAATGCGGCTTTCCCGCGTTCGAGGATTCACGCAGCCAGTTCGATGTTCGCTTTTACCTCGTCGCCATCCTTTTTATTATCTTCGATCTCGAAGCCGCGTTCCTTTTCCCCTGGGCCGTTAGTTTGGGCGAGACTGGTTGGGTGGGCTGGGGCACGATGATGTTGTTCCTGTTCGAACTGGTCATTGGCTTTATTTACGCGTGGAAAGTGGGAGCGCTCGAATGGGAGTGATCGAAAAAACGCCTGCTGCCCCCGACGCCGATTTCTTCAAGGATATTGACAGCGAAGTCAGCGATAAGGGCTTTGTTGTCACTTCGACCGAAGACCTGTTCAACTGGGCGCGGACTGGATCGCTTTGGCCGATGACGTTCGGTCTGGCTTGCTGCGCGGTCGAGATGATCCACGGTTATATGCCGCGTTACGACTTCGAACGCTTCGGCATCGCCCCGCGTGCTTCTCCGCGTCAGTCGGACGTTATGATTGTCGCTGGAACGCTGTGCAACAAGATGGCGCCTGCGTTGCGCAAGGTGTATGACCAGATGTCCGAGCCGAAATATGTGATTTCGATGGGCAGCTGCGCCAATGGCGGCGGCTATTATCATTACAGTTACAGTGTCGTGCGTGGTTGTGACCGGATCGTGCCGGTGGATATCTATGTGCCGGGATGTCCGCCGACTGCGGAGGCGTTGCTGTACGGGATCATGCAGTTGCAGCGTAAAATCCGCCG